>CP089931.1:0-619813 GCA_021307325.1 Peptoniphilus sp. GNH | reverse complement strand
CAACAATCCCAATGGAAATGAGAAAATGGACCTTCTCTATCTTAATAAGTTTTACGTCTATAACAAAGATCTTACCAATAAGCAAAATGTCGACAGCAAGCACCAAGAGCTTATAAAGAAGGTATCGCCTACAGGAAAGACTGTATATAACATCTACTACGATAGGCAGGTCTACAAGCTTTGGTTTACTAAAGGTTCCTTCGAAGCGAGTTTTTATCCAACGCTGACAAGAAATGGAGAAGTGTTGGGCAAGCCGGGAGCGCCCTATCACTTTGAGGCACGCTTTAATCAAAGCCTTGTGGGAATGTGGCCCAATGACATCTTGGAGGTCGGTGGATTTAAAGAGGACAACAACTCTCTTGGATGGTCTATCTTGCAAGGTGTAGAAGAACGTTTATATCGTGATACGCCTCCTTATAGGCTTACTGCCAACGAATTTGTGGATTACCCGGAGCTTAGCACAAAGGGTTTAGCAAAAGAAATTCCTATGGGTGAAGGTGTGGCTCCTAAAAAGGCGGGTCCCTTTGATATAGCCTTTGGTATCGATCAAAGTGATCAAGTTTTTCCAATTCACGAGGACTTTTTGCTGGACGGTTTTGAAGAAGGCGAACAAAGCTATGACTATGACCTCTATATGGTAAAGTCCGATACAAATAATAGCGATTATGATTTTACACCGCCAGATCTGCAAGGTTTTACTGGTAAGGGTAAAAAGCGAGTTGAAAAATTCGATGCATTTGACCTGCAAGATGACAAGAATGAAGCAAGAGATGAAGAAACGCCATTTCCTAAGGTTTATTATAGATATAAAGGCAAGAGAAGACAAAAGGGAAAGATATATTTTATGTGGTCCTTCCCTCGAATTGACCCGCTAAATGAAGAAGAAAAAGAAGATCTAAAGAAGCCTATCGAAGACTTAGAGGAAGATGAAAACGAAAACGAAGATAGCGGAGATGAGTATCGAATTTTCGATCAAAATGGTTATATAGCCTTTGAATATTCAAGAAATAAGTATGAACTAAAGCTCAACAATGACCCCGACAAGGAAAAGGATGACTCAGACTACAAAGCTAAGGACAAAATTCAGGTTTTCTACCAATACCCTCTAAACAAATTGAATCTCGATAAAGACCACAAGCCTGAAAAGCCGGAAGGAATTCCAGATAATTGGGAGTTCAAGGGCTGGGCCATGGATATAAAAGGACAAAAACTCATACAAAAAATAAATGAAACCATGCCAGCACGAGATTTAATCTTGTATGCTCAATGGGGCGAGCCGGACTATAAGTGGAAGGTGATCTTTGATGCTAACGGCGGAACTTTACCTGATATCAATACAGAAAATCTAACTGTTGAGAAAAAGACTATTGTAGAAGGCGATACTGGACAAGAGAAAAAAGTAACCTATCCTTTAGGCGGAGAAAAGACTAAAGACAAGCAAGTCTTTACAGTGGTTCAACATCAAATATTAAACTTGCCAGCAAAACCGAAACGAAAGGGATACGAATTTCGTGGCTGGGAACTTATCCGCTATAAAAGAGATAAGGACGGCAACTATACAAATAACTTAGACAAGGAATATAGTAAGAAGTACAGAGATATTTCTGGAGCGAGAGAGCTTTATTCTTTTGGAAATGATGTAGTAAGTCCACTTTACCTAAAAGCTATATGGATACCAACAGATACTGTAGATATAAAGGTTGAACATTATTTATTGAATAAAGATTTCAACGTTGATAAGTTTATATGTGATGAGATTGAGAATAAGCGTGTCAACTATTTAGTCGCAGCTACAGGGGATCAACAAAATGAAGAATGGATTTTAGCAGATGATGAAGAACTTACGGCCCATCCACAATCGAACATTTACGATAAGTATAGGCAATATAATGATCGAGTTAAATTTAACAACACCTATTTCCAAACTTTTCGTGTAGAACCTGCAAAAATTTTAGACCAAGAGACAGGTCTTTCGATTGATAATCCAAAATATAAAGACAATGTTTTTAAATTTTTCTATAGAAGATATAGGACACGCAACTATAAGGTAAATTATGTAGATGTAAGAGCGAAAGAAGCGATAGAAGCGACTACAGATTTAGCAGAAAAAACAAGGCTTATTAGGGCAAATAGCATAATTGGTCAAGAAAAAGTTATAAGCCAATGCCGCCATTACGACGCCAGAAACTATAGACCAATACCAGGATGGGTTTTAGCAGATGGAGAAAAGCCGCAAAAACAACTCTTTTATGATGTGAATGAAAACACCAACGAATTGTTGGGCATCAATGGAACTGGAGCCGATGAGATTATTTTCTACTATAAGGATGCAAGAGTTATAGAAGTCACAGATCCAAAAGACCCAGTACCAGATGGTTATGTAAGAGTTACCTTCAAGGTAGATGAGACAAACAAGGGTGGAGTATTTAAGGACAAAGCCGGAAAAGAAGTAACAGCAATTTACTATGATGTAATCAAGGGATTAAAGTCTGATAAGCTTCCTCATCCAATAATCTGGGAAGATGGCAAAGACGCTAGTGGAAATCCTAAAGCAAAAGAAGAAGGCAGATACTATATCACTCCAGATTCAGGTAAGAGCTTTAGCAAGTGGGACAATGAAAAGTGGCTTAATGAGTCAACTGACATCCAAAGGCCCTATACTTTCACTGCCTATTTTGACTGGTCTGGTGCTGCTGCTAAGGGCATGGTCATAACAGAAGCTTTCAAAGATGATAAGGCGGATGCGACAAAAAACTGGTCGAATAAATTTGCTCCGACTCTTGAAAATCTAAAGAAGCAAATTGTTTGGAAAGAAAAAGTAAAGGAAAATGGAAGAGAAAAACTTGTAGAAAAAGAACTTCCTCAAGATACAACTGTTGAACTTTTTGACGACAAAGACCAGGCTTTAACTGATGAAAAAGTTTTTGAATTAGTAAATGAAAAGAAAAAAGCTGACAAGGATGAGCTGGTTCGCACAGTAAATATCAAGGCTAAAGTTAAATTTAAAGATAAAAAGGACACACAAGAGCTTGTTATTCCGATAAAGATTTACAAGAATGTCTACGAAGCCTTGAATGAGAATGCTGACAAGCCTAAATTCCTATCAGATGCAGAAAAACTAGAAGCAAAAGATGGCGGCTTGAAAGATGTAACTGGAGACTATATAAAAGTAAGGGTAAAACCAAACAAGGACTTTGATGCAAGAGACTCAAAAGTTTATTATGTAAACAAAAATGCTTGGGTAGAAATACCGAAAATAGACACTGCAGGCGATTCTAGATTCACAAACTGGACAGCAGACAAGAAAGCACAAAATGAAGAAGAAAAAGAAAATGGCATCTTCGACTTTACAAAGCGCCACAAATTCACAGAAGAAACCTTGATCACACCAAGATCTGCACAAGATGTGGTAGAACAAACAGACCCGGCAAATAAACCGGACGTACCAGCAAGCTATGTAAAAGTCATAATAGACAAGACGGAAAAAGCAGCACTTGAAGCAGACGAAAAACAAAGTCAAACCTTCTGGGTAAACCCAACAAAAGAAGTGGCAATAACAGTTTCAAATCCAAAAGGCAAAGAAGACCAAGAAGTCGAACTAAAAGACAATAATGGAGAATCTCTAGGCACTCAAAAAGTAAAATACAACTTCGACAAGTGGCAAAAGATAAAAGAAGGAGCAGATGACAACAGCTTAACAGACCTAAATCCAGTCTTAGACATAGACTTAGCTAAAAACAAATTCACACAAAAAGTTACCCTAATAAAAGCAAGCTATGAAGAAGAAATAGACGCAAAAGAATTAATAGGAAAAAGCACGATTGCTCCCCTAGATACGCCTAAGGGAAAAGAAATCACATCTGATATATTAAAAGGCAAGATAACTCCACCAGACGGCAAGCAAATAGGCTCAATACAAGTAATTAGCACTCCGAATAAAGACGAGGTTGGAAAAGCGGAAGCAAAAGTAATAATAAAATACACCGATGGAACAACAGAAGGCTCAGACGCAAACCCAATCAAAATACCTGTAGAAGTGCATGATAACATAGTCAAAGCAGGGTCAAATGGAGAAAGACCAAAAGAAGCCCTTGAAAACTATGTAAAAATTACTTTAAAAGCCAAAGAAGGCGGAAAACTAGAAGGCACACTCACAGGCGACTTCATCTATTATGTATCACCAGAAGTAGAAATAGATTTAGAAGCAATAGCAGCATCAATCAAAAAGACACCAGACACTGGATACTTTGTGAATGGAGAAAATTGGACTAATGCAAATGGCAAGACCCTAAAAGGACAATTTGCACAAGAGGCAGTTTTCGAATTTGAATTTGAAAAGTCAAATGACATAATTACTAAAACTGATGATAGCGTTAAAAAGCCAGAAGGCTATGTAACAGTCACCTTCAAAACAGATGGCAATGGAAAAGTAGATGGCAAAGATGAAATAGTCTACTTCGTAAATCCAAACGCTGGTATTAAAATAGGCCAAACAAAAACACCGGACAACAAGACCATAGTAATACCAAAGGTCACTGCGAATGAAGATTGCGAATTTAAAGAATGGCAAGAAAATATTGACGAAGGTTCAGTTATCAAAGGAAACAAAGAATTTGTTGCTATCTTTAAAGCAATAGAAAAGACGGTAACATTGATTTATGAAAATGGTGGAGCTGATGTAAGAGGAACAGTGCCAGATGCTATAAGGGTAAAAGTTGGTACCGTAGTTAACTTGGCAAACAAAGGCAAATTACAAAAAGAAAATGCGGTATTTGCAGGCTGGAAGATAGATGACACAACTTATGGAGAGGGAGATCAAATAACATTAAATGAAAATAAAACAGCCATAGCCCAATGGACAAGCACTAAGCACACCGTAACCTTCATCTCAATGGGAGGAAGCAACGTAAAAAGTCAAGAAGTTTCCCATGGACAAAAACTACAAGCCTTTGACGAACCAAAACTTGAAGGCAAAGTATTCGTCGGTTGGAAAGAAAAAGGCAAAGAAAATGAGGCCGCTTACTTCGATTTAAACACAAGCATAGAAGAAAACAAAACCCTAATAGCTACTTGGCAAGACCCAGTAAAAGAAATAAGAGAAAACGACCAAGTAGAACCACAATTTATAAAAGTAAGCTTCAAACAAGAAGCAAATGGAAGTCTAAACAAAGAAGAAGTCACCTACAAAGTTGCAAAAGACCTATCCTTTGAAGACGCAAAACAAGCCGGAATGAAAGTGCCAGAAATAAAAGCAGCAAAATACTACAAAGCCATAGGCTGGGACAAGGAACTCAAACTAGAAGGACAAGACATAGTCTTTAACGCCAAATACGAATCAGAAGACATCATCCCAATAGATCCAAACATACCAGACGACCAAATAAAAGCAAATAGGCCAGACGGTATGATAATCGTAACCTTCAAAGTAGCAGAAGCTGATACAGACAAAGCCTTCATAAAAGCTATAAGAAAATTCTACGTAAAAAAAGACAAAGAAGTAACAATAGACCCGCCAACAGTCTACAACAAAACCATGGACTACACATTCAAAGGCTGGGAAGGAAAAACTCTTCAAAACAACAAACTAGTCATAACCTTCACAGAAGACACAGAAATAAAAGCACTTGGAGCAAGCCTACCACAAATGGAAATCCAATTACCAAGAGCAGGCTACAAGACAGTCTATGTACTAAGCAACCTAAATGGTGCAAGCGGAAAACTCGCAGTAAAAATAAATGGAACCTGGGATGAATATACAGCAGAAATCAAAACTGTAACAAGGAGAAGGGGAAGAAGAATAATAAGTCAAGACTTTACAACCTTCACCCTAGAAAAACAACTAAGAGCAGGCGATCAAATCCGTTACTGGGCTGAAAAAGACGGAGTAAAATCCGAAGTAAGAGAATATACAGTAAAAAGTTTTAACTAAGAAATACGTAGAATATGTATAAAGAAAAGAGCAGTTTGAGACTGCTCTTTTTTTAAATATTTAAATTTTATTTTAAGATGCGAAATTGATTTTTGTAATAGTCTATTATTCCTTCTTTTTTCATTTTTGAAAGTTCTCTAGATAGGGCAGATCTATTGACGCCCAAATATTCAGATAGGGAAGATACATTGTATTCAATAAAGAAGTATTTGCTTGAATTTTCGAGTTCTAGAGAACGCAGATAATATAGGACCTTATCCCTTATAGTTGGAAGATTTAGGATGTCAATTTTTTTTCTCAAGATGGTATTTTTCATGGCTAAAACTTTGCACATATTTGTCATTATCTTTAAGTAGAGATCCTTTCTATCCACAAAATTATTTTTATCTAAAGTCAAGCTAATAAGCTTGGAGTCCTCACTTGCAACTGCGTAGACAGGCGAGAACTTCACCTCGTTTATATAAAAGGCTTCTGCGAAGAGCTGACCACTTTTAGCAATTGAAATAATTCGCCTATTGCCCAAAATATCACACTTATAAACAAAGATAGAGCCTTTTATTATGTAAAAGAAGGAGGATATCTCATCGCCTTCTTTGATTATGGGGTTGGATTTTTCATAGAATTTGACTCTAGCCTTCATAAGTTCAATGGACTCGTCAATTTCTTTTTCGCTTAGACCAGCAAATATTCTATTTTTGCCAAGATTTTGATACTGCATATTAATCACCAATAGAATTATATCATTTAAGTAAAAAAGTAAGAATAAATAAAACAAAAAAACCAAAAAAATCAGTAAATAGCTTGACAAAGAGAGGGGGACTTAGTAAAATATAGCTTGTTTAAAAAGCCCCGGAATTTTTTAAACGATTAGGAGGAAAGTAGCTTGAAAAGTTACATGGCAAAAGCCCACGAAGTAGAAAGAAAATGGTATATAATTGACGCTGAAGGCAAGGTACTTGGCAGACTTGCAACTGAAGTGGCTAATATTTTAAGAGGAAAGAACAAACCAATTTATACTCCACATGTGGACACTGGAGATTTTGTTGTTATCATCAATGCAGAAAAAGTGAGATTGACTGGAAATAAATGGGAAGATAAGATTCACGCTTATCACACCGGCTATCCAGGCGGAAGAAGAGAAGTTTCATACAAACAACTACTCGAAAAGAAACCAGAATTTATTATTGAACATGCTATAAAGGGAATGCTTCCAAAAAATAGCCTAGGCAGACAAATGTTTAGGAAGTTGAAAGTGTATGCTGGAGACAAACATCCACACGAAGCACAAAAACCTGAAGCATACGAATTTTAATTGAGTAGGAGGAATTATGGATAATCAATTCAGAGGAACAGGAAGAAGAAAAACTTCAGTTGCTGCTGTAAGACTTTTACCAGGTTCTGGAAAGTTTGTTATAAATGGCAGAGAAATAGAAAATTATTTCGACTATGCAACTCTAAGAGCTGTTGCAAAGGCTCCACTTACATTGACTGATAATGAAAGCAAATTCGATGTAATCGTAAAGGTAATCGGTGGTGGCTTTACAGGTCAAGCAGGAGCAGTGCAACACGGTGTTGCAAGAGCTCTTTTAGAATATGATGCAGAGCTTAGACCAATTCTTAAAAAGGCTGGCTTCTTGACAAGAGATTCTAGAATGAAAGAAAGAAAGAAGTACGGTTTGAAAAAAGCCAGACGTGCACCACAATTCTCAAAGAGATAATATTTGTATCTTACCAAAACCTCGGTTTTTTCCGAGGTTTTTTGTATTTTATAAATAATTATTTTTTAAGAAAATAGAGAAGATATTATAAGATAGAATATAAAAAAGCAGTCCATCAAGGAACTGCTTTATAAATTTTAAATTTTCTTATTCATTATTATGCCTATACTAGAAAATATGTAAGAGTATTAAGCAAAAACTATCTCATCCAACTTTTTTAAATCTAAGCTTTATTAGCTATTAAAAGAATTTACAAAAGATAAAAATTAAGGCAAGTAAAAATAGAAAAGCTACAGAAAAATACTGCTTTCTTTTATAAGCTAGGCTTATATCCATAAACCAGATTGCTATGTACATTCCAGCTGATAAAAATATTAGAGCCAAGGCTATGGTTGCTAGAATCGAAAATAAGATATTGGGATACGATAAATCAAAAAGAAAAACCAAAGACAGGACTAAGAGTCCTAGTATGCCAATGATCCCAGATACTTTTTTTAATCTTTTAATTTTTAAATCTAAATTATTTTTGTTTTCTTCATTCATCTATATAACCCTAAAGTAAATATTATTTTAGTCAATAATTTTTTATAATATATCAAAACATTCCCCAATAATCAATATTTGAACAATATAATTTATTCTAGTTATAACAAATGTATCCGACATTTTAGCAAGTAGACATATAGCTACAAAAACATTTTTTATCTCAAAAAAAATTTCACTTAAAGATACAATCTAAATTTGAAAAAAAGCCGCTTGATATAAATTTTAAGAAAAATAAAAAACATTTCACATTTGATTATATAAAAAATATTGAAATCTATGTGTGTATTATCCAAGTCTAAAAGATTATAATAATTATATAGTAAAATTTTAACAAGTATAAAAGAGCGTATGACCTACATATAATTTTATATATAAAACATAAGCACTTACGAGTTATAATTGCAGAAAAAGAGGTTTGCGAAAAGATATTAAAGAATAAAACTTGCTTTTTAGAGTTTTAAAACAATGGGTGAGAGTATGGAAAAATACTTGTGGGCTAAAAAGAATAGATGTGAAAACGCTCCCATGTGGCTACCACTGATGATCCATTTGGAAGATACTATGGAGATTTGTGGACGCTTGTTTGACAATTGGTTATCTGATGGGACTAAGGATTTTTTGATAAATTCCATAGATACGGGAGTTGAAAATAAGAATGATTTAGTTAGAAATCTTTGCAGATTTTTGGGAGCTGTTCATGATGTTGGCAAGGCGACAGCGATATTTCAGAGTAAAAAATCTTTTAATGGAGATAGTGAACTAGATAGTTTGATTTTGGAAAATCTTCAAAATGCGGGTTTTAAAAATATTGATTTCTACGACTTTAAAAGCAAAAAAAATATTGCTCATAATGTAAGTGGTCAATATATTCTAGAGAAGTTTGGAGTCAATTTTTGCGTGGCAAATATTATAGGAGCTCACCACGGAAGACCTATTTCTAAATTAGAATCGGATGGCAGTTCAAGCTACTTTTCTAGTCTTTATCAAGATGACGATACTAATTCTACAACAGCTATTTTCTGGTCTAAGATACATAAAAAAATATTTGATTGGGCTATGATAAATAGCAAATTTTCAAATGTGGATGAGCTTCCTCTAATTTCCCAACCAGGACAAGTGATTCTGTCTGGACTTTTAGTAATGGCAGACTGGATAAGCAGCAATGAAGATTACTTCCCCTTAATTGGAATAGATGAGTGCGAAGTGGACTCTGACCGGGCGGAGTTGGGATTTTTAAAATGGCATGATAGTCAAGCTAAAGAATGGGAGCCTCAAGCATATTATGATGAAATTTATAAAGCTAGATTCAATTTTAATTCAAAAGATGCACAAAAAAAGATATCGGAAAAAATAGATGAAATTGATAAACCCGGCATAATGATAGTAGAGGCACCCATGGGTATGGGTAAGACGGAGGCTGCGCTTGTGGCAGTTGAGCAGCTTGCGCAAAAGACCAAGAGAAGGGGAATGTTTTTTGGACTTCCAACTCAAGCTACTTCAAATGGAATTTTTACAAGGGTTAAGGATTGGCTGGAGCATACATCAGGTGGGAGGTCAATTAGGCTTATCCATGGTAAGGCTCAGCTAAATGAAGAATTTTCAAATTTACCCAAGAGTAGAAATATTCATGGCGAGGATGGACTAGGGGTAAATGAATGGTTTGCTGGTAGAAAATTATCTATTCTAGATGATTTCACAGTTGGAACAATTGATCAGATTTTGCTCTGTGCTTTAAAGCAAAAACATTTGATGCTAAGACATCTGGGTTTATCAAATAAAATTGTCGTAATAGATGAAGCTCATGCCTATGATTCATATATGAATGTGTATTTGCATCAAGCTTTGAGGTGGCTTGGGGCATATAAGGTGCCGGTTGTGATTTTATCGGCAACCCTGCCAATAAATAAGCGAAACGAACTATTAAAATTTTATATGGCAGGAGCTGGTTATAAATTTAAAAAAGTCTCTAAGCCAGAAGGATTTGAAACAAATGAGGCTTATCCGCTTTTGACCTATAATGACGGTCAAAGTATTAAGCAGTTTTCAGATTTTGAAAAAGAGTCTGGCCGAGATTATACAATAATTAGAAAAAATAGAGATGAAAGCGAAGATATAATAAAGCTGATAAATGAGAGTACGCCAGATGGTGGCGTCGTAGGTATTATTGTGAATACAGTAAAAAAAGCCCAAGAACTTTTTTTAAAATGTATTGCTGAGTATGGAGAAGAAGTAGTTGAATTGCTGCATTCATCATTTATTGCAACAGATAGATATAGAAAAGAAAAACAACTGCTTAATACAATTGGGAAAAAATGCAAGAGACCAGATTTTAAAATAATTATCGGAACACAGGTTATTGAGCAATCTCTCGACATAGACTTTGACCTTTTAATAACTGATTTGGCACCCATGGACTTGATTTTGCAAAGAATGGGGCGACTTCACAGACATACTGAAACAAAAAGACCTGATAATTTGAAAACGCCAAAGGTCTATGTCTTAAATTGCGACAATTATGATTTTGACAAGGCAAGCACTTACGTCTATCCAGCCTATCTTTTATTCAGGACAGAGTATTTTTTGCCAGAAAAAATAAATTTGCCAAATGATATATCGCACTTGGTTCAACTTGTCTATTCAGATGAAGACCTAGAGTTAGATGATGAGTTAAAAATGAAATATGAGAATTATAAAAGGGCAAAAGACAAGCTGGTTGAAGAAAAAAAGATAAAGGCAGAGGCTTATTGTATAGACAAGCCACTTATAAGCTCTATTTCAACAGACAAAAATTTATCTGATTGGATTAAAAATTCCAATCATGTCGCGGAAGCATCAGATATCAAAGCTTATGCCCAGGTCAGAGATAGCACTGATACTATTGAAGTAATAGCACTTAAATCTTGCGAGGATGGATATGAGTTTTTTGATAAAAAGGGAGTCCTTAATTCTAGCGATAATAAAACTGCAATGGAAATAGCCAAGAGAACTATAAAATTGCCTAACTCTGTATATTACAGTAAGGGCAAGTATCTTATAGATCAAGTAATAGAAGAACTCGAAAAATATTATTTGAAAAATTTTGCTTCTTGGAACGAGCAGCTTTGGCTTAAAAACAATCTTGCAATAGTATTTGATAAAAAAAATGAATTTAGAATATTGGATAAAATATTAGTCTATGACCCAAAGTATGGGCTTATAGTAAAAAAGGAGGATGAAAATGAGCGAATTTAATTTGGTTGACAAGCCTTGGATTTTGGTTGCAACGGACGACAAAGGCACTACAAAGCTTGTTGGGTTAAAGGAATTTTTTCAAAATGCTCACACGTACACGGCTCTTGCGGGAGATATGCTAACTCAAGATTTTGCTGTGATGAGATTTTTATTGGCCATACTTCACACCGTTTTTTCAAGATACGATGCAAGTGGCAAGGCCTACGCTCAACTAGAAGTAGATGAGCGCATGAAGCAGGTCGAAAGTGTTGATATCGACGATGAAGAAGAGTATGAAGATAACTTGATGAAAACATGGAAAGATTTATGGACTGCTGGAAAATTCCCAGAAATTGTCATCAAATATCTTGAGCTCTGGCATGATAGATTTAATCTATTTGACGAGAAGTATCCTTTCTATCAGGTGACAGAAGCACAAGTGGATAGTTCAAAAATCAATAAAACTAGTCCGAGCGAAGTCTTAGGCAAAAATATAAATAGAATGATTTCAGAAAGTGCCAATAAAATAGCCCTATTTTCTCCAAAATATAATCATGGTAACAACAAAGAAATGTTAAATTATGATGAAGTAGTAAGATGGCTAATAACATATCAATCATATACGGGCCTATCAGATAAGGTTATATTCGGAGATGAAAAATACAAGGCATCCAAGGGATGGCTATTCGACTTGGGAGGAGTGTATCTTTCAAGCGATAATATATATAAGACCTTGATTTTAAATTTGCAATTGTTGGATAAAGTAAACACCCAGTACAATATCAACATTCAGAAACCTTGCTGGGAATATAGTCCATCAAAGCTAATTGAGAAATATATGTCATCTAATATAATTGATAATATAAGTGAATTATACACAAGGTGGAGCAGGGCCATTTACATACCTGATTTCGCTCCTAGAGATGTATTCAAAATGCAGATTGTAAAACTGCCAGAAGTATCACATGAAGATAATTTTTTAGAGCCTATGACTCTATGGAAATACAATAATAGTGGAGACAACAAGGGCAAATTTACTCCAAAAAAGCATCAACTAAACAAATCCTTGTGGAGATCATTTGGACTTATCACAAGGACCGAAGACGCTAATGAAAATAATGCCAATACACCTAAAAGAAAACCGGGAATTATGGAATGGCTAAATCACATTGAGCCATATATCAAAAATCAAGTTGTAAAAATCAATTCTGTAAGCATGGAAGATGATGGAAATGCAACATCGTGGGTTCCGACAAACGAAATTGTAGATAGCTTATACATCAAAGAATCAATACTAAACGACATTAAAGATCAGGGCTGGGTTATCAGAATAAATGACCTCGTTGATAAAACAAAAGATATCATAGATAAGACTTTTAGATCATTTGTAAATGATATAAAAAGTATTAGAAACATAGAATCAAATGAATTTACATCAAAATATGTAGAAGATATGTATTTTGAAATTGACAAGCCCTTCAGAGATTGGCTATCAAGTATAGATTATAAAGATAATAAAGACGAAAAGACAAAGATGTGGAATAAAAAATTAAAAACCTTGCTCATAAGACAAGCTGAAAAAATCATGGAAAATGCAGGCCCGAGAGATTTTATCGGCATAGTAGAAAATGATTCCACAAAAAATATAGCAACAGCATTTAATAGCTTTATATGGCACTTGAATAAAAAATTATAAAGGAGGTAGAAATGGAGAACAAAACATTAGATGTTTACAAGGAAACTGCAAGGATATTGAGAAAACTTGATGCGACAAGAGACATTCCCGCTACAAGAGCTTTGTTGGCAAACATTAGAAACTCGATAAATAAAGAAACCTCAAGCAATATGGATGCTCTTACATATGTATTCCAAAATATACCAGAGGAATTTATCGGTTCACGAAATGAACTAAATGATTACGAAAAATCGATTTTTACGGCGCTGCAGATGTACGCTCTGCATCAACAAGCGAATATGAATTCTGTTTTAAAACTCGATTACGAGAAAGACGAAAGGCGCCAAAACATGGGAGATGCCTTAAGCTATTTAAGAACAAATGACAGCAAGTCTACCGATGCAAGGTTTAATGCTCTAGTAACTTCAAGTAATTTCAAACAATTAGAAAATCATTTAAGACAGATGGTAAAACTTTTAAAGGCCAAATCAGAAGTCAAAGTTGATTATGCAAGTCTGGCAGACGACTTATATTGGTTTTTGAAAAAAGAAAAAGATGGCATAAAAATAAAATGGGCAAGGGCCTACTACAAATTTAGAAAAGAAAATGAAAAAGGAGAAGATTAAAATGGAAAACAAAATCAATCAAAGACTATTTTTAGATATTCACGCAATTCAAACTATGCCTCCTGCGAATATAAACAGAGATGACACAGGTAGTCCTAAGACTGCCCAATACGGGGGAGTGACAAGAGCAAGAGTTAGCTCACAAAGCTGGAAAAGAGCTATGAGAAAATACTTTAACGAAGATGGCGATATCAAAAATGTGGGAATTCGCTCACTAAACATTGTGGCATATATTGCCAATAAAATTGTAAAAAAAGCTAGTTCAATTTCCTTAGAAGAAGCCATGAATATGGCTGAAAAAACATTAAATGCCGCTAAAATTTCAACTAAAGATCAAAAAGCAAAAGCATTATTTTTCATAAGCGACAGGCAAGCAGACCAATTTGCTCAAGCATGCATAAATAAAAATACCGATAAAAAAGAATTGCAAGAAATTTTAAACAGTAACACTGCAATAGACATAGCCCTATTCGGCAGAATGGTGGCAGATGATCCATCATTAAACGAAGATGCATCATCTCAAGTAGCCCATGCCATTTCAACTCATGGCATCGAAAGTGAATTCGATTTCTTTACAGCTGTTGATGACCTCGCACAAGAAGACAATGCAGGTGCTGGCATGCTCGGTACAATTGAATACAATTCATCCACCCTATATCGCTATGCCAACATAGCCCTTCATGAATTCTATAAGCAACTTGGCGAAAAAGAAGACACTATAAAAGCCACCAAGCTTTTCCTAGAAGCCTTTGTAAAATCTATGCCAACAGGAAAAATAAATACTTTCGCCAACCAAACTCTTCCTCAAGCACTAATAGTAACACTAAGAAGCGATAGACCGGCTAGTATGGTCAGTGCCTTTGAAAAACCAATAAAATCAGATGATGGATATGTAAACAAATCGATAGAAAGACTTTTTGACGAATATACAAAATGCGATAAAATCTTAGATAAACCAATTTTTACTGCATATTTGCTACTAGATGATTTGAAAGTAAATGAAATAGGCAAGCAAGAAAAAAGTATAAATGAACTTTTAGACGATTTGGCATCAGAACTAAATAAAAATCTATAAGATTAGGTGATGAGCTTTGAAAACACTATTACTGAGATTAAAAGGGCCTATGCAAGCCTGGGGCACATCCTCAAAATTTGAGACAAGAGCCACCGACTATTACCCTTCCAAATCTGCTGTGATTGGAATAATAGCAGCTAGTTTAGGATATAAAAGAGATGATGATGAAAAAGTACAAAAGTTAAACAATCTCGACTTTGCAGTGAGAATAGACCAAGAAGGAATCTTGCAAAAAGACTATCACATAGCAAGCAAATACAAAGAAAATGGAGATTTTGAAAGAAATTATGTGACAAACCGCTACTACATGGGAGATGCAGTATTTGTAGTGGCTATATCTAGCCAAGACGAAAAGTGGATAGACGAAATAATAAAAGCCATAAAGAGTCCATATTTTCAACCATTCATGGGCAGGAGATCATGCCCATTGCCACTAGATTTTATAATTGGCTCGACAGAAAAAGGACCAATAGAAGCCTTAGAGCAATTAGAATGGCAAGCAGCAGACTGGTACAAAAAGAAAAATCAAAATTATCGTGCAGACATCTATGCAGACAAGAGTTTACAGAAAGATAGACCATTTATCATAAGAAATGACCGAGTGATATCTTTTTCACAAAAAGAACGCAAATTTGGACCGCGATTTGAAGTTAGACTTAGTAAACAAATGGCAACAAGAGAAGAAAAACCACTAGACTTTTATGGAAGTATATAGGGGTGAAAAATGTATTTATCAAGAGTAGAAATAGACACAAACAATCGTAGAAAAATGAGAGATTTAAAGCACCTTGGTTGCTATCATGCTTGGATCGAAGACTCTTTTTTAGACGAACGTGAAAAACCCAAAGAAAAACGCAGCAGAAAGCTTTGGAGAATAGATAGCATAGACGAAAAATATTATCTGTTAATCCTAAGCGAAAGCGAGCCAAATTTTGAAAAGCTTGAAAAATATGGAGTAAAAAATTCTGCCATAAGCAAAAACTACAATGACTTCTTAGAATCACTTAAAGAAGGAATGAGGGCAAACTTTAGAATAAAACTAAATACAGTTAAATCACATGCAGACAGAGTCAAATACAAAAAACGTGGCCGTGTGATGCCCGTTCCACTAGACGAGCTAAACTCATTTTTCATAGAAAGAGCCGAAAAAAATGGCTTTTCTGTAAATGCTGACGAATTTTGCGTCTTAAAAAGAGAAAATGAAATCTTTAAGCATTATGATGAAGATAATAAAGAAAAATCAGAAATAAATCTAGCAAGCACAACCTATGAAGGAATCCTAACAATAACCGATTTGGAAAAATTCAAGCAAGCACTAAAAATCGGCATTGGAAAGAAAAAAGCTTACGGATTTGGACTGCTAAGCATAATACCAATAAAATGAAAGATATATCCGGAGCAAAAAAGACAGAACTTGCAGAACTGCCCAGAATATCTGATAGGGTAAGTTTCATCTATGTAGAACACGCAAAAATAAATAGACTTGACAGCGCAATAACCATAAGCGATTATCGAGGACAAGTAAACATCCCATGTAGCATAATAGGAGTACTCATGCTTGGACCCGGAACAGATATAAGCCATAGAGCCATGGAAATATTAGGAGATGTAGGCACATCCGTCTTATGGGTAGGAGAAAGAGGAGTCAGGCATTATGCAAACGGCAGAAGCCTGGCCCACTCCACAAGACTACTAGAAAAGCAGGCAAAATTAGTATCAAACACTAGAACTAGACTAGAAGTTGCAAGAAAAATGTACGCAATGAGATTTGAAAATGAAGATGTATCAAACTTAACCATGCAACAACTGCGTGGCAGAGAAGGCTCAAGAATAAGAAAAGTTTATCGAGAACAATCGAAAAAATACAAAGTAAAATGGGATGGCAGAGACTACAACGTGGATGACTTTGAAGCTTCAAACGAAGTCAACCAAGCACTTTCAGCAGCCAACGTTTCATTATATGGCGTTTGCCATAGCATAATAGTAGCCTTGGGCATGAGTCCTGGACTTGGCTTTGTCCACACAGGGCATGACAAATCTTTTGTTTACGATATTGCAGACCTATACAAGGCAGAACTTACAATCCCCTTAGCCTTTGAACTAGCATCAGAATTGCAAGGCGATGAAGACATCGGAAAACTTGCAAGACAAAAAATAAGAGATGAAATGGTCGACGGTAAAATCATGCAAAAAATTGTCCAAGACCTGCAATATCTCATGGATGTCCAAGAAGAAGACAAAACATACATGGACATCATAGAGCTATGGGACGACAAAAATGAAAATGCAAGTTATGGAATAAGCTACAAAGAGGGTTAAAATGCCATTGACAGTAATAACTTTAAAAAACTCACCGCCATCCCTAAGAGGAGATCTGACAAAATGGATGCAAGAAATATCAACAGGCGTCTACGTTGGAAATTTCAATAGCAAAATAAGAGCAGAACTCTGGAAACGCATTGTAGAAAGCGTAGGAACGGGAGAAGCTACAATGAGTTATGCCTTTAGGAATGAAATCGGATACAATTTCGAAACCCACAACTCAACAAAAATACCGATGGACTTTGACGGCATACCACTAGTATTTACACCAATAAAAAAAACAGAGACAACAGATCAAAAACTTGGATTTAGCAAGGCAGCCATGATGAGAAAATCAAAAAGATACAGCAGCAAAGATACACAAAACAATTCAAAAAACTATGTCGTAATAGACTTGGAAACAACAGGTCTAGATCCGATTGACGATAGAATAATAGAAATAGCAGCAATCAAAATAGGAAAAGAAACAAAAGAATACACCTGTTTTGTAAAGCAAGAAAAAGAACTCACACAAAAAATTAAGAAACTAACAGGAATCAGTCAAATAGAAATAGAAAATGGCAAAGAAGAAAAAATCGCGATATCTGAACTTTTAGAATTTATAGGAAAAGAAAGCATACTAGGATATAATGTAGACTTTGATATATCATTTATAAATGAAGCCCTAAAACGTCAAAAAAAGAAAAAAATAGAAAACAAAATCTATGACGTAATGAAATACGCAAAAGACGAAAAGGCATCCTTAAAAAACTACAAACTCGAAACAGTCTTAAAAGAATATGGAATAAATGAAAAAGTTCCTCATAGGGCAATGAAAGACGCACAAATAATACAAAAACTCGCAAGCAAAATAAAAACACTAATGGACAAACTATAAAAGTAAACCAAAATCTAAAAGCAAAAAAATGAAAATGGCATGATATGGGGGATATTTTAATGTAATACCCGCACACGCGGGGGTGATCCTTCTACTGAAACCTTAAAGACCGAATACTCAGAGTAATACCCGCACACGCGGGGGTGATCCTGCCAACAATCACTATTTGGGCGGGTAAAATTGGTAATACCCGCACACGCGGGGGTGATCCTGATTGACACGGCGAATAAAGTTATAGAAGAGCGTAATACCCGCACACGCGGGGGTGATCCCTACGTATTTTCTGACCATATGTGCAAGCCTATGTAATACCCGCACACGCGGGGGTGATCCTCACATTCAAGCCTTATGATTCTTTCTTCCCAAGTAATACCCGCACACGCGGGGGTGATCCCTTTTTAAAAAGTTCTAAGATGACCCTTTGAAAGTAATACCCGCACACGCGGGGGTGATCCCTTGCGCTATTTACTAAAGTGTTTAAATTCTCAGTAATACCCGCACACGCGGGGGTGATCCTCCCCTCACAGGTGGCGGAGATATTATCTTGAAGTAATACCCGCACACGCGGGGGTGATCCTATCCCATTTTTAATGATTTCTTTGAAAGTGGTGTAATACCCGCACACGCGGGGGTGATCCCGAATCCATCAAAGGCCGCATTTGGTCTTCCTGGTAATACCCGCACACGCGGGGGTGATCCTGGCGGTATAGGAAATGTTGAAATGAAAGAAACGTAATACCCGCACACGCGGGGGTGATCCTGGAGATCATGTCTCTTTGCTCTTGCTCTGAAAGTAATACCCGCACACGCGGGGGTGATCCTATCCCATTTTTAATGATTTCTTTGAAAGTGGTGTAATACCCGCACACGCGGGGGTGATCCCGAATCCATCAAAGGCCGCATTTGGTCTTCCTGGTAATACCCGCACACGCGGGGGTGATCCTGGCGGTATAGGAAATGTTGAAATGAAAGAAACGTAATACCCGCACACGCGGGGGTGATCCTGGAGATCATGTCTCTTTGCTCTTGCTCTGAAAGTAATACCCGCACACGCGGGGGTGATCCCTGCGCCGCCCCAAGTGGCGTTTCTGTTACCATGTAATACCCGCACACGCGGGGGGTGATCCCATAGTAGTAGAGCTTACAAAAGACGGATGGAGGTAATACCCGCACACGCGGGGGTGATCCTATTTTCTTTTAACCAAGTGCTTTCACTTATTTGTAATACCCGCACACGCGGGGGTGATCCCAGAATTTGTGAGAGACAAGGACAACGGGAATAGTAATACCCGCACACGCGGGGGTGATCCTGATTGGTAAAAAGCCTTTCGGCTCTGTCTCTTGTAATACCCGCACACGCGGGGGTGATCCCATCAACCACCTTATTTGAAATATTGTCTTTTAGTAATACCCGCACACGCGGGGGTGATCCTGGTCTTTTAGATTTATGGTCCCAAGTCTATTTGTAATACCCGCACACGCGGGGGTGATCCTATGCTGCAAAGATACAAGGGACACACAAAAGCGTAATACCCGCACACGCGGGGGTGATCCCTACTGGTATATCTGTATTTAACAATGAGATTGGTAATACCCGCACACGCGGGGGTGATCCTGAAAGCATCAAAAAGTTTGAAAAGCAAGCTCGGTAATACCCGCACACGCGGGGGTGATCCCCTTACTTTTCCAATTCAATCGCATCACCTTATGTAATACCCGCACACGCGGGGGTGATCCTACCGGCAAGTCTATTGCCGGAGCCGGTTCTTCGTAATACCCGCACACGCGGGGGTGATCCTATGCTGCAAAGATACAAGGGACACACAAAAGCGTAATACCCGCACACGCGGGGGTGATCCTATCATATCTGTAAGTTTTCCATTGGTCTTCTTGTAATACCCGCACACGCGGGGGTGATCCCATAGTAGTAGAGCTTATAAAAGACGGATGGAGGTAATACCCGCACACGCGGGGGTGATCCTTGATACCAATGAGATGAGGATAAATAACCACTCGTAATACCCGCACACGCGGGGGTGATCCCCTCTCCAGTCTCGCAGTATGGAAGAGATTCAAGTAATACCCGCACACGCGGGGGTGATCCTATGACGATAGTTCTTTTTATTCTAAGTCTGTTGTAATACCCGCACACGCGGGGGTGATTTGGTATTTTATATTTGAACCAGATGTTGCGACTCTATCAGGAATAGGAGATGCAGCAATTAAAATTAACCAAGCAATTCCAGAATACTTTAATAAAGACAGTCTCTCTGAATTAACGGGGATAAATCATGAATAAAGACATAGTCCCTGAACTCTTAGAAAAAATTCAAAACGAATTTAAAAATAAAACTGAAAAAAGTAAAGTTTTGAAAAAGAAAATACTTGCTCTTAAAGCTGGTAAAGCCACACATCTTGATTCTAATGAGTTTGCAATTGAAGTGGGAAATATATTAGCTGATGTTTTTAAAAATGAGATTACTGAGGATGTACTTCCTGATGGAAAGATGTATTATAACATCGCAAAAAGATTGATAGAACCTAATATGAAAAATAATTATGACTTGGTAAGCGACTATTCAAGAGACGTTCAAGAAGTTTTAAATAAAGAATCTAACATATCATTAAAAGCAATTAAACCCGAGTTAAATCAAGACAGAATTGATGGTATAGTTAACAAGATTTGTGATTATGATGACTTTAATCAGGGTAAATGGTTATTAGATGAACCAATAAAAAACTTTACACAAAGTATAGTTGATGACACAATAAAAGTAAATGCAGATTTTCAATATAAATCAGGTTTAACTCCAAAAATAGTAAGAAGAGAAGTTGGAGATTGTTGTAAATGGTGTAAAGAGGTTGTTGGAGTGTACGAATATCCTGATGTTCCAAAAGATGTTTATAGAAGACATCAAAGATGTAATTGCACCGTAGATTATTTACCTGGAGATGGTAAAAAGCAAGACGTTTGGACCAAGAAATGGACTGATGTTGATAAAGATTATAAAATTGAAAAAAGAAAGGATTTTTCCAATAAACATAAATTTAAGATAAACAATAAACAGTTTGGTAAAAAATCTAGCAAACATATGAGAGACTATGAATTAGACGCAAGTTTAGAATCTGATAGAAAAAAATTTGTAGATATAATTAATAATATAGTCGAGAATAATGATAGAATTATTAGAAATATAAACTGGAGAGGGCAGACAGACCCTTTGATTGCCTATGTTAAGGGTGAAGATGTTGTATTGGCTAATAAAAACAATGAATTTGTAACAATTCTAAGAGGAGGTGTCAATAATGCTAGGATTAAGAACACAGGAAAACAATGAATTTATTAAATTTTTCGAATCAGTTCAAGATGAAGCTAATAAATTAAATAAAGTTTTTTTCTTAGACTTTGGTCAATGTGAAGATATATCATTTAATGGCATGGAAGTTGATTCTTTATATGGTTGGTTGATACCAAAAGAAGAAGTAGAAACATTTAATAAAGAGTTCATTGATAAAAGTAATCTTTCAAAATGGGATGATTATTGTGCTTGGGCTATCCCAAGTATAGCAAATGGCAAATTGAATATTGTTTTTGAATAAGCACAACTAAACTTACATATGTAGGAATTTAAATGTGCTTTTTTAATGTAAATAATCGCGAGCAATCGTGAGTTAATCGTGAAAAAATCACACGCAAATTCACACGATTAATTTTATATAAAGGAGTTTGATAATGAAAAAATACGGAAGTCAAACTCCCACTAAGTCGGTAATTTTAGATTATAAGAAATCGCTAGGGAATGAGGCAGTAGAGCTTTATAAAAAAACTGGAAGAAGTCCCTTTCCTTGGCAAGAAAAAATGGTAAATGATCTATTTGCTATCAATGATGAGAAATTGTGGACTCATTCTAAGTTTGGCTATGCAGTTCCAAGAAGAAATGGTAAAACCGAAGTAGTTTACATGGCCGAACTTTGGGGACTATTTAATGGCTTAAACATTTTACACACTGCACACAGAATTTCAACATCTCACTCATCTTTTGAGAAGATGAAGAAGTACCTTGAAGACATGGGACTTGTGGATAAAGAAAACTTCACATCTATAAAAGCCAAGGGTCAAGAAAGGATTGAACTCACGGAGCATGGTGGAGTTATACAGTTCAGAACCAGAACATCAACAGGTGGTCTCGGTGAGGGCTTTGACATGCTAATAATAGACGAGGCTCAAGAGTACACAGATGACCAAGAGTCGGCTCTTAAATATACAGTTACAGACTCTGACAATCCAATGACTATAAGTTATTGGGAGCAGGCTATAAGTCGGTACAAGCTATAAATAAAAACAAATTAAAAGTTTTAATAAGCAATCCATGGACTAGTGACGGACAAGAATTTTCTGAAAGAATCTGGGGTAGAGGCGAAAAGCTCACTACTTCTCTAAGAGACAATTTAATCCGAGACATAGCCAGAGGAAATAATCCAAAGGAATCAGCTAGAAACATTCAGCGGCTATTCGATGTATCAAAAGCCTCAGCTTCAAGGTTAGTCTTCACAGAAACTGCAGCAGTTAATGCAAAAGCGACTCAAGATTCCTATGAGAAATTGGGAGTGAAAAAGTATCAGATATTAGCCACACTTGATTTAAAGACAAGCGACATATGTAGAAATATGGACTCTAAAATCTTTGATTATAAGGACTACAGAATAGGGATAACCGCTCCGCCTTTTCATCCGAACTGTAGAAGCGACACAGTGCCATACTTTGGAGATGAACTTGAAAAAGAGATTGACCAAGGTATAGGTAGAATGGCAAGGGATCCTAAAACTGGAGTAAGTGGTAAAGTTGAGGATTTATCATATAAAGAGTGGTACAATATATATGTAAAGGATAATCCTGAAGCAGTCTTCAAAGAAAAAGCTTGGGAAAATAGACATGGAGATAAAGACCAGTTCATCAAGTACAAAGATGTTCTTGGAGAAGATTTAAAAAATAGTTTTAAGGATTTTCAAGAAACTAAATACAAAGATGAGGATAAATATAAGCTAATAAAAGTTGACTATAAACGTAGAAAAAAACTTATAGACAATCCAGACTTAATTTTACCTAACGTAGACAAGGCAACTATAGACGATAGAAAGTTTACAGAGTATTTATTCGGTGGGAAAAATGAAGATGGGCTAAATAAAGGTCGATTAATCGAAAAGAAACTTGGCTACAATATAGATAATTACTTGAAATTCAAAAAATACATTTTAAAACGAGCAAGTATTTATCCTAGTCGACTTAATGGAGAAAAGCATAAGGGAAAAAGATATGAACAAAAAATATTTATGTATGATAAAAACAAGAATCCAGTTAATTTAATTGTAGGTTGGTATGTAGAGGATTCAAATACAAAAATGACCACTATATTTATAAAAGAGGTGTCGAGAAATGAAGTTGGAAATTAATGAATTTGATAGAGTTTTGCTTAAAGATGGACGAGAAGCCGATATTATGGAAGTTTTGTCTGATGAAGACTTCATAGGAGATGTTGGATCTGGCCCAAGCGATTGGGAAACCATTGATATAAAAAGAGATGATATCGAAAAGGTATTAAGCAGCTCAAAATAATATTAAACTAAGCACACTGACAATTATGTTAGAGGTGCTTTTTTATTGGAGGTAATTATGGCAAAAGATGATTATTTTGTAGTAATTTATTATATTTTAAATTACCTGTATGAGTGTCTAAAGAAGGGAATAAAGCCAGATGAAAACATACTATATTTAAAATATTACCCTAATGATATAAACGATGGTTATTTAGAATATATATACACAAACCTTTTAAATGACGGATATATAGATGATGTAGATATTGTTAATATTCCGAGACTTGGAACTAAAGAACGCACACACTATTTAAAAGGTTTAAAAAATATAAAAATTACACCAAAGGGGATTGAATATTTACAAGAAAATAGCCTAATGAAAAAAGCTTATGATATAGTTAAAGATTTTAAACCTTGGTAAAAAATTTCTATTGGAGGAAATATGAGAAAAACTTTAATAAAAAGTTTAAGAGCTGACACTGGAAAGCTATTTATAGTTAGAGATGGAAAGAGAGACTTTGAGATTATTAGCAACATTGAAGTCAATCTCTATGAAGAAAAAGATCATATAAATAGACTTGGATCTACAAGCACTGCGGTTGTTACTAATAAGGTATCAATAGTAATTACAGATCCGTTAGATTTCAAGGCAAATATACATGATAGTTTTTCCTTAGAAGTTGATTTAAAAAGAAATGATGGCATTTATGAGAGAGTCTATATAAACACTCTAACACCATTAAACATCTATCTCGATGAGAAATGGGAGTTTGAAGTGGACTATAAGTGCATAAACTGGGGCAAGTTTATAGGATAAAACATGGAGGAAAAATGAGAGAGGCATTAATAGGATATGTTATGTTCTTAATACTATTTCTACTAACAGTTAAATCTTTAGCTTTTCTAATTGATCTGATTTATGAGTTATATCCGCAGTGGAAGATTAATAGAGAAATTAAGAAAATAGTTAGGAACAATAAAAAATAATTTGGATCTAAGACGACTGTAAAAGGTCGTCTTTTATATTGTCCCGAAATGACGTAAAACTTGGTCGAACGAGTCTATGAAAAAGACGTAAAAAATCGTAGTTTAGGAGGGCGAAATGAAGAGAGAATTTTTAGAAAACTTAGGACTGGAAAAAGAAATGATTGACAAGATTATGGACGAGAATGGCAAAGATATCAACGCTGAAAAGGCTAAGGCTACTGCAAAAGATGACGAAGTCAAGGCTCTAAAAGAGCAGATGGAATCTTTAGGTGTAATATTTGAAAAAACGTGTATTTTTAGATGTGTTTGTCCTGATGCTTACTCATATGGAGATTTTGATATTTATGTGAGCTTGGTATAAGAATATGGGTTTTGGTATTTTATTAGACTGCTTGTGCAAAATATTTTTAGATTATTGTTTTGAGTCGATTTATTATAAAAATTAAGCTATCTTTGATTTTGATTAGATTATTTTTATTTAATTGCTTTTGCTTTTTGATTGACAAGCATATTTTTTTGACCTATTATTAAAAAAGACAAGGGAGTTCTGAAAAGATCTGAGAGGAAGATAAATCTTCGACCAAAGCTGATTTGGGTAATGCCAACGTAGCCAGTCACTATTTATTTAATACTATTGAGATTGAGATTTTTATTTTAGTTTTGATATTTGAGAAACAAGCTTTGTCTTGTTTCTTTTTTTGGTTTTGGATAGCTTTCTTGCCTGGGTAGATTATTGTATAGCGGTAAATCGGGCAGACCACTTTTTATCGCTCTAGAAAAGGTGCTTAAAGAAAGGAAGTTTATATGAGAAAAGCATTGACCATAGCAGGAAGCGACTGCTCTGGAGGCGCTGGAATTCAAGCTGATATCAAGACAATGACTCTAAACGGGGTGTATGCAGAAAGTGCTATAACTGCTCTTACTGCACAAAATACTAGAGGTGTTGCAGATATTTTAGAATCTACACCTGAATTTTTGGAAAAGCAGTTGGATATGATATTTGATGATATATATCCTGATAGTATTAAAGTTGGAATGGTATCGAGTGAGGATTTAATAAGGGTTATAGCAAGTAAGCTAAAAGAAAGAGAAGCGAGAAATATAGTTATTGATCCGGTGATGGTCGCCACTAGTGGTGCAAAACTTTTGGCGGATGATTCGATTGAGGCTTTGAAAGATAAGCTCCTTCCACTGGCTGACTTATTGACTCCAAATATCCCAGAAGCTGAAATTTTATCAGATATTAAGATAGAATCGATTGATGATATGATAAGAGCAGCAAAAATAATCTCGGACAAATTTGAATGTGCAACTCTCATAAAGGGAGGCCATAATTTAAACGATGCCAATGATTATCTCTATAAGAATGGGGAGGGAACTTGGTTTTATGGCAAAAGGATAGATAATCCTAATACGCATGGTACGGGCTGTACTTTGTCGTCTGCGATAGCTGCAAATCTTGCCAAGGGATTTTCTATGAAAGAGTCTATAAAGATGGCTAAGGATTATTTGTCGGGTGCATTAAAGGATATGTTAGATCTTGGAAAGGGATCTGGTCCTATGAATCATGCTTTTGACATAAAAGATGAATACAAAAGGCTAGGTGATCAAGAATGAAAAAACAAAGTGTTTTAGACGATAGCCTTATTTGGTTTGGAGCAGCAGTATCGATTGCTGAAATTATAACTGGAACTTATTTTGCGAGTTTAGGTTTTAAAACGGCGCTTATCGCCATAATTATGGGTCACGTTTTTGGAGGAGTTTTACTTTATCTATCAGCTATAATAGGTGGAGTTTCCAAAAAATCCGCCATGGAAACTGTTAAATTAAGCTTCGGACGCAAGGGATTTTCTATATTTGCAATTATTAATATAATTCAACTTGTTTGCTGGACGGGCATAATGATTTATGATGGTGCAATTTCAGCAAGCACAATATTTAATGTTGGCAATTGGGTCTGGGCTTTGGTTATTGGTGCTCTTATAGTATTTTGGATATGGCTAGGGCTTACCAATCTTGGACTTGTAAATAAGATTTCTATGAGCTTGCTTTTTATTTTGTCTTTAGTGCTTGCATATATAATCTTTAGAAATAAAAGTGGAGTTAGCGCTGATATTAATGATAGTTTGTCTTTTGGAGCGGCTGTGGAACTTTCTATAGCTATGCCACTTTCATGGCTTCCATTGATAAGTGACTATTCAAAAGATTATGAAGATTATAAAAAATCTTCTATGGGAGCGGTTTTATTATATTCACTAGTTTCAATATTTATGTATGTTATAGGTTTATCTGCTGCAATTTTTGCAAAAACTACTGATATAGCAGAAATCATGGTAAAATCTGGTCTTGGAATTGCAGGACTTTTGATTATAGTTTTCTCAACAGTTACCACGACCTTCCTTGATGCTTATTCTGCCGGAGTGTCTGCAAATTCATTAAATAAAAAAATTGATGCAAGACTTTGCGGGATACTTGTGACAATCTTAGGTACAATAGGGGCCATGCTTTTTCCAATGGATGATATAACATCATTTCTCTATCTTATAGGCTCGGTATTTGCGCCAATGGTTGCCATATTAATTGCAGACTTCTATATACTAAAAATTGATAGATCGGATCACGATTTTTATATCAAAAATATAATAATTTGGATAATTGGATTTATCATTTATAGGATTTTGCTAAAGACTGATATAGTTATTGGGTCAACTTTTGCCAGTGTTTTAATAATAATTGTATTGACAGTTTTGGTTGAAAAGATCAGCAATAAATTAAAAATATGATAAACTTTGGATAATATTAAAACTCTTTATAATATCAGCAAAAAGTAGCTTGGCTACCTACTGAGATTAAGGAGTATTTATGAAAAAACACAATAAAGTTCAACTGATGATTGTTATCTCGATGTTTGTTAGTATAGGTGTTGTAATCTCACCTATTTTGAGAGTAGAAGGCTTTGCACCAACGGCGCATTTTGTAAACATAGTTTGTTCGGTATTTTTAGGACCATGGTACAGCTTGCTAAATGGTATATTGACTGCTTTTATAAGAATGGCAGTTTTATCTATCCCACCACTTGCAATAACAGGACAAGTTTTTGGTGCAGTCTTATCAGGCATATTTTATAGAAAAAGCAAGGGGTCAATTCTCGCCGCAGTTCTTGGTGAGATAATTGGTACGGGGATTATAGGAGCTATAATATCAGTTCCTGTCATGACATTTTTTTACGGAAACAAAAATGTAGCTCTGTTTTATTATGTGCCAAGTTTTGTAACAGCTACTCTAATCGGTGGAGCTGTGGCTTTTGTTTTTCTCAAAACTTTGCAGGGCTCAAATGTGCTTTATAAAATACAAAAAACTTTAGGAATACAAGTTTATGAAAAATCTAAGAGAGATTCTAAAAATTAGAGACATTGTAAGGAAAAAGCAACCTCTAATCCATGCAATAACAAATCCTTTGGCAATAAATATGTTGGCAAATGCCATTCTTTTTCAAGGGGCTAGGCCTATTTGTGCAGAGCATCCAGATGAGATGAAAGAGATTGTTTCTGCATCGGAGGCAGTGTCTGTAAATTTAGGCAATATTACTGATGCCAGGCTTAAATCTATAAGCTTGGCAGCAAATATTGCAAATGAAAAGTCCATACCAATTTTGATAGATCTTGTGGGCATAGGAGCGAGCAAGCTAAGACTAAATTTTGCTAAAAAAATCTTGCAAGAACATAGCTTTAATATAATAAAAGGAAATAGCTCAGAGATACTTTCTCTTAGTTCGGAAAGGTCAAATGCAAAAGGGGTAGATGTGGGTGAGGCTGACGAGATTGACTTATCAAATCTAGAAAAGATGATTCAAATAGCATCTTTACTGTCAAACAAATATAAATCCGCCATTCTCATCACAGGAAAAATTGATATCTTGCTTAAAGGCTCCACCTATTATTTGATTTCTAATGGGTGCAAAGAGCTAGCTAATATAACGGCAACTGGCTGTATGCTTTCAGCTTTAATATCTGTATTTATGCCGTTTACAGATGAGCTCGAGGCTTCTTTATTGGGACTATTAATTTTAGAAATTGCAGCGGAGATATCAAAAAAAGATAAACCCTACAGTTTTTTTGTAAATCTCATGGATAACATTGCCCTTATTAGTGATGATGTAATAGAAAAAAGAGCGAGGATAAAAGAGGGGATTTTATGAAAAAATTATACTTAGTTACAAATTCTGACAAGTATAGCGAAGAAGAATTTTTAAAAAGAGTTGAAGACGCTTTAAAGGGTGGAGTAGACATATTACAACTTAGGGAAAAAGAAAAAACAGATTTAGAAATCTTAAAACTTGGCAAAAAATTAAAAACACTTTGCGATGAGTATAAAATCCCCCTGCTTATAGATGACAAACCCCATCTTGCATGGGCGCTTTCTTGTGGATTGCACGTTGGAAGTGATGATATGCCTGTTGAACTCTGCCGAAAGCTTTTAGGTGATAAGCCCATAATAGGAGCAACTGCAAAATCAGTTCAAGCCGCAAAAAATGCAGAAGCTTGTGGAGCATCTTATCTCGGAGTGGGTGCCATTTTTGAAACAAAGACCCATGTAAAAACCAAAATAACGTCTATAAAAACTTTCAAAGAGATAAAAGATGCTGTGGATATAGACGTGTATGCAATAGGCGGTTTAAACTATGACAATGTAGATATTTTAAAAGGAACAAAAGCTGATGGCATTTGTGTAGTAAGAGCAATTATGGACGCAGATAACGTGTTTGAAGCAAGCAAAAAATTAAAAGAAAAGATACAAGAGATTCTTTGATGCTAGCTTAAAGGAGCGATAATCAAACTAAGTAAATATATTTTATCTTTTATCTATCTAGCTCTAAAAAATATAGAAAATTAAAACTCGGATGGGCCGAGTTTTTAGTATTTTATTAATAACTTATGTAAGAAATATGGCTATGTCTTATGAATTTTAAAGCTATATAAAACAAAAAGACCTTGTGATTTAATTATTACAAGGTCTTTTTAATATGGGGTGGATAGTGGGAGACTATAAAGGGTGTTTTTTAGTTTTTTTGTGTATTGTTTTATATTTTCCATTATCTTTGAAACGCAGTATACATCAGGGGTATAGAGTTTGTTCGCTGTTTTGTATTTTTTTATAAATTGGTATATTTTGATGACGGTAGCCAACTTTGTAGCCAACTTTTAGTTTAGAATAGGTCGTTTAATTTATTTACTTCTTCGTTTGCTTTTTTTGAAATGACGTGGGTGTAAATGTTTAATGTTGTTTCGATTGATTTATGACCGAGTAGTGATTGTACTACTTTTGGGGCTACTGCGTTTTCAAAGAGCCTGGTTGCATATGTGTGTCTTATTGAGTGAATTGATAGGCCTTTGATGTTGTTTTTTGTACATATTTTGTTGAGTCTATTTTGTGGAATTTTTCTGTCTAGGTAGTCTCCTAGTTGGTTTGGGAAGATTAGGTTTTTGTTTTTATAGTCTTTTTTGGTTTTGATGTATTTGTCTTGTAATTTTTTATAGTTTTTTAGTTTGGTTAGGACCTTGTCTGGGAGTGGAACGAATCTGTATGATGATGGTGTTTTTAATTCTCCTAGTTCTTGTATGACTTTTCGTTCTCCTTTTTCTGAGATTTCGGTGTGCTTGGTGTACTGCTTGTTTATATTGAGGCCTCCTTCTACTAGGTCTGGCCAGCTAAGGGCGAGTCCTTCTGAGAGTCTGATGCCTGATGCGAAGTAGATATATATTAGCATATCTTTGGGGTCGTAGGTGTCTATGTTTAATTCTTTAAGGATTGTGTCTTGTTGTTCGCTGGTGAAGTGCTTGTATTTATCTTTGATGGTTTTGTCTTTTTTTATGGATACTCCTAGTGTGGGGTCTGTGCTTATATATTTTTGAGTAATGGCTGATTTAAGGCATGTTTTAATGCGACCGAAGACTTGGCTTGCTTGTTGTAAGGAGCAATTTTCTAGCCAGTAATTGAGTGTTTTTCTTATGGTGAGCTGGTTTAATTTAGATAGGCTTGCGTTTTCAAGAGGGCTTTTTAGGATTCGAAGTCTGTAGTCTGCTTCGTATTTTTGAAATGTGGCGATGCTTACGTTTGGTTTAATGAATGTGTATATCCATGTCTTGAAAAAGTCACCAAAGAGTAGATTTTCTTTGTTGTTTAGGAGTCCTTGTGATATTTGTAGTGTTTTTTCTTTTAGTTTGGTTTGAACTTCTTTTTTGTTGTAGCCGGAGATGGATCCTCTTATTTGATTTTTGCAGGTGTCATAGCCTAGTGTGTATCTGCCTGTGTAGTACTTCCTCCCATTTCTCATCTGGTAGGTTATTGAGCCTTCTCCGTTTTCGTTTTTGGTTCTTTTCATGCTGATCACCACCTTTAAGGTAATAAAAAACCACTATACATGGGAATTTATTTGTTTCTTTTTGAGTAAACTCCAACCATTAAGCCTATTATTCTTATGTCTTTGTGGTCATTTTCTGTTAGTATTATGGGATTATAGTTTTCGTTGCAGGGCTGGAGGATGATGGAGGAGTTGGTTTTAAAGAATTTTTTGAGGGTGGCTTCTTCGTCTATTACTACTGCGGCGATCTGTCCATTTTCTACTATGGGGGTTTCTTTGAAAAAAACTATGTCGCCTTCGAAGATATTTGCCTCTATCATGCTATTGCCCTTACATCTAAGAGCAAAGTCTCCTGTTACTATGTCGGCATCGACAGAGAAGTAGTCGTCTATATTTTCAACTGCGAGGATTGGATCTCCGCAGGCTATTGTTCCGAGAATAGGAATTTTTTTGAGTTTTTTTATGGGTATTATTCCTGGAATATTTAAGAGATCTATTTGTTCTTTTTCTTCTAATAAATCAGATTTTTGAATTTTAAAATAATCAGATAATTTTTCTATAGCACCCATTCTTGGAGTTGCCTTTTTTAAAAGCCATTTTCCAACTGTGCTTTCACTAACACCTACAATTTCGCTAAGCTCTTTGTTATTTATAGAATGTTTATCCATATAATATTGTAAATTTTTACTTATTAAGTCATTTGTTTTCATAAAAACTCCTTTTTACAAGAATAAAAGAATTTATCTTTTTTCAATAATAGTATAGAATAAAAATCTAAAAAAAACAATAAAAATGAAAAAATATAGAAAAAAAATCTATAAAGCTATTGACAATAGAATTAAATTCTATTAAAATTAAGTCATCAAATAGAGAGGAGGTAAAAGATGGGTGATAAAAATAAAAAAGATGACCAACTCATAAAGCTGGCTCTAATAACTGCAGGTATCAGTTTAATAGAAAAGCTTATAGAGTTAATCATCAAAATAATTGAAATACTTAGGAGCTCTTAAGCTCCTAAGTGAACTCATCTTTATTATATATGAAGGACTATAGAAAAGCAATATTTTGGGTTCTTATAGGGATAAGCATTGTGTCAATATTAAATTTAGTTTTAGAGATTTTGAAATTTTAGGAGGTGATCTCATGCAGATAACGTTAAAAGCAGCAAGGGTTAATGCTGGGCTTACGATTTTACAAGCGGCAGAAAAGATAGGAATAGGAAAGGATACTTTAATAAAATGGGAAAAAAAGCCATGGACTGTAAATGCTCTTAATCAAAAAGCTATATCAGACACTTATAAGATTAGTATAGATAACATTAATTTTTTGCCTAAAAATAGAATTTAATTCTACAAAAAAACAACAAAATTGTGTGAGGTGATATGTATTGAAGATTTTGCGAGGTGAGAGATGGACAAGCGGAAATTAAATATTAAAAAAACTCTTGCTTTAAAACAAGAGCCTAGGGTGAATAGAAAAGTCTTTACTTTGAGATGTGATGAAGATTTTAAGGAGAATTTGAAATATATGGCGAGATCGGAGATGAAAAATAAAATTATTGTAAATTTGAACTTTAATGAAAACATTCCTTTTGATGAGGAAAAAGAAAGAATTGAAGAATGTATAGCTTTTATTGAAAAAATACAACAAGAGCACCACCTTAGTAATGCTCTTGTTGAATTAAATATCAATATTTAGAATTTGAAAATTCTACATGGTGTATGTCTTTACCCCAAACGCAAAGAGATGTGTTTTTGCCTATAAAGTTATAGAAATAGCCAGAATAGAAAGAAAAATTAGGATAAGTGTCTTCTACACTGCTTCTATCGCGATTATGGGTTATGGATTCTAAGTCATTAACAAAGACAGAGTCACCATTTAAAAGTTTGATATGTGCGTTTATAATAATCACCTCCTTATGGTGATTATAACAAATAAAACGAGGTGAGAGATGGATGAAGTCAATTCTCTTTTGGCAGAACTAATTTCAAAATTAATAAAACTCCCAGATAGGGAAATATCTGAGAGTGATCTGATTACTTTTTTATACTTGGTTAACCTTTTAAATTTAATCAACAGAAAAACAATTATGAGGTGACAATTTTGTTAAAAATTTTATATCAGATATTGGTTTGTTCTGTTGGTATTGCTATTTGCTATTTAATTGATCATTCAAATGAGCATAGATTGTTTTGGATATTGGTGGCAGTTTTAATTGTTTTGCTACTTTTGTGGATTCCTTTAAAATTTCCAGAGATGCTTTTACAATAAATTCATTTATTTTAATTTCGGTATCTTTGAAATCAGGATTCCCGTCATAATATTCAAAATAGTCGAGCTCCAAGTAATAGTATTCAATTGAAAATTTAAAGGATTTTGATTCGAGATAATGAGATTTTTCTATTAAAAAATCTCCAAACTTGATTGCAATTTCTGGGTTAGTTATCATGTAAGGCATTTTTACACTTGCTCTAATCAATAGTTGCATGTACGGGAGATAGAAATTATTATACCTGTCTTTTAATGATTCTATCTTTAAGTTTCTTGAATTACTTAGTTTACCAATTATATAGCTTAGAAAAATACTAAATAATGGTACTAAATATAAATTTAAATTTTGCATTGATATGTTACCTCCTTATGGTGATTATATCAAAAATAAAAAAGGTGAGGTGAGAGATGAAAGTATTCATTTATCATAATTACAAAGATATTGCAGATTTAATTGATATTACAGAAGTGGTTGCTGAAATAGAAAAAAAGTACAGCTGCAACTGTACTCTTAGTCTTGCGCTGGCTGATCCTTGTAGTGGTTCTTATAGCCAAAGATTAGGAATTGATGAATGTGAAAAGATTGGTGAAAGAATTTTAAAAGGCTAAGATTCAGAGTTTATTTCTCTATGCTCTTTAAAGCCGGGATATTGGGCTTCTATGTCTATAAGTATTTGCTCATAAGTTTTATACCAATTATCATTGACTGATTTCAATTTATCACGATGTTGGAGCAACAAGTCATATACCAAAACGGCTTGTACAGGTTTTAGCTTGATATTAAATTCTTTGACCATATAATCACCTCCTTATGGTGATTATAGAAAAGCGAAATGGGTGAGGTGAGTGATTAAGAGATTAATTATATTTTGGTAGTTTTAAGTTATTTTATAGAAGGTTTGGAGGTAGTTGTATGAGTGAAATTTTAGAAAAGCTAGAGGAGATAGAGGGATATATGAAGCTAAGTAGCAAGGCTGGTTTAACTTTGGAGGAGGCTAGTACGTATACTGGCATAGGTAGACAAAGTTTAGTAAAGATTATGTATCAGAATTCGGTTCCTTTTAGCAAGATAGGAAATAAGACTATTGTTTTTAAGAAGCATTTGGATATTTTGCTGGATGCTGGGGTCGATTTGACTTAAAGGTGTTTTGCTGGTGATTGTATGGATTTTATAAGGATGGTAGCTTGTGCTCCTTATGGATGTTTTAAGGAGAGGGTGAGGGTTATAAGAGCCCTCTTGCAAGAAGGTTGGAAGATTAAAGAGCATTCTGGAGGCTTTGTGCTTGCAGAGAAGGTTAAAGAAAAGGGGGATGACTATGAAATTGGTTAGTAGAGATGGAAGGGTGATCTTAAATTTTAGGGCGCCTTTTTGGAGATTTTTGAAGAGGGTTTGCAATTTTATATTTGAGATGGCAGTTTTGCTGATGTTTTTGTATATGTGTTGTGAGCCAATTTAAGATTATGATGATAAAGATAAAGAGGTTAAGAGCGTTTGGAAAGGTAAAGTGCAAGAAAAAAAGTCCAAGGACGACTAAGACTCAAGGACTTTAAGTAAATTTGTACTTGCCTTTAGTATATCATAAAGGAGAAAAAAATGGAAAAGGATTTTAATAAATTTGATGCTTTTAAGCAGGAGGAGAACGAACTTGTAAGGGAGCTTATGTATGCAAAGACTATGCTTGAGTTTTGTGTTGATATTTCTCTACAAAAAGAGATCAAGCAAAATATAGCTGATATTGAGTATAGGCTGGAGTGCTTTTATGTGGAGCTTGAGGATTTTCAAAGAAAGATGGATGATCTTAGGGAGATTGCTTTGCAGGAAGTGGCTATATGAAAAATGCTTTGGTGGTATATGAGGAGTGTGTCAAGGGGAATAAGGCCTATTATTTTAAGACTTCGTGGAAGAGGTATTACAGTGGAGAGATAGCTCCGATTACAATACGGATAAATAAGGATACTTTTTATAGAAATTATAGGGCGGGTAAGGCTGGCATAGAGTGTAGGCGATATGTTTATGATTATGCTGAGCCATATATAAAGAACTTGATTGAAGGCTTAGCTGAAGGAAAGGAGATTGATTAAAGTTTATGAATGAGCTAATGACGTTGATTGAGAGTGTTGATATTGAGAGTGTGGGCGGAGTTTTGCAAAAGGTCTCTAAGTTTCAAGAGACCTTGCAAAGAGTCTTGGTGGAGGGACATGATTATGGTGAAATCCCAGGGACTAATAAGCCGACGCTTTTAAAGCCGGGGGCAGAGAAGATTTTGATGCTTCTTGGTCTGACATCGGAGTATGAGATAGTTGATCAAGTTGAGGATTGGAAGGCGGGTGTTTTTGCTTATACTGTAAGGTGTATCCTTTCTAAGGGCGGTATGAAGATAACTGAAGGTCTAGGCCAGTGCAATTCTAAGGAGGATAAGTACAGGTATCGTTGGGTAAGGGAAGATGATATACCTCTGGGTCAAGATTTGGGAAGTTTAAAGCAAAATCGCTATGGCAAGTATAGGATAGATAATGATGAGGTTTATAGTCTTGTAAATACTATTCTAAAAATGGCGAAAAAGAGGGCTCAGGTCGATGCGGCTTTGACTGCTGCTAGTTTATCGGATATTTTCACTCAAGATGTAGAGGATATAAAGGAGTTTAGGCAGCAAGAAAGTGTTGCAACTATGAATCTTGATGATGCGGCTAGGATAAAGCTTAATTTTGGTAAGTACACAGGAAAGAGCTTGGGAGATATAGCTAAGGTTGATATAGGTTATATAGAGTGGCTTGCTAGTAATGCAAGAGATGCTAGGACAAAGAAGGCGGCCGATATGCTTTATAATGGACAGGATGTAGCTGTAAAAGATGTAAAAGAAGATAAGATGGCACAAGAAGAAGAGGATATCTATCGGGATATACCTGAGGGCGAACTTCCTTTTTAAGTAAGGATTGCGTGTATTTGGGTCTTTAGGCTTGTAAAAGGGCCTTTAGACTTGAAAGGAGATTGTCATGGCAAGACCTATTAAAAAGGGTATAGATTACTATTCGCTAGATGTAAATTTTTTAAGTAATCTAAAGGTTAGAAAGATCATAAAGGCTTGTGGAGCTTCTGGAGTAGCGGTTATCGTATTTCTGCTCGGTAATATTTATGAAGATGAAGGGTATTACATGAGGTGGAACAGTGATGTGTGCTTCTTGATAGCTGATAATCTTGGCATCAAGGAAGTGTATGTTGAAGAGACGGTCAGAAAATGTCTGCAAGTAGATCTTTTTGATCAAAAATTATTTGATAAATATAAGATTTTGACCTCTAAAGGTATACAAAAAAGGTTTTTAGAGGTTACTAAAAAGAGAAGGAATCTCCATCTTGTTAGTGAGTTTCTTCTAGTTAATTCGTCGGAAACCTTAGTTTCCGCAGAAAAAACCCCAGTTATGGGAGAAAAAACCCAGGTTTCCGACGCTAAAGTACACAAAGTAAAGGAAAGTAAAGGTATAGATATATATACACCACCACTATATGACTATATAAACATAGGGGGTGGTGGCGGAGTGAGCCCAGAAATAGATGAAAAATTTAAAAAGGTTATAGAACTTTATCAGTACACAGGGTTTGATAAGGTTACTCCGTCTACAAGTGATACTTTGAAATGCTTTTCTAAGTCCTATCCTTATGCTTGGCTGGAAGAGGCTTTTAAGATAGCTGGAGATGGTGGCAAGCTAAATCTAAATTATATAAGGGCAATTTTGGAGAGGTGGCGGACTAATGGCAAAACAAGTGGTAAAAGACAAGAGAAGACCACAGGCTTTCATAATTTTGAGGGGCATACTAAGGATTTATCTAGAGAGGAGATGGAGGCGATGGTAAAAGCTAAGAGGGAAAAAGTTTTGAAAGAAATTGAGGCGGGATATGAGCAAGTATAAGGCTGAAAGGGTAAGCCTAGATGGGATCACTTTTGATAGCAAAAAAGAAGCTGCAAGATATCAAGAGCTAAAGCTGCTTGAGAGGGCGGGGGTAATTAAGGATCTATGCTTGCAGCCTAGTTTTTTGCTTCAGGATAGATTTGAGTATAAGGGCAAGTCTCAAAGAAAGATTGAGTATATAGCTGATTTCATGTACTGGGATTGCGAGAAAAAGACTTGTATAGTCGAGGATGTGAAGGGTGTCAGGACTGATGTCTATAAGCTCAAGAAGAAAATTTTTTTGAAAAAATACGGTGAAAGGTATGATTTTTTAGAGACTTGATTGAGTTAAAATGTTAAGTTTAGTTAACTGGTAAAAGATATGAGAGATGTGGATAAAGAGTATTTTGACTATCTTAGAGATAAAAAGCTACGTAAGGGGTAGAGGTGTGGATAGAGAGAAGCTTACGCAATATTTAGTTTTGAAAAAAGAGATTGAAGATATTAGCGAAAAAATTAAAAAAGAAAAGGATGTTACTGTTACAGATATAGTGAGAGCTTCTAACTCTGAGTTTCCTTATCAAGAGATCCACAAAAGGATTGAGGGCCTTTCATACTCAAGACATAAGAAGAAGCTATATAAAGTACTTAAAAGTAGGCTTATCCAAGCTAAGAAAGCAAAGGTGGAGATAGAGGAGTATATCGGCGGCATAGATGATAGCTATGTGAGATATATTTTTGAGAAGAGGTACATAGATGGCTGGAGTTGGCAAAAGATAAGTGGTGAGCTTGGCAGTCCTCATGAGTCTTATGCTAGGATGATCCATAATAGATTTTTAGCGTCCATAAAAGATAGACAAAAAAATTGACTATCTTTTATGAAGGTGATATAATTAATTTGCTGAAAAGTAGGAGGTGTCGTATGATTTTAACATTTACAGTTGGCGGATTTTTATCTTTTAACGCTGAGCAAACTATAGAATTTATTCCTTATAAAGGAGCAAGATTGAAAAATACAAAATATGAAGATAATTTTCATATAAATGTAGATTATAGACCTATGAAATCACTCCTTCTATTTGGGGATAATGCTTCAGGAAAAACAAATTGGTTTTACGGTTTATCAAGATTAAAGTATATAATAAAAAATGGTTTGGCAGATTTGGATATAGATGAATTTAACAAACATTCAGATATTATTTCTTTCGGGATATCCTTAATGGATAAATCTGACAATATTTTTGAATATGATATTTCATTTAACAAAAAAGGGCATGTTGTATATGAAGAGTTAGTAAAAAATAATTTCAAAATTTTTAAATTTGAAGATAATAACTTAAGAATTTATGAAAATGCTAAAAATAACGAAATTAAAGTTTTAGAAAAATTATTTTCAAAGGATTCATCTAACACATTGTTATTAAAATTAAAAGATGTGTTAGAAACATCAATTGAAACTTTTTTTGACAGTATTGATAATATTGAAATAGTTACAGAATCTTTACTAAATAGAGAAATAAAAGGATTTCCTTTGAGGTTTTTTGATGAAGAATCAAAAAAAGAAATTGAACGTCTAAAAAGCGATGTAATATCTATATTGAAATCCCTTGATAGTACTATAATTGATTTCAAATTTATTGAAAAGATTATTGATGATAAAGATGGTCATGGATTTGAAATGATTTTAACTAGGGAAAATGGTGATCAATTCAACCTGAACTCTGAATCTTTAGGTATAAAAAAGATAATAGGATTATTGCCAAATATGCTTCAATTATATAAAGGTAGATCTATTTTTATAGATGAATTAGATTCGTCTATAGGGACCAAAGCACTAATTCGTTTATTTAATTCATTTATTAACTCAAAAAATAATATTTCAGGTCAAATAGTTGTATCTACTCATAATTTATCTTTGTTAGATTTAGATATGTTTCATGATTCTCAGATCTATATAGCGAATAAAAATTCAAACTTATCTACTATAGTTCATTCTTTAAATGAATTTGAGCTTAGAAGCGAAAAAAAAAGAATTGATGAATTATACATGAGGGGATCTTTTGAAGTAGATGAATAGAAGGAATAGAAAACAGAAATTAAAAACAACGGAAAAAATAACTATTATTTGTGAAGGAGAAAGTGAAGAAAGCTATATTAGAGGATTAATAGCTGATAATAAACTTCAAACTAATAATATAAATTTCATAACTATTAATGGCGGGGGATACAGTACTGTAAAAAACTATTTAGAGAAAAATGAGAAATTAATTAATATTGTTTTAGTAATAATGGATTTGGATCGTTGCTCTAATGTATCAAATGAAAAGAGTAAATTAAAGAGTCTAATTTCTTTATTAGAAAAATTAAATACAAAAAACAATATATTCTTAACATTCCCTAATTTTGAAAGCTGGATTGCAGCTTGTATAAAATGTGAAGAATCTGAGTTAAAAAGAATGGGTTATAAGAAAGGAAATTCAGTTTATAATTTTGTGCGTGATAACGGTGGACAGTATGAAAATGGGATATCTAAATTTATGGATTTAGGAGTGTATTTTCACAAGAATAACCTAAATAAAGGTGTTTATTATGAAGAATATTTAGATAAAAAACATAGCTCTTTATATTACTTTGTTGATTATTTAAAGTTAATTTTAAGAAAAGATTAAATAATTTTGTGCGATTTGTGCGAATTTCCTGTGCTAATATATAAAGTGAAGTAGTAAAAACTTTTTTTCTAATCTTATACATCTTATGAGAGAGCAGCTGATAGCTGCTTTTTTTAATGGTTACTCAATTTGAGGGGGCTGTGCTACAAGTCATGATATTGCACGAAGGGGTGGGATAATAGACTTGTTTTTATAAAGGGGGTGGTGATATGGCTTTGACGATTAAAAGAAAACAAGTTGCCGATGACTATATTATCACTGGCAACAAGACGGAAAGTTACTTAAAATTTTATACAAATATTAAAAATAGGGAGACGGCAGCTGCAGCGGCGAGCCGTCTTTTTAATACACAAGAAATGAAAGATTATATTGAAGAGAGGATGAAGGATCTTGATGAAGAGCTTATTGCTGATCAGAGGGAAGTGCTTAGATATTTGACTTCTGTTTTGAGAGGAAAAGAGACTCAACAAACTCTTATAGGTGTTGGGAAGGGTGCTCAAAAGATTACAAATATTGATCTTAGTGCATCTGACAAAATTAAGGCGGCAGAGCTTATAGGTAAGAGGTTTGGCATGTGGACTGACAAGATTGATATGGATATTGATGTGCCAACAATAATTTCAGGAGCTGATGATCTTGAAGACTAATGATGTTTATTTACCAGAAATAATTGGCAAGGGTTATGGAACTTATTGGAACTATAAAGGCAGATATAGGGTGGTAAAAGGGTCAAGGGCAAGCAAGAAATCAACTACAACTGCTCTTAATATGATCTATAGGATAATGACCTACCCAAATTCCAATGGTCTAGTGATTAGAAAGGTATTTAGGACAGTTAAGGATTCCTGTTTTTCTCAGCTTAAATGGGCAATACATAGGTTAAGAGTAGACAAGTATTGGAAGGCTACCAATAGTCCTTTAGAACTAACTTATTTACCAACAGGGCAAAAGATTTTATTTAGAGGTCTTGATGATCCTCTTAAAGTCACATCAGTAGCTGTAGATAAAGGTTCTTTATGCTTTTTATGGATTGAAGAAGCCTATGAAATCATGAGTGAAGATGATTTTAATATGCTTGATGAATCTATAAGAGGTCAAGTGCCTGATGGACTTTTTAAGCAAATAACCTTAACTCTAAATCCTTGGAATGATAGACACTGGATAAAGAAAAGATTTTTTGATACTGAAGATAAAGACATACTGGCAATTACAACTAACTACAAGTGCAATGAATGGCTTGATGCATCGGATTTAAAGGTGTTTGAAACTATGAAGCTATATAATCCTAAGAGATACCGAGTGGCAGGTCTGGGAGAATGGGGAGTTGTTGATGGTCTAGTATATGAAAATGTAAGAGAAGATAGATTCAATAGAGAAGATGTGATAAAAAACAATCCTGATATTATACCTGTATTTGGTTTAGACTTCGGTTATACTAATGATCCAACTGCTTTATTTTGCGGCTTGCTAGACTTGGAAAATTATAAGATCTATGTCTTTGATGAACTTTATGAAAAAGGTCTATCTAATAAAAATATTTATAAAGAGATAGAGAAAATGGGATATAGGAAAGAGAGAATTATTGCTGATTCTGCTGAACCTAAGTCCATTGATGAATTAAAAGATCTAGGCATTTATAGAATTAGTGCTGCAAAAAAAGGAAAAGACTCTATATTAAATGGCATTCAGTTTATACAAAATTTTGAAATAATAGTGCATCCAAGTTGTGTGAATTTCATGACGGAGATAACTAATTATCAGTGGGCAAAGGATAAGTTTAATAAAGCGATTAATGAACCTATTGATGATTTTAATCACTTACAAGATGCTATGAGGTATGCAATTGAACCTTATATGAGAAATAAGAGTTTAAGAACTATTTCAAAGAGAAAATTAAGAATTTAGGAGGTGCAATTTGGAAAGTTATATTACAGAATACATGGAATTACCTAAAACTATAAATTTACCTTTAGAAACTGAGATTAATCCAGAATTAATTAAAAAATTAATAAAGATAAGTGAAAAGAACACTGAAAGATACAATATTCTTCAAGAATATTATGAAGGCAAGGCAAAAATAAATGAAAGATCTAAGGATGAGTACAAGGCAAACAATAAGCTATCCTTAAATTATCCGAGTTATATTGTTGATCTGTTATTAGGAATGTTTGTAGGTAAGCCAATTAGTTACACGGTGGCTGAGGAAAACAAAGATATTATGGCAGCTATTCAAGAAGTATTTGATATGAATGATGAACAGGATGAAAACACAGAGATTGCGAAAATGGCAGGAATTAAGGGTAGAGGTTATGAGATAGTTTATCTTGACGAGGAAGGGCAAATCAAGTTTAACGAGGTTGAGCCTGAAAATATTGTGATGGTATATGACAACAAGATAAAGCCAGAGCCTCTATACAGTTTATATGTTAGAGATGATGTCAATGTAGACAATCTTGAATCTGATAAAAAGGATAAGTTAATTACAGTTTACTCTAAGGACTTCATAAAGGAATATGTTTCTAGAGGGGGAGACATAAGTCTTATAGATGAACAGCCAAATTTATTTGGAGAGATTCCAGTTATTGAGTTTTTGAATAACGATGAGAGCATTGGAGATTTTGAAAGAGTCTTGTCTCTTATAGATGCAATTAATCTTTCGCAGTCAGATACTTCAAATGATTTTCAGGAATTCACAGATGCTTTACTAGTGCTTTCAGGTATGCCTCAGACTGATGCTGAAGATGTGGATAACATGATGAAGGATAAGGTCATTTTACTAGATAGGGCTGATGGCCAAGCTGCACAATGGTTAATAAAAACCATTAATGATACTGCTCTAGAAAATTATAAAAACAGGCTTGATTCTGATATTCATAAGTTTGCCAAGGTGCCTAATTTAAGTGATGAGCATTTTGCAGGAAACGTCAGTGGTGAAAGTTTACGCCACGCCTGTTAGTAATAACAGGGCAATAACTGGGTTAAAATTGGAAGGCTAAATCGATAACATATACTGCCGATTCAACACCAAATATATTACAACATATATGAGGTGATATTATGAAATATGGTAGATTAGAAGTTATAGGAAAATTCAAAAAGAAATTATATGGTAAGAACAGAACATTTTGTAAATGTGTTTGTGATTGCGGAAACTACAAAGAAGTTCTTGAATCGGATTTAAAAAGCGGAAATACCAAATCTTGTGGTTGTTATAATAGAGATTTACTTATAGCAAGAAATACCAAACATGGGAAAAGGTACCATCCTGCATATGATACATGGAATGCTATGATGGGTAGATGTTATAACAAAAATGATGATAATTATAAATGGTATGGAGCTAGAGGAATCAAGGTTGTAGATGAGTGGCATGATGTTGCAAAGTTTGCAGATTGGTGTGACTCTAACGGATTTGAAAAGAAACTACAATTAGACAGAATAGACAATAACGGAAATTATGGGCCTGATAATTGTAGATTTGTAAAGCCTATCGTAAATCTAAGAAACACAAGGCACAATGTTTACATTAATGGCAAAGCTCTAAGAGAATATTTTGACGAAATAGGAGAAAGAAGAGGAATCGGATTTTCCACATTAAGATATAGATACTATAAAATTACAAAAGAGGGGCTTGAACCTACTGAATATAATTTAATTGATAATCCTAGGTGGATAAGAAAATCGACATGCTAATCAATTACCAATCTTAAATGAAAGTTTAAGAAGGTTTAACGACTAGGCGAAGTAAGCTAAGGAATCTCTATGAAGAAACGCCCACGAAATCCAGCGCCCTACATTTGAGGGTGAAGAGATAGTCTGAACTAGGTATGAAATGACATACCATAATGCGAGGAAACTCCTAGAGATAGAGGATAAAGAGCCTCTATGTTAACAAAATGGAAGCTATGAAATACAAGCTATTTGCGACTGATCAGATTATTGCTCAAAAACAACGTAAATTTAAGAGTGCCTTGCAACAAAGGATAAAACTTATACTAAAAATAGCGAATATAAAAACAGCTAAGGATTTTGACTACAGAGATATATCCGTTGTATTTAATGATAATAAACCATACAACGAGTTGGATAATATAAATACGGTAAAAGCGGCACTTGATGCTGGACTATCAAAGACGTATGCTTATGGAAAGCTAAGAGACATTGATGATGTGGCAGAAGAGATTGATAGACAAGAACAAGAAAAAGATGCTTACATGGACGAATTTATAAAAAATGCAGACAAGGATCTAGAAGATGAAGAATAATCCCTTTGAAGATTTGTCTAATAGCGTTGAAAAGTTAATAAAAAAGCGTGAGAATGGAACTAAGCAAAACTACAAGGAATCATACAGACGGTTAAGAAATAAATTACAAAAGATATACGCTGATCAAGAATCAGATCAAGCTCCTAGGCTTATTAGAAATGAATTGGCAAAACTTGATAATGAGACTGCAAAAATAATAATCTCTATGTATAAAAATAATAAAAAAGCTATTGAGAATACATTAAAAGATGTTATAGAGACAGCCTACAAGACAGTAAATTCATCAGTATCAAAATATAATATTGAGGCTGTCTCAAGGGTAATAGACTCAAACAAGATAATAGAGAAACAAGTTGCAGGGCATATATGGACTGACAGGATAAATAAGTATGGCAATGACTTTGTGTATGATGTACATGGAATTATTCATAAAGGAATAAACAATGGCGATACTTTTACAAGCATGGCCAGGAATTTAAAAAAACGCTTTGGTAAAGACATAGGTAATACTCTTAGAATAGCAAGGACGGAAGGTGCAAGAGTGCTTGAAGACAGCAAGTACCAAGCGTTTGAAGATATTGCAGAGAATGAATCAGTACAAGTTTTTAAAGTATGGCATACTATGGGAGATGAGGCGGTAAGAGATACACATCAAGCTATGGAAGGCATTAAAGTACCATATGATGATGAGTTTACTTTACCAAGTGGAGCTACCTGCTTATATCCAAAGAGCACTGGTATAGCTGCAGAAGACATAAATTGTAGATGTTATGTTGAGTACGTTACTGAGGTTGTTTACAATAAGAGTGTTGAAGAAATTGCAAGGATTAATGGTTATGATCCATTGGAATCATCTAAGGTTGTAAATACATTAAGGAATGATTCAAAGGAATGGGTTGATAGGCTAACTGATGACGAAAAGAAAGCTATCAATAAATACACATATAACGGAGTAGATTCAGATGGTTTAAGGTTATTTGAAAAAATAAATGGGTATTTAGAATATAGATATACACCTGCAGATAGCAAAGAAAAAGAAATTATTGTAAGACAAGCCAACAACATTCATCAAGCCTTGATGAAAAACACATTAAAACATGATATAATTGTATATAGAAAAGATAAGAATCCAAATAATCTAAAAGGACAAGTAAATAGATTTTTGAGCACCTCCGTTGCAAAACGAGGGGTATTTGGAAAGAAGCCTAATGTAGCAATAATTGTACCTAAAGGAACTAAGGGCTCATATATTGAAACGGTCGCACAACCTGGTTATAAGTATCAAAGAGAATTTCTGTTGAATAGCGGATGTAATTTAAAGAAGATTGCTAATAATGGTTTAGACATTTATGTAGTTAAGGAGTAATGAAATGAAAAAAATTTCAAAAAAAGAGCTTGAAGAGAACTATTGGGCTAGAATAGAATCAGAGAGACCAAATATCTATGCTTCTGAAGAAGAAAGAATTGCCACTGAAAAGGCTATAGATGAAAGATGGAAAGAAATAGAAGATTATGGAAGAAAGATGTACGGAAAAGACTATATAGAAAGAAAGCATTCTAATAAGGCTTAGATGTCTATATAGTAGGTGAGTGATAAAATGAAAGAGAAATTAACAGATAAAAAAGTTGCTGAGATTATTCAAGCAAGATATGAATCTGAAGGATATCATGAACTAACACCTGAACAAGAAAAGCAAGGAGAAGAGAATAGAAGAAAACTTGCTGAATTTATGAAAAAGAGAAGAGAGCAAAGAGAACAAGAAGCACGCTAATAATTTACAGGGTAGGTTGTTAGATGTGCTTTTTTATTGGAGGAAGCTATGAAATATGTAAAGAAACCAATAGTTATTGAAGCTATAAAATATGAAAAAGAACATATAGGTAGATCGTTAGATTTTTGTAATTTGCTTAGATATAATCCACATGACAATGAATATTATGTTGAGACGCTTGAGGGTTGTATGAAAGTAACAGAGGGTGACTTTATTATTAAAGGGGTCAATGGAGAATTTTATCCTTGTAAGGCTGAAATATTTAAAAAGACTTACGATAAAGTGCGTTAATGTTGTGAACTTAGTGATTAATCGCGAGGTAATCGTGAGTAAAAGTTAAAAAAACGTTAAAATTACACATTTAATAGTGAGTTAATCGTGAAAAATCAAATAAGTTTTATTAAGCAGCTGTAAAAGGCTGCTTTTTAAATATAAAAATTTAAAGGAGGGCTAAATATGCCAGATATTGAAACTGTAAGGACAGAGGACTTAGAGGGTCAAGAATTAGAGACAAAAGAAATTCAGAAAAATGAATCTGATAAACAAGCAGAAAGTAAAACTTATACTGAAGAAGAGTTAAAAGCAAAGGTGCAATCTGAAACAGATAAAAGGGTTACTGAAGCTATTAAGACAGCACGCGAAAAGTGGGACAAGGAAGCTGCGGAAGAGAAAAAGGAAGCGGCTAGACTTGCTAAGCTTACTCAGGAAGAAAGAGAGAAGGAACTACAAGCTAAGCAATTGAAAGAGCTTGAAGAAACTAAGGCTGAGCTTAATCGTGTGTACTTAGAAAGAGATACTATAGATAGGCTAAGTGAGGAAAATGTCCCTATAGCTTTTAAAGACTTTTTAATGGGGGCTGATGCAGAAACAACCAATGAAAACATTAAGGCTTTTAAAGAGGTGTATGAAGCAGAGGTACAAAAGGGTGTAGAGGAAAGGCTTAAGGGAAAGACTCCAAGTGTGGCCAATCAAAAGCCAAAGGCTGATGCTTGGAGTCTACTGAGAGAAAAATATAAATAAGAAAAGAGGTTATAAATTATGGCAATTAAAATGTACACTGCACAATATGCAGGTTTATTACAAGATGTATTTGTTAAGAAACAACATTTTTTAAATACTTTTGGGGGAAAGCTACAAGTTAAGGACGGAATTACCAACTCAGATGAGTTTATGAAACTTAAGATTTCTGATACAGATGTTGTTATTCAAAAATACGACATGGGTGAAAATGTAGCCTTTGGAACGGGAACAGGTAACTCAAATAGATTTGGCAATAGAAAAGAAATTAAATCTGTAGATGCTACTGTTAAGTATGAAGCACCTCTTGCAATTCACGAGGGTGTTGATAACTTTACTGTAAATGACAATGCAGATCAAGTTATAGCTGAAAGATCTGGGTTACATGCTGAAGCTTGGGTTGAGGAAATAAACAAGCTATTATCAAAGGCAATATCTGATAATGCAGGTGAAACTCTTACTGGTGCATTAAAAGAAGACGATATAATTAAAACTTTTAACGATGCACATAAGAAATTTATAAATAATAAAGTAACAAGCGATATAGTTTGGACTGCTTATGTAAATGCAGATGTTTATTCTATCATCGTGGATTCTAAGTTAGCTACTACAGCTAAGCACTCTGGGGCAGATGTTGACAAACAAGAAATCTATAAATTTAAAGGCTTTAATATTGTTGAGCTTGCTGATGAGTATTTCCAAAAGGGAGAACAAATTTACTTTGCTGCCGATAATATTGGTGTTGCTGGTGTAGGAATTGAGGTTTACAGAGTCCTTGACTCTGAAGATTTTGCAGGAGTTGCTATTCAAGCTGCTGCTAAGTATGGAAAATATGTTCCTGAAAAAAATAGAAAGGCTATTTTAAAAGCCAAATTGACACCGGCAGCATAAGGTTAAAACTATGAAAGTTAAGGTATTAGTCGAGTTTTACGACTTAAAGGAAGACGTGCTTAGAAGCGAGGGGGAGACCTTTGAGGTCTCCGAGTCTCGCTATGATGAAATAATTAGACGTGGTGGATCCTATATTGAAAAAATAAAGACAACAAAAGCTACACAGAAAAAGGAAGGTGCTAAGAATGACGGAGAAAGAAGAAAAGAGACTTCAAGAGTTATACCTAAGGCAGATTGAAGACTACTGTAATATACTTTTCAAAGAACCTTATCCTAGTGGTGTAGCCTTAGCTTTAGAAAATTTAGTAAAACTTGATCCTATGAAATTTAACGTTGCAAGTGAAAAATTATCTGATATGAGTATAACTTATGTTAATGGCAACGGATCGGGTGGAGGATCATCGGGCTTGCCAGATTTCATATTGGAATGGATAAACCCTTACAGAAGACCTTATATAATGTCTGACAAAATAAAGAAGTACTATGATGACGGTAGAAGATAGAAGTAATATAGATAAGATTTTAAAAACTCTTGAAAAGCTTTCGAGTACTGTTGTGAGAATTGGTATTTTATCTAAATCTGGTGGTGAGATCCTTATGATTGCCAATGTTAATGAGTATGGCTGCAATATACCTGTTACAAATAAAATGAGAGGTTTTTTTAGATATGAGTTTGGTATTAACATAAGTAAGAATACTAAAGTGATCAAAATACCTGAAAGAAGTTTTGTGCGTTCGAGTTTTGATGAAAATCAAAAGAAAATAGAAAGTTATGGGGAGCTATTGGAAGCTGTAATAGACAGTAAAATAAGTGCTGATAACTTTTACCAAATAGTAGGCAATGCCTGTGTTAATTTGATTAAAGACTATATAAAGAGTGGCAGTTTTGAACCGAATTCACCTGTAACGTTGGAGCATAAAAGACCAAAGACTAAACCTTTAATTGATACAGGGAGATTAATTAATTCTATTGATTTTGAGGTGATTTATGTTTGATTTTAAAAATTTAGTGGCCAATTATTCAAAAGGTACTACTAAAGCCTTAATTAAATCTGAAGGTTATTATGATCAAGAAAAGGGCGGAATTTATGTTTCGGGAGAAGAAATCAATCTTATTTTAATACCTGCTGCAATAGTCCCTTTAAGCAATGATGATTTAAAATTTGATGAAGGTGGGAGCTATTCGTCTGATAACAGAAAGTTGTATTGCTATTCAAAGTTAGAAAAAGGAACGATTATAGAAAATTTACAAATCAATGGTACTCATAAGTTCTATAAAATTTTGGCTGAGAAAGATTATTCTGACTATGACTTGGGTTTACACATATATATCTTAGAAAGGTCCAATAGAGATGATAAAGAAATTACGTGAAAGCTTTGTAAAAGAACTTAATGAAGAAACTAATCTCTTGGTAGTACAGACTGATAGCAACCATAAAAAACCTAAGTATCCTTATTACTCATATAAATTTATAATTCTAAGGCAAAATACAGGCGAGGGTGGAGTTTTAAAAGAGAGCTTTGAGTCGTCACTAAATCAGAATTTTAAATATGATGTGGTAAGTACCCTAGAATTTCAACCGAAGTCTATCATGTCTTTTAATGCTTATTCCGATGATTTAGAGGAATGTGAGGAAGCTGCAATAAAAGCTTGGGAATGGTTTAGATTTAAAGGAAGACGAATTTTAAGTGACTATAATTATATTGTTGTTAATGTCGGCAATATAACTGATAGGACGGTGTTATTGGGAGAAGCTTATGAGTATAGATATGGATTTGATGTAGAGTTTAGACTGGTACAAGAAATAAAAGATAGAACGGAAACTATTGAAAGTTATAAAATCGAGGGAGGTATAAAATGATATTGGATTTTCCTGTAAATATTCAGAGAAAAACTGTAGGGGTATCAGAAAGAGGGTTTGGAACGATTCTTATTTTTGATACTACTAAAGAATATAATTATAAAATTATAGGACCAGAAGATGTTAAGGAACTTGATACTAAAAGTAAGGCTTATAAACTAGCTAGCAGACTATTTATGCAAAAACCACAGCCTCAAGAGGTTGCAATTGTTGGCAAAAGTGGAGATGCAGTGGAAGGATTTAAAAAAATTCTGCAAGACAATCATGATTTTTTCTTTGTCAATTGCACCGATAATAGTGTGGAAACAATTAAAGGGATTTCTGAACTTTGTCAAGTAGAGAACAAGGTTTATGCAGCTACTACTAACAGTATTGAAGATGCCAAAATATTAGGAAAGCAAGCCTATGACAATACTTTTGTTATGTATCACTCAGATCCTGATTCATTTGCTGCAGAGGCATTGGCAGTTATCATGTCTTATAAAATAGGTGGAAAAACTGCAAAATTTAAGACACTTCAAGGTGTGAAAGAATGTGTAATATCAAAGATGGATATTGCAGATTTAGAAAAGAATAGTATTTTTACCTATATTGAGAAATTAGGTGTTTTACAAACAACTGAAGGAAAAATGTTATCTGGAGAATATATTGATGTTGTTCTTGGAGAATACTGGATTAGATTTAGACTTGAAGAAGCACTACAAAGACTAGCGCTTGTTGAAGATAAGATTCCATACACAAATAAAGGTATAGGAATGATTGTTGGAGAAACTGAAAAAATATTGTCCAGAGCAGTTGATCAAGGGATAGTAGAAGAAGGACAATACAAGGTTGACTATAGACTTAGACAAGATGTTCCTTCAAATGAAGTCGCTCTTAGAAAGTATGACTATGTTGTTTGGACTGCAATGCTTCAAGGTGCAATTCATACAGGACAAATCAGCGGAATTCTAACCTATGACACAGTTAATGAGGAGGATAAATAATGACTGAAAAAAAGACATATACTTATGACCCTGAAAAAGTCATAGTGCAAGTAGACGGAGTTTATTTAACGGGTTTTTCAGAGGATGCAAAAATCACAGTAGAAAAAAATGAGGATAATGTAATTCCAAAGGTTGGAGTAGATGGAAGCGTCCACTATACCCTTAACCACGACGAAACAGCGAAAGCAAAATTGCCTTTGATGTCTACAAGTCCGCACATTAATTTCATAATGGATTTGGCAGCAAGTAAAAGAGATTTTACTTTTACTATGGTTGATATGAACGACAATGGAAGAAATATTTCATGTGATGAATGTAGAATTCTTAAAACTCCAGACTATTCAAGAAAAAAAGAAGCTGAGGGAGTAGAGTTTGAAGTGTTTATTCCATTTGTATACAATAAGAGCCTTTAATTTGGCTCTTATTTTTTATTTAAAGGAGTTTAAAGATGGATTTTGAACAAAAGACTGTTGAGGTTATGGGTAAGAAATATGTATTACAAAAACTTCCTATTAGAAAGGCACTAGAGATAAGACAAAAATGGACTCTACCTTCTGGAATGACCGATGATGTAGTAATGTATGATGAATGTTTAGCTAATATAGTAGTCAATCCAAAAGTAAAGATTGAGGATTTTGATGACTTAGGAGAATTGGAACTTCTAATTACTGAATGCATTTTTTTTCAATACATGGCAAAAAAGCCAGAGATCTCAGAGAAGAAGTAGAAAATAATTATGACAAATTCTGGAAACCAATTCTTCAATTAATTAAGTTAGGTTATTTGACTTATACTGAAGCAATGGAAATAACGGAAGATGATCTATACAAGCTATGGCAAGCTGTAGAAATGATTGAAGAAAGTTAGGGGGTGAAGTAATGTCAGTTAGAGAATTAGCTTGGAAGTTGGCGGCAGAAGGTGCAGGCGAATTTGCAAGTGATGTTCAAAAAGCAGACGAAAAAATAGATGGTTTAAAAAAGAGCATGCAGGAGACGGACAAGGTCTCTAAAAGTGGTTGGTCTAAAATGCAAGATAATCTTACGAGTACTGGTTCAAAATTTAAGTCAGTTGGGGGAAGTATTGCAAAAGTAGGTGCAGGCTTAACTGCTACAACAATGCCACTTGCTATTAAATTAAAACAGGGAGTTTCAGATGCTAAAAGTCTTGATACTGCAATAAGGCAGGTAACCACCCTGACAGATGAAAATATTTTGCCAACTGCAGAACTTAAAAAGACAGTTAAGAGAATATCAAACGAAAGTGGAATTATGCAAGAGGAAGTGGCCAATGCTATGTATGAAGCTTTGTCATCTGGAGTTAGGACAGAAGATTTAACTAAATTTACAGAACAAGGGTTAAAATTAACTAAAGCAGGATTTACAGATCTACCTACAGTAATAGATGCGACAACTACTGCTCTTAATGCTTATGGGGATGCTGCACCAAAAGTTGAAAAAATTCAAGATATAATGGTTAAGACTCAAGATTTAGGCAAGATTACTGTTGATGAGTTAGGTAAATCTATGGGACGTGTAATTCCTACAGCAGCTGCTGCAGGTGTAGGCTTTGATCAGTTAGGTGCAAGTTATGCAGTTTTAACTTCAAGAGGTATCAATGCAGCCGAAGCAACCACTACAATGAACAGTCTACTTAATGAATTATCTTCAAATGGTTCAAAATCAGATAAGGCTTTAAAAGAAATGACTGGGAAGTCTTTTAAGCAATTAACACAAGAAGGAAAAAATATTGGTGATGTTTTAAATATAATTAAAGAAAATGCTAAAAGCGCAGGTCTTGAACTTGGGGATATGTTTGGAAATATCAATGCAGGAAAAGCTGCAAATTCTTTAACGCAGGGCGGAACTGATGCTTACAACAAGGCTTTAGACGCTATGAAAAACTCTGATGAATCTGTTGATAAAAACTATGAAAAAATGATGGGTGATGAATTAGAACATGCAAAGGCAGTTGAACAATTAAGAAATGCTTTTATTGACATGGGGACTCAAGTTATGCCGATTATTTCAAATATCATGGGCAAAATTGGAGAGCTTGCTATGAAATTTCAAAATCTTACTCCGCATCAACAAAAGGTTATATCTTTGATAGCCTTGGGAGCAGTTGCTCTCGGTCCTGTTCTTCTTGTTATTGGTGGTCTTGTTATGGCTATTGGTGGACTAGTTGCAGGAATTGGAATGTTAACTGCACCGGTTGCAGTGGCAATAGGGGCATTTGCTCTTTTATCCGCTGCAGGAATTGCTCTAGCTTATCACTGGGAAACTATAAAGGCTAAGGCTGGGGAACTTGGAGGACAAATTAAGTCAAAATTAGAAGGTGCAGCTAATGCAGTAGCAAATGGATTTAATGCAATGAAATCTGTTGTTTCAAATGCCTTGGAAACGATAAAGCAAAAATGGGAAGCGGTAAAAGCATTTTTCGCAAAGCCAATAAAAGGTGTAGTCAATGTAGTAGGCGGGGCTTATGAAAAAATTAAAGGTTGGCTACCTTCTCATGCAACAGGTCTTGATTCAGTGCCTTATGATAATTATGCTGCGAATTTGCACAAAGATGAAATGATTTTAACGGCTTCTGCAGGTAGACAGTATAAAAAAATGGGCGGAACTAAAGATGGACTTCCTAGCTTATTTAATAAAAACGAAAAGCAAAGCGTTACAAATAATAAAATGGAAGGATCACACAACTATAATCCTACGATCATTATTAATTATTCTGGTGAAGGTAAAGAGGCTCCTCAAAATATAGCATCAGAAGTTAGAAAACAACTAGATATTTTCTTCAAAGAAATGCAGTTACAAAGGGCGTGATAACTTGGTTAACACAATGAGAATAAGGCTACAAGACGTAATTATGGATGCAGTGGTAGAGGAAAACCCGTCAAATACTGCTGATGTAACAAGTAAACCAGTAGAAAAAGGGGAAGATATTGCCGACCATATGCAAATTAAACCTTATACTTTAAGGCTTCAAGGCTCAATAGTTAATGATGCTCCTGCGAAGTTGGGACTTTTGAGAACTTATCAAAGAGAATCTACACTTTTGACTTATGTAGGGAGAAATATTTTTAAAAATTTGGTCTTAATTAATTTAGATACTAATCATTCTGTTACTAATGCCAAGGGATTCGATTATTCAATTACTTTACAACATGTTAAAATTGCCAAACCAGAAACTTTTGAAGTAAATGTTAAAAATCCAGATACTAAAAAGCAAGACGCAAAAACTGCTACAAAGGTTAAGGCAAAAACTAATGCAGGAAGAAAGCAGGTGCAAACACGTTGAAATTTATTAACATTGATAAGAATCAAATACCCTATGAATTCGAGATTGTACTTGATAATTCTACTTTTCAATTAGAGTTAAACTATAATTCTGTTGGTGATTTCTTTACGGTATCGGTAAAAAAAGACCATGTAAAGATAGTTGATAGTTACAAAGTAGTCTACAATGTTGAACTTTTTGAAAATTTAAAATATTTAGGAGTGCCAAAAGTTGTTATTAAACCGTTTGATACGACGGGAATAGCAAATAAGGTAGACTATGACAATTTAAATGAGGATGTTTTTTTGTATGTTTTGGATTCATGATATTGAGGTTTTAGCTGGTCAAAAGAGATTTACAAACTTGGGAGAAAATGCTCTTGAAATTGATTTTGATGTATCTTTTAATGATGAGAAGGAGCCTGATATATCCACAGTTACAATTTATAACTTATCAGATGACACTATAAACGATATAAAGCGAGATGGTTATTTGTACCTTAATGTTGGCTATAAGTACATGAATAATAAAGCTAACATACTCACAGGCGAGATTGAGGATATAGAAACAACTTGGGAGGGTCTTGATAAGGTAACTAAAATTACAGTTGGGGATGGAACTAAGGCTTGGAGAAAGGCTGAACTTAATAAGACCTATACCAACGCAACTAAGGCAAGTGTTATTATGAGAGACCTTGCCAATGTGATGGGATATGAAATTGTAGAAATAAAGCCTAAAAAAGATTTAATTTATAAACTTGGAAAAACTATTAAAGGATTTGCAAGCAAATCTTTAATTCAACTTGTAAAAGATACGGAATCCAAAATGTTTATAAACAAAAATCGAATCGTTATAAGAGATCAAAAGAAAGGTTATACTACAGGGTTTGTCTTAAATAAGGACACTGGCCTTGTAGGATTACCGACACTAAACAAAGATGAAAGTGGAGATAAAAATCCTGATGTCGCAAAAGAAAAGGATAAGAAGAAAAATAAGGAAACAAAAAAGACTTGGAAGGTTACTTGTCTTTTAAATCCAAAAATAGAAACTGATAGCGTAGTTAAGATTGAGTGTAAGGTTTTAAATGGCACTTTTAGAGTCATTTCTGGGAAACATTCAAAAGATTTCAACACCGAGTTAGAGGTTGAGGAAATATGAGAGAACAAGCAAATAGGAATGCAAATAACTTTTTTGAAGATTTTAAAAAGAACATTGCAGGAGAAACGAATGTCTGTAAAGTGGCAAAGGTTGTTAAGTTTTATCCCGAGACTATGAAAGTTGATGTTATGCCACTACCGAGCGAAGATAACGCCATGATCATTAATGTTCCAGTTGCAACAATAAGGAGCAAAGATTTTGTTGTTTATTATCCGTTAAAAGCTGATGATATTGTTATTTTAATATTTGCCGATAATGACACTGATAATATCTTACTAGGAGAAGATAAGACAGAAACGGAACGAGGACACGATGTTTCGGACTGTATCTGCATTGGTGGAATAACTTTATTAAATGATAGCTTAAACATAGATGATCCTGACAGTCTTATTATTCAAAATATTTCAAATACTGCAAAAATAAATATAAAAAGCTATGGGAAAATAAAAATAGAAGCTGCAGAAATTGAGTTAAAAGGCTTTGCTAAATATAGAGGTAGAGAAATAGCGGTCAAGGGAGATGGTACAAGCGACGGAGCAAGTATTGTGTAGGTGGTTAAATGTATAAAAACACTTTTAAAATGATTGGTGGAGATACTGTCGTTAACGATGACCTTGAACTTGTAGGTGGTCAAGAGGAACTTAGGCAAAATATTGAAAACCGTTTATCTGTAAATAAAAATGAATGGTTTCTAAACATTAATCTTGGGCTTGATTATCAGTCAATAAGTGGAAAAGGTAAAAGTGATAGGGAGATGGAATTTGTCATTCGTGAATGTTGCCTACAGGATGAGAGAGTAAAAGAAGTTAGGAATATAAATATAGAAAGAGATGCTAAAAACAGGACTGCTGCTATTGATATTTTGATTATTGATAGAGGTGAACAAGAGTTATGGCTCAAGGAGGTGGTGGATCTTGGATAATTGCAAAGATGGATTATGTATGATTGACGATGTAAAGAAAATCAATAATTCAGAATTTGGACTTACTAAGTTTGGATTTAGAAGAAAGCTATATCCTGAATGTGTAGCAGATAGAATTAAAAGAGCAAAAAAGGTCTTTGGAGTAAATATTGATACTTCAGAGACTTCTTTTTTGGGTAAATTGATTAGAAATTTATCTTGGGACGAGGCTTATTTATGGGAGTTGGCAGAGGATGTCTACAATGCTCCTTTTGTCAATTCTGCAGAAGGAACAGCGCTTGATAATGTGGGAATGTATTTAACTATTACAAGACGACCTGCAACTAAAAGTAAAACTATAATTACGATTTATGGAGATGATGGAGTTATAATTCCAAAAGGTTTTATGGTTAGTACTAAGAAGGGAATTGTTTTTGAAACGCTTGAAGAGGCAAGTATAAGTGGTGGAAGTGCTGATGTCTATGTCGAATCAATTGGAGCAGGAAGAAACAATAATGTTGACAAAGAAACTATAACTGAAATCTTAAACCCTTCATTAGGAATTAATAAAGTCATTAACAAAGAAGCCTCTGTTGGTGGGTTAAATATAGAGACTGACGCTGAATTCAGAGAAAGATATAAAAAATCATACTCAAGAGTTGGTGGCTCAACTGTGCCTGCTATTACTGCTGCTCTTTTAGATATTGACAAGGTAGTTGATTGTGAAGTTAGAGAGAATGTAACTATGGAAACTATTGATGGAATACCTCCAAAGTCAGTTGCTTGTTTTGTATATGGTGGAGAAGACCGAGATATTGCAAAGACAATCTATGATAACAAAGCTGCAGGAATACAAGCTTTTGGCGATGTTGTAATCGATATTAAGGATGAAAAAGAATCAATTCATCATATAGGGTTTACAAGAGCAAAAGTCGAAAACATATTTGTAAAGTTAAGAATAAAAAAAGATAAAGACTATACGGGGGACGATTCTGTAAAAAGAGCAGTTGTAAATTATATTGGTGGCAAGGACGAGGACGGAATTGAATACTCCGGATTAAAGCTTGGAGAAGATGTAATTCAATCTAAAGTACTTGGACGGATAATGTGCCTTGGTGGAGTGGCAGATATTGATGCTTTTATTTCTAAAAATGGTAAAGATTGGCAGCAAACAAACATAGAAATAGCTAGAGCATCTATTGCAAAAACAAGTCCAGAAAAGGTTGTGATTGAGTATGTATCATAATCAAAAAGATCAAAAGATTTATATTATAAGGCTTGGCGACGACTTCCTGAAAGATTTAGAAAACCTAATAATCTGGATCTCTATTATGTGTTATATGGTGGATATGGAGATATAGAAAAAGGCTTTGTAAGTATAAATGATAGTAGAAACATTGATAAGGCTAAGGGCGAGACTTTAGACAAATTAGGTGCAAATGTGGGTCAATTTAGGAATGGCGAAGATGATGATCTTTATAGGCAACTTATTAAAGTTAGAATACTTGCGAATATGTCCATTGGAAATATTCCAACTATTAATAAAGTTATGTCTATTTTAGTTAAAGATATTTATTTAGGCATATCTGAAGCATGGCCTTACGAAAGATATTTGAATGAACCTGCTACATTTTTTTTAAAATTAAAACCTAAGTTTAAAAATTTTCCTCAAGATATAATTGAAAAGATAAAAGCGGCAGGAGTTAGAGTATATTTTGATTTTGTTTATTCAAGTGATTTAAATATAATTTCAAGGTATGGCACTTATACCTATCCTGCTTTTTTCTGCGGTGAACATCCTTGTGGTGATATTCCATATGTGTTTGCAGAGGCGCAAAGGCTTGTAAGTGATCTTAATATAGAGGTTGGCAGTAATTATGGCAAGAATTATTATCCTACGGTCGGAAAGATTAAATCTGGTGATCTCGAGAATGGAGAAGTCACTGAGATAATTTATGCGACTGATTTTAATAGTGATGATATTTATAGTTTTGAAAGAGGTGAGTAGATGCTTAGTGAGAAGCTAATTAGTGATATATGTGGATTTATTGAGGGTAAAGTTGCGAGTGCCGAGATGATTATAGACGGCAATAAAAGGGATATGGAGATCTTAAAGACGGAAGCTTCGGGAAATGTTTTAAAGATTTTTACTAATGCTTCTGATGGTAAGGGAAGAGTTAGCGATATTTTTATAAAGGATAGGGAGGGTAATGTAATAATTTCAAAGCCTGATAGTTTTTTAAAGTCTACAGGATATAGTCTTGTGGCTTCTTTTTATATAAGGGTGAAAGAAGTGGAAATCGATGATCCTATAAATATCTTTGACCTAGCAAAGGGGGTAAGGAATGAGTAAGTTCACTTTAAGGGATTACTACAACTTAAAGAAAGACGAATATAACAACAATTTTTTAGGCAAATATAAAGACAAGCTCTTGAATGACGAAATAGGGCTTGTTTTTTGGTATGACAACATTGCTGAATTTGGAGATGTAAAGAAAGAAACAATTGTAAAAAATAACTCTGATGGCACTCAGCTTGTAAGACACGAAAGATTTGACGGAAATATCTTTCAAGAGGGTACTTTTGTAAATGCTGAAAATCTCGGAAGGATGGAATGGAATGATCTTATAAATTTCGTAAATGTTAAGGCTTTAAGGGAGATTGTTTCAAGGCTTCAGATTCAGGTTGCGACTCTTCTTGGTCAAGCTTCAAATAATATGAGCTATAACGGATTTGTGGCTTCGGCTATGAAGATAAATGAGGATCTTGTTATCCTTGAGGGTGCTTATGACGAGATAAATGGAAGGGGTATTGTTTAATGCTTCCTAAAATATGTGGTTTATATTCTAGTTGTAACGATGTGCTTGATTTTTCTGGGAGGTAGTTATGTTTATTTGGAAAAAGTATTTTAAAAAGCCTGTTTACAAGGAGAGGATTGAGTCTAAGCGGGTTGAAAATTATGCTGTTTTTGAACCTGATGAAAAGATTAGTGTAGTTGGAAATCCAATCTTGTTAATGTATGAGGATTGGTATCCAAATAATGGATATGGTTACGAATGGTATAAGAGGGTGCCAGCTGGTCTTACTGTAAAAACTGTTTCCAGCATAGCAGGATTACAACAATTATCATGGAGTTATACAGAGAATATCTTAAAAAGAGATGGGATAGTCCCTCAAAATGCACACATGGATATATCCGATGTTATGGATGGGGAAGACAAACATGTTGTAGCTATAAAAATATATTATTCCTATTATCGTGATGAGAAAAATACTTACATTGCTGGATATACTAAGGGAGATTTCATAGAAGAAGTAAAATCGTCAAGAAAGTCAGATTACCCTCTAAATGGGGAATTTGGAGATTTTTATTATGAATTTATAAATGCGGCTCCTTTGATTTCTGGGTCTAATTATGATTATGGGGTTGTAAATAGTGATTTTAGTATAAAGTATGTGGTTACTGATTCTGATGATGGGGATGCTGTAAAGGTTAAGATTGTTTGTGATGGTAAGATTTTAAAGGATTTTACAAAGACTTCTCTTGGTGTTAAGAAGGAGCTTTATATTGACTTATCTAAGTATGATTTGGGCAAGCATAAGATTGAGATTATAGCTAAGGATAAGCAGGGTGAAATTTCTACTAGGACTTATACTTTTGAGAAGATCAATTCTGCTCCTATTATTAGTGGTACTGATGCTGATTTAGGAAATAAAAACTCTGCTTTTACTATAGTCTATACGGTCAAGGATCCTAATAATGATAAGGTGAATGTAATTGAAAAACTTAATGGCAAAATCTTAAAGAATATTACAAATATCGGTACTGGTGAGCAGTCTATAACTATTACTGCTAAGATGCTCTCTGAGTTTGCAATCAATGTAAGTAACACTATAGAGATTGAAGCTAGGGATGCTAATAATGCTGTAAGTTATAGAAGATTTACTTTTGCAAGGAGCAATTTTGCTCCTATTATTAGTGGCACTGATACTGATTTAGGAGAAAAAGACAAAGAATTTACTTATGCCTACTCAGTGACTGACGAAGAGAAGGACGAGATAAAGATTAAAGCTTTCTTGGATAATAGGCTTGTAGTGCCTGAATTTGACGGGGTAGACAATAAAGAGTACAAGTACGAACTTAAAGGATTTGACTTTTTAAAGTTGACTCTAGGTAAGCACACTTTGAAGATTGTGGCTACTGATAGCAATGGGCTTGTATCTACTAGACTAGTATCTTTTACTAGAACTGCCGCTAGGTTAATCATGCAGCTTAAGGTGCCTAGAGATACTGATGTGATGGCTAAGAAAGTGCTTGTTATACCTGGCTGGTTTGTGGCTCCTTTTGCTACTGGCAGGGTAGAGGTTTGCAATAATGCTTATGATACGGAGCCTACTTGGGAAGATGCGACGGCTGTTACTAATGAGGGTAGAGCCTTTAATTTCTTAAACACTTCTAAGACTGATACAAAGTGGGGAGTGAATATAAGGCTTACGATTGAAAAAGGTAAGTCAACAGTTACTAGCTATATAACTTCGATAGGGGGGTCAGTGGAATGATTGAATTTGTACAAAAGCCTGTATCTGAAATACAAGCGATTAGAAGGCTTGAGGCTTCGGGCGATTTAAAAAAGCAGGCTGAGCATTTAGCGAAAGTAATTGAAAGTAAAGCGGCTGACAGTGACGAGTTGGCAGTAGAGATGACTATGATGGTACAACAGATGGCCATGGATCAAGCGAAGGCTATAACTGAGCTTACTACTATGATGGTAACTATGGGAGGTATGAAATAATGTCAAAAGGATTTTTTAAGGAAGGTAGCATAATTGTAGGTGCGTGGGTGACTATGATTTTAAGTGGTGAAAGAACACTAGACGATGTGCCTGATATCTGGGATTTGAGGGCGGTCGTTAAAAAGGTGTTAGATCAAAGAAAGGGGGATAAATAATGCTTAAATTTGACAGAGATTCAATGGTTGTTAAGGCTTGGGTTACTATGGTTATGACTGGGGTCTATAAGCTTGAACAGGTGCCAGCTATTTTTGGTATTAGAGCAGCGGTTGAAGAAGTGATTAAGGAACTTCAAGGGGTATAAAATTGAAAATTTTAAGAGAAGGAAGATTTATATTTAATTGTGGCACTAAGGCTGAGTTGGAGGGGGAAAATTTAATGTTGCTTAAGGGTGAGATTGCAATTGAGTCTGATACTCAGCTTATGAAGGTCGGAGATGGGAAAAACCCATACTCTGATCTTCCTTATTTGAATCGAGGGCTACGAGGTGAAACTGGTGGTCGTGGAGAAAAGGGTGATACTGGGACTAGTCTTAGTATAAATGGAACTGTTGATAATGAGGCTAATTTGCCTAAGAATCCTAAGGATGGCGAGGGCTACATGGTAAAGGGTGATTTATATCTTGCAAAGGATGGGAAGTTTATAAATGTAGGTAGAATTAAAGGCCCACAAGGGGAGCCTGGCCCTCGAGGTGAGATTGGCCCGAGAGGGCCTCAAGGTGTGAAGGGTGAAAGGGGGGCGATTGGGCCGCAAGGTTTTAAGGGTGAGAGGGGAGATCCTTTGAAGTATGGCGATCTTACTAGTGCTCAAAAGACGGAGCTTGCGAGCTTGATTAATCTTGAGCCTTATGTGAGGAAGGTGGATGGCAAGGGTCTGTCTAGTAATGATTTTACTGATGATGATATGAGAAAGCTTGCAAATTTTATTGTCCCTAGTGACTATGACAGTCGATTTAATTTTGATGATTACACAAATGGAGTGTATTTTGGATTTGCGAGTGCTAAGAATTTATTGCTTGAAGATGATAGACTAAGTTTTATAGATCCAGATTTAAATAACATGTCTTTTTTTGCTTTAATAGTAGGGGGCAATTATCAGAAACTTGTTATATATAGTGAACTTATTTCCTATATACGTCTTTATGACGATAAGAATAAAAAATGGGAACCATGGACTAAAGAGTATGTTCTTGATGACCTTAGCCAGTTTCGGTCGCTTTCTCCAGTTTTGAATCAAGTTGCGGAAACTTTAGGTGCAGAAATTAGAGAGAAGGCTTCGGCGAAAAAATTGAGTGGCTTGCTTATAGAATTTACGAACTACAAAAAGAAGACGGAGACTAGGCTTGATAAGTTAAAGGAACAGGTCATTTTGACTGAGAGTGAGTATAATGCTTTGTCTACTAGTCAAAAGTCGGATTCAAGTAAGATTTATTTTATAAGGGGGTAAGAGATGGCGTTTGATATAGAAGAAACAGCTAGTGGCGGAAATATTTGTAAAATAGCTAGTGGTGGAAATGTTTATAATATTGCTGGTGGGTTGGAGTCGAAGGTCATAATGTTAGGTGATGGTGTATTTGCTTATAATGAAAAGCTAAATGAAAGGTTAGCTAGGTTGACTGTACAAGTGCAGAGAGTGTATTTAGATCAGAATGGTTATTTTAACAAGTCAGTGAACCTGCTGTTTCCAGCAAGAAAAGAGGTACACACCACATTATTAGCGCCTGATAATAACTCACATCCAGTAAAGTGCTCTATTGACTGTTGGCAAGCTGCAAAGGAAGTTAAAGAGGAAGTTGGTGTTTTGATGGTTGGCGAAAAAGGTGAATACGTATCTGGAGTTACTCTTACGGTCTTGTATGAAATTTAGTAAGGGTGTGGCTTATTTGGAGCTGCTTTAACTGGAACTTTATAGACTTTTGCGTGTAAAATGATATAATAGTGCTAGGAAAGGGTGGTAGTATGTCTAATGTTAATTTGAATATAAGGCTTGATGAGAGTTTAAAGAAAGATTTTTCTGATGTTTGTGACTCCATTGGGATGAGTATGTCTACTGCTTTTAACATTTTTGCTAGGGCGGTAGTTAGTGAGAGGGCCATTCCTTTTAAGGTTAAGGCTAATAATCCAATTGTGGCTGAATTTGATGATATGTCTGATTTTAGAGATTATGTTGATAAGCTATGAGAAAGATTAGGCTGCGCAAGAGTTTTGAGAGGGATTTGAAGCGGATTAAAAAAAGTGGCAAGTATGATTTGAATAGACTGTTTGATGTGGTTGAAGCTTTGGCTTGTGGTCTTTGCTTGGATACGAAGTTTAAAGACCACAAGTTAAAGGGAGAGTATCAGAATATGAGGGAGTGCCACATTGCGCCTGATTGGCTACTTATTTATGAAATATCTGATGATGAGCTTGTTTTGGTGCTAAATAGAACGGGCAGTCATGCTGAGCTGTTTTGAATTTTTGACGACTTTAGGGTCGTCTTTTTTATTGAGGTGGTTATATGAAAATTGACAAGGATATAAGGGCTGTAAGGGTCTCTAATGCTGATATTCTGCGAATTATCTATCGGGGGGGGGTATTATGGGAGAGCCTTGCTACGTATGAGGTATATAGTGTTAAACCTGTTTGGGATAAAGTCGAAGTATCTATAGACTCTATGGAAGGGTACCAAGATACAAGCATTTATAACCGCGGTGGTAGAGAATATCATATAACTGAAGATGGTTATTTTGAAATTCCAGATTTATATATAGAGGATAGATTTCCAAAATATTGGCTAACTAGTGGCTATCATTCTAAATATTTAGGATATATAGAAAGAATGTATGCAAAGCCTATTTTTTATAAAGCAATGGAAGTTGGAAAACAAAAAGACAAGCTCATTAGCAGAACAACAGCTAAAAAAGGCACTTATCCCGATAATGGGGTTAAAGATGGTTTTTGGTATGTTAGGGTGAAGTGATGTTTTAAAACTCATAATATTTGCAGCTTGCTTATTTTGGTTTAGATGTTGGAGATAGAAAGAATATATGTTAGAGGACCTATAGGGGGTCCTTTTTTATTGGAAATTAGAAAGACTTAGGAGGGGTGCTTATGACTGATACTAGTGAAAAGTGTGCCGACCATGAAAGAAGGGTTTCTCTTTTGGAGAAGATTGTCGAAAGGCATGACGGTACGCTAAAGGAGCATGAAACGAAGATAGAGGATCTGAAGATAAAAAATTCGGAACAGGATACAAATATAAAACTTTTTCAAAAGGATTTGGACTTTATAAAAGAGCAGCTAAAGACTATGAATGCGACTCTTATAGAGCTTACGGACAAGCCTAAGAGGGCTTTTGACAAGTACAAGGATACGATTATAACTATAGTCATAACGGCTATTGTGACGGGGATTATAGCTAAGTTAGTTAAGGGGTGGTGAAGTGGTAAGTTTTAGATTTATGCCTATAAATTTTAACTATTCAAGTAGGAAGGGCAAGAGGATACAATATTTAGTTATCCACGATACTGGGAATTCTGGTTCTGGGGCGAATGCTTTTAATCACTACAAGTTTTTTGCTGGTGGCAATAGAAATGCGAGTGCTCACTACTTTGTGGATGACCATGAAATAGTCCAGATTATTGGAGATGGCTTTTCTGCTTGGCATTGTGGAGATACACAGGGCTATGGAAGAGCTTTAAATGGGGTGCGCAACTGCACTTCAATAGGAATTGAACTTTGTATCAATTCTGACGGAGATTATCAAAAGGCTTATGAAAACTTAGTAGAGCTTGTAAAGAATTTAATGTCAAAATTCAATGTGTCAATTGGGAGTGTATGCAGGCACTATGATGTGAGTAAACCCAATTAATACTGCTCACTTAAAACTCCTTTAATTGCTGGAAACACTGTAGACACAATGATGTAATAATGATATACTTAAACTACAGTCAATCAGCAGCCAAGCCTATGGAGGAGTAGCGTGAAAGCATTAAATATAATTCAAAAATATAAAAATATTAATAATTTTTTTATTAATGAGCAAGGTGAATTGTTTGAAAAAGTAGATGGGGAATATATAAAGAAGGAAACTTCTTTTTCAGAGCGTAGAGGAGAGTTTATATATCTTAATCGAATTAGAGAACCAATTCATCGAATAATGGCGGAAATTTATATAAAAGACTATAAAGGTGAAAGAATCCGACATGTTGACGGGAATAAGCATAACAACCATATTTCTAATCTTATAATTTCTTCCGGAAAGAACAAAGTTATTAGAGACCAAAAAGAATGGGAAGGCTTTGTCCCTCCAGATGGGGAAGAAAAGATAAGTTCAATTGCGGAGTACAAAGACTTGTTTGGATACACATTTGACAATAAAGGAAATGTATTCAGTTATAGAAATGGTTACAGACAAAAAATGAAAACATTCAAAAATGCAGAAGGTATTCCAGTTGTAAGAATAGGAAGTCGTCAAACAACAATAAAAACAGTGAGGTTAAAAACACTTATGGTTAAGTTGTTTATGAATGATGCAGATACGAACAAAGTTATATTCTTAAATAGTAACGAGTCAGATATAAGGCTTAATAATATGGTTGTATTAACTGATAAAGAATATGAAGCCTTTATAATCGAAAAATGGGAAAATATGGAAGTACCTGATGACGAATTTAAGATAAATCATATTAAAGGATATGAAGGTTGCCCTTTTTACACTGTTAGCAAAAACGGAGATGTTTTCTCATATAAAGGGAAGGCTAAAATAAGTCTTAAAAAAAATAAAAATACACAGGGGTATTATGGAGCTTCATTCTCCAAGATAGATGGAGAAAAGCAAACATTTAGATTTCATAAGATGGTGGCACTAGCCTTCATTCCAAATCCAAAAAATTATCCGCAAATTAATCACATAGATTTTAATAAACGAAACAATATCTACACTAATTTGGAATGGTGTACGAATGAATATAATGCTAAACATGCAAAATATCATAGGAAGGTTCAACGACTATCGAAACAAAAAAAGACGCTGTAAGGCGTTTTTTTTAATGGAGTAGAGTACATTCAAGCGAATGGAAACGGGGAGCATACTTAAAAGTATGAAGATATAGTCTGATCTACATAGTGATATGTAGCAGTTCATAAAGAGCGGTCATAGAGTAGCGAACTATGATGAACAAAAATGAGGAAGAGATGTCCTGGATCTTTTTTTAAAAAGAATCTGTGGGAGAAATTTTTACAAGATGTTCAAAAGCCGATGAAGGTAGAGCTTGACCTATCTAAGTCAAGTGTAGGAGTACCTGTGCAGCAGAAAGCACTAGATGAAAGGATTAAATTTGTTATGGATGAGATTTTGAAAGTGGATAGAGTAAAAGTAAATTATAATGGCAAAGAGATTGAACTAAGAGGTAAGAATATTCAAGGAACTAATTACGTATCAATCAGAGATCTAGCAGAGGCTTTAAATTTAAAAGTAGGCTGGAATCAGGACAAAAAGATTGTGGAGTTGAGAGGATAATATGCAAGATATAGTCTTCAGCTTAAAAGAATATCTTAGCCCTGAATTAGTATTTATGATACCTGTGCTTATAGTCATAGGAAGCGGCTTGAAGAAGTCTACTAGAATTAGTGATAGCTTAATACCTACTATACTATCCATAGTAGGTATACCTATAGCTTTAATAACAAGTCTTGCAAATCGTATGGATCCAATGAATAAAATTCAAATTATCGTATGGATCCTTATGAGCATTGGCCAAGGTGTTTTTTTAGGTGCAACCGCAGTAGGAGTGCATCAATTTTTTAAGCAGCATATGGAGTATAAAAATTTAAAGACTTGGGAAAGTAAAGAAAAATTGAGAGAGGAAATTAAAAAATCTATGGAGGTAGAAAATGAGTGCAAGTAATATTTTTTATGTAGTTTTGTCAATTGTATCAGTGCTAATCACAGGTGTACTTGTGCCACTTTTAAAGCAAAAGTATGGCAGAGAGAAAATCCTCACAGTTATGGAAGCTGTAGATATTGCAGTCAAGGCTGCAGAGCAAATCTATAAAGAAGCTGGCCAAGGAAACCTGAAAAAACAATACGTTTTAGAGAGACTTAACGAGAAGGGATTCAAGGTGACAGAAAAGGATCTTGACGACATGAGGAAAGCTAGCGTGCTTGAATTAAACAAATGGAAAGATGAAATTAAAAAGCCTGGGGAATAATCCTCAGGCGTATTTTTTTGAAAAGGAAAAGTTATATAATATTTATACTTTTTTATTACAATCACCTTTGTTATTTACTAATTATACTTGCTTATATTAAAAAGTATTAGCTTTTATAAGTTTTATTTAGTATTGATTTATATTTTGAACATAGGGTATAATCAAAATACAAAGGAGGGTGCTTTATGGATAGAAAAATATATAAAAGTTATACTAATATTTTGTTTCCAAAAATTGGGTTTGTAAAAGGTATGGCTAGAGTTTTTGATTTATTTGGAACCCTTAACAACTATAACACATCAAAAAGTGAGGAACATGCAGATGCTAAGGCTATTTATTCAGACTGGGTTAGCATTGGTAATGATTTAAGAAACGTATTTGGTAAATATAAATATGAAATCACCAGATAAGAAAATAGACTTAGAAGTTAGAAAAAACAGTGGAGTAGAGGATATTCTAAACTCATTTGAATCTAATCCAGATGAGGTATACAAAGTAATAGGAGAATCTCCAGAGGCAATGTCTCAATTAATATCAATAGCACAAAGTAAACTAGAGTATCATTCTGGGCCTCTTCCTTCACCAGAAACTTTAGCCAAGTACAAAGAGATTGATGAAGAATTATTCAGAACTATTGTATCAATGGTTAAAAATCAGAGTGTTCATAGAAGAGAAATAGAAAAACAAGTGATTTCTAGTGATATAAAATCTGAAAAAAGAGGTCAGTGGTTTGCCTTTATTTTATTCTTAATTTTGATAGCAGGATCTTTTTATTTAGTATATCTCGGTAAATATTTTGGAATAGCTGGAATTATTTCAGCTATAGTTGGAGGGATTGCTATATTTATAAACAATAAAAAAACTCAAGCAATTGAAATAGCAGGTAAAGATAAAGAAATGATCGAAAACAAACCAAATAAGACAGACAAATAAAGCAGATAAGTAAGTTAAAGACGATGTAAAAGTCGTCTTTTTTTATTACATAAAATTACAAGATATACTAGATATTTATTCAATAAAAAAGTCTTAATGAAAATAAATCAGCATTTAGATCAGTCAAATATAGGGTTATAATAGCCAACAGGTAGCCAACTTTTGAAATTAAAAACTGCTGAAACTTACTAAGTTTCAGCAGTTTTTAATAATATGGGGTGGATAGTGGGATTCGAACCCACGACCTCAAGAGCCACAATCTTGCGCCCTAACCAACTAGGCCATACCCACCAAGCAAGAGATATTATATAATGCATATTAGGTAGTGTCAAGACATATTTAGCAGTCTTTACTGCAACATTTTAATTATAAAAAATAAGCCTATTTATTTTTTGATTTTTATATAAAAAAAACTTGCCTTTTTTAATGCGCTAAACTATAATATACAAAAATTAGAAAACGAGGAGGCCTTAATCTTGATTAGCTACTTAAAAACCAAGAGAACTTGGAATGATTGTAAAGCTGAAAACTTACACTCTTCCAGCAATATGAGATGCCTGAATAATATCAAAAAAAATTAAATAATGTTTTAGGAGGAAAAAAATGAAAAAAAGAATTTACATTATAATTACTATTCTGGCACTTTGCCTTATGGTGGGTTGTTCATCAAATACTGAAGCAAAAAAAGACTCAAATGCACTAGAAAAAATAAAAGAAAAAGGCGAATTAGTTATGGGAACATCAGCTGATTATCCGCCTATGGAATGGATTCAAATTTCAGGAAGCGAACAAAACATAGTTGGAGTAGATGTTGAAATTGCAAAAGCAATTGCAAATGATTTAGGAGTAAAGCTAACCATAAAAAACATGGCTTTTGAAGGACTCTTAAACTCTTTAAAGGCAGGAGATTTGGATATAGTTCTTGCAGGCATGGTAGCTGATGAACAAAGATTAAAGGAAGTTGATTTTTCAGAACCCTACTACGAAGGTGGTCAAATATTTTTGGTAAGAAAGGGCGAAGAATCATCCATAAAGAGCGTAGATGATTTAAAAGGCAAGCAAATAGGAGTTCAAATGGGAACTGTTCAACAAACCTATGCTGAAAAGAATTTTGGGGCAAATATAACAGGCCTCGAGAACAACAACAACCTCATCATGGAGCTTAAAAATAAGACCTTTGATGCAATCTTCATGGCCGAACTTCCGGCTAAACAATTCGCAGCAGCAAGTCCTGACTTAGCGATTATAGAAGATCTTGGCATACCAGCAGAAGAAGGCTCAGCCGTAGCAATCAAAAAAGGAGAAAAAGAACTGCAAGAGGCCATAAACAAGACCATAGATAAATTAAAAGACAAAGATCAAGTAACAACATGGTTTAATCATTATTTGGAAGTTTCAACCAAAGAAATAAATGAAAATAAATGAAAAAATTCCTCGCTAAAGAGGAATTTTTTATGCCAGGAGAAGAAATGAATTTTATAACAAATAACATAAACTTTATAAGCCAATATGGATATGCGTTTTTAATAGGGGCCTTAAAAACCATAGAAATATCCTTTATATCCATAATATGTGGAATGATTCTAGGCACATTTTTAGCCCTGATGAAATTGTCAAAAAGCCATATTTTAAAATTAATATCCACAGCATATATAGAAATAATAAGAGGAACACCAATGCTAGTCCAAATAACAATAGTATATTTTGGATTAAAGGCAGTAATACCAGAAAATCTCACTTTCTTTAGATCTACAATTTTTCTATGTTCACTAGCAATTTCTGTAAATTCAGCAGCCTATGTAGCAGAGGTAATAAGAGGAGGAATCCAATCGGTAGAAAAGGGTCAAATGGAAGGAGCCAGATCACTAGGACTAACAGAGGCGCAGGCAATGAAACATATAATAATACCGCAAGCAATAAAAAACATCTTGCCAGCCCTAGTAAACGAATTTATATCACTAATAAAAGAGTCCTCAGTAGTATTTACCGTTGGCATAACAGATCTATTTTATGTAGGCAAAAATTTGCAATCAACTCTTTTTAACACAAAACCTTTGTATTTTGCAGCATTAATATACCTGCTAATTACATTTAGCCTATCAAAAACAATGGGACTATTAGAAAGGAAACTCAGCCATGATTAAAGTAGAAAATTTGACTAAAAACTTTGGAAAATTGCAGGTATTAAAAGGAATAAATCAAGAAGTAAAAGATGGAGAAGTGTTAGTTATAATCGGCCCTTCTGGATCGGGCAAATCTACATTTTTGCGCTGTTTAAATCTAATGGAAGAGCCGGATGGAGGAAAAATTTTATTTGACGGAGAAGAAATAACAAACAAAAAGACGGACATAAATAAAATTAGATCCAGAATGGGAATGGTATTTCAAAACTTCAACCTCTTCAAAAATAAAACGGTGCTAGAAAATATAATGTTAGCGCCTCAGCTTGTAAAAAACATGAGCCAAGAAGAAGCAAAAGAAAAAGCTGAAACACTCCTAAAAAGAGTAGGACTACTGGATAAAAAAAACAACTATCCAAAAGCACTATCAGGCGGACAAGCACAAAGAATAGCAATAGTAAGAGCCCTTGCCATGGATCCCGAAGTAATACTATTTGATGAACCTACATCAGCCCTTGACCCAGAAATGGTAGGAGAAGTATTAAATGTCATGAAAGACTTAGCAAAAGAAGGAATGACAATGGTAGTAGTGACACATGAGATGGGATTTGCAAAAGAAGTAGGCGATAGAATCATATTTATGGACAAGGGAGAAGTAATAGAAGAAGGTAGAGGAGAAGAATTCTTCAAAAATCCGAAACATGAAAGAACAAAAGATTTCTTTAGCAAGATATTGGCAATAGGATAAGAATGGTGCTATGAAATTAACATAAACATTAATAAATAATATATTATATTAAATTATTTAAAGAGTACAAATTTCCAAAATAAATGATTCACATTATCTCCATATAAGATATACTTTTAAAGATATTAAGATTATATGATGATAATGTGAATCTAATATGTTTTATTTATTAAATTAAATATTCGAGAAATCAATGTTAAATAATGTTAAAAAATATTGCTAATTTTTATTATAATTTTCAATATGATTTGTAATATTAATTGCTGTTTCAATAAAGTCTTTTAGAATTTTTATTTTTGGATTTGTTTTAAGTATTCCAAAATACATTCTGTGTTTCAGTTCATCGACGCCTTTTATTACTAACAATTCATTTTTCCGATTAAATACAGAAGAATTTTCAAATAAATTTTTCGGACAAAAACAAGCACCTAAACCGTTGACACATAATTTTAATATAGTCTGTATATTGTCGCTTTGAGCCTTAATAATAGGATTAATTTTATATTTTTCAAAAAAAATTTTACTAGTTTTGCCAGATAAATTATCTGGATGACCCAAAATAAATGGAAGTTTATCAAATTCATAAAAATTAAATACACCATTTTTAATACAAGATTCAGAAAAAATACTTTTAAATAAGTTTTTATTTACTAGAAGAACTAGTTCCTCATCATCAAAAAAGAATAAATCAATATTTGAATTATTATACAATTCACAATCATCAAATGCACCTAAAGCAAGATCTATTTTTCCACTATGTAATTTTTTTTCAATATCGCTTATGTTGTCAGAGATTGATTTAACTGTATACAATGGATATTTTTTTTGAAATTCAAAAATAATATCTGGCATATACAGATAATCTCTCGTATATGTGAGACCGATTCTTATAGTCCCTGAATTATCTTCTGATATATTTTTAAATTCCTTCTGTATTTCTTCATTAATACAGTTTATTTGTTTTGCATAGAATAAAAATTTTTTACCAGAGTTTGTTATTTCTAAAGGCACACTTCTTAAAAATAATTTGCAATTAAGTTCATTTTCAAGGTTTGCTATTCGTGCTGAAACGGCTTGTTGAGTAGTGTACAAATTTTCTGCAGCCTTAGAAAAGCTTCGCACTTTTTCAACTTCCAAAAAATATTCAATATTTAAAAAATTAATCAATATATCACCCCGAATTGATTAGAGAATCGCATACAATTACTTCGTTGTATGTTATACAACTTTTTATAGTTTGTCAACAGTTAGACAGGTAGGTATATTTAATATAAAGATAGTCTATCTGTTTGAGAGTTTTATGTTTATTTTAGAACAAATTAGTTTTTGTATCATTTAAAGGGGGGATATTATGGATTCGAGTACACTGGCCATTATAATTATGGTTATTACGATTGTGTCATTCGTACTTGAGAAAGTACCTTTGGCAATGACAGCTATGGCTGCATCTTTGGCAATGGGAATTTTGCTACCTGAGATGGAGTTGAAGGATGTGTATTCTGGATTTTCTAGCACTACAGTAATGATGGTCGCTGGTATGTGTGTTGTAGGGGATTCTCTTTTCAAAACTGGAATGGCAAATAAGATAGGATTAGCGATAAGTAAAACTTCAATAGCTAAAAATGAAAGGTTATTCATAATTGCAGTTGTAATTTGCTGCACAATAATGTCAGCTTTTTTATCAAATTCTGGAACTATAGCTATGTGGATGCCTTTGATAGCAGCATGTGCTGCCCGTTCTAACGGAAAGATTAGATCGAAGATGGTTATTATGTCTGCCGGTATTGCTTGTGCTGTTGGTGGTGCAGGTACGCTTGTAGGATCTACTTCACAGCAAACTGCCAATGCTATATTGATGGGCACAGAAGGCTTTGAGGCGGGATTGGGACTTTTTGATCAGACGAAAGTTATGATTCCGCTATGCATTGTAATGACAATATATTTTGCAACTATAGGTTATACTATTTCAAAAAAAGTTTTAAAACCAGAGGATCCGAAATTTAATGAAGGAAACTACTATGCTAAATTTGATGAGAACAAAAATCATGATGATTATGCAAACGTTGCACCGTGGAAGGGGAAAATGTCGGTTGCGGTTTTATTACTATGCATACTTGGTTTCATTTTAACTGGTGTGCCTGCTTTTAAACCGTATCTTAATGTTGGAATTGTAGGTTTATTAGGAGCTACTGTATTATTAGTTACTAAGTGTATGCCATTAAAGGAAACATTAGCCAGCTTGGATTGGAATACATTAATAATTTTAGGAGCTTGTCAAGGCTTTGCAAAAGGACTTGATGTATCTGGTGGGGGAAAAGTAATAGCTGACGCTGTATTAAACTTGTTCGGAGGACAAAATGCATCGGTTAGCGTCCTTATGGTAGCTGGAATAATTGTTACTGTAATACTTACTAACTTCATGTCTAACACAGCGTTAGCAGCTATGATGACACCTATATATATCTCCATAGCTTCATCACTAGGAATAAGTCCTGTTCCATTTGTAATAGCAGTAGGGGCAGTTGCCACAAACTTAGCATGCGCAACACCTGTTGGGACTCCTGCTTGTACACAAACATTACCAGCGGGATATAAATACATGGATTATGTTAAAATTGGCGGTCCTTTGTGTATCATTTTGGCTATATTAGCAGCCATATTAGTTCCAATAATTTATCCAGTATAAACTATAAGGAGGTTATGTAATTGAACGATTTCGATTTTATGTTAAATGATGAACAAATTGAATTGAGAAATTTAGTTAGAGAATTTGCTCAAAAACGTGTGAAAGATATATGCAGAGAGGCTGAAAAAACAGCTACAGTACCAGATGAATTGGTTAAAGAAGCGATGGAAATGGGACTAAATTTAGTTACGGTTCCAGAAGAGTATGGTGGATTAGGACTTGATAGATGGACATATGCTATTATTCGTGAGGAATTAGCAAAGGGAGATTCAGGTTTTGCATCAAGAGTGTTTGGATTTGGATGGGATCCATTGAAAATTGCTGGAAATGACCAACAAAAAGATTGGGTTTCTAAACTAATGCTTGATGGTGGTATTTTAGCATTTGCACTTACGGAAAGCGAGTCAGGTTCAAATGCTGGGGCTATGAAAACTAGGGCCACCAAGGATGGAAGCGACTACATAATTAATGGAGGAAAGACATTCATAACTAATGGTGATTGTGCTGATGTTTTTGTTATTTTTGCAGTAACAGACAAAGAAAAAGGTACAAAAGGTGGTATTACAGCTTTTTTATTACCGAGTGGTACACCTGGTTTAAAGATAGGAGAGCATGAAGATAAGATGGGCATCAGATGTGTTCATACTAACTCTCTTTATTTTGACAATATGAGATTAAATGAAAAGTTTAGGCTGGGAGAAGAGGGAGAGGGTTATAGCATAGCTATGAAGATACTTGCTGAATCCAGACCTTGCACTGCTTCTTCTGCAGTAGGAGTAGCACAATCTGCGCTAGAAGAAGCCATTAAATACTCTAAAGAAAGAGTTATATTCGGAAAAGAGATATGGAAACATCAAGCTGTTGGATTTATGCTTGCCGAAATGGAAATGAGGACACAATCAGCAAGGCAAATGGTTTGGGCAGCATGTAAAAGCGCTGATGCTGGAAAAAATAATATAAAATTATCATCAATTGCAAAAACTATGGCAGGAGATGCAGCTATGTTCGTAGCTGAAAATGCAGTTCAAGTATTAGGAGGATATGGCTATTCTAGAGAATATCCTGTTGAAAAACTAATGAGGGATGCTAAGATATATCAAATATTTGAGGGAACAAATCAAATTCAACGTATGATTATTTCTGGACGTTTGTGTAGATAATTTTATTTTTTACTTGATGGCATATACTCATGTATATGCCATTACATTAGGGGGATTAATATGAATTATATTGTAGGAATAGACATTGGATCTACAGCTTCTAAAGCGGTAATTATGACAGATCAAAAATTGATAATTGCTAAAGATGTAGTTCATATTGGAACAGGAACTATAGGCCCATATCAAGCATTGAATAATGTATTGGAAATTGCCAAATTAAAATTAGAAGATATTGATTATATCGTGTCTACGGGATACGGACGTTTTTCATTAAAAGAGGCTGATGAGGAAAAAAGTGAACTTACTTGTCATGCCAAAGCTATAGCTTGGATGATGGATGGCATCGAACAAGTCATTGATGTCGGAGGACAAGACATAAAAGTTATGAATATAGATAATAGAGGAATTATTCATAATTTTGTAATGAATGATAAATGTGCTGCTGGAACTGGAAGATTTTTAGATACAATGGCCAGAGCTATGAATGTTGACATTGAAGATTTAAGCACACTGTCTTTAAATTCGAAGAATCCAGCAGAGATAAGCAGTACATGCACTGTTTTTGCGGAATCAGAGGTAATTTCAAAATTAGCTAAAAATATTAGCTTAGAAGATATAGCAGCTGGGATTCATAATTCAGTGTCACATAGAATATTGGCATTAGTAAATAGATGTGGCAGAAAAGAAAAAATAGCTCTTAGTGGTGGCGTTGCTAAAAATATTGGATTGAAAGTTTCTTTAGAAAGAGAACTAAACACAAAAATTCAAACACACGAAAATTGCCAATTAGCAGGCGCTATTGGAGCTGCTTTAATTGGGATTGATAAAAATTATTAGAAGGGAAATATGATAAACAGACAGGTGGGTAAAGTATGGAAAAATCGGAAGTAAACAAAAAAAGAAAACCGTTGCCTAAATCTAGAATAATGTTAAATGAATTGACAAATAAGGTTTACAACGAAGCTTATGATGCATGTGAAAGGGGAGAACATGTAGGTTGGTCTACATCTATATTTCCACAAGAATTATGTGCAACATTTGGAGTACCTGTATTGTATCCAGAGAATAATGCGGCAGGTGTTGCTGCAAGACATGATTCTTCCAGATTCATTGAACATGCAGAAGGGAACATGGGATACTCAAATGATATTTGTTCGTACGCAAGAACAAGTATAGGTATGGCGAATTTAATAATGAATGAACCTGGATATGAAAGACCAGCACAAGAAATGCCTAGACCTACATTTTTATTATGCGCAACGAATAGTTGTTTTCAATTACTGAAATGGTATGAATGTTTATCTAGAGAATTTAATATTCCAATATTCATGCAAGATTGTATATTCAATTACAATTTTGGGCCTGCCGATTCATATAAAAATATTTATGGAGCAAGTCAAATTAAAAACAACATAAAAAGAATGGAAGAATTTTTTGGGAGAAAATTCGACTGGGATAAGTTCGCTGAAAATCAAAAAATAAGCAATATAAATTCAAAGTTATATGACGAATGTGTGTTGCTCAATGATAAAGACCCGGCCCCATTGAACGGATTTGATTTGTTTAACTATATGGCTCCGATGGTAATTGCAAGATCTAGGAAAGAAACTACTGATGTTTTAATGCAATTGAAAAAAGAAATACTTGATCATATAGAATCTAACACAAGCACATTTGGAGAAAAAACAGAAAAGTATAGAGTTGATTGGGAAGGCATAGCTTGTTGGCCATTTTTGGGTCCAAATTTAAAAACTATGAAGAAATATGACATAAATTGCGTAACGAATGGCTATGTTGGTGCATGGAGTATGCAATATGAAATTAATAACTTAGAAGAGATGGCGGAACAGTATTCTCATACATCGACAAACGTAGTTAGTACGGAAGAAATGATGAATAAAAGAATTAATGCAGCTGATAGATTTAAATGCGATGGAATGCTATGCCATATAAATAGAAGTTGCAAATTTATGACATATCACATGTTTGCTGGAAAAGAAATGGTAGAAAAAGAATTGGAAATTCCTGTTATGACATTTGATGGAGATCAGGCCGACCCAACTATTTATAATCAATCACAATTTGAAACTAGAATACAAACTTTTGTAGATATTATGAAATCTAATAAAGAAGGTGCAAAATGAAAGAACTACAAGAACTTTTAAGTTATTTTAAATTTGTTTCAAATAATCCAAGAGAGATGCTAGATAAATATGTAAATGATGGATTTAAGGTAATTGGCTGCATGCCATATTACAACGTTAAACCTATTATAAGTGCACTTGGTATGATACCTATGAGTATATGGGGTGCAAACATAAATCCGAGATTAGCAGGTAAGTATAGTCCTGCATTCACTTGCTCATTATCGAGAACATGCCTTGAATTAGGCATGAATGGAACACTAGACAAATTAAGCGCTGTAGTTATGCCTATATTATGCGATACACTCAGAGGAGAAGTTACAGCTTGGAGAGCTGGAATAAATAATATTGATTTAATACCTTTTGTTCCACCACAAAATAGAAAAGATTCGGGAGCTCTGGATTTTTATATAGAAGAAATAAAGTACGTTACAAGAAATTTAGAAAACATAGCCGATAAGAAAATTAATAATAAAACATTACAGGAAGAACTTGATAAATACAATAAAATTAACGGATTTGTAAGAAAATTTACAGAAATGGCAAATAAACATTTAGACATCATAACTGCTAGTGATAGACATAACGTAATCAAGGCATTGTCATTTTTGACGCCAGAAGATGCGATAAAGAATCTTATTAAGTTAATAGAATTGTTAGAAAATGAAGATGAGTTTATCTCAAATGGTAAAAAAATTCTTATAAGTGGAATAATGCTAGATTCTGATGAAATTCTAAATTCAATTTCAAAATCGAACATGCACATATTAGAAGATGATTTAGCAAATGAATCAAGAATATATAGATATGATTATCCTATGGCAAGTTCAGCATTTGAAAGTTTTGCATTACACTGGTTAGATATAAAGGGATGTTCATTAGCTCATGACGATGATGCATATGCCAGAGGTAAAATGCTTGTTGATTTAGCTAAAAAACACGATATTGATATTGTAATTTTGGCAATGATGAAATTCTGTGATATAGAAGAATATGATCAGCCATATGTAACTAAAATGTTACAAGACAATGGATTTAATGTTGTATCTATAGATATTGATCAAAGTTCTAAAGATTTTGGTCAAACATTGACAAAATTACAAGCACTATCAGAAATATGACATTTGGGTGATTAATTTGAATACATCAACTATAGCCATTATTATATTATTTTTTACGATAGTATCTTTCGTATGGGGCAAAATACCTTTAGCGATTACAGCCTTAAGCTCTGCTATTTTGATGGGAATATTTAAAGTTATTCCTTTTAAAGTTGCTTTTTCTGGATTCTCAAATGATGTTACTCTTATGGTCATAGGATCTATGATTATAGGAGAAGCTGTTTTTGAAACTGGAGCAGCAGATAAAATAGGAAGGTCAATAATAAAAATTGTTGGCTACGATGAGAAAAAATTTATTGTTGCATGTATTTTGCTAACAGCAATTTTATCGGCATTGCTAAGCAATACAGCAGTTGTCGCAATGATGTTGCCAGTTGTTGCAGCTGTTTCTAAGGTTTCAAAGGGTAAAATCAAAAAAAAGAATTTATATATGGCAATCGGATTTGCGGCAAATGTAGGTGGCGGCATGACTTTGGTAGGCTCTACTCCGAATGTGGTAGGACAAGGAATGCTTATTGAGTCTGGAATCGAAGGAATGAAATTTTTTGATTTAACTTTGGGGAGCATACCTAGACTTATATTTATGGTTATATTTTATATAACAATAGGAGTAAGACTACAAAATAAAATATTTAATTTTGAAGAAATAGAGAGAAGAATAGATTCAAACAATGAAAATACAAACAAAAGCACAACTAATATTAAGATGATTTTATCAGTTGTCATTATGATTTTAATGATAGTAGGATTTATATCTGAGATATGGACAGTTGGTACAGTTGCTATGGTAGCTGGGATTTTTTGCATAGTAACAGGATGTATTTCATTAAAGGCAGTATTTGAAAGAATAGATTGGAATACAATCTGGATTTTAGCTGGTTCTTTTGGCTTTGCTGCTGGGTTATCAGAAAGTGGCGCGGGAGAGTTGATAGCAAATAGAATTATATCAATGTTAGGTGCTGATGTAAGTTTATATAAACTGTTAATTATATTTACAATAATATCTGTGATTTTGAGTAATATTATGTCGTCTACAGCTTCTTCCGCTATGATATGTCCTATTGCAATATCAATGTGTCAAGTATTAAATCTTCCAGCAAAACCTGTAATAATGGCAATTGTATGGGGATTAAATCTTGCGTTTTTAACGCCAGTTGCGACACCACCTGTAACAATGACATTGCAAGCTGGATACAGATTTTTAGATTACACTAAGATAGGAAGTATTTTAATGATAGGATCTTTAATTATTACTATACTGATCTATCCTTTGGTTTTTAGTTTATAAGATGTAGGAGGTACTTATGAGCAGACAAGCACTAGAAGGATTGAAAGTTTTAGAAGTTGGGAATATTATTGCAGGACCTTGGTGCGGATCAATGTTAGCAGATTTTGGAGCTACTGTAATAAAGGTTGAGAATCCAAAAACTGGTGATTTAATGCGTAATATGGGAAGAATAAAAAATTTATGGTATGCAGTTGAAGGAAGAAATAAGCATAATATAACATTGAATTTAAAGTCTGAAAAAGGTAAAGAAATTTTATGGAAGCTTATAGAAAAGGCGGATGTGTTAATAGAAAATTTTAGGCCTGGAGTATTTGAAAAACTTGGATTTACATGGGAAAAAATTCATCAAAAAAATAGACGATTAATTTACACAACGGCATCTGGATATGGAAGAACTGGTCCATATGCACATAGACCAGGATTTGATAGAATGGGATTGGCATTAGGAGGGTTTCTACATGTAACAGGATACCCTGATTCAGCTCCTGTAAAACCAGGAATATCTGTTGCAGATTTTTACACAGCCATGTTTAGCTGTATGGCAGTAATGTTCGCGATATATGATCGAGACGTAAATAATAGCGGGGAAGGACAAATGATTGATTGTGCCTTAACAGAGTCGGTACTGAGGCTACAAGAATCTATAATTGCTGAATATAGTTACGATGGAACAATTAGGAATAGGATAGGTAATGCTACAATGGTTACAACTCCAGCAGGTCATTTTTTGACAAAAGATAATAAATATTTAGCTATATCTATAACTGGTGACAAATTGTTTTCAGAATGCATGAATAAGATTGGTAAACCTGAGTTAGTTAATTTAGAAAAATACAAAACAGGTCCAGATAGAACTGCACACAGAGATGAAATTAATGGTATATTTGCAGAATGGGCAGCAAATAAAACTTTGGATGAAGCTATAAGTATATTAGGAGATGAAATACCAGCAACCCCAATTTATGATGTATCAGACATTATGAAAGACCCACAATTCCAATTAAGAAATGATATAATTGAAGTAGATACTGATGATTTTGGAAAAATAAAGATGCAAAATGTTGTGCCAAAAATGTTGGGAACACCGGGTAAAATAAATTGGGCAGGAAAACCGTTAGGCTATTTCAATAAAAATATTTTAATGGATGTCCTTGATTACTCTGAAAGTGATTTGGATGAGCTATCAAAAGAAGGCGTAATTTAATATTCAAAAAGGTAAGTAAATAAGATATTGAGATTTAATAAAAATAGAGAGTGCCATTTCGCAATGATAGCACTCTCTATTTTTATTAAATTAAATATAATACGTTCTCTAAATTTAGAGGATTTGCCCATTAAAAAATATTAAATAAAAATTTTTAAAGAAAACGTTGACAAAATATAATAAAGGATTTAAAATATATTTGTTCGTAAATAAGTTTAAAAACGCAAATGCGAAATTGAAAATAGGGGGTAAATATGATACATAAGTTTTTAAACAAGGTTCCAGCTGGAATGATGATAGTACCAATGTTTTTATCGGCAATTATTAACACATTTTTTCCAGACTTATTGCAAATAGGCTCTTTTACAACTGCAATTTTTACAAGTGCAGGGGCTACTGCAATAATGGGGGTTCAGTTAGTTTGCATGGGTGCTCAATTAAGAGTTAAGGAATTAGCACAAGTAGCTAGAAGAGGTGGAGTGCTTCTTTTATCTAAGTATGCGATAGGAGCTGTTATTGGTGTTGTAATAGGAAAAGTATTTGGAATGGGAGGATTCCTGGGATTAACTACTTTGGCTGTTATAAGTGCTATAACTAATTCAAACGGCTCTATGTATTTGGCACTTAATGTTGAATATGGCGACGAGATAGACCAAACTGCGATGAGCTTTTTGGCTATAAATGATGGACCATTTTTAACACTTATAACATTAGGGGCAAGTGGATTGGCTACTATTCCAGTTTCTTCTTTGATAGCGGTTATAATTCCTATTGCTTTTGGTATGCTTATAGGAAATTTAGATAATAAAATGAGTAAATTCTTAGAGCCTGGAGTTGGTCTACTACTTCCATTTGTAGGTATAACACTTGGTGCGGGTATAAATATAAAAGGAATCATCGGTGGAGGAGCACCTGGAATTCTTTTGGGTCTTATAACTGTGTTTATTTCAGGACCTTTTGTAGTATTTTTTGACAGAATTTTAAATAAAAGACCTGGATATGCAGGATGGGCAGTTTCTTCTACAGCGGGCAATGCTATTGCTGTACCAGCGGTAGTTGCTACTATTGATAGTGCTTGGGCACCTTATGTTGCAGCTGCTACAACGCAAGTTGCTGCGTCTACTGTATTGACAGCTATATTGATACCTATCATGACTGCTTGGTGGGCAAAGAAGTATGGTTGTCCTAAGTACCCACTACCGGGACAAGATTTTAGCAAGAAAGATTGGAAGGCTAAGGCGTAAATAATACAGAGGGGGTAAATATGTATAATGCAACGATAATCACAGAAAGTGATAATGTAGTGGTAGCAATCGAAAAAATCAACAAAGGATCTGATGTTAGCTACAGAGATTTAAGTGGTAAGGATGTTAAATTTAAGGCGCTTGATGATGTTACAATTTATCATAAGATAGCAAGAAGAGATATCAAAGAAGGAGAACCAATTGTAAAATATGGGGAACATATAGGTTTTGCGAATAGAGATATCAAGCAAGGGGAACACGTTCATGAGCACAACTGCGAAAGCAGAAGAGAAGATTTAGAGGCAATGGAGTGATTAATATGAATAAAAGAACATTTTGGGGTTATAAAAGAAGTGATGGAAGAGTAGGGATTAGAAATCATGTATTGATTCTGCCTTGTAGCGTTTGTGCTTCTGATACAACTAGGATAATTGCAAGTCAAGTAAAAGAAGCGGTTACATTTAATATGCAACTAGGATGCTCTCAAGTAGGAGATGACTTCCAATATACTCTAGATACACTTGCTGGATTTGCTGCAAATCCAAATATTTACGGAACTGTTTTAGTTTCTTTGGGTTGTGAAAATGCTCAACTACAAATTGTAAAAAAAGAAATTGAAAAGAGAACTAATAAACCTATTGAGTCTGTAATAATTCAGGAAGAAGGGGGCACTCTAAAGGCTATAGAAGCGGCAACTAGATATGCAAAGAAGATGGCTGCTGATGCTTCTATGCTTAGAAGAGAAGAGTTTCCGATGTCTGAAATTATAATGGGAACAGAATGTGGCGGTAGTGACCCAACATCTGGTCTTGCATCTAATGTATTGATAGGCAATCTTTCAGACATGATGGTTGAACAAGGTGGAACAACTGTTTTAAGTGAAACTACTGAGTTTATAGGTGCAGAGCATATTCTTGCTAGAAGAGCAAAGAATGAAGAAGTAAGAAGGAGAATCTACGATATAGTTCATAGATTCGAAGATCATATAAAGATGAATACAGGCCACGAAGTAAGAGATGGAAACCCATCCCCAGGTAATAAAGCTGGAGGACTTACTACACTAGAAGAAAAATCTTTAGGATGTATTCACAAGGGTGGTACTACCGCTGTAAATGAAGTTTATGATTACTCTAAGCAAATGAAAGCTGGAGAAGGTCTTGTAATAATGGACACACCAGGAAACGACCCATCATCTGTAGCAGGAATGATAGCAGGCGGATGCCAAATAGTTGTATTCTCTACAGGTAGAGGAACTCCAACAGGAAATCCTATAGCTCCTGTTATAAAGGTTACTGGAAATAGGGAAACTGCTGAAACCATGAAAGATAATCTTGACTGGGATGCAAGTCCGACTATTTATGGTGAAAAAACTATGGCTGAATTAGCTGAAGAATGTTTTGACGAAATGGTTGATTTTTGCAATGGAAAGCTTACTAAAGCTGAAACATTAGGATATAATGAAATCGCCATTCAAAGAGGAGCAAACTTCGTATAATTGTTGAAGATTAGGATGATTGATACTAGCGCCTCATTATGAGGCGCATAAGTTTTTTAAAAAGGAGTTTTAAGATATGTGCAAGATAATAGTACCCGTTGTGACAATTTTCAAAGAGGATGAAACACCTGATTATGAAGGAAATAAGAAGGTAATAGATCATTTGATAAATAATGGTGTTGATGGAATTTTAGTGCTTGGTAGTACAGGCGAATTTACTCATATGGATTATAAGACTAAGAGTGACTTTTTTAGATTCTATTCTGAGTATGTTGATGGACGTGTTGAATTGTATGCCGGCACTTCTGATCCTGACTACAGAAATATAATTAAGTTATCTGATGAATGTGCTGATTTGGGATATAAGGGCGCTATGCTTATTGGTCCATATTACTATGCAATGGATCAAGAAAAGATATTTGTATTTTATGACAAGATAGCTAAAAATATAAAAGGCGATCTTTATATATATAATTTCCCAGCTAGAAGTGGACATTCAATGTCTGAAGAAACAATCAAAAGATTATTGGAAGAAAATTCTAATATAAAGGGATTAAAAGACTCTGTACTTGATCCTCTCCACACTAATCAAATTGCAAGAGGAGCAGAAGGACATGAATTTTATTTATTCTCAGGATTTGATGATCAATTTTTATACAATTTGTCGACTGGTGGCGCTGGTTGCATAGGTGCTTTGGCGAATATAGTTCCAGAAATTTGGTCTGATCTTATAAAGGCTACTAAGAATAATGAAATGCAACGAGTTTTAAAGCTGTCTAATTTAATTCATAGGTTGATGCCTCTATATGCTCTTGATTCTAATTTTTCTTTGCTATTCAAAGAACTTATGAAGCATAGAGGACTGGATATAGATACGAGAGCTATTTTCCCATACAATCAAATTGATAGAGCTGTTGTAGATTCAGCGATATCACTGATGGATGGAATTATAAAAGAATATAAGGCGATGTAATTTTGTTTTTTTGAAATTGTATATATAAAACAATTGAATTAATTCATAGTTTAAAGTTTATAGTGTATTATGTTTCTATAATATGCTATAAACTTTTTTTGTGCATTTTAATAAATTTTTAATAAATGCTTTGAATGATTTTAATTTTATTTTGCTAGGATATACATGGAGGTTGTTATGGATAATGTTTACAAGATTTTAGTTTGTGAAGATGATGAGTCTATTTTAAGGTCTATAGATATATATTTAAAACAGGACGGATATTCTACTATCCTAGCGAGAAATGGCAAGGAGGCTCTGGAGCTTTTTTCGTCAAATGATGTAGATCTGGTTATTATGGATTTGATGATGCCAATTGTCTCTGGCGAGGAGGCGATTTTTGAGATTCGCAAGTATTCTTTTGTTCCTCTTATTATTCTTTCTGCTAAGGCGGAAGACTATGACAAGGTCATGGGTTTAAATATCGGGGCTGATGATTATATCACTAAACCGTTTAATCCCTTGGAGTTGCTTGCAAGGGTCAGATCGTCTATTAGGAGGTTTTATAATTACAGACCTGGCAAATTTTCTGATGATGAAATTGTGATTGGTTCTATAAGACTTTCTAAGACAGAAAAGGCTGTTTATGTGGATGATATTAATGCAGAGCTAACCGGTCTTGAATACAAAATTTTAGAGCTTTTGATGTCAAGTCCTGGTAGGGTTTTTTCAAGTGATGAGATTTATGAGAGGGTTTGGAATGAGCCTGTCATTGATGCTAAGACTGTTACTGTTCACATTAGAAGAATTAGAGAAAAGATAGAGGTAAATCCTAAGCTACCCAAATATTTAAAAGTTGTATGGGGGCTTGGATATAAGTTTGCAAGTAAGGAGGAGATAGGTTATGGAAAATAATAGGAAGGTTTATAGTATTTGGATTTTGATTTTCATAACTGCTTTGGGAGCTGCCTGTTCTTATTTTTTAGGGGCAAGTGGGAAAAGTGTTTTTTCTCGCAATAAGAGGGACTTGTATGGGGTTGGCAAACTTTTGTATTCTTGTATTTCAAACTCCTTGTATGACAATGAGTATTCGAATGTAGATGATAAGTTCTTTTCTTATGCTATAAGAAGTTATAAAAAGGACAGGATTAAATCGTCTGAAAACTCTGAAGATAATTCAAAATATTCTGTTAGATATTTGAGCAATTTAAGCTTGGGACAAAGTTTTAATCCTCAAGACTTAAACTTGAATGGAAATCAATATTTTTTAAAGGGATTTTATAGAAATGGAAGATTGAAATTCACAGATGAGGCAAAACAAGATTCTCCTGTTGATAGTGCCCTAAAACAGATTGTAAAAGATGTTATGCACTGGGAACTAAATGACGATGACGGTAAAATTGAGTCTATAAATTTTTGTTTCGCAATTGATAGGGATAGTGCAACTTATGCTTCGTGTCTTAAAAATTTGACTGTATTTTTACCAACTATGGAGAATATGATAATAAGCCTGTTTGTGTGCTTTATCATAAGTGGATTTTTTGCCATATTTGAAAATTATGATCGATTAAGAAATTCTAAATTTTATAAAAACTTTTACAAGATTCCCATTGAGCTAGTGATTTTTTTAATTTTTGTATGGCTTATGGTGGCCGGGCTTGTGGAGACCTTATTTTATTCATATACAAAAATTTTATGGATTTTGTTTGTAGCTTATTTCTTCATGTCTTTTACTATGAATCTTGCTTCATATTATTTGTGCGGATTTATAAAGAGTCTTATTTTGGAGGGAAAACAAGCCTATCCACTTAGAGGCAGTCTGCTAGTTAAACTTTTTAGTTTTGATATTTCAAGGACAAATAAAAAATATTTGATTCTTGCTCTTTGTGGACTTGAATTTTTAGGATTTTTGGCATCTATTGAGGTTGTGAAGATGGAATATTTTTATTTCATATTTTTTATTTGGACAATATTTTTGGTCGCTGTTTATTTTGCCCTTGTAGGTTATGCAAAAGAGTTCAATGAGTTGGTAAATTTTAGTGAGAAGGTTGGCTCGGGTGATTATTCCGAAAAGATTGAAAGCAAAAGGTTCAAAAGAATGGCTAATAATTTAAATTCAATCTCTGGAAATCTTGATTTGGCTGTAAAAGATGCGATAAAAAGTGAAAGACTGAAATCTGAGCTTATTACAAATGTGAGCCATGATTTAAAGACTCCCTTGACCTCTATTTTAAATTATTCAGATCTTTTAATAAAAGGTGGATTAAATGATAAGGATAGAGATGAATATACGCAGATTGTATTTAAAAAATCTATGAAACTTAAAAAGTTGATTGATGATCTTTTTGAAGCATCAAAGATAAACACTAGAAATGTGGATCTTCATTTGGAAGAACTAGATTTGGTCGAGCTTACAAAACAAGCTCTTGGCGAGTGGGAAGATAAATTTTCACAAAAAGGGTTTGACCTAATCACAGATTATGGTTTGAATTCTGTGATTTTGCAACTTGACGGTACAAAAACTTTTAGAATATTAGAAAATATTTTCTCAAACATATATAAATATGGATTGGAAAACACTCGTGTCTACACTGGAATTTACGAGAAGGATGGATTTGCAGTATTAGAAGTAAAAAATATTTCTAAGTTTGCCCTAAATGTTTCTTCTGAAGAGCTAATCAAGCGCTTCGCAAGAGGGGATTGTTCAAGGAATACGGAAGGATCTGGCTTGGGACTTTCAATTGCAAAATCTCTGTCAGAAATTCAAGGCGGAGAGTTTGATATTTATATTGATGGCGACTTGTTTAAGTCGATTATTAAATTTAAAATTAAATAAAATAAATTAAATAAATTAAATAAGATATAAGGACTCATCTGTAGAAATGATGGGTCCTTTTTAATTTTTCGCATATGGATAAGCTTAGGAGAAAATATTTCAAATGAGTAAAATATTTAAAAACTTTTCAAAAATATATTTCAAAATGTATTTATTTGCATGAATGATGAAAACGTTGACTTAAATAATATTTTATGTATATAATAAACATATAAAAACAAGGGGAAAATTTTATGATAGATAATTATTTAAATAAGCTTGAGGATAGGTTCTCTGCTTATTTTGACACAAAAAGAAATTTTACATTTAATGGTATAAACTATGATATGTTGGCAACTTACTTTGAAAGAAATGAGCACTACATAGCAGTAAAGAAGGCTGTTGTATGGGATTATGAAACCTATCAACATATCCTTGTTAAACATATTGAGTCGGTAGACTTAGATACTATAAAAAAATTTACAAAGTCTTTGGAAGATTTTGTAAAAGAACAAGTTATTCCAACAGATTCACATATGTCCACTCTTGTTAGGGGACTGATAATTACAGAGGGAGAGATTCCTCAAGACGTCATCAATTATATTCGAAAGTATAAGTTTTATAAGTCTTTTTCTTTTGGATTTAAGGGATGGGTCAATATCGCTTTGAATCTGTTAGATATAAATAATATCGAAAATGGCTATTACAACAAGAGGGGGAAGGAGGATTCCAAGAATTTTATAATATCTCTATAGCCTGAACAAGGAGGAATAATATGTTAGCATTATTAATGATTGTTGGGGCGATTGTATTATTTTTTATTGCCTACCAAACATACGGACGTTTTTTATCAAATGCTTGGGGACTTGATGGAGAAACTCCTACACCCGCTCACACTAAAGAAGACGGTGTAGACTTTGTGCCTACAAAACCTGGCGTTTTGCTTGGCCACCATTTCGCATCTATTGCCGGCGCAGGCCCAATCAATGGACCTATCATCGCTGCAACATTTGGATGGGTTCCAGTTCTTCTATGGATTGTAATAGGTGGTATATTCTTCGGTGGTGTACACGACTTCGGTTCACTTACTGCATCTATCAAACATGATGGTAAATCTATAGGAACTATCGTAGCTGATTATATGGGTAACACAGGTAAAGTTCTTTTCTCAGCTTTTGCTTGGCTTACTCTAATCTTGGTTGTAGCTGCATTTACATCAATAGTAGCTTCAACATTTGCTAAGGCTCCAGCAGCAGCTTCTGCATCTATCTTATTTATGATTGAAGCTATTATCTTTGGATATTTTGTATACAGAAGAGGCGTAAACCTTGGCATCGCAACTGTTATCGGTGTTATAGTTCTATTTGCAAGTATTTATTTAGGAAGTCTAATCCCTGTGCAACTTTCAGCAACAACTTGGACAGTTATATTAGCAATTTATATTTTCGTTGCTTCTACTGCACCAGTTTGGATTCTACTTCAACCAAGAGACTACTTGAACTCTTTCTTGCTATATGCAATGATGGCAGGATCTTTTGTAGGTGTTGTTATAGCAAGACCTGAAATTAAGTTCACTACTTTCTCAGGATTTAAGCTTGTAGCAGCAAATGGATCAGTTAAGTATTTGTTCCCAACTCTATTTATCACAGTTGCTTGTGGTGCTATTTCAGGTTTCCACTCTCTAGTAGGTTCAGGAACAACTTCTAAGCAAATTGATAAAGAAAAAGATGCAAGACTAATCGGTTATGGTGGTATGTTAATAGAATGTGCTCTTGCAGTAGTTGCTCTTATAACAGCAGCTTATTTGACTCAAGACAAGTATGCAGAAATCATGACTAAGGGCGGTGGACCTACAGTTCTATTTGCTCAAGGTGTTGCTGACTTTATGAATAAGTTTGGTATTCCTGTTAATGCAGGTGTAAATTTTGTAACTCTTGCAATTTCAGCTTTCGCTCTTACATCACTAGACACAGCTACTAGACTTGCAAGATTTATTTTCCAAGAATTCTTCGAAAAGAACAATGGAGAAGGACAACAATCTATCCTTACTAATATGTGGGTATCTACAACTATTACTGTTGTAATCGGTTCAGCTCTTGCTATTAAGGGATACGCTTTGATTTGGCCTATATTCGGTTCTGCAAACCAACTTCTTGCAGCTCTTGCTTTGCTAGGTGTTGCAACTTGGTTAAAGTGCACAGGAAAGAATTACAGCATGATAGTTATACCTATGATCTTCATGTTCTGTGCAACTCTTTCAGCACTTGTAATTGAAACAAAGAACTACTACATCAAAGCCATGGCTGATGGCGGTGCAGGAAACTATATAATGACTGTACTTCCTATCGTTCTATTTATCCTTGCTCTTGTACTTGCAGTTTTAGGATTCAAGACTCTTACAAGACATCAAGATGGACCAATAAGACACTGACATGTATAAAAATTAAAGGACCGGAAGACCGGTCCTTTTTTAATGCAATAATCTAAGTTAAGATTAAGCTAAAATATATATTTTACAGTGAATTTACTTACTTATAATTTTGATTTGGCGTTCGATAAATGAAATGCCTACTTGAGCAAAGTCGTTTAAGCTTTTCAATCTGATGAAATTTTGACCAAAAATTTTTTTGCATGAAGGGAGGTCTTCATCTGCAGATGAAAAAATACAAGCTACATGAAAACCGCTTTTTCTAAGTTCATAAATTGCTTTTGCAGTATCGTTTATAGCTGCTTGCGCTTCGTAGTCTTTTTTAAATAACTCTCCTTTTTGCTTTGCCATGGCTTGCATATCTCTGGGTTTTGCATCAGTAAATATAATTAAGAGCTGTTTTTCGAAAATTTTTTCTGAGAAAATTTCTTTAAAGGCTCTATAAATTAGCCCATCTCTATTCCAACCACTTGGAAAATAAGAGAATATATTTTCTAAATTATCATCTTCTGAATTTTTTAATTTTGTCAAAATTTCATAATTGGCATAGGATGAGTAAGAGAATATATTAAATTTGACTTGAGACTTCCTAAGGGCAAGGGCTAGTATATAAGCTTGTAGGCTTATAATTTCTGAAGATGCCACTCTGGAGGCTGAGGAATCCAGCAAAATATTTACTGTCAGATTGGGACTTGGACCTTCTTCTTTTAGCTCGAAAACTCTTTTTGAAATTTTTACTTCGCTCTTCCATATTTTTTTAGAGTTTAATCGGCCTCGACTTGATTTTTCGTATGTAGATAGTCTTTCTCTTTCGAAAAAAGCATCTAAGGATCGTGAAAGTTTTTTGGCTATTAAAAGGGCTTGTGACTTGTGCTCAAGAAAATAACTTACATTATTTTGTCTTTGATATGCTCTTTGATTTTGAGCCATAAGAAGGCTTTTTTTATTATTTGTATCGGAATATTCGGGACCATTTGTCAAGCGAATTTTAAAATATTTGTGGATTCCTGTGCAAACTTTTGAATTTATATAATTTTCTTCTCTTTCTGAAATTGACGACTTGCCATAAATTGATTCTATATAAGCCTCTAGCTTACGTTCTCTAATATTAGGGAAAAAGATGTAGGATGATTTTCTCTTATCTGAATGTGCAGGAGATTTTACTTTTTCGATGCCGGGCAAGCTTGTAAAATTGTTCAATATACTTATTTGAGGAAGAGCTAACTTTATTTTATGCAGAAATCTGTCAAGTATTAGCAAAGTTTTAGAATGCCCATCTCTAAATCCAAAATATTCTCTAATTATTGAAAGAAATCTTTCCTCAATTTCTGAGGAACTTATATCAATGGGAAATTTTAAAAGTGCATAAGTTAGTGCTTCTTTTTTATCTAAAAATGACGGTATTTGACCAAGACATTCTTTTTTATAGGCTTCTAAAAGGGCATAGGATTGTGGATCTCTTAGATAGAGCTTGCGTCTTTTGTACTCAAAATTTTTTTTGAAAAAATCTTCTGCATTTATCAATCTAAGTTTGGCAATTAATGGCCTTTTCGGAAGTTCTTTTTGATAAACCAAATTTTCTAGCATTATCCAAGCCAGAGTATCATACCTATACTCTTGAAATCTGCCTTGCCAATTATAAAAAAGATTTTTTATAAAATGTGGACCATAATATTTATAGGAAAGTCCTATTATGAGGTTAGAATAAATATCGAAATTACCCTCAAAGTCTTTGGCAGTGTACTCAGGAAGAAATGAGTAATCATTTGAACCATTCCAGACTTGATTATAAATGCGCCGATCTAAGCGAGTCAGAATTTTTTCCATTTTATTTAGCCTTTAGAACATCCGAAAAACTCATCTTTGAAGAAATTCTAACTTTTATAAGATCTTCTAAAAGAGTCCTCTCAAAGTGGTCGAAAGATTTATTTATAAGCCCAAGTTTTAGAGCGTCAAAAGGATTAAGACCAACTTCAATCATATCAAGAGAATAGAGCAATCCTCGTATATCTAGGGCATTGGATGAAATTTCTCCAGCTTGATATTTTGTTAAAATATCAGAAAATATATTTGCAATTTCTTCCAAAAAACCTGCCATCATATTTTTGTGGCGTGAAGTTATAAGTTCAATGAGATTTTCTCTGCTTATTATAGGTAGGCGAATAACTACAAATCTAGACAAAAGAGCCTCGTTAAGAGGTCTTGTGCCAGCGTAATCTTCATTCATTGTAGCTATAAATCTACAAGCTGGATGGATTTTTATACTGTCATATCCTGGTATGTCTATTTTCCTTCTATGGTCAAGACTTGCGTGCAAGACTGAAAGGGCTTCATTTTTTGCCATATTTATTTCATCTAAAATAAGAAATCCGCCTTTTTGAGCAGCTAGGCTGACAGGGCCTGGTCTAAAAAAGACCTGACTATTTTTAAAAGAGTCGCATCCTAACAAGGATTCGGAGTCTGTGTTTATATTTATCGATACATTATACACAGGCCTTTGAAAAAGTTTTGCTAAATTTAAAGCTAAAACATTTTTACCAGTTGATTTTTCACCTACTAAAAGAAGGTTTTTACCTGCTAGAATAGCAGAAATAGCCTCTTGCCAAATATCATCTCCTAAAAAAGTAAGCTCTGAATCAGAATTTAGATAGCAATCTTTCTCATTCTCTTTTAAAAAATTGTCAAGAGCATTTTCACATAAAGGGTCAAGCGTCAAATTATAAAGAGTTTTCATTAAATCCACCTCTAAAGACATTCTATCAGATAAAAGTAATAAGTTAAATACTTATTTAATCGAAGCCAAATAATAAATCCTTTTACTTTAAATGCCACAAGAGCAAATAAGAGTGTATTTTTCGCCAAATTAGTGATATCATATATTTAGAAAATAGATGGAGGACAGTATGAATAAAAAAGTTAAAAACATTATAATATTTGCCATATTTCTTTTGCTGCTTTTTGTTTCGACATTTACAAGACAATTTAGAACGAATATATTGTGGCCTGACAAATACAATGTTGAACCTGAATTTTCTGGTTTACAGTTCAAAGATCCGTCAGAAATTGAAGGGTTGAGTATAAGCAGATCCATTGAAAATAACGGCAACACTGATCTTATAAAAATGGATATATCCTTTAACTATAAGGGTCAAGATTCAATTTTAAGAATTTTAGGCACACCACAAAGAGAGCTTTTCTTAAATGGAGCAACAAGACCTGTTCTTTCAATTACAAAGCTAAAAGGAGACTATGAAAAGATAAATCAAGTACTCTTTTCAGAAAAATTAAAATACAAAGATTTTTATAAGAAAATTCCTAACTATAATTTTCAACCTGTGTCAGTTGTTAAAATTCCTCTGACAGCACAAGAAGAAAGCTATCGATTCACCTTATACGCACTTCCAAGAAATTTGTTTTACAAGAACAAGGGCATAATAGCTTACAATAGCGTATTTGTGACCAATGCTAGAGTTGAAAAATATGTCGATCAAATGGGGGATATAAGCCCTGACAAACAAACTTTTCAACAAAATGGCTATTACGTAAACACCATTGAAGTCGCAAATAGGTCATTGGTAAATAGAATAAAGTTGCAAAATACTTTGGCTCATATAGTATTTTTTGCAGCTGTTCTTGCAACCTTGTCACATATTTGGCTAAATCGCAAGAACGTGTCAAAAATATATGTTGTCCTATTTTATTTGATTATACTAGGATTTTATAGGGTGCTAGGCTTGGGAGCAAGCATGGCAGGTATTTTGATAATTGCACCAATTTTGGCATATATAGCAGCCTTGGCTTGCAAGCTTATGGATAGGGATAAAATGATTATCAAGAAAAAAGATTTTAAGCAAGCTTTGATTTTCACAATCGCTTTTTATGTAGTACTGCTTATTATCGTAATAATTCCAAGAGCCATCTATTAAAAATAAAACCGTTCGAAAGAACGGTTTTTTCTTTTAGCAAGATTTTAAAAAAACATAAAATTTCTTGTATACATATAAAATTTAAAGAATTAAATTGTGATAAATTTTTAAAATTTATAAAAAACTTATAATTGAATTTCTAGTAATTGTATTTTCAATTCTGCTATTATATAATGAAAATGAAATAAGGAGGTAAACATGAAAAAGAAAACATCACTGACTGCTATTATTTTAGCAGGAGCTTTGCTACTTGTTGGTTGCGGTGGACCAAAAGATGGTGGCAACAAGAAGAATGAAAAAGCTAATGAAAAGGCAGCTGGCCAAGAACAAAAAGGTGAAGCAGCAAAGTCGGAGTTAAAGATAGGATTTGTTACTGACGAAGGCGGTATCAATGACCAATCTTTCAACCAAGGAGTTTGGGAAGGTATCAAAAAAGCAGAAGCTGATTTTGGTGTAACTACTACATTCGTAGAATCAAAGACTGCTGATGAATACGCTCAAAACCTTGAAACAATAGCAGATCAAAATCCTGATGTAGTAATCGCTGCAGGATTTAAGATGGCAGACGATGTATTCGCATTTGCTCAAAACAACCCTGAAATCAAGGTTGCAGTTGTAGACGTTGACCCAACCGCTATGGTTAAAGACGGAAAGCCTCTTACAGCTCCAAACAACATTTTGGGACTTATGTTTAAGGCTAACGAACCATCATTCTTAGTTGGTTATATAGCAGGGCTTACAACTGAAACTAACAAAGTAGGTTTTGTTGGTGGACAAGAATCTCCACTAATCAGTGCTTTTGACTATGGTTATAGAGCAGGTGTTGCTTATGCAGCACACGAAAAAGGAACTCCAGTTGAATGTAGCGTTCAATATGTAGGAAACTTCTCAGAAGCTCAAAAAGGTAAGTCAATAGCAAACACAATGTTCCAAAACGGTGCAGATATAGTTTATCATGCAGCTGGTGGAGCAGGAGACGGTGTTATAAACGCTGCTCAAGAACAAGGCAAGTGGGCTATCGGTGTTGATAGAGATCAAAACTCTTTGGCACCTGATAATGTATTGACTTCAGCTATGAAGAATGCAAATGTTGTAGTTTATAACCTAATCAAAGATATTGTTGAAAAAGACAACTTTGAAGGTGGAAAGACTAACGTATATGGTCTTAAAGATGAAGGCGCTGTAGGTATCGCTCCTACAAGTGATAAGAATGTAAAACCTGAAGTTCTTGAAAAAACTAAAGAAATAGAAAAGAAAATCATTGACGGAGAAATAGTTGTTCCTGACAGTGAAGAAACTTTCAATCAATTCCAAGCAGGTTTAAAATAAGTAAATGGAATCAAGAAGGGTTAATCGAAAAGATTAATCCTTCTTTTTTTATTTTCATTTTATATCTTTAGCCAAAAAGAAATAAAAAATTCCAAAATTGCAAAAGCTTATAGTATAATATTTAATTATAGGAGGAGATTGCTTTGCCTGAAGTTGAAAATAACATTTATTCTGTTGAAATGAAAAATATCACCAAAAAATTTGGTGACTTCACTGCAAATGATAATATTGATCTCATGGTAAAAAAGGGCGAGATTCACGCTCTACTTGGTGAAAATGGAGCTGGAAAATCTACGCTTATGAATATTCTCTATGGTCTTTATTTGCCAACCAGTGGGGACATATATATCAATGGGGAGAAAGCTATAATTAGAGATGCTAATGATGCTATTAAGTATGGATTAGGTATGGTGCATCAGCACTTTATGCTCGTAAATCCATTTACGGTTGTGGAAAATATTATACTCGGGATGGAGCCGACAAAAGGGCTCAAGCTTGATATGAAAAAAGCTAGGGAAGATGTGACATCCCTATCAAAAAAGTATGGACTATACATAAATCCTGATGAAAAAATCGAAGATATAACTGTGGGTATGCAGCAGAGAGTAGAGATTTTAAAAACTCTGTTTAGGGGTGCAGATATCTTAATTTTTGATGAGCCTACAGCTGTACTGACTCCTCAGGAAATCGAGGAATTAGGAAATATTTTAAAAGCATTAAAAGAAGTCGGAAAGACAATCATAATAATAACCCATAAGCTAAAAGAAATAAAAGCCATGGCTGACCGATGCACCATCATAAGAAGGGGAAAGAAAATAGACACAGTTGATGTGGACAAGGTAACTGAAAATGATCTAGCAGACATGATGGTAGGAAGAAAGGTAACTCTCACAGTAAATAAGGAAAAAAGAGAGGCCATGGATACTGTATTGGAAATAAGGGATCTTGTGGTTAAGGATTCCAGAAAATTGAATATAGTAAATGGCTTGAATTTGGACTTAAAAAATGGAGAAATCTTAGGAATTGCCGGAGTCGATGGCAATGGACAGTCCCAGTTAATAGAAGCCCTTACTGGACTTTGCAAGGCTGAATCTGGTTCTATAAAGATTCATGGAAAGGAAATGTTAAACAAGACTCCTAAAGAAATACACGAAGCTGGTTTATATAACATTCCTGAAAATAGACAAAAAAGAGGATTAGTTTTAGAGTTTTCTGTTGCTCAAAATTTAATTCTAGAAAATTACAATCAGGAGCCCTTTGCCAAGGGGTGCATTTTGAATGAAAATTCCATATCTAAAAATGCTCAAGAATTGATGGAGAAATTTGACATAAGACCCAGAAAGGAGTCTTATCCAGCTGGCTCTCTTTCAGGAGGCAATCAACAAAAGGTCATAATAGCGAGAGAAATTACTCAAAATCCAGACATTCTTCTAGCAGCTCAACCGACAAGAGGCTTGGATGTAGGGGCAATAGAATATGTGCACAGGTTTTTAGTAAATCAAAGAGATGCAGGCAAGGCTGTTCTTCTCATATCTTTTGAGCTTGATGAAATATTTGCCTTATCAGATAGAATAGCTGTAATCTATGAAGGCAAGATTTTAGATATTAAGAAGGCTGATGAAACCGATGAAAAGGAAATTGGATTGTTGATGGCAGGGGGAAAAAATGAAGAAAAATAGACTGTTTTATACCCTAGTGTCAATTATAATAGGATTACTTGTAGGATCTTTGATATTGATTATAAATGGTACTAATCCCGTAGAAGCTTATAAAATTATTATTTTAGGGGCAATTGGCAAGCCTAAATATATAGGTTGGACACTTGTAAATGCTATGCCAATTATTTTGACAGGCATTTCTGTAGCCTTTGCTTTTCAAACAGGACTTTTTAATATTGGAGCAGAAGGACAATTTATTGTTGGCTCAATAGCATCTTGTCTTCTTGGAATATTTTTAAAACTTCCACCAATTGTGCATGCCGTAGTTTGCCTAATAGGAGGAACCTTAGCTGGGGCTATTTGGGGAGGTCTTGTAGGTATTATGAAGGCCAGGTTTACAGTTAACGAAGTTATATCGTCAATAATGTTAAACTGGATAGCCTTCTATGGCAGCAATCACCTCTTGTCATATCCAGCTATAAGAAAACCAGCATCTGATTTTTCCTATCCTATAAGGGACACTGCATCGACTATGGTTTTACAACACTGGAAGGTATCCAAGGAAGGATTGGAATTTTTTAAAGATCACAAAATTTTAAAGGGATTTTTGAATCCACCAATTAATTGGGGGATTATAGTTGCAATACTTGTTGCTATATTGATTTGGTTTGTTTTAAACAAGACAACCTTAGGATATAGACTAAAGGCGGTTGGATTTAATAGGTACGCCGCAGAATATGGTGGGATAGATATCAAAAAATCCACAGTTGTTACCATGACAATATCTGGCGCAATTTCTGGACTTGCTGGAGCTTGTATGATGCAAGGAGTTTCTTTGAGCTTGGTTCAAATGGGAGGACAATTGGGATATGGATTTAATGGTATGGCAGTTTCACTTATTGCTGCCAATAATCCTATATTGTGTATACCAGCAGGACTTCTATTTGCCGGACTTAACTATGGTGGAACTAAGCTTACTACACTTCCAGGAACTTATTCGGAAATTACAAAAGTAGTAATAGGCTTGATTGTATTTTCAATTTCTATGCCAAATCTTTTGGATATAATAAAAGGAATTTTTTCAAAAAAAGCTGCTAAGGGGGAAAATAAATGAATAATATAGCTATAATTTTGAGTATAACTCTTCTTTATTCGACACCTTTAATTTTTACAGCTTTAGGCGGCGTTTTGAGTGAAAATGCAGGAATTGTAAACATAGGCCTTGAAGGTATGATGTCTGTTGGAGCAGTTACTGCTTCTATAGTTGGATTTTATGTAGGAAATCCTTGGATAGCTTTTTTAGCAGGTGGCTTGGCAGGTTGCGCCATGTCTTTACTCCATGCAATCGCGACTGTTTCATTTCAAGCAGATCATGTTGTATCTGGTATAGCTTTGAACTTGATAGGACCAGGTTTATCATTGCTTTTATGTAGATTGTTCTTTGAAGGAGCAGCTATGTCTAAGCCGATACCTTTTGAATCAAAAATGCAAATAATGTTTAAAGATGTATTTCCAGATGGCTCAGTAGTAGGATCAATTTTGAATCAATATCCTACGGTGTATCTGGTTTTCATCTTAGTTCTATTGGTTTGGTTTTTACTTTATAAGACAAGACTTGGCTTGAGAATAAGATCAGTCGGAGAACATCCAGAAGCTGCTGAAACCTTGGGAATAAATGTATATTTTATAAAATATATTTGTGTTCTGGCATCGGGATTTCTAGCTGGACTAGGCGGAGCGTCTATGTCTCTTGCAATTGTTTCATCATTTAGAGAAACATTGATATCTGGCCAAGGATTTATAGCTTTGGCAGCAGTAATTTTTGGAGGATGGAAACCGCAGGGAGCTATGCTTGCATGTCTGCTATTTGGAGCAGCTCAAGGACTTTCCGTGTACTTAGGATCTGTAGGAATGAATATAGATGCAAATCTACTTTCTATGATTCCTTATGCAATTACATTAATCGTTCTTATTGCCTTTGTAAAAGGATCAAAGGCACCGTCAGCAGATGGCAAGCCTTATCAAAGGGCTAAGTAGGATAATAGATATTTATTTTTTAAAAGGGCTTATTAAATTAAGCCTTTTTTTATTGCAACAAGTCTTATCCTTTTTAAAAAATAATTCTTTGATTCGAAAAAACTTTAAAAATAAATTTTATAACTATTTAAAACAATTAATTAAAGGATAAATAGAAAATATATTAATAATTTTAGAGAAAAAACGAATTACGCAGATATTTTAGTTAATAAATTTAATGAATATAATTAATATATTAAGTCAAAAAATAAATTTATTTTGCTATTTTGATAAATGGTGATATAATATAAAAAATATTTTTTAAGGGAGAGATGAAGATGAAAAAAAAGTTAGTGGTTTTGCTATCCGCACTTCTGTTACTTTCAGGATGCGGCACAAGCAATAATGCAGGAGAGAAAAAACAAGAGGCGAGTGCAGATTCAAGTGAGGTTATAAAACTTGGAGGTATAATTCCAAAAAGTGGACCTGTTGCCAATTATGGTAACTCTACTGAAAATGGAATTAAGATGGCAGTAGAAGAAATAAACGAAAATGGTGGAATCAACGGAAAGAAAATTGAATATATTTCCGAAGATGACAAGGGAGACTCAACCGAAGCCATGAATGTCTATTCGAAATTTGTTGAAAGTGGAGTAAATGGCATAGTAGGACCTATAACTTCAAAGCCAGCCTTGGCAGTAGCTGAAAATTCTGTAAATGATGGAATACCAGTAGTAACACCGACAGGAACTATGGAGTCTATTACCGAAGGAAATGGAAATGTATTTAGAATATGTTTTACTGACCCAATGCAAGGACTTTTGCTTGCTAATTTTGCATCAGGAAAGCTAGGAGCAAAGACTGTTGCTGTTTTGAGGAATAATTCGTCAGACTATTCAAATGGAGTTTCAGATAAGTTCATTTCAAGCTGCAAGGAAAAAGGACTTGAAGTCTTGGCAGACGAAGGATATGGAAGTTCTGATAAAGATTTCAAGGCACAGTTAACCAATATTAAGAGCAAAAATCCTGATGTACTTTTGATTTCCGATTATTATGAAAATAACATTGTTGTTGTAAGACAAGCAAGAGACCTAGGACTAAAATCAACTATAATAGGTCCTGATGGATGGGATGGAGTGCTTGGCGTTGTAGCAAAGGGCGAAGAATCAAGCTTAGATGGAATCTATTTCACTAATCACTATTCAGTAAAAGACACTAAAGAAGTTGTCAAAAACTTTGTAGACAATTATAAATCTAAGTATGGCGAAGATCCTTCTGCTTTTTCAGCTTTAGGATATGATGCGATTTATGCTTATAAAAACGCATTCGAAAACACAAAGTCCATGGACTATAAGGATGTAGTTGAAGCTCTTAAAAAAGTTGAAATTGAAGGAGTTACTGGTTCTTTGAAGTTTGGAGAAAATAACAATCCTATTAAATCGTGTGCAATAATGAAAATTCAAGATGGTCAATATATTTTGGATTCATATGTAGGAGCTGAATAATTATAACGGCGGCTTGTGTGGCCGCCTTATATTTTTAAAAAGAAAGGTGGGAATAGCTTAAATGGATTTTATACTTCAGATTTTTAATGGCTTACAACTAGGGTCCATATATGCCCTTGTTGCTCTTGGCTATACCATGGTTTATGGGATTGCTCTGCTTATTAATTTTGCTCACGGAGAAATTATAATGGTGGGGTCATATACAGCTGCATTTACAATTATTTTATTTTTGAGCAATATGGGTCTACCTCTTTGGTTGTCTTTTATACCAGCGATAATTGTATGCACTATTTTGGGAGTTTTGATTGAGAGAATTGCTTATAAGCCTTTGAGAAATTCTCCCAGGATTTCCAATTTAATAACAGCCATAGGAGTGTCGCTTTTACTACAAAATTTAGTTATGAAACTTTTTGGTGCTGGAGCAAAATCTGTGCCTTCAATATTCCCATATCCTCCTATAAAAATTTTGGGACTTGAAATACCGATAGTTACCATAGTAACTATTTTAATGACTGGAATTTTAACTTTTTCACTTACACTTTTTATGAAAAATACAAAGCAGGGCAAGGCTATGATGGCTGTGAGCGAGGACTATAAAGCATCAGAACTTGTGGGAATAAATGTAGATACAAGCCTTACTCTGACATTTGCCATAGGATCAGCCTTGGCTGGCGTGGCATCAGTTTTATATCTGGGGGCCTATCCTCAAGCCCAAGCTCTAATGGGATCTTTGCTGGGGATAAAGGCTTTTACAGCTGCTGTAATAGGTGGAATAGGACTAATCCCAGGGGCGGTGCTTGGAGGACTTTTGATTGGCATAATAGAGGCCTTGACAATAGCTTATATTTCAAGTAGATTGGCAAATGCAATAGTCTTTGGCATATTGATTATAGTTCTTCTGGTAAAACCTGCTGGTCTATTAGGAAAGAATGAGAGGGAGAAGGTATAAATGAAAAAACAAAAAATTGGAATGTATATAATAACTCTTATTCTTTTGCTTGCCTTATATGGAATTATTTTGATTTTAAATAATATTGGAATTGTAAATGGCTATGCCCTTACAGTTCTTAGACTGGTTTGTATAAATATAATACTTGCAACTAGTTTAAATATTACAGTAGGTAACCTTGGGCAAATAACCTTGGGTCATGCAGGATTTATGTCAATTGGAGCCTATGGTGCGGCGCTTTTTATGAAAGCAGGATTTGTACATGGACTTACTGGATACATTATATCCCTATTTTTGGGAGGCATTTTAGCCTGCCTTGTTGGAATAATAATTGGTATACCTGCCTTGAGGCTAAAGGGAGATTATTTGGCAATTGTCACTCTCGCTTTTGGTGAAATAATAAGAGTTTTGATTGAATATTTTGACTTTACTGGGGGAGCACAGGGACTAAGTGGAATACCAAAGATGAAGAGCTTTGATTTGATTTATGTCATAACTTGCATCTGTGTTTTTTGTATGTATAGCTTCATGACTTCACGACATGGCAGAGCCATTTTAGCAATTAGAGAAGATGAAACAGCCTCGGAAGCATCTGGAGTAAACACCACTTATTACAAGACTTTGGCATTTGCGATATCAGCTTTTTTTGCTGGAATTGCAGGAGCTATCTATGCACAAAACATAGGAGTAATTGACGCCAAGGTGTTTGACTATAACAAGTCTTTTGATATTTTGGTAATGGTAGTTTTGGGTGGCATGGGTTCTTTTACAGGAGCTGTAATATCTTCAACTATATTGACAATCGTTCCAGAACTTTTGCGTTCATTCTCAAGTTACAGGATGATTGTATATTCGCTTGTATTGATTGCTATGATGATTTTTAGACCAGAAGGCCTTTTGGGAAGACGTGAATTTATGCTTTCTAAAGTTCTCAGATTGGTAAGCAACGGAAATGAAAAGTTCAAGCGAAAAGAAAAGGCGGGTGAAGACGATGACTAATCTAGTTTTGGAATGCAAAAATGTAGGTATCCAATTTGGTGGACTAAAGGCTGTGTGGGATTTCAATTTAAAAATAGAAAAAGGACAGCTTTATGGCCTCATAGGACCAAATGGTGCAGGAAAGACTACCGCATTTAATCTTATAACAGGAGTCTACAAGCCAAGCTGCGGAGAGATTTATCTAGATGGAGATAGGATTGATGGATTTGAAGTTACAAAAATAGTAAACAAGGGTATTGCCAGAACATTTCAAAACATTAGACTTTTTGACAATCTTAGTGTGTTGAATAATGTTAAGATAGCTCTCAATTCTTATATGTCATATGGAATACTAAGCGGAACATTTAGAATGCCTAAATTTTGGAAGGAAGAAATTTCTGCAAATGAAAGGGCTCTTGAAATTTTAAAGATTTTTGACTTAGATAAATATTCTACTTTACCAGCAAAAAGCCTTGCTTATGGTCAACAGAGAAAACTAGAAATCGCAAGGGCTATGGCTACAAGACCTAAATTACTTTTACTAGATGAGCCAGCAGCTGGCATGAATCCGACAGAAACAGAAGAGCTTATGGCAACTATTAAACTTCTAAGAGATAAATTTGATGTGACCATACTTTTGATTGAACATGACATGAAATTGGTCTTGGGAATATGTGAAAAGCTTCTAGTTTTAAATTATGGTAGCCCGCTTTGTGAAGGAGATCCTAGAGAAGTTATTAATAATAAAAAAGTTATTGAGGCCTATCTCGGAAAGGGGGCTGGCAGTCTTGCTTAAAGTTGAAAACTTAAATATATACTATGGAAATATACATGCGATAAAAGGAATAAGTTTTTCGGTTGAGGAAGGAGAAACTGTATGCCTTATTGGAGCAAATGGAGCAGGAAAGACTACGACCTTGCAGAGCATTTCAGGACTAATTCCCATAAAAAGTGGAAGCATTATTTTTAAGGGCAAGGATATTTCTAAAGAAAAAGCTCATATCATAACTTCTCTTGGAATAGCTCAAGTGCCAGAAGGAAGAAGAATTTTTACTAAACTCACAGTAGAAGATAATCTTTTACTGGGCTCATATATGTATAAGCGTGTAGATGATGAAATCCTTGAAAGAATATTTGAAAGATTTCCAATTTTATTTGAAAGAAAAAAACAATTAGCAGGTACTCTTTCAGGAGGAGAGCAACAAATGCTTGCTATGGGAAGAGCCCTTATGACAAGACCAAAACTTCTACTCTTGGATGAACCTTCCATGGGTCTATCACCACTTTTTGTGGAGAAAATTTTTGAAGTAATTGAACAGCTAAAAAAAGAAGGAACAACCATCTTACTTGTGGAACAAAATGCTGGCTTGGCACTTGAAATAGCGGATAGGGCCTATGTGCTCGAAACAGGAAAAATAGTAAATGAAGGACAAGCTGAGGATTTAAAAAATGATGCTAGTCTTAAAGCTGCATATCTTGGAGAATAGGTTTTTAAAATATATAATTTTAAATAAAATCAAATATAAGTATTTTAAGAAGATGATCAAGTTATTGGGGGTCATCTTTTTAATTTTAAAATATGAGTTTAAATAAAATTGAAGAAATTTTGCAAATAGACTATACTTAAATAACTTGAGGAGGTATACATGACTAAAAAAACGGAAGGATTCTCATCTGTATTTGGATTTATCTTGGTGGCAATCGGGTTGGCACTTGGCATAGGCTCCCTATGGCGTTTTCCATATGTAGTAGGAGAAAATGGAGGTGCTATATTTATAATAACCTATGTTTTAATAATCCTCTTAATCGGAATTCCACTTATGTGTGCAGAAGTTACGATAGGATTTAACACTCAAAAGACAGCCATTTCAGCCTATAAAAAACTAAGCCCCAAAAGTAAGTGGTATATGGCAGGGTATTTGCACACACTTGCAGCAATTTTGATATTAGGCTATACTGCTCCAATCTATGCCTGGATAGTGAAATATGTCATTGCCTCTATAAATGGTGACTTTATAAATCTAAACACAGAGGGTATTGTAAATTATTTTAATAATTTCAGGGGAGATTACAACAAAGTATTCATCTTATTTTTTGCAAATTTAATATTAAATGGACTTGTAATTATATTTGGAATCCAAAAGGGCATTGAGAGAATTTCTAAAATACTTCTGCCCTTGTTATTTGCAATAATGGCGATTATAATAGTCCACTCTTTGAGTTTGGCTGGAGCAAGGGAGGGATTAGAATTTTTATTTAAACCTGATTTTTCTAAATTCACCTTGTCATCACTTGTTATTTGTCTAGGACAAGCATTTTTTGCCTTGGGGCTTGCCATGCTCGGCTCTATGGTATTTGGTTCTTACATAAAAGATCCAAAAGAAAAAATTTTTAAATCTACAAGCATTATATGTTTGGCACTTATAATTGCAGGTGTGCTTGCTGGTCTTATGATTATACCAATTGTGTTTTCAACAGGACTTGAGCCAAATGAAGGAGTGGCGCTGACTTTTTTATCTCTCCCAAGTGCCTTTAACATGATATCCTATGGCAGAATTTTTTCTATTTTATTTTATATAGGATTTTATATAGCGGCTTTCACATCAAGCGTAGGAGTTCTAGAAGCAGTGGTCGGTCTTTTTATGGAGGAATTTAAAATTTCAAGAATCAAAAGTTTGATTTTTGCATCTATAATAGTTTTGATTATAGCTTATTTTTCCATAAACTATGACTTTGTGTTTAACTTTTTAGATAAACTCGAATCCAATTATATTCTTGTAATAGGATGTCTTTTAATAACAATATTTTCGGCTTATGTTTGGGGAATTGATAGACTGGTTGAAGCGGCAAATATTAAAAATCCATTTGTAAAGATTTGGATGACACTTTCTCTTAAATATATAAGTCCCATTCTGATTACAATAATTTTTATAACTAATTTTTTGAATAAATAAAACAAGGCAGAATTAATTTTGCCTTGTTTTTATTTGCATTAGAATAGTATAAAAAATACCCAAGCTTCATGTAGAAGTTTGGGTATTTCGCATTTTAGAATTGATTTGCTCAATGCGTTTATTTGAGCTATTACATATTCTTTGAGTAGAATTCTACTATTAATTGGTCTTCGATTTCTATAGGAACATCTTCTCTTTGTGGAAGTGAAACCAAAGTAGCTTTTAAATCTTCATCTTTTGAAATGTAAGGATAAGAAGTTACAAATTGAGTTTCATAATTTGTTTTGAAAAGATCTACCTTTCTTCCTCTAGCAGAAAGGGCAATAACATCTCCTTCGCCACATCTGTATGAAGGAATATTCACTTTTTTTCCGTTAACTGTAACATGACCATGATTTACCATTTGTCTTGCTTGTCTTATAGAAGAAGCAAATCCCATTCTGTAAACTAGATTGTCAAGTCTTCTTTCTAGAAATTGAACAAGAGCTGGACCAGTTTGTTCTTTTGACTTTTTAGCTTCCTTAAAGAGGTTTACGAATTGTCTTTCTAAAACACCGTAATAAGCTCTTAGTCTTTGCTTTTCAAGCAATTGCTTACCATATTCAGTTAACTTCTTGTCGCTTCTTGCAGTACCCTTCTTGGCACGTCTCATTGCCTTTGGATGGCCACATACATTTAATCCTAATCTTCTAGATTGTTTAAATCTAGGCACTATCATTCTTGCCATTTTACACCTCTAATTTTATTATTGCCGCGATAAATTTAGAGCCGTAAGTATTATACATGAGATTGCGATATTTGTAAATGAAAATTAATAAAAATATCTTGAATTGTATGCTCGGCACACGTTTTGAAATAAGATGGCTAAGTGATATAATAACCTAAATGTTTTAGGAGGTAAATATGTCGATCCTTTTTAAAAATATTACATATTTGGATTTAGAAAACGAAAAAATTATAGAAGATATAGATATTTATGTCAAGGACAAGAAAATAGAAAAGATTGGAAAAAATTTAAGCCTTGATGCTGATGAAATGTACGAAGGCAAGCTAAAATTGCTCGTACCAGGTTTTTGCAATGCACATTCTCACATAGGCATGGCAGGGCTTAGAAACTATGCTGATGATATGGATTTGCAGACTTGGCTTAGTGATAAAATATGGCCTGCCGAAGCCAAATTCGACGCTGAAGCTATTTATTGGTTTAGTCTTTTGTCGATTCTAGAAATGATAAAATCTGGCGTAACCTCCTTTTGCGATATGTATTATTTCATGAACTCTGTTGCCAAGGCGACCCAAGAGTCTGGCATGAAAGCTCTTCTTACAAGGGGCATGATGGATATTGATGGGGTGGATAGGTCAAATGATATGTGGAATCTTTATAAAAAATATAACCACAAAGATGATAGAATTATAGTAGCCCCAGGACCGCACGCAATCTATACATGCTCAGATGAGTATTTATTGCAGATGAGGGATATGGCTTTAGATATGAATGGAATTATAAATATTCATCTATCAGAAACCAAAAAAGAAGTGGAGGATTGCCTAAGTATAAATGGAAAAAGACCTCTAGAACATCTTTTGAATATAGGATTTTTTGATGGACTTCATGTGGTTGCTGCTCATTGCACCCATCTAAGTCCTAAAGAGATAGAGCTTTGTAGACAATTAGATATTTATCCCATATATAATCCTAGCTCAAACCTAAAACTCGCATCTGGATTTACACCCGTAAAAAGTATGTTAAAAAGCGAATTGAAGGTAGGCTTGGGCACAGATGGTTCATCTAGCAACAACAATCAAAATTTTGTTGAAGAAATACATTTGGCGTCTTTAGTAAGTAAAGCTGTTGAGGAAGATTCTAAGTGTTTAAGCTCTATAGAAGTTTTGAAAATGGCAAGTAGAAATGGTCAGCTGGCTTTGGGATTTTGCGATTCTGGACTTATAAAAGAGGGATATAGGGCCGATTTTGCAATATTTGATTTGGACTCACTAAATTTTACGCCTGCAAATAATTTAATCTCTGCTTTGACATATAGTGCATCAGCTTCTGATGTATGTGCGACTGTCGTAGATGGCAGCTTTCTCATGAAGGATAAAAAAGTGCTGAGTCTTGATGAAGAAAAAATAAAAAGAAAAGTAATAGAAAATGTAAATAGAATTTTTAATAAAGGAGAATAAAATGGAAAAAAAAGTTGTGTACTCAGGGATACAGCCTTCTGGATCTTTGACTTTGGGAAACTATATAGGAGCTCTTACAAATTTTGGCCCCCTACAAGATGAATATGATTGCATATATTGCATAGCTGATGAACATGCAATTACAGTTGCGCAAGAACCTAAAAATTTGAGAAAAAATACACTTGATGTCTTGGCACTTTATTTAGCTGCTGGTTTGGATCCGGAAAAATCTATAATATACATTCAATCGCATGTGCCAGAGCATGTTGAGCTTATGTGGTGCTTGAATACAATAACATCCTTAGGACAATTACAAAGAATGACTCAATTCAAGGATAAGTCACAAAAAGTTAAGGAAATAGAGGCGGGGCTTTTAAATTACCCCGTTTTAATGGCAGCAGATATTTTATTGTATCAAACTTCTTATGTGCCAGTAGGAGAGGACCAAAGACAACATATAGAAATGACTAGAGATCTCGCACAGAGATTCAACTCCAGATACTCAGAAACATTTGTGATGCCAGAAATAATGGCGCCCAAGGTTGGAGCCAGAATAATGTCTTTGCAAGATCCAAGCTCAAAAATGTCAAAATCTGATCCAAATAGCGATGGCTATATATTAATAATTGAGGATGAAAAAGAAACAGAAAAGAAGATAAAAAAAGCCGTGACAGACTCTCTCGGAAAAATCTCTTATAATGATGAGCAAAAGGGTCTAAAAAATCTCATAGATATCTATGCAGTTTTATCTAAAAAAACTCCTGATGAGATTGTTAAACAATATGAGGACAAGGGCTATGGGGAATTTAAAACTGATTTAGCAAGAGTTGTAAATGACAGTCTAAGACCTATAAGAGAAAAATATCAAAAAATAAGAGAAGATAAGGCTTACTTGGAAAATGTATATAAAGAAGGAGCTCAAAAAGCTAGAAAAATTGCAAGTAAAACTATGGCTAAAGTATATAGAAAAATGGGATTTATAGCGAGGTAAATATGGCAAAACTATTAAATAGAAATGAAGTTTTAGAAAAAGAAAAATGGGATTTAAAAAGAATATATGAGAGTGAAGCACAGTATGAAAAAGATTTAAAAGAGGCATTAGAACAAGCTACTAACTTAGAAAAATACCAAGGTAAAATCAAAACAGAAGAGGATATTTTAGATATTTTAGAAAAATATGAGGAACTAAAAATTAAAATAGATCATTTATCCCATTATGTGGATCTTGACTATTCAGTTGATATGGGAGACGAAAAGAGAAAAACTAGATCTATGAATTTTTTGAAAATAGACTCCGAAATAAGTCAAAAAACGGCATATATAGAAAATGAAATAGCCGATGTAGACGATAAAATCTTGGATAAAATAATAAATGCAGAAAATAGGTATTCAGATTATATAAAAGATATAAAAAGAAGAAAACCTCATCTTTTGGATCCTAAAACAAAGGATTTGGTAGAAAAGTTCTCCTATGTACTTTCTGCCCCTTATAGACTTTATTTGGAAATGAAGTTATCCGATATGAACTTTGAAGATTTTGAACTAAGTGGCAAGAAATATGAAAATTCCTTTGTACTCTATGAAAATCACTACCAATATCAAATAGACACAGACCTAAGAAGAAAGGCATTCAAATATTTTTCAAAGGCTCTATCCCACTATAAGAATACTTTTGCAAGTGTCTATGATACTTATTTGCAAGCGGAAAAGACAATTGCAAAATTAAAAGGTTTTGACAGCCTTAAAGAATATCATTTATTCATTCAAGATGTAGATGAAGATCTTTATAACAGACAATTAGATGTAATAATGGAAGAACTTTCCAAGCATATGAGAAAGTATGTAAAAATTTTAAAGAAACTATATAAGCTAGACGAAGTAAGATTTTCAGATATGAAATTGCCTATAGAAATCATAAAAGGTGAAAGCTATAAATTTGAAGATAGCAAACCTATTGTAAAAAAAGCCCTTCAAGTTATGGGGGATGATTATTTAAAAATTGCGATGTCAAGTTTTGACAACAGATGGGTTGATTATGCTTTAAATAGAGGTAAATCAACGGGGGGATTTTGTGCATCTCCATATAAAAAAGATGGATTTATCCTCATGTCTTGGACAGGCGGTCTAGATGATCTTTATACACTTGTACATGAAATTGGCCATGGAGTGCATTTTCATTTTGCGCAAGCTGAAAACTCTTATTTTTCTCAAGAACCCTCTCTATATATAATAGAAGCTCCATCAACAATGAACGAAGTTCTTTTGTCTAAGGCACTTTTACAAGAAGAAAAGGATGACAAGAAAAGAGCACAAATAGTGGCAGCTATGATATCAAATACTTATTATCATAATTTTGTAACACATTTTCTAGAAGCTTACTATCAAAGAGAAGTCTATAAGCTTGTAGATAGCGATCAGGCGATAACCGAACCTGTTTTGTCAAAATTATTTAAAGACACTTTGAAAAAATTCTTTGGAGATGAGCTGGTAATAGATGAAGGGGCTGAGCTAACATGGATGAGACAACCTCACTATTACTCTGGACTTTATTCTTATACGTATTCGGCAGGGCTAACCATAGGCACACTCATGGCAAATAAAATTTATGAAAATAAGGAAAGCTACAAGGACTGGATTGAAGTTTTGAAATTGGGTGGCAAAAAAAATGTAGTTGAGATGGCTAAGACAGCTGGAATAAACATTAAAGACGACAAGGCTCTAAGAGAGTGCATAGATTTTGTTGGAGAGATGATAGATTTAATTGACAAGGCTATTTGACTTGACAAAAACTAAGGTTTGATATTAGAATTATGTAAATATGTGCTATAGAGAAGAGGAGTAGATAATTAGAGCTTTCAAGAGAGATGACGTTTGGTGAAAGTCATTAAGCTTTTATTTTCGAAGGTTGCTTTTCTGCATTTCCTATGGAAACGATGATTACGTTATAATCCAAAGTGCCGTTTAGACGGAATTAAGGTGGTACCGCGTCCCCTCGTCCTTATAAGGATGGGGGGATTTTTATTTGAGGAGGAATTATGAAAGAACTTGCAAAAAATTATCAACCCCATGATTTTGAAGACAGACTCTATAAATTTTGGCTGGACAAAGATTATTTCAGAGCAAATATAAACAAGGATAAAAAACCATTCACTATTGTTATGCCGCCGCCAAATGTAACAGGTCAGCTTCATATTGGGCATGCTATAAATAATACAATTCAAGATATTTTAATAAGATACAAGAGAATGAAGGGCTTTGAAGCTCTTTGGATTCCAGGCACAGATCACGCATCTATCTCTACTGAAGCCAAAGTTGTAGAAAAATTAAAATCTGAAGGCAAGACCAAACAGGATATAGGAAGGGAAGAATTTCTAAAAGAGTCTTGGGATTGGACTCATAAATATGGAGGCATAATAAATGACCAATTAAAAAAATTGGGAGTTTCTTGTGACTGGTCAAGGCAAAGTTTTACTCTTGACGACAAGTTATCCAAGGCTGTTGGAGAAGTGTTCATTAGATTATATAAAAAGGGACTAATTTACAGAGGAGATAGGATTATAAATTGGTGTCCTAATTGTAAGACGGCTGTATCCGATGCGGAAGTGGATCACCATGACCATGACGGATTCATTTGGTATTTTAAATACCCTCTAAAAGAAGGAGATGGATTTATAGAAATTGCAACTACAAGACCAGAAACTATCCCTGGAGATTTGGCTGTTGCTGTAAATCCAAAGGATGAAAGATACAAGGACTTGGTTGGCAAAAAGCTTATAATACCAATAATAAATAGAGAGATTCCAATAATTCAAGATGAGTATGTAGAAATGAAATTTGGATCTGGTGCGGTTAAAATAACTCCTTCCCATGATCCAAATGACTTTGAAGTTGGAGCAAGGCACGAGCTTGGACAGCTAAAAGTAATTGATGACGATGGAAGATTAAATGATCTTGCAGGAAAATACGCTGGAATGGACAGAAAAGAAGCCAGAAAGGCAATAATAAAAGATTTTAAAGATGCTGGTTTCTTTGTCAAAGAAGAAAAGCATAAAAACGCAGTGGGCCACTGCTCTAGATGTAATGAAACAATTGAGCCTCTTCTTTCAAAACAATGGTTTGTAAAAATGGAACCTTTGGCAAAGCCTGCCTTGGAAGCCTATAAAAATAAAGAGCTTAAATTTATTCCTGAAAGATTTGGGAAAATATATACTCATTGGCTAGATGATATAAAGGACTGGTGTATATCAAGACAACTTTGGTGGGGTCACAGACTTCCCGTATACTATTGTAATGAAACGGGCGAAACAGTGGTTGATTTGGAAAATCCAGAGGGAAGGCCAGGATACGAGGGCAAAACTTTCACACAAGATCCAGACACTTTAGATACTTGGTTCTCATCAGCTTTGTGGCCATTTTCAACTTTGGGTTGGCCTGAAAAGACTCCAGATTTTGAATACTTTTATCCAACTGATGTATTAGTTACAGGATATGACATAATTTTCTTCTGGGTAGTGAGGATGGTATTCTCAGCCCTTGAGCAAACAGGAGAAGTGCCTTTTAAGGATGTTCTCTTAAATGGACTTGTAAGAGACGCGGAAGGAAGAAAAATGTCCAAGTCACTCGGAAATGGGATAGATCCTCTAAAGATAATAGACGAATATGGAGCAGATGCATTAAGATTTACACTTGTAACTGGAAATTCTGCAGGAAATGATACGAGATTTTCAAAAGAAAAGGTTGAAGCTAGTAGAAATTTTGCCAACAAACTCTGGAATGCAACAAGATTTTTGATGATGCATATTGGATCTGAGGACCTCGACATTAAACTTGAAAATCTAGAAGATGAAGACAAGTGGATACTGACAAAACTTCAAAGTACAATAGACAATATGACAGAAAGACTGGATGTTTATGACTTGGGAAGTGCTGCAAATGAAATTTATGACTTTACATGGTCACAATTTTGCGATTGGTATATAGAAATGGTAAAGCCTAGACTATTTGGTGATGATATAGATTCAAAAAATGCAGCAAAAGCAAGCCTAATATATGTACTAAAGGCTATAATAAGGCTCCTTCATCCTTACATGCCATTTATAACAGAAGAAATTTGGCAACATATATTTGCAGATGAGCAATCTATAATGATATCTTCTTGGCCAGAATCAAAGAAGGAACTTGTTTTCGAAACGGAATCTTATGCCGTTGAATATATACAAGAAGCAATAAGGAAAATTAGAAATTTGCGTTCTGAAATGAATATTGAAGCAGGCAGAAAGTCAAAAGTTTTAATAGCAACGTCAGATGAAAGGATTAAATCAATTTATATTTCTAATGAATTGCAACTTAAGAATCTCGGCTTTGCAAATTCTATTGAGTTTGTAGAAAAGGCTCAAATAAGTCCGGAAAACAATGTAAATATTGTTTTGGACAAGTCAGAAATATTTTTACCACTTAGGGATTTAATAGATTTTGAAAAAGAAAAGGAAAGATTGAAGAAAGAGGAGGAAAAAACTCAAGCTGAAATTAAAAGGGCCAAGGGAAAACTTTCTAACAAATCTTTCACTGACAAGGCGCCTAAAGAAATTGTAGATAGCGAAAGAGAAAAGCTTGCTAAATACGAAGAGATGCTAATTACTATTAGATCTAATATAGAAAAATTAAAATAAAATTAAGGATCATCATAAAAGTGATGGTCCTTTTATATTTAATTTTAATAAAATTTATGAAGTGGCTATAAAATCTTGATAATATGATATTTATAATATATTATTTCTTAATAGGAGGTTATTATGAAAATAATATTTGATACTCTTGGTGCTGATAAAACCGCATCAGAAATTATAAAGGGTGGTTTGCAAGCAAATGAGGAGCTTGGTATTACTCCTTTATTTATAGGTAATAAAGAAGAAATTGAAACTGAATTAGAAAAACTTTCAATAGATAAAGATAAGTTTGAAATAATAGATGCAAAAGAAACAATAACTAATATGGAGGATCCGGCTCTTGCAATAAGGAGAAAAAAATCCTCATCTATTGTAGTTGGTATGAATCTTTTAAAAGACAAAAAAGCAGATGCTTTTATATCTGCCGGCTCAACAGGAGCGATTCTTGCTGGAGGTACTTTTCTAGTCGGAAGAATAGATGGAGTAAAGAGAGCATTTTTACCGACTAACATTCCTAATCTTAAAGGGTTCACTGTGCTTTTAGACTCTGGTGCAAATATGGATGTGCCAGCTGAAAATTTGCTACAATTTGCTAAAGTTGGCTCCGCATATGCCAAGACACTTGGCATAGATAACCCCAGAGTTGGACTTATCAATGTTGGAGCTGAAGAAGAAAAAGGAAATGCCCAAACAAAATCGGCTCATCAACTTTTAAAAGAAGCAAGACTAAATTTTATAGGAAATGTAGAAGCTAGAGATCTTGCGATGGGTGTTTGTGATGTTGCAGTTTGCGATGGTTTTGTTGGAAATGTGATTTTAAAAAATACTGAGGGAAATGCTATATTCTTTTTAAAAGCCATGGAGACTATGCTTTCAAAACTTCAATTAGATGAACTTAGCGCACAAAAAATACAAGGTGGACTTAAAGAATTTTCCAAAAAATTATCCTATGAAGAACATGGGGGAACAATTCTTTTAGGGCTTAAGGAAATAATTGTTAAAGCACATGGCTCATCAAGTGCAAGGGCTATAAAAAATGCAGCCAAGCAAGCATTAAAATTTCATGAGCAAGGCTTAATTAAAAAAATAGAAGATGAACTGGGAGGAAATAAATGAAAGAGAGAGTTTTAGAAATTATAGCTGAACAATTCAACAGATCTGTTGATGAATTGACGCCAGACATAAACTTTGTAAATGATTTAGAGGCAGATTCTATCGAGCTTGTTGAGCTTGTCATGAATTTGGAAGATGAATTTGAAATGGAGATTCCAGATGACAAGTTTGAAAACTTTCAAACTATTGGAGACGTTTTAGCATATATAGAAGAAATAGAATAAGATGGATTTAAAGAGCTTAGAAAAAAAGATTGATGAAATTTCATCTCATAAATTTAAAGATTTAAGTATTTTAAAGACGTCTTTAACTCATAGCTCCTATATAAATGAACATGATTTGAGTTTTGAGGATTGCAATGAGAGATTAGAATTTCTTGGAGATGCAATCCTTGATTTAGTTATTGGAGAGTACTTATTTTCACACTATACAAGCATAGACGAAGGGGAGCTAACTAAGAGAAGATCCCTATTAGTAAATAAGGATGTCTTGGCTGATGCATCAAGAAGATTAAATTTGGGAGAATTTTTGTATCTGGGCCATGGTGAAGAGATAAATGAAGGCAGAAACAAGGATTCCATTCTAGCAGATGCTCTGGAATCTCTTATAGGGGCAATATATATGGATGGTGGGTTTAAAGCAGCCAAGAAATTCATATTAAAATTTCTTTTGCCGATCCTAAATGGAAAAATTTTTGTAGACTATAAGACTAGCTTACAGGAAGCTTGTCAAAAGAAAAAGGATATGCCAATTTATAAACTTATAAGATCTGGTTTGGATGATTCAAGAGAAGCGAAAGTACAACTAAAGGCCTTAGGTTATGAGGTAACAGCGACTGCTCACAATAAAAAAGAGGCAGAACAATTGGCTGCAAAAATTATGCTGGAGAAGTTGAAGAAGAAATGAAAAAATATATAATTCCATACTTTGTTCCTCATGTGGGTTGCCCTGTGGGATGCGTGTTTTGTAATCAAAATGAGATAACAGGGATAGAATTTACTGGAGAATCTCTAAAAGAAACTGTGCTTGAAAATATTTCTTATTTTAAGATTAAAAATCCAGCGGAACTTGCATTTTATGGCGGGTCTTTTACTGCTATAAACCCAAGTCTTAGAAGCAAACTTTTGACAGAAGCCAAGAGCCTTATAGATGAGGGATTGATTTCTGAAGTGAGGATATCTACAAGGCCAGATTGCATAGACGAAAAAATTTTAGAAGAACTTAAAGAAAATGGAGTTAAAACTATTGAACTTGGAGTCCAGTCTTTGGATATTGAGGTTTTGAAACTTTCAAACAGGGGTCATGACCCTGAATGTGTGTATACTTCATCAGATTTGATAAAAAAATGGGATTTTAATTTGGGACTTCAACAAATGATAGGTCTACCTGGAGACACTTACACAAAGTCTATACATACGGCTGAAGAATTTGTGAAGATAGGTCCTAGCATGGTGAGGATTTATCCTACTTTGGTTGTTAAAAACACAAGGCTTGAAAAGATGTATAAAAGTGGAGTCTATAAACCTCTTTGTTTGGAATCTGCCATAGACGTATCAAAGGACCTTTTAAAAATTTACAGAGAAAATAACATAGATGTAATAAGAATAGGCCTTCAGCCTACGGAAAATATAAATTTTGACGGAGATCTTGTAGCGGGACCCTTTCATCCATCCTTTAGACAGTTGGTTGAAGAAAAATTAATTATAGATAAATTGACTAAGTATAGAGGATCTTTTGGAGAAAGCATAACTATAGAAGCTAACGGCAGGAATATTTCATATATTGCAGGCAACAAGGGAATAAATAAACAAAAGGTTTGTGAAGCCTTGGGAGCAAAAGAAATTAAATTGAGATTAAAAAATTTAGACAGTGGAATTTTACTTATAAATGGCGAAAAAATAATTATATGAGTGAGAAATGTATTTAAAAAGAGTTATAATTCAAGGATTTAAGTCCTTTGCGAAAAAAACAATAATTGAATTTAAAAAAGAGATAACAGGCATTGTAGGACCCAATGGATCTGGAAAGAGTAATATAACAGATGCTATTATGTGGGTTTTGGGAGAACAGTCTGTAAAAAATCTTAGAGGCTCCAAGATGGAGGATGTAATATTTTCTGGGACTAAGGATAAAAAACCCTTGGGCTTTGCTGAAGTTGAGGCAATCTTTGATAATCACGACAAAAGTTTGAATATAGAATTTGAAGAAGTCAGCATAAAAAGAAGAATGTACAGGTCTGGTGAAAGTGAATTTAGAATCAATGGAGAAAAAGTCAGACTAAAAGATATTCATAGCCTTTTTATGGATACTGGTATTGGCAGAGAGGGATATTCTTTAATAGGGCAAGGTAAGATTGAATCCGTACTATCCAACAAGAGCGAAGATAGGCGTGGTATTTTTGAAGAGGCTGCAGGTATTACAAAATACAAGTCCAAGAAAAAAGAAGCTCAAAACTCTTTGAAAAAAACCGTTGATAATCTGCAAAGACTTGATGATATTTTAGGAGAGATAAGATTACAAGAGGAAAATCTTAGAATCGAATCTGAAAAGGCGCTTGACTATAAGAAAATATTTGAAAAACTAAAAGAATATGACCTTCATCTTTCCTCTAAAAAGTTGAAATCTTATCAAGAAAAAGTTCTGAATTTAATAAAAGATAGAGATGAGTTAGATTTAAGTTCGAAAGTGGACAAGTCTAAACTTTCTGAAAAAAGAAAAAAACTCGAAGAATCTAAGGAGAATTTTGAATTATTTGAAAGTGATTATGAAAAATTAAATTATAGTCGCTTTGAAGCAAAATCCAGAGAGGACAAGATTCAAGCAGAAATTGCCATAATAAAAGAAAAAATTAATACTTCGAGCCTTCAAAAGGAAGAAAACACGAGTAAGACAGAAAATATAAATTCAAAAATTGTTTTTTTAACTAAGGATTCTAATACCTTAAAGCCAATTTATGAAGAGAAGTCTTATAACATCAGTAAATTAGATGAAAAAATAAGAGCATTAGCAGATTCTCTTTCTAGCATAAATCAAAAGATTTCGTCGGCACGTGAGCTAAAAGAGGATAATTCTAAAGAATATGCCAGATTTATAGAAGATATTACTAAGGTCAAATCAAGGATTGAATTTTTATCCTCGATTAAATTGGATAAATCCGATCGTCTTAAAAAGAGTATAGAAAAAATGACTCTTTATGAGAAGGAAGGGCACGATGCTCAAGGGGTCTTGGAAGATTATAAAAATCGCCATAAAGATGCTGAGGACAAACTTCAAGAACTTGAATCAAATAGACTAGAGCTAGAAAGCAGAGTAAAGAGCTTAGAAAAAAATAGAAGTGAAATTGAGGCAAAACAAAGAAGTATCCTTTTAGAATACACTAAAACAAAAGGTCAGGCCGAAATTTTAAAAAGTTCTTCTGAAAATTACGATGGCTATTCTCTAAGCGTAAAATCTTTTATGAAGGCTGTAAAAAAGGATAATCTTTTTGAAAGAGAAGTACTGGGGCCTTTGGGAGAAAATTTTTCAACAAGAAAAGAATATGAGCAGGCCATAAATATAGCGCTTGGATTTGGAGTGCAAAACATAATAATAAAATCTACAAGCACATCGTCAAAGATATTTAAATACTTGAAAGACAAAAAAATGGGAAGGATTACCTTGCTACCAATAGATAGAATAAAGGCAAAACCATCACCAAAATTAAGCGGATTTAATAATGCAAGTTTTTTGGGCACTGCCTATGATCTAATAGAATGCGATAAGTCAGTAGACAATATTTTTTCAAACTTACTGTCAAATATTTTAGTTGTAAAAACTTATAAGGATGCCCTGGATTTGGATAAGCGCTTAAATAATGCTTATAGGATAGTAAGTTTGGAGGGTGAAAGCATAAATAGAGGTGGCTCTCTTAGTGGAGGGTCTATTCAGAAATCATCAATGTCTATTATAAATAGAAAAAAAGACATAGACATCTTGAATGAGAAGTTAAAAACTTATGAAAGCTCTAAGCTAAAATGTGAAAAAGACATAGTTGAATTAGATGAGCAGATGAAAAGTTGTAAATTACTTTTAGAAGAAAACACTCTTCAGGCAGATACTCTAAAAAGAGAACTGGATTTGCTCATTTCCAAGTACCAAAAATTAAGTTTTACAAGAGAAAAAAATATAGAGGAAAAAAATAAGTTAAAAGAAGAAATTGCGAACATAGAGGATTCACTTTCAAGGGATAAGTTGGAGAATCAGGAGCTTCTAGAAAAGTTAAGTGATTTAGAAAATAATATATCTGAATTAGACAGCAAAACATCTAGCAATAAAAATGACATAGAAGAGCTTGAAAGAGAACAGAAGAATTTTTCTGAAAACTTGAAATTTTTAGAGCTGGATAGGCTTAAATTATCAAATGAACTCGAAAATTCTAAGAGGGAGTTAGAAGGCAAAAAATCTGATATAGGCAACTTGGAAAAGAAACTTGCTGAGTTAAAGAAATCGAGTGAAAATCTTTCAAATCAAAAAAAAGACTTGGAAAACAAGCTAAGAGAGCTTGAAAAAAGCTATGAAGAAGGCAAAATCTTGTCATCTGATTTAGATAAAAATTTCGAGAATTTTAAAATAAAAAAGAGCGAAAAGCAAATTGAAATTGATAAACTTCAGGAAGACATAAATCTCCTTCTTGAAAAGATATATAAGCAAGAGAATATTTTGGATAAAAACAAGTCGGAGATTTCGAGATTAGAGGGCATTGTAGAAATGGAAAGACAAAGGCTGATAAATGATTATGATCTTTCAGACTTTGCATTTGAAATAAACCCTGATATAAATCCGACTAACAAAGATATAAAAATTTTAAAAGATAATTTGAAGGCCATAGGTGATGTAAATCTATCTAGCATAAAAGACCATGAAGAGGTTCTAGCAAGATTGGAATTTACAGAAAATCAAATGAATGACCTCAATCTAGCCAAGGAAAAAATAGAGAAAATAATAAAAGATTTAGATGCTCAGATGACAAAGGAATTTAAAAAATCTTTTGAAGAAATAAATGGGCATTTTAAAGAAGTGTTCTCTATTTTATTTAAGGGAGGAAAGGCCGAAGTAAGTTTGGAAGAGGGAGATATTTTAGAGGCAGGCATAGAAATAAAAGCTCAGCCACCAGGAAAGAGATTTCAGTCTCTATCTTTATTATCAGGAGGAGAAAGATCTCTTACAGCTGTAGCCCTTTTGTTTGCTCTTTTAAAAACAAGACCAGCTCCATTCTGCATTCTAGATGAGATTGATGCGGCACTTGATGATGCAAATATTTATAGATATATAGATTATTTAAAAACCATAGAAGATATACAATTTATAATGATAACTCACAGAAAGACCTCTATGAAAATCGCAGAGGTACTTTATGGAGTAACTATGGAAGAAAAAGGCATAAGTAAGATTGTAACAGTTGCAGTTGAATAGGAGAGAGTATGTTTAAGTGGTTTAAAAACTTTAAAAATAAAAATAAGAACGAAAACAATGCCGATTTTGAAGCATATGAAAAAGATTATAAAGATTCAGAAGAATTTGAAAATGAAAGTCTTGAATATCCAAATGAAAATTTAGAAATTTTTAAGGAAGAAGAATCTTTTGAAAATGAAAATGATAAAACAAGTTCAAATGAAAAAGTAGAAGATGATAAATTTGATTTCCAAAATGAAGAAGAAAAAATAGAAGAACATCTTGAAATCTTGGAAGATGAAGACGATGAAGAAGATGAAGAAAATAAAGAAGAAAAAGATTGCCAAGATCTAAAAGAAGAAGATTTTTTACAAGAAGATGCTAAAGCAGATGAAGAAACTTCCTCAACGTCCGAAGAGAAAATTGAGAATTTACAAGAAGAAATTGAAGAACCCAAAAAGCTGGGAATCTTTGAAAGGCTTAAACAGGGACTTTCTAAGACGAGAAGAGATTTATCCATAAAATTAAATACAGTTTTGGGAGCCTATGTAAAGATTGATGATGAGCTTTTGGAAGAAATCGAAGACATATTGATTTCGGCAGATATAGGCATGGAAACTACTATGGAGCTGGTCGACAACTTGAGGCAAAGAATAATAAATGAAAAAGTGAATGATCCTCAAATGGTAATACCTCTTTTAAAAGATGAAATGAAAAAATTTATGGAGTCTTGCGACAAGAGTAATGAATTAAAACTTGAACCAAGCCCAGCTCTTATATTAGTAATAGGAGTAAATGGAGTAGGGAAGACCACAACCATAGGGAAATTGGCAAATAAATTAAAAAAGAAGGGTAAAAAAGTTGCTCTAGTTGCAGCAGATACCTTTAGAGCTGCCGCAATAGATCAATTAAAAACATGGGCTGACAGAGTCGGGGTTGATATAATTGCCAATAAAGAAGGCTCAGATCCAGCATCTGTCATTTATGATGGAATATCTGCAGCTAAATCAAGAAAAGTGGATGTATTGATTTGTGACACTGCAGGAAGATTGCACAACAAGAACAATCTAATGCAAGAACTTGAAAAAATAAATAGAATAATTGAAAGAGAATTTCCGCAAGCTACTAGAGAAACTATTCTTGTGCTAGATGCCACGACTGGACAAAACGCAATAATACAAGCAAAGACCTTTAAAGAAGTGGCAGATATAAGTGCAATAGCCCTTACTAAGCTAGATGGAACAGCCAAGGGAGGAGTAGTTTTAGGCCTACAAGGGCACCATAAGATACCAATAAAACTTATTGGAGTTGGCGAAGGCATAGACGATCTTCAAGATTTCAAAACTGAAGAATTCATAGAGGCAATTTTCGATTAAAAAAGGCTTATCTAGACTCACAAAAAATGAGTCTGGATAAGTCTTTTTTAACTCGTTATAAGCGATTTTAAAGGGCATTTTTTTGATGACTTCATTATGACTTCATTTTTTTATCGCTATTTTTGTAATTGGAGTGAATTGTGTTAAGAGTTTTGCTTTTAATGGCTGCGAATCTTGCCAATAAAAAATAATAAGGGGGAATTAAGGCTCATTGAATTAGGGATTTTAGAAAAACTGAATCAAAGAGTCTTTAAGTGGCACGTAAACGGGCTATAAGTTTGAACACTTATAGCCCGTTTATATTATAAAATAAATTTATGAAACATCTGTTAAAATGGTATTTCATCATCAAAACAGTAATCTTCGTTATTTTCTTCATTCATATTAGGGAATAATACCTCTATCAGTTTATCAATTGCTATAGGTATATGACTTGAGTTTTTAGCGATATATTTTGCTATCCCTTGTTTATTTTCTATATTATAAGCTTTAGCCTCATTTTCTAATTTCATATAACAATCTTTGCCTATTTGATTCATTATAGCTGTTTCATAATCTTTTCCAAAACATATATAATCGGATCCAGTAATAACATAATAATATTCTTTTTTGTCTTCTGTATATATTTTAGCTTCTTCGAAATCTTCTAATACATCTTCCAGCAGATTGTTTTTTCTTTCTTTAAGGTTTGTTTTGTTGATATCTCCATCAAATACACAAATACAACGGTATCCAAATGATTTATATAGCCTATATAGTGTTGGAATATTTGCTTTACCCATACAATTAATAATTTCAATTCCATTAGCTGACAAAAAGTATTTTTTTCTTTCTAACCAAATTGGAATGGATAATTTTTCAGTTAATCCTTCAACTAAGATTATAGTATCTGCAAACATACCTTCTAGTTGTTCTGAATATAGCCTTAAGTCAAAGTAGTCGCCTAAATTATTGGACGAAATTCTATTTTCATCTATCCCAGTTTCTATTAAAACTTGCTTTAATTTAGATGAGTCAAGCTGGATAGTTTTAGTTACACCTTCATCTTTATATACTCTAACCAACCCCTCCAAATTTGAAGGATTTATAAAATTTGGTGAATGAGTTGAAATTATAATTTGCAAACCAGACTCACATAAATCATAAATATATTTCTTTAACCACTTTTGGGCTAATGGATGCAGATTTGCTTCTGGTTCTTCTAAAATAAAAAGGAAATTCCTTCCTTTAAAAGCTTCCATATAAGCCTTTGCAAAAGCCATTACAAGAATTTGTTGCTCGCCTGTTCCAAATTCATCAAACGATCTTACTTCTGAATTTTCGAATGCATTTATTCTCAAAGATTTTGCAAAATTATTAGGATCGTAAGCAGAAAAATCTGCTTCTAAATGGTGTATGAATCCTTTAACTGATTCTTCAATTGAATCTTTAAATATAGTAAACATATTAGAGAACTGTGCTTTATTCTCAAATACACTTTTTATATTTTCAAAAGAATGACTTAGTTCTTTTTTGTCATCATCCGTTAATGAATCATGAAGGCTCTTATTAAATTTACTTAATAAAGAATATTTATTAGAATAATTAAAGTGAAAACTAGTATTCCTATTAGCATCTAACAAAAAAGATTGAAAACTCCCTCTTGTATCATTGCTAATATAAAGTTTTTTCATGTTTCCATCATGGATCAAATTTTCATTGATTTTTCCATCAACCCCATAAGTTAAGAATATGGAACTATACGAATTATAATTATCAACGTGATATGATGAATCAAATTTAACGCCAATGTCAATTGTAGGATTTTTGTTTTTATCACGCATAAAATAATCAGAATTTTCTACATCAATAAATGTGGGATACCTTTCTCCTAAAATTCTATCAAAAGCGGATAATATATTAGATTTACCAGCATTGTTAGGTCCGAATAAAATTAGCGGTTTATTCTTGGGCATTATTATACTTATATTCTCAATTGATCTATAGTGCCTAATATTTATTTTTTCTAGTCTCATTGAACTACTCCTATCTATTAATCATTTTTAGTAAAATATTTAAATGAGAAAAATTTATATGCATATTATGTTAAATATTCGCCTTCTTCTTCTGCAGCAAATTTAACATAACTATAGTCACTAATATCTCCTAAATATATTTCATCATTGTTATACATTTTAAATGAGTCAAGATAAGATATTCTTCCAGCTTTTAATTCTTCTGCAAAATATAATAAATTTTCTACATTAATAGCTCCACCATTTACACCAGTTCTATTGGCTATATGTTTCAAATTATTCTTAAAGTTTCCCTTAAAGAAAGATGATACAAATAAATAGTTGAAATCCTTAACTTTTTCATCAAAGCTTTCCCACCATTTATTTGAATTTATTTTTTCATCTCTAGTTTGATTTTCTTCGATATATCTAATCATTTCATCTGCTTGATTAATTGGTAGATTATAACCCGTAGAATAAGCCTTGTTATCTATAATTACGCCATTAATATTATAAGATATAATTCCATCTGGTTTTCTGCTTTCTCCTAGACGAACCCCTTTAAACTTAAGTTCATTAATTAAAAGGTCTATTGTTTGAATCTCAAAATCTCTATTGGCAGTTCCGTCATAAGCTAAATCAATTAGCGCAAGATATCTGTGGTCAACATATTTTAATTTATCTCTTACTTTATCCTTTAATTCTAGTATATTTGTCTTAGAAATCTTAGTTCTAGGTATTTCTAATTTTATAATGTTATCATCAATTACATAGCCATTCCTACTATGTTTAAGTGAAAGACCCATTGCTTTAAGAACTTTTAGTTCGTCTTCTATAGTTGTAATACTTTCATCAATATTATTTTCCATTAAATAAGCCTTAATGCCTTCTAAATTTCTTTCTCTGTTGTTGATAGCTTTGATTATATATCCACGTCTGTTTCTAATATAATCTCTATCTTTACCCTTGGTTGCTAGCATTTGCCAATAAACAATTTTATCAGTCTTTGGATATGAAGATAATCCCCTTGCTCTTTTAAGTTCTTTTATACCATTCAAAGTAATTCTAAAGGAATGACCTATATTTACCATGTATTCAACATTTCCAATTTTTGTTGAAACTTCTTTTTCAACTCTTTGAACTAAACCAACCTTAGATAACCATCCTGAAATCATTCTGGCATATTTATCAGCTGATCCCTCTGTGTTTGATCGAATACTTGCTTTATCTGTTTCAGAAGCAAGTTCTATTGCTTGAATATATAAATCTTGAGGAATTGATGTAAAACCAGCTTCTCCAAGTCCACCTAATTGCTTACCAAGCTCAAATTTTGTTAAATGGTCTCCACTTTCCAATAAAGTTAAAATTCTTACGGCTGGTGGGTATGACAAAAAGGCTGAAATTAGTATTTCTTTATCTGAATCTTCAGAATTAGATTTTACAAACTTTTCTCCTAGTTTTGTTATAGAAACTGTATCATTTTCTGTATCATAATCTAAAAGTCCTATGGATATTCCCCATCTTAAAAATCCATCAGCAGTCCAATCGTCTGTATAAGCCCTACCGCCTTGTGTTGTAATGGCAGCTTGAACAATACCACTACACGCTGCATCGGATCTTTTCTGACCTGATTTTATACCATGACCTTTTAATAAAACATAGTCCATTTCAAGTGGATCTTTTTTCATTTCTGAAATGAGTTTATTTTGTAAATCTAAATCTTTTACTAATTTAGGAAGTTTAGTATTTAATATTTCCTTATATATATCAGTATTTTTATCAAAAACAGAAACTACATTTTTTAAATTTTCAAAACTTGATGGATTTTGTATCCAACCCAATGTTCTTTCTGCCATATTTCCTCCTAGTAATTTGTAATCAAAACTTCTTTGGTTTCGCCTAGCTTATTACGTTGATAATTACTATTTGAGTAATTTATCTTTAACAAGTGAACTTTGTATTTTCCACTCCACTCTTGTAACTCTTTATTAGCTAATCCATTATTAAAAAATACATTTGACAATGCAAACTTAATTTTTCTATCATTTAATTCATCTAATATCTCAAATAATGCTAGATCATCATCAAGAGTCCAGCCTTCAAACCCTCTTTTACCATCATTATATGAACCTACAGAGCTTCTATAAGGGGGATCACAATATACAAAATCTGAACCTTTAATCTTAGAAAAATCAAATTCTTTAAAGTTTTTATTGCTAAATTCTATATTGAAAAGCTTGTCTCTAAAAGAAGTAAGTCTATTTTTCATATTTTCATTAAAACTACTCCTATTAGTTCCAGCGGGGTTATTATAGTCATGATTTGAATTAAATCTAAACTGGTAATTAAAGGAATAACACATCAAAACATATAGCAAAAGCGGGTCTTTGTTTTTATTGTAATACTCTCTAAATTCATAATATGATTCTTTGTTTTCTTTAGATAGATTAAATTCACTTATTACATTATCAATATTTCTTAATAGCTCTTTGCTATCAGTCTTTTTAAACATTTGTAAAATTTCAATTACAAAATAATTTATATCATTAGCTATTTTCCTGTTCGCTTTAACATTAACAGAAACATCTAATCCACCACAAAACACGTCATAAAAAGCATCTATATTTTGAGGAAATAGGGGCAATATTTGAGCTAATAATCTATGCTTATTTCCAATGTAATTAAATGGTGATTTTATATAATTTTCGCTCATAATTACTCCTTTTCTACAAAATATAATATTTCTTTTAAGTTTTTATTTTTATTTGTATGTGCGTTCTTATATCTTTTATAATCTATAAATTTATAATCCACAGTGCTTTGCTTTCCATATTTTTCTAAAATACTAATAATCTCATCATGGGATAATAAACCTTCTGTATTATAGCTAAGAATAATATATCTCGAATTAGTCTTTTTGATTAACTCTTCAAAAGCATTGAAAACTGAGTCTTTTTTACAATAGTCGCTTTTTTGTTCAGAATAATCTCTTAATCCAGTCACTCCTTTTATTCTAGGAGAATCATATTTAGCAATTGTTTCTAATACATGATAATTAGGCAAGTACTGTCTTTGATTATATGGTGGGTCAAAGTATGCTAAATCTGTTTTTATATTTTCAATTAATTTATTAGAATCTTCATTATATGCTTGTCCTACTGAATTATTAATTGATAAACCTACATTTTTTATTTCTAAATTATTTAACGCTCTTTTATCCCAATGCTTTAAATAAGCTCCATATACACCAGTTATATTGCTTACAAAAGGTACTGCTTCTATAATACATGCAAGTAAGTAAAAATACTCGTCTTCATTGATCATAGAAGTTTCATACCAGTTTTCAATCTGAGTCCTAACTAAATCAATTTTTAAAGCATTATCTTCTGTGAAATACATTCTTCCACCCTTAGGACTATAATTTTGGTAAGTAAAGCAATTTTTTAGATCAAGATTCATATTTTCTAAATTGAGATTATTTAAATATTCTATTGGATTTGATATACCTAGATTTTTAAATTCTAATTTAGAATTTATCCCAACTGTTCCTCTTAATAGTACATAAGAAAAATACATCAAATCGTTAGATATAACATCATATCCAAGATTTTTAAATTCACGAGATACAACTCCCGAACCAGCAAATACATCAGATATACTTTTTACATCTATTGTTTTTTCTTTAATTAATTCTAATATATATGGTATAATCAGCGTTTTGCCACCAATAAATCTCATTTGATTTCCTCTTCATTCTTTCGCCTATATTCAATAACATCTCCAACGTCACAATTAAAATATTCACAAATTTTTCCCAATGTTTCCAAACTTATATTTTCATCTTTTCCCATTTTAGCAATAGTTCTAGGAGTTGTTTTTATGGCTTTTTGCAGGTCTAATTTATTCATCTTTTCATCTATCAATTTTTTCCATAATTTATCATAGGAAAATCCCATATTTCACCTCGAATAATATTTCACTTTGTATAGTTTTTCTATAATATTATACCACATTTTACAACTTAATCTTTACACATTTCTTAAGACGGATTTATTTCCGTCTTTTTTATTCATAGAATTAAAATTTTTAAAAAACTAATCTAAACTACCATTTTTGTCTTAGGTCTAGTGAAGGGAGAAATATTTCATAATACCGGAAAATCACTCTTAATTCTTACTTATACAAATAGATGAAGAAATAATTACTCAAAACCTTTGAAAATGTCCTGAGTCTATTAGGAGAAGAAATTTTTAGGATGGGTTAAAAAAATATGTTTTCTTCGCCTATGATGTGGGAGGAAAAATAAAACCTAACAAAACTACAATTTTTGTCTTAGGGCTAGTGAAGGGAAAAATATATTTTTTATAACCGGAAAATTCCTCCTCATTCTTACTTATACAGATAGAGAAGAAATAATTACTCAAAACCTTTAAAAATGTCCTGAGTGTATTAGGAGATAAAAAATTTTAGGATAGGTTTAAAAAACTATGTTTTTCTTCGCCTGTGATATGAGAGGAAAAATAAAACCTAACAAAACCATCAAAAATGTCCTAGGGCTAGTAGAGGGAGAAATTTTCTTACAGGTTAAAAAACTTATGAATTTCTTCGCCTGGTATTTAGAAGAAGTTACTCAAAATTCTTCTAACTGTCCTAAGGAATATGAAGAAATATTTCTTCTTCAAAAAATATGAAAGGAGTAGATATGTGAATTCAGAAAATATACCAGAATATCTAAAAGAAAATGCAAGCTGGTGCTTATGGAAATATGAAATAAGAAACAATAAGGAGACAAAGATACCTTTTAATCCAACTACAGACGGCTATGCATCCGTTAATAATCCAAAGACTTTTGCAACCTTTGAAAAAGCATCTGAAAAGCTTAGTTCCTATGATGGACTCGGAATAAGAGTTGATGGAAAACTTGTAGCTATTGATGTTGATGGCTGTGTAATTAATGGAGGTTTAAATGATTTAGCAAAGGAAATAGTTAACCATTTTTCACAGTCATACATTGAATTTAGTCCAAGTGGTAAGGGACTTAGACTCTTTACTTTTCTACCAAACTCAATAACTTACAACAATGACATCTACAAGATGAAGTCTAAAGAGGTTGAAGTCTATGTTGCTGGCTTTACTAATCGCTTTGTAACTGTGACAGGTCATGTCTATCAAGAAGGTGAGATTGTAGAAGAATCTGAAGGGCTTCTGTGGCTTTTAGAAAAATATCTGAAAAGAGAAAAACAAAGTAAAACTACTAAACAAAATTTTAAAAGCTATTTAAGTGATGAGGAAGTTATTGAAAAGGCATCTAATGCAAAGAATAACGAGAAATTTTTAAATCTATGGGCTGGAAACATTAAAGCCTATCCTTCTTCAAGTGAAGCAGACCTAGCTTTAACTTCAATTCTCGCTTTTTATGCAGGTGGAGATGTCGAACAGATAGATAGGCTCTTTAGACAATCAGAACTTTTTAGGGATAAGTGGGATGAAAATCGAGGAGGAAAAACTTATGGAGAAATAACCATTGAAAAAGCAATTTCCTCTTTAAAAGATGTCTACAAACCTATTTTAAAAATAGATCCAAGCATCGAGTTTGACTTATCTATTGAAAAGTTAAAAGAAATGGGACTTCCTTTATCTTCTAAGTATTCATGGACAGATATAGGTGCAGGAAAAATATTCGCAGACTTTTATAAGGATTCTCTTCGCTATGTACCTGAAAGGAAAGCCTGGTATTTCTACGATGATGGAATCTGGATAGCTGATACTGGAAGTTTAAAAGCTATGAAATTATGCATGAATCTTGCAAATCTACTTCATATCCTTGCCCTGGATATTGAAGATGAGCATAAAAGAAAGGCTTATGTCAAATTCTCCAACAGATGGCAAGCAAGAGGTTATAGGGTCAGTGTATTAAAAGATGCAGAGGTTCATCATCCTTTAAATGTATCTGACTTCGATAAAGATCCCTATCTTCTAAACTGTACCAATGGGACTTTAAATCTAAGAACAATGGAATTTTACGGACACAGAAGTTCTGACTATTTGAGCAAAATGGCTGATGTGATCTATGATCCTCACTCATTAAATGAAAGATGGAATAGCTACATTGATGAAATTATGAGTGGAGATAAAGAAAAAGCTAATTTCCTACAAAAAATATTAGGTTATGGGCTTACAGGAGATACAAGGCATGAGTGCATGGCAATTCTCTATGGAATGACTACAAGAAATGGCAAAGGAACTCTTTGTGAATCCATATTAAAAGTTCTTGGAACTTATGCCTGTGCATCAAGACCTGAAACACTGGCTCTAAAAAACAAAGTAAATAGTTCTGGACCAAGTGAGGAGATAGCTAGACTTGCAGGAGTACGCTTTGTAAATATTCCAGAACCAGGCAAGGGACTACCCTTAAATGTTGCACAAGTTAAAAGTCTTACTGGTAATGACACTATTAATGCAAGATTCCTTCATGAGAATTCCTTTGATTTTAAACCTCAATTTAAAATCTACATCAACACCAACTACCTACCCATAGTTAATGATGTGACTGTATTTACCAGCGGAAGAATGCTCATCATTCCCTTTGACAGGCACTTTACTGAAGAGGAACAAGACAAAACATTAAAGACAGAATTTGCAAAAGAAGAAGTAAAGTCTGCAATCCTTAACTGGCTCATTGAAGGCTACAAACTTTTACAAAAAGAAGGACTAACTATTCCTGATTCAGTAAAAGATGCAACTTTAAAATATCAAAAGGAATCAGATAAGATAGCTATCTTTATGGAAGATTGCTTAGAAGAAGGAAAGGATTATGAAGTCAGAACTTCTGAAGTTTATGAAAGATATAGGTCTTGGTCTTTAGAAAATGGATACTATCTTGAAAGCATGAAGACCTTTAAGCAGTCTTTAGAATCCAAAGCGACCATCAAAAGAAAAAGACCTAAAGATGGAAAACACAAGACCACAGTCCTAATAGGCTATAGGTTAATTTCAGAATTTCTATAAAGTCTGTGGCAATGTGGCAGATGAAAAATTTAATTTAGAAATCTTGTATCTATATAGATAATACTTTTTTACCTGCCACACCTGCCCTCATTTAAGGAGGTGGTGCTTATGATTGTGTGTAATTAGAAGTTTAAGCAAAGTTAAAAAATTAGGAGGAATATAAATGATTACAAAAGAAGATTTAGAAAGAAAGTTTACTTTAAAAAATAAGATTGTGGTGACTTCCCCAAAGGGAATCTCCACAGAGTTAAAAAGAGAAAAAGACTATAGCTATGTCATTAAAAAAGATGAAAGCGAAATCAAGCTGAATGACTTAAAAGACTTAACTGAATATTGTAAGGATATGTGCCTATACAGAAACAATGAAAAAGTCACTGAGGACTTATTGGAGAATGTCTTTAAGCTACGAGATACGATCATTCTTCATAAGACCGACAAGACACCTGTAAAAGTTGTCAAAGAAAAAATATATAACTACACACTGGATAATCAAGACACAGTTATTCCATTCAAGGGAACAGAAAGTATTGTAGACTTTCTAAAGCAAAATAATTTTAGTCTGTAAATAAAAGTGGCAATGTGGCAGGTAAATATATAGGACTTAAAACTTCTATTCTCTATGAGAAGTTTAGTTTTCACCTGCCACACTGCCCCAGATATTTTGAAAGGAGCAAAAATGATTATTGGAGATATTTTTGAAAAAGATAAGCTTACGGCTGTGGACTTAAAGAACTCTAAGTATGAAGTCCTTAATGTAATTAATAAAGATAAGGATAAAATCATCCTTGCTAAAGGAGATAAGTCTTATCTTGTAATTGATGGAAGATTTAAAAATATGTTTTTCCCTTCTTTAGAAGAAGCCGAAGAATATATTGAGAGTAAAAAATAATTTGTGAGCCAGGGGGCGTCCTAATCTCTAGGAGACTTTTTCCTATCAACGGTGCCGCCCTCTCACGGACAAAAAGACGAGTTCAAAGGGGGTATTAAAAAAAGTATTTAATACCCTGGATAATATAAAAATACAAAGGAGAAATTTATGTTAATTAAAGAAAAATCAAAAAGAAATGAAATATTGTCAGCTAATTCCTATAAAACTAATTTATGGAATTATTTAAGAAACAAGGATGAATCATATTATTCAGATATCAAGACTCTTGGTCTTATCCAAGATGGCTCACCTTTTATGGATGCAGAAAGCACAGAATACTTTAGAGAAACACTTGCAGAAAAGAGCGTAGTTAGAAAAGAAGCAACAGTTTTAAAAAACGATGCAGATTCATCTTCTATTGTAACTTTCCTAAGTAAATCTATGGCAACTTGGACAAAAGCAGGAGAACATGACCTATTTACCGATGCTTTAGAAATGAAAGATGTGGATGTGAACTTAGAATACAATGCATTATCTAACTTAATTACAATCCACGAAGACTTTCTAAATGATCCTCAAACCAAGATTGAAAAAATAATCTTAGATACCTTTGCTCATAATTTTGCCAAGGCAGAAGATAAAGCATTTATCATTGGCGATGGTAATGGAGAGCCTTTAGGAATATTCGTGGATGAAAAGATTAAAAGCCTATCTGCTACAAAAGAACTAAAGCTTGATGACTTGAAAAAACTATTCTTCTCTTTAGATAGTGAATACAGAGAAAATGCAAAATGGATAATGAATGATAAAACTGCCCTTTATCTTCAAAGTTTAAAAGATAGTCAAGGTAACTTCTTGTGGAATCAATATGATGGCACTTTTATGGGAAAAGAAATTCTAATCTCAAACTTTATGCCAGATATCGATACAGGTAAAAAACCAGTAGCTTTAGGTGACTTTTCAAATTACTGGATTATTGAAAGACAAAATCCTACCATAAAAAGATTGGAAGAAGTTTTTGTTCTTAAACAGCACCAAGGCTTTATTATGAGAGAATATCTTGATGCCAAGCTAATGGATAAGGATTCCGTTCTTACTCTATTTATTGAAGGATAATGTCTATGCTAAAAAATAAAAAGGATGATATTAAAAAGTCGGAGAATATCGAAGTATCTGGCACAATATTTACAGTTCACTCTATGAAAAGTAAAAATGCTAAAAAGAGTGTGGAGCAGATTATTAAAAATCTGATTTTAAATAATGTAGATGAGTTAAATAGAGCGAGTTTATCAGCTTAATTAACTTGATATAGTCTGAAAAGTACGGGAATATGTAATTGCCACTTGAAGGCTGTCCGAAAGGAGGAAAATATGGAACAATTAAATAGACAGTCTTCTTACTTTTCAGCTAATGAAAAGATTACAGCATTATACTGTAGGCTTTCAAGAGATGATGAACTTCAAGGCGAAAGTAACTCAATAAGAAATCAAAAGGACATATTAGAAAAATATGCTTTGGATATGGGATTTAAAAACCTAGAGTTCTTTGTAGATGATGGTTATTCAGGAACGAACTTTGATAGACCCTCTTGGAATAAACTAAATGCCTTAATTGAGGATGGAAAAGTTGAAAATATTATTGTAAAAGATATGAGTAGACTTGGCAGAGATTATCTAAAGGTTGGATTTTATACTGAAGTCTTATTTCCAGATAATGATATACGATTCATTGCCATAAATAATGGTGTGGACTCAAATAACCAAGTAGAAAACGACCTTACACCTTTTATTAATATCTTCAACGAGTTCTACGCTAAGGACACAAGCAAAAAGATCAGGGCTGTTTTTAAGGCTAAGGGTCAAAGTGGTAAACCACTGACAACTAATCCACCTTATGGTTATTTAAAGGATAAGGAAGACAAAAACAAGTGGATAGTCGATGAAGTTGCGGCAGAAACTGTAAAGCTGATTTTTAATCTTTGCATTAAGGGTTTTGGGCCAAGTCAAATTGCAAGTGAATTAAAGAGTAGAAAAATTCCAACACCTGCTGAGCATTTTAAGTCTATAGGACTCAATTTCCCTGTAGAAGTTCCTGAAATTAAAGGAAATTGGAATCCTGATACTGTTTCCAATATTCTTGATAGAGAAGAATACCTAGGAAAAGTCATAAATTTTAGAACAAAAAGAAAATCATACAAGACTAAGAAAAGTGTAGACAATCCAAAGTCTGAATGGGCAATATTTGATAATGTTCATGAGCCGATTATTGATGAAGAAACTTTTGATATTGTAAAAAGGATAAGAAAAACAAGACGAGTTCGTAACAGTTTAGGAGAAATGCCTGCCCTATCTGGTATGCTCTACTGTGCAGACTGTGGAGCAAAATTGTATCAAGTAAGAGGTAAAGGCTGGTCTCATGATAAAGAATACTTCGTCTGTGCATCCTATAGAAAGCAAAAAGGCAAATGTACTTCACACCAAATTAAGAACATTCAAGTAGAAGAAATTCTTCTTAGGGAAATTAGAAAAGTTACAGCCTTTGCAAAAGACCATGAGCAAGAATTTGTAGATTTAGTTTTGAAGAAGAAAACCAGTGAGTTAAATCAAGTATTAAGAAGTCAGAAAAAGGAACTTGAAGATTCTAAAGATAGAATTGCAAAACTTGACTCTATCGTTCAAAATCTCTATGAAGACAACTTGGAAGGTAAAATATCTGACCAAAGATTTGAAAAAATGGCTAAAGCTTATGATGAAGAAGAAATTTTACTTCAAAAAAGAATAGCTGAACTTGAAGAAACTATTACAAAATCGCAGGAGGAAGAACTTAATGTGGAATCATTCCTAAAACTTGTTAGAAAGTACACGGATATTAAAGAACTTGATCCAGAAATAATTAGAACTTTTGTAGATAAGATTTATGTAGAACAATCAGAAAAAGTTCCAGGTACAAATTTAAAGAAACAAACCATTTGGATATATTGGAATTTTATAGGGAAAATTGACATTTAAAAATCGGCACAAAGGTTAGTACCTTCATGCCGATTAAATTTTAAGGAAATAAATCCCTAATTAAGAGCCCCTTATCCCCCTTTTTTTATTGTAATTAGAATACCCCCAGTTAGACTGGGGGTTCCGTTTAGCTTCAGCGATGAAAAACTGATAAAAAAGACCCCCATGTTAAAATAAATTTGTGGTTTACCAAAACACAAAAATAACAGGAGGTCTTTAATGAATTTAAATCATACTCACAGTCTATCACATACAAAATGGAACTGTAAATATCACATAGTATTTGCCCCAAAATATAGGAGAAAAGAATTCTATGGAAGTAAAAAATTAGAAATAGGAGCAATATTAAGAGAATTATGCAGTTGGAAAGAAGTAAATATAATAGAAGCAGAAGTATGCCCTGACCATATACACATGCTATTAGAAATACCACCCAAAATATCAGTATCAAGTTTTATGGGATTTTTGAAAGGAAAGAGCAGCATAATGATATATGAAAAATGGGGAAACTTAAAATATAAATATAGAGGCAGACAATTTTGGTGCCGAGGATATTATGTAGATACCACAGGGAAGAACACCAAAGCAATACAAGAGTATATACAAAACCAGCTGAAAGAAGACGAATTAAGCGGCCAGATAACAATGGACAATATAGACCCCTTTAGGGGTTAGCAAGTAGAAATTGCAAGTGGTAAACCACAAGCTCCCTTGAGGCGCAGCAAGTAAAAAAGGCCCTTTGGGCCGCATAAGAAAAACCCCCGGCTACGCCGGGGGATGATTATTTTATGCATACTCATAATTTCGTCAAAAACGTCAAAAATTTTATCGTTTTATTACTTTTTATATACTTTTTTTACTTTTTTATTATAACCAAAGAATGGCTATTTTTACTTATTATTTGTTATTTGATGTCTATCTTCCATATGCTTTAGATATATGTTACAATTATTATTAATTTAAAGACTTATTTTGAAGTTTGAGTAATAAGAAAGAAATGGTAAAAAATGTTTTTAGAAGCTTTTGTCCTAGGATCGATAATAAGAATTTTTAGAAAAAAATCTTTTCATTCGCTGAATAGATTGCATTTTAAAGCTTGGCAATTATTTTTTTTATCCATAATTTTAAAATTTCTCATGGTCATATCTTTAAATTTTAGATTTCTAACAGTTGGTGAATTTTTTTTAAGAAATTATTTTTATATTGATATTTCAAGCATGATTTTTATGCTCGCATTTTTATTAATAAATTTTTTAAAATCCAAGTATTTTTTGATTCCACTTGGATTTTTTATGAATTTGCTTCCTGTGTTATTTAACGGATTTATGCCTGTTAATCAAAATGCAGCCATAAGGTCTTTGAATGAAAAAACCTTGCGCTATTTGGAGCTTGGTATTTCTATGAGTCATGGTTTTTCTGATAATCCTAAGATGTATTGGCTTTCAGATATAATAGGAATAAATTATTTTGGATATTTTGGCAAAGTTGTAAGTCTTGGAGATTTTGTTTCAGCTATAGGAATTATTATTTTTTTAGGCTTTTGGGAGTAGATATGCAATATATAGAAAATTTTTTTAACACAATAAGATTTAGGGATATAGTTGACATTGTCATAGTAGCTTATTTGGTTTACAATGGTTTGAAAATCATAAGGGGAACAAGGGCCCAACAGGTTGCGAAGGGCATAATAATCATCCTCATCCTTTCTTATCTGACAGACAAGTTTCAAATAAACACCGTATATTGGATTTTTAAATCTCTTTTTTCATACGGATTTATGATTATAATTGTTGTTTTCCAACCAGAACTAAGGAGGGCTCTTGAGTATATAGGCAGATCATCTAGCTTTGCATCCCAGGGCAGCAGCAGAGATGATACGCCTGAAACTGTCAAGGAGATTTCTTTGGCAGTTGCATCTTTGGCAAGACAAAAGATAGGGGCTCTTATAGTCTTGGAAAAAAGAACTGGTTTAAAAGAAATAATAGAGACGGGTACAAAAATAGACGGAAAAGTATCCTCGTCTTTGTTGATAAATATATTTATACCAAATACACCCTTGCACGATGGGGCTGCTATAATAAGAGATTCTAGAATTGTCGCAGCATCTTGTTTTTTGCCTTTGACAGACAATAACTCCTTGCCAAAAGATCTTGGCACTCGTCACAGGGCAGCTCTTGGCATAAGTGAGAAGAGTGACTGCTTGGCTATTGTTGTTTCGGAAGAAACTGGATCTATTTCAATAGCTGAAAATGGTGAAATTTCAAGATATTTAGACATAGAAAACTTTGAAAAAATTCTCTTGGATGCTTATAATAAAAATTTAAATGCAATAGGATCTTTTCTTGATAAGTGGAGGCTGACTAATGAAGGAACAAATGATGAAAAAACTCAGAAGTAAGCGCACAAGGCTTATAGTTTTCTCCTTTCTAATAGCAATACTCTTGTGGTCCTACGTTAGAAGAGAAAAAGACATTGAGATAACTAAGGTATTTAGAGGAGTGAGTGTAAGATATGTAGATGTATCGGAATTAAAAGTAAATGGACTTACTATTCTCTCACCAGAAACTGCTAGCGTTGACATAAAAGTTACAGGTAATCTTTCAAAAATGAACAACTTGACCAATGAGGATATAAGTGCAGTTTGCAATTTGAAGGGCTATTCATCTGGAGATTATAAAATAAAAGTTGATGCCAGAGTTTCGGAGCCAGGAGTTAGGATTACATCCGTCGAACCAAAATCTCTTAATTTTAAAATTGATGAGAGAGTTAGTCACGAGTTTGAAGTAAATGTAAAAACAGTCGGGGTACCAAGTCATGGCATGATATTAGACGATTTTTCGAATAGCCAAAAGGTATTAGTAGAAGGGCCCAAGACTTATGTAGACTCAATAGATAAATTGGTTGCAGTAGTAAACTTAGACGGCATTAGCGATTCCAAGCTTGTTTCAGCTAAAGTTTCAGCCTTTAATGAAAATGATGAAGAGGTTGAAAAAATTAATATAATACCAGAAAGAATAAATGTTGATATCCCACTTCTAAAGACTCAAACTCTACCAATTAAACTGAAAACTTATGGTAAACCAAATGTAGATGCTGTTGTAAAGTATTTAGCAGTCACACCTAATGCGGTAAGGGTAAAGGGAAATGCAACATTAATAGATAAAATTACAGAGATAGAAACCAAGGAGATAAATATAAATGACATTTTGAGCGATAAAGTTAAAACTGTTGAATTGAATCTCCCGCAAGGGGTAAGCCTCTTGGATGATGAATCTACCTTTGCAGTAAGCTATAAATTGGGAAGTCCAAATTCTATGACAGTAGATGTGCCTGTTGGCAATATAGAGTTTAAAAATGTTCCCAAGGGTTATCGAATTCAAACAATGGACAGCTTAAAATTTATTCAAGTTGAGGTTGAACCTATAAATTTAAAGGATCAATTGCAAGTGGATCCAAATTCTATAAAAATAACTTGTGACCTTGAAAAATCAAAAGTTCTCCGACAAAAATTGAAGTTTAAAATTGAAGTGCCGGAGAGATTTGTTTTTCTTTTTGCTACACCAGAAACAATAGAGATAGGACTTATAAAAAATTAAGGAGGAAATATGAAATTTGCAGGACAGGGGTTAACTTTCGATGACATTTTATTACTTCCAGCATCAAGCGAGGTGTTGCCAAATGAAGTATCTTTGAAAACTAAACTCACTAAAAACATCATCTTGAACGTTCCTTTGATGAGTGCTGGAATGGATACTGTCACTGAGCACAGAATGGCAATAGGAATGGCACGAGAAGGTGGCATTGGCATAATTCACAAAAACATGTCAATTGAAAAGCAGGCACAAGAAGTTGACATGGTAAAAAGATCGGAGCATGGAGTAATAACAGATCCCTTCTTCTTATCAAAAGAGCACACCATAGCAGATGCAGACGAACTAATGGGGAAATATAAAATATCAGGTGTGCCCATAGTCGATAAGCAAGGTCATCTAGAAGGCATTTTAACTAACAGAGACATAAGATTTGAAGATGATTTTTCAAAAAAAGTTTCAGAAGTGATGACAAAAGAAAATCTTATAACAGGCTCAGAAAATATCACAATGGAAGGGGCTTTGGATATTTTAAAAAAATATAAAATTGAAAAGCTTCCACTCGTAGATAAGGATAATAAGCTAAAGGGCCTCATAACAATAAAAGACATAGAGAAGTCCATAAGATATCCAAACTCCGCCAGAGACAAAAATGGTAGACTCCTTTGCGGAGCAGCTGTTGGGGTGACAGGAGATGTATTAGAAAGAACTAGAGCTCTTGTGGAAGCTCAAGTAGATGTTATAGTAATTGATACTGCTCATGGACAATCTAGGGGCGTTTTCAAGACTATAAAAATGATAAAAGATGAGTTTCCAAATTTGGAATTGATTGCAGGAAATGTGGCAACATATAAGGGGACAGAAGACCTAATATTAGCAGGAGTAGATGCTGTCAAGGTAGGTATAGGTCCAGGGTCTATATGTACAACTAGAGTTGTAACTGGTGTAGGTGTTCCTCAAGTTACAGCCATTGTTGAAGCTTGCAAGGCAGCCGCTAAATACAATATACCTATAATAGCGGATGGTGGTATTAAATATTCTGGAGATGTCACCAAGGCCATAGCTGCAGGCGGAGATGTTGTCATGATAGGTTCTCTTTTTGCAGGAACAGAAGAAAGCCCTGGCGAAGAGATCTTCGTAGAAGGTAGACGATTCAAATCTTATAGAGGAATGGGTTCTATAGGGGCTATGAATGCTGGATCTGGAGACAGATATTTCCAAAACGACACTAAAAAATATGTACCTGAAGGAGTAGAAGGAAGAGTTCCGTATAAGGGCAAAGTTTCAGATGTAATCTATCAATTGCTTGGTGGATTAAGAAGTGGTATGGGCTATGTAGGAGCAAAGGATATAGAAGCCCTAAAAGAAAACACCGAGTATATGCAAATAACACCAGCAACACTTCATGAAAACCACCCCCACAATATAACAATCACAAGAGAATCTCCAAACTATATAAGCAGATAGAAATGCTACCACCTTTTATCGGGTGGTAGTTTTTTATTTCATAAGTAGCTTTTTAACATTTTTCAAATATGATATAGTAAAACAAAGAATTGAGGTAATGGTGATAATATGACAAAAATATTATTGGTTGAAGATGAAGAACCTATAAGAAAATTTGTAAAATTAAATTTAGAAAGAGAAGGTTATGAAGTTTTTCAAGCTGGAAGCGGAGAAGAAGGACTTGAACTCGCATATAAAGAATTCCCAGATATTGTAGTTTTAGATGTTATGCTTCCAGGAATAGATGGATTTGAAGTCTGCAAAAGACTAAGAGAGAAATTCCCAAGTCTTGGAATAATAATGTTAACTGCAAAATCAGAAGATTATGACAAAATTTTGGGTTTGCAATATGGTACAGATGATTATATGTCCAAGCCATTTAATCCGACTGAATTGACACTTAGAATAAGGAGCTTGGAAAGAAGAATACTTGGTAGTGAAAGCACTACAGGTGCAATTATTATTCATCCGCCATTCAAATTGGATGCTTATTCTAGAAAGTTTTATAAAGATGACAAGGAAATAGATCTCACCCCAACAGAATATTTAATAATTAAAAATTTTATGGAAAATTCCGGAAAGGCCCTTAGTAGGGACGAAATCTTAAATCTTGTGTGGGGCAATGAATTTGTCGGCGATACAAAAATCGTGGATGTCAACATAAGAAGATTGAGATCAAAAATCGAAAAGTCTGCTGCAAAACCCGAATACATCGAAACAGTTTGGGGCTTAGGTTATAGGTGGAATGGTAAAAATTCGTGAAAAAGACAATTTCTAAAAGTTTAATTTGGAATTTTTTTATGATTATATTTTTCACGGTTACTATTATAGATTTTGCCTTGATATGGGGTGTTAGGAACTATTACTATAAAAACATTCAAAACACCCTGGATTTAAGAATTGAAAATTCCCTAAACTTATACGAAAAATATTATAGCGATAGAAATTTAAATGATTTTTTGTATTTGGATACCGATGCCCTTTGGTCTAGCAAGGATATGCAGATTCAAATAATTGATACAAAAAATGAAGTGGTCTATGATAGCCTTGGCACATCGCAAGGGCTTGTCTTGCAAGATAATGAAATCTTATCTAAGCCGGGGCAAATTAACATCATAAAAGATCAAAATTTATTCGGAAATGATGGATCTATCCACTCAACTAGAGAAATCAGAAATAATAAAAATGAAATCATAGGTTATTTGAGATTTATATCCTCTCTAAGATCGGCAAAAATGTCTACTATGAGAGTTATGATTTCTGTTGTAGGACTTTCTGTCGGAGTGCTTATAGTGTCTTTGAGTTTCATAGTTGTTTTTTCAAGGTCACTTACAAAACCTCTGTATGAACTTACTAAGGCGGCCAAAAAGTTTTCAAACGGACAATACCAGGACAGAATAAAAATAAAATCTTATCAGGAAATAGACCAGCTTACCAATACAATGAATCTGATGGCTGAAGAGATATTAAAAAAAGAACAGATAAAGAATGATTTTATATCTTCAATATCTCACGAACTCAGAACACCGCTTACATCTATAAAAGGCTGGGCTGTCGTTTTGAAAGACCTAAAACCAGAAGAAGCAGATTATTTGAGAGATGGTCTTGAAATAATTGAGAGTGAGAGCGATAGACTCGGCAAAATGGTAGAGAATCTTTTGGATTTCTCAAGATTTATATCTGGAAGAATTAGTCTAGAAAAGGCAACTTTTAATATTGCGGCAACCTGCAAAGAAGTAATAAAGCAACTCATGCCAAAATTAAATAACAACAAGATAGTCTTGATTGATGAAAGCTATGATGATGTATGCTTGACGCTTGGTGATGAAAATAGAATAAAGCAAGTTTTGATAAATGTAATGGACAATGCTATAAAATTTACGGAAGAAAGTGGATGGGTAAAGGTTAGTTCTTTCCCAGATGACAAATTTTTTAGGATTTTAATATCAGATAATGGCAGGGGTATTTCTAAAGAAGAAATAGCTCATGTAAAAGAAAAATTTTACAAGGGAAAGCATTCGAAATCACATTCTGGCATAGGTCTTTCTGTTTCTGATGAGATAGTAAAACTTCATGGAGGGAAATTGGAAATTTTTTCGGAAAAAAATATGGGAACTACGGTAAGTATTATGATACCTATAGTTGAGGAATGAGTATGAAAAAATTTATAAAGATTTTATTTATTTGCTTTTTAACTTTTATGCTAGCATCTTGCTCTATAGTTGACATGGACAAGGTGAACGTTGAGCAGCCAAATTCAGAGAAGTTTATCATAAGAGGCAAGTGGGCTGTCACTAAATGTATTTTTTCAGGTGACAGCTTTGTAGATAATTTTCAATTCAAAGAGCTAATAGGAAAAGAAGTCGGATTCACAAACACCCAAGCTGTAATATTAAATCAATATATAGATGGACCTGTATATAGGTCAAGAAATCTTGACACCAGATCTTTTTTGTTTAGGCAATATAACATAGAGAAAGAAAAACTGGGAATAAACGAGGATCGTATTGACGTTGTTGATATATATAAAAATGATGAAATTTTTTATGAAATTTTGAGAATAACCGATAAAGAAGCTTTGCTTTATTTTAGAGGATTCTTTCTTCAAATAAATAAAATTGACGACAAGATAAGTGATGAAGAAATGAAAGATTTGATAAAAAAGACCAAAGATTTTGATGACATGGATTTGGACTTAAAGACTAGCGATGACAATGCTCTTTTACTTGGCATAAGAAGACCATCCAATACATCAATCGAGGGATATGAATATAGCTCATACTTTATAAACCTCTCAAAAGACAAAAATATAGAAGTTAGAGAACTAAAAGACTTAATTGTGCCTAAGAGATCTGAGTTTTTCAAAGTAAAAGTTGAAAGACGATTCAATGAAGACATTTATGATGAGATAAGAATTGAGCCTTTAAAGGGAAATCCTGTATTTTCATCTTATGTAAATGATCAAAAATATTTTAAGAGGATAGACTATATTTCGCCAGATTATATAAGTCTTGAGATGACAAATGTAAGAAGCAATTTTAAAATTTTAAGACTTAAAATGATTGAAAATATATCATCCCCCTTGTCCTTGAAGCTAAGAGATTTTATAGAAAATGGCGACAATGTTTATAAAGACTCAGCCACTGGTATTATACAAAAATCTCCATCAAATCAAATTGATACTTCTAATCTTGGAATTTATAGAAGAGAGGGATATTGGAAACTTAGAGGAAGAATAAATGACTTTAATAGTAGTCTCTACGAAGATTTTGATATAATGACAATTTTGCCAAAGGACATGGCAAAGCTTGATTCGCTCGCACTTCCTTTTAATACAATAAAAAAAGAACTAAATTATGTAAAAGATGCGTTCACATCGCCGAACCATAGGTATCTTATTTGTATTCAAGAGGGCAATCTGAAGATTTATGAAATAAATTATGGTAAAATAGATAGCGAAGTTTTAGTAGAAAAATTTATAGGACTGGATTCCGATGTAATAATGGCTGAATGGGCAGTCGGATCGTATGCCGGTCTATGGGATATAAGGCTTAAGGAGGACTAAATGTCTAAAGTTTTAGAAATGTTTAAGGGTCATACAACTTACATGATGATAGGAGTGTATGTAATAGTTGCTGCTCTTATAATCACATTTGCAATAAATATAATTTCAGGAAAGCTTAGATTCACTAAATACTTACCTGGACTAATTTTAATATTCATAGGAGTTTTTACACTTTTTACTGTTATAAATGCTCTGTTCGATCAAGAGAGCATACCACAGCTTGTAGTAGCGGTAATAGGCATTAGTTCAGGTTTGGTATCACTTTTATTTGCGATGATTCTTGGTATATTGACAAATTAACCTATGAGAGATTTTTTTTGAGAGGGGCTTAGCTTTTTTATAGCAGCCTCTCTTTTTAGTGCCTCTGATTTTGTGTCAAACTCCTCATAATAAACCAACTCAACAGGTCGTCTAGCTCTTGTGTACTTGGCTCCTTTGCCAGAATTATGACTTGCTAATCGTTTTTCTAGATTAACTGTATAGCCAGTGTAGAGGCTGCCGTCATTGCATTTTAAAATATAGGTAAAATATTTTTTCAAGATATAACCTCCTCCAAGGCAAGTTTTATAAGAGATGAATCATATCCTTTTTGCTGCAAGTAGGACCAGAGCTTTTTTTTAACATCTCCACTTTTTATAAGATTTAATTTTTTCTTAGCCACTTCAATAACATTTTGCTCATATATTTCCTTATCAATTGAGTAGATAGATTTTCTTGCATCTTCTTTGGAAAGCCCCTTTTCCAAAAGCTTATAATAAATTTTAAGGGGACCATCTTTTGAAAGATTGACTCTATCTTTTGCATAAGATTTTCCATACTCGAGATCATTCAAATAGGAATTTTTATTTAGATAATAAATGACATCTTCAATCGTAAATTCGTCTACCATATCCTCTTTAAGCTTCATTCTAACCTGATTAGCAGTTCTAGGATAAGCTAATATTTTATAGGCCTTATTTAAAGCTCTTATAAAATTGTCATAAGCTTTAATTTCATCAAGATCTTCTTCTGAAAGTTCCTTGCCCTTATAAATATTAAACTCCGTCAGACTTTCTTCCTTCAAAGTCAGAACATAAAGCCCCACAATCAGACTGTATTCACTTGTTTTATCTGAATAAATAATTTTTTCAACTATCATAAAAGTAGTATACCATATCTAATATGCTATATTTAATAATTGTTTTGTGGTAAAATATCATGGATTGAGGTGGCGAATGTTTGATATAATATCACAAATTTTAAAATATTTTTTTATAATCATAATATATCTTTTTATATTTAATATCATCAAATTAATATATATGGATATAAAGTCGATGAATAAAAAAGGTATTTCTTCAGATTCAGCTTATTTGAAAGTTGTGAATAGACTGGATACATTAAATTTCAAAATGGATGATTACTATATTTTAAAAGGCGATGTGACAATTGGTAGATCATCTAAAAATACCATAGTAATCAAGGACAAGTTTGTTTCGTCGACGCATTTGATAATTCATGAAGACAAGGGAGCCTATTTTATAGAAGATTTGGACTCTGCTAATGGGACTTATCTTAATGGTCAGGCTATACATGATATAATTGAACTCAAAAATGGAGACACCATAGGAGTTGGGTTCATTCAATTTATATTTGTTGAAAAGAGGCGATAGTATGCTTTCAAATGTAAGGGGAGCGATTAAGCCCATGAATTTGTTGCTTATCTTTGACCTTTTATGTGTCTTGATGTTTTTCTTTTTAAATGAAATGCATATAGATAAGTATCTAATAATTTTATTTCTCGGTTTAATTTTAATAATCTACTTTTCCAATTATATTCTTGGAAAAATATCAACAGGTGACAATTACATATTTTTAATAATATCAATGCTTTTGTCTATTGGAATTATAACCATAATGAGAATAAACTTAAGCCTTGGTATAAAACAACTAATCTGGGCCTTGGTAGGTATAATGTTTTTTTACTTATCTTATTTTTGTGTAAAATATTTAAAAAAATTGGATAAGTATACTTTTATGTACTATGCCGGGATTGTTTTTTTGCTCCTTTTAGTTTTTGCCTTGGGCCAAAGGGACAAGGGAGCCATAAACTGGATAAAGTACAAGGGGATGTCCGTCCAACCATCTGAATTTTGTAAAATTTTATTCATATTTTTTCTAGCATCTTTTTATGCAAATTTTGCGAAAAAATCAAAAAACAAAAATCTCCCTTATATTTTAATGGGACTTGTCTATTTTATTATAGGCATCTTGGGAGTGCAGACAGACCTTGGTGGAGCTGCTATTTTTGTTGCAATGTTTTTAGGGACTCAATTTGTATATGAAAACAATAGAAAAGTTATATTTTTGAATCTAATTTTGATTATGTTAGGTCTTTTAGTTGGTTATAAGATTTTCTCTCACGTCAAAATTCGTGTGGCTATTTGGTTAGATCCATGGAAAGAATCGTATGGGGATGGAAGACAGATAGTACAATCGCTTATAGCAATAGCTGAAGGGAAGTTCTTTGGAGTAGGAATTGGAAGGGGATATCCTAATTTGGTCACTTATTCATATAGTGATTTCATATTTCCGGCGATTTGCGAAGAAATGGGCATATTCACAGGCATAGGAATAATTATGCTTTTTATACTACTCGTTTATAGAGCTATAAAGATAACCCTAAAACAAGATTATCTATTTTATAGAATTTTGGCTTTGACAGTAACTATTCTTTTCGGAATTCAGTGCTTTATAAATATAGGTGGAGTAATAAAACTAATACCTATGACAGGTATAACTCTTCCATTTGTTTCGTATGGAGGATCTTCTATGCTGTCAAGCTTCATAGCCCTTGGAATTTTGCAAGTAACTAGCGAGGACTTAAAGAATAAATTAGAAAGAGGAGAATAAATTGAATCAAAAAGACAGATCAAGAATATTATTGGTTTTCATAGGATTATTAATTCTTTTACTTTCTCTTGTTGTTTACTTGTCTTATATAGTGACATTCAAATCAGACGCCATAGCAAAAAGACCAGAGAACAGACGAAGAACCATTGTAAAATCTAATATAAAAAGAGGAAGTATTCTTGATAGAGATAATAATATCTTGGCATATTCAGAAGCACAAGGCAGCGAATTTAAAAGAATTTATAATGAACCGACTGCCTATTCTCATATAATTGGATATTCGAGTGTTAAACATGGAGATTATCTTTTAGAAAAATCTTACAGAGACTATCTACTTGGTGAAGAAGAAGTACCCATAAAGGAAATGCTGCCCAACTTGTTAGATTCTATTTTTAGCAAGAAAGAAAAGGAAGGCGGAAATTTAATCCTAACAACCAACACAAGTCTTCAGAAATACGCTCATGCAATTTTATCCGACACCCATGAAAAAGGGGCGATAGTAGCAATGGATCCAAAAACGGGTGAAGTTTTAGCCATGGCGAGTCTACCAGAGTACAATTCGTCAAATATAGATAGAGATTTAAGCGTGATAACAGAGCAAAATCAAGGAGCCTTATTAAATAGAGCAACGTCTGGACTCTATTCTCCAGGATCAATATACAAAATTATAACTTCGGCAGCCCTTTTGGAAAATCCAGGCATTTCACAAAATTACGACGACACTGGGGAACAGGAAATTGACGGGCGTAAATTTAAAAATGCTTTGAATTTAAAATATGGAAAAATAAATTTGAAATCAGCTTTTGTAAACTCTGTAAATACTTATTTCGTTCAAAAGACTGTTGAAATCGGTCAAGATTCTTTTGGAAATGTAAGCGACAGATTTTGGATAAATCAGGATACAAACTTTGATTTACCTCTTAAAAAATCTGCTTTTGATCACAGTAAAAAACTTCCTGCTACAACTCTTGCGGCATCTGGAATAGGTCAAGGAAATGTCCTAGTAACACCATTAGAGATGACGATGGTGGCATCTACCATAGCGAACGAGGGTAAAATGATGAAACCATATTTAGTCCAAAAGGTTGTTAAAAGTGATGGAAACATAGTCCACGAACAAAACCCAGAAGTTCTAAGTCAAGCGATAGATGCAAATATAGCAAATCAAATAAAAGAATACATGATAGGCGTAGTAAGAGAGGGAACTGGTAAAAATGCACGAGTTAGAGGTATTCAAGTTGCAGGAAAGACGGGTACAGCCGAAACCTCAACAGGACTTAACAATGCTTGGTTCGTTGGATTTGCTCCAGCAAATGAACCGAAGATCGCTGTATGTGTGCTTTTAGAAGGAGTGGATAAGCACGGAGGAGAAGCAGCGGCTCCTCTAGCTAGGGATCTAATAAATTATGCCCTCAAGGAGCTAAAGATATAATGTATAATGGAAGGTATGTAACGGCTATAATAGCAGCTGCTGGAATGGGAAAGAGGATGAAGACTTCAATAGGTAAACAGTTTTTGAGTCTTGGTGATAGAACTATCTTAGCTCATTCAATTGATAAGATTCAGACGTGTGAATATATAGACTATATAATAATAGTTATAAAAAAATCTGACATGCAATATATGGAAGAAATACTACATTCATATGAAATACGTAAGCCCTATAAGCTTGTATACGGGGGAAAGGAAAGACAAGATTCAGTTTATGAGGCTTTAAAACAAATGCCTTGTGAGACTGATATAGTTGTAAGTCATGATGGAGTGAGACCATTTGTTTCCGTAAAAAACATAAAAAAAGCAATAGAGAGTGTAGACAAAAGTGGCGCAAGTGTTTTGGCAAACCCAGTTATAGATACCATAAAAGTTTCCATGTCTGGAGAATTTGCAGATTATACTCCAGATAGATCTAAGTTATGGGCAGTTCAAACACCGCAAGTCTTTTTAAAGGACGTACTTTTGAAAGCTTATAAACAGGCTTATGAAGAGAATTATTATGGGACAGATGACTGCTCTCTAGTTGAAAAAACGGGTAAAAGGATTTATCTTATTCATAGTGATTATTTTAATATAAAAATAACCACACCAGAAGACTTGACAATAGCTGAAGCGATTATGAAATCACAGGAGGAAAGTGATGAGAATAGGTTGTGGCTTTGATGTTCATGAACTTGTAGAAGGAAGAAAACTTGTTTTAGGTGGTTTGGAAATTCCTTTTGAGAAGGGCTTGCTGGGTCATTCTGATGCAGATGTTTTGATCCATGCGATAATGGATGCAATACTTGGTGCTCTTTGCAAGGGGGATATAGGTCTTATCTTTCCTGATACAAGTGATGAATTTAAAGATATTGATAGCAAGATTTTATTAGAAAGAGTTTTTGAACTTATGAAAAAAGATTCTTATAAAATCGGGAATTTGGATTGTATAGTCATGGCTCAAAGACCTAAATTAAGACCTTATATCGACACAATGAGGAGTATAGTTGCAAATATTTTAGATACAGATGTTGAAAAAATTTCTATAAAGGCAACCACTACCGAAAAGCTTGGATTTGTTGGAAGAGAAGAAGGTATTGCAGCCCAAGCTGTGGTAATTTTAGAGGAGGAAAAGAAATGAAAATTTTTATAGATACTGCGAACATAGATGAAATAAGTGAGATAGCTAAGTGGGGTATTTTAGAAGGCGTAACTACTAATCCATCTTTAATAGCAAAGGAAGGAAGAGACTTTAAAGAAGTTGTAAAAGAAATATGCGAAATTGTAGACGGACCCATATCAGCAGAAGTTATTTCTACAAAATGGGAAGACATGGTAAAAGAAGCGAAAGAACTTGCAAAGATTCATAAAAACATTATTATAAAAGTGCCAATGACAGAGGAAGGACTTATAGCAGTAAAGGAATTAAAGAAAAATGGCATCAAGACAAATGTAACTTTGATTTTTTCGGTTGGTCAAGCACTTCTTGCTGCAAAAGCAGGAGCTTCATATGTAAGCCCATTTCTTGGAAGATTGGATGATATAGGAGTCGATTCTGAACATTTTCTAAAAAATGTTGTAGAAGTTTTTTCGGAATTAGATGAAGAATGTGAAATAATCGCTGCAAGCATTAGAAATATGGAACATGTAACAAAATGCGCAAGAATTGGAGCTGATATTGCGACAGTTCCATATAAAGTATTAAAGGATATGACCAAGCATCCTTTAACAGATGCTGGAATAGCTAGATTTTTAAAAGATTGGGAAGGAGTAAAATGATGGATCGTAATTTAGCACTTAATTTGGCTAGGGTTTGTGAAGCGGCTGCAATTTCATCAAGCAGATTTTTAGGCAAGGGCGACAAAAATGGAGCTGATGGAGCTGCTGTAGATGCAATGAGAAGAATGTTTGATACTGTTGAAATAGACGGTGTTGTAGTGATTGGGGAAGGCGAAATTGACGAAGCTCCCATGCTCTACATAGGTGAACACATAGGCAAAAATTCGAATGAAGAATATGACAAGGTGGATATCGCTGTGGACCCCTTAGATGGAACTACTTCAATTGCAAATGGAATGGCTAATGCAATTTCTGTAGTAGCTGTTGCACCGAGGGGATGTCTATTAAATGCGCCTGATATTTATATGGACAAGATAGCATGTGGTCCAAAAGCAAAGGGTCAAATAAATCTCGAAGATTCTCCAACTGAAAATCTAAAAAGAGTTGCCAAAGCTTTGGATAAGGACATAGAAGACATTACAGTAGCTATGCTTGATAGACCAAGACATCAGCCAATAATTGACGAAATCAGAAAAGCCGGCGCAAAAATAAAATTAGTATCTGATGGAGACATTTTGACTGCTATTGAAACTTGCTTTGAAGACACTGGAGTGGATCTCATAATAGGTCGAGGAGGAGCACCAGAAGGTGTTATAGCTGCAGCTGCCCTCAAATGTTTAGGTGGAGATTTTCAAGGAAGACTTCATCCAACAGATGAAGCTCAAATGCAAAGATGTAAAGATTTTCATTCGGATTTGGAAAAAATTTATACAATTGATGATTTGGTAAAGGGAGATGACGTTGTTTTTGCCGCTACTGGAATTACTACAGGAGATCTTCTAAGAGGAATAAAATTTTATGGTAAAGACACGGCCAAAACACAAACTTTAGTGCTTAGAAAACCATCTGGAACTATTAGATTTATAGACTCAATTCATAAGCTAAACACTAAGCCTAGCTATGCGAAATAGGTGAAATTTGTGAAAAACAACTCTGATGTTTTGGCTGATAAAAGTCTAGATGATTTAAAAAAAATAGCTGTTAGCCTGGGACTTTTTCCGAGTGAAAATTTCAGCAAAGAGGATTACATCAATTTCATAAGCAAGGGAATTGAGCCAACAATTAAATCGTATTCGCAAAAAGAACTTGAACTTATGAATATGGAAGAACTAAGGAATATGGCCAATGAACTGAAATTAAAATCTCCATATAAATATAAGAAAAATGATTTGGCGGCTTTAATATACCAAACTCTACAAAACAATGATTCAGATGCAAAAGATGATTTGAGAGAAAAGACTATAATTGAACTTAGAAAAATAGCAGACAAAAAAGGCATAAAATCGTCATATAAGTACAAAAAGAGTGAGCTTATTGACTTATTAAGAGATGAAGATTCTGTATTTGAGGAAGAATTAGAGATTCCAAATGATGAAGAGTATGAAAAACTGCTAAAAGAGGATGATGAATTTGCAAATCCTGAAATTAGTAATCTTGAACCAGAATTTGATGAAAATGAAGATGAAAAATCTGCAAATAAAGAAGAAGTTATAGGAATTTTGGAAGTTTTGCCGGACGGGTTTGGATTTTTGAGAGTAAAAAATTATATGCCGAGTGAAAATGATGTCTACGTGGCGCCGTCTCAAATAAGAAAGTTCAGGCTCCAAACTGGGGATATGGTAAGAGGTATAACTAGAGAAAACGACAATGACAACTACAATGCTCTTATCTATATAAATGAGGTTAATGGACTCGAGGCATATAGGGTAGGTCATAGACCATCTTTTGAAAATTTGACTCCAATTTATCCTAACAAGAGAATAATTTTAGAAACTCAACATGACGAACTTGCAACAAGGGTAATAGATTTAGTTTGCCCGATAGGTAGAGGGCAAAGAGGTCTAATTGTTTCTCAACCTAAAAGTGGAAAGACGAGCCTTTTAAAAAAGATGGCTCAAGCCATATCTAAAAATTATGACGATATTCATTTGATGGTTTTATTAATTGATGAAAGACCAGAAGAAGTTACGGATATGGCAAGATCAGTAGACGCAGAGGTGATTTATTCGACATTTGACCAAGCTCCTTTAAATCACACAAAAGTAGCTGAGATGGCGCTTGAAAGGGCAAAAAGACTTGTAGAAAAGGGAGAAGATGTCGTTTTACTTATGGATTCTTTGACAAGACTTGCAAGGGCCTATAATCTAATAACTCCACCAAGCGGAAAGACACTGTCTGGGGGTCTTGATCCATTGAGTTTGCACAAACCTAAGAGATTTTTTGGAGCCGCCAGAAATATAGAGGGCGGAGGATCTCTTACAATAATAGCAACTGCTCTTATAGAAACGGGTTCAAGAATGGACGATATTATTTTTGAGGAATTTAAGGGTACTGGTAATATGGAAGTTCATCTAGATAGAAAATTGTCTGAAAAGAGAATTTTCCCTGCTATCGACATATATAAATCTGGTACAAGAAAAGAAGATTTGCTGCTGGAAAAGGATGAGATAGATTTTGCATATGCGCTTAGAAGATCAATGATTGGCAATTCGACACAAGAGGTCACAGAGAAGCTACTATACAATTTGATGGAATCAAAAGATAATAAAGAATTTTTGAAAAAAATTGACATAGATACTTTCTAATTGCAAATATTCATAATTTGTGGTACACTTTAGAAGTTAATTTAGGATATAGAAGAGGGGTGGAATTGTGAAAAAGGAAATACAACCAGAATTCAAGGAAGCAACAGTTACTTGTGCTTGTGGAAATACATTTAAAACAGGATCAGTTAAAGAAAGTTTGAAAGTTGAGGTTTGCTCAGAATGCCATCCTTTCTTTACAGGCAAGCAAAAGTTCACTGATCACGGCGGACGTATTGAGAAATTCAACAAAAAGTATCAAAGATAAAATCGGGGTTAGCGAGAGCTAACCTTATTTTTTACTTAAAATGGAGATCAAATGGAAAATATAGATAAAAAAAACTCCGCTTTCAAAACTACAATAGGTGGGCAGGCTCTTATAGAAGGTATAATGATGCGGGGCCCGTCAAAGATTTCAATAGCGGTGAGAAGACCAGATGGAGAAATAGAAGTAAAAACTGAAGAAACAAACTCTCTTGACAAAAAATACAAAATTTTGACTCTGCCTATAATTAGAGGAGCTTATAAATTAGTTGAATCCATGATAATCGGTAGCAAAGCTTTGACATATTCAGCTTCATTTTATGATGATACAGATAAAAAAAAGGAAAATTTTCTAGACAAAAAATTTAAAGATAAGGCAGAAAAGATTGAAAATGCATTTGCCCTTATAGTTTCTTTTGTTATAGCAATATTATTTTTTACTGTATTACCTAATTTTTTGGCGTCAATGTTCAAAAACTACATTAGCTCAACAATATTACTCAATTTATTCGAAGGCCTTATAAGGATTTTGATATTTTTAATATATTTGTCCTACACAAAAAAAATTGCGGATATAAAAAGAGTCTACATGTATCATGGGGCAGAGCATAAATCGATCCACTGCTATGAATCTAGGGAAGATTTGACCGTGGATAATGTCATGAAATTTCCTAGGATGCATCCAAGGTGTGGTACGAGTTTTATTTTTATGGTTCTTTTGATTTCGATAGTAGTCCTATCTTTTTTTGGATGGCCCAATCCTTTTATGAGAATAATAATTAGGATTATAGCCTTACCTCTTATTGCGGGAATTTCCTATGAGGTAAATAGGATAATCGGAAGATCGGATTTGGCTATTGCAAAAACTTTGGCTTATCCAGGTATTTTAATCCAGAAATATTTTACTGTAAGTGAGCCGGACAGAGAGCAGGTAGAAGTTGCTCTTGCAGCTTTAAAAGAAGTCTTGCCAAGAGATGGAGAAAATGACTTATGGACATAAAAGGTGCTCTATATCTAGCTAAAACTACTTTACTAAAATCTGCTAGTGCTGATGTTTTAAGAGAAACGAGGATAGTACTATCTGACATCTTAAAAAAAGACTTGAGTTTTATTCTCCTTAACTATGATTATGAATTGACTCAATCTGAAGAAAAAATATTCTTTGAATTCTTAAATAGAAGAAAAACTGGAGAGCCTTTACAATACATTTTGAATGAAGCTTATTTTTATGGCAGAGAATTTTATGTGGATTCAAGGGTGCTTGTACCAAGAAAGGAAACAGAACTTTCCCTTGAATATGTAATAGATAAGGTGAAAAAAGAAAATCTTACAGATGTTTTGGAATTGGGAGCGGGCTCTGGTGCTTTTTCAATAAGCCTGGGACTTGAAACTGATGCAAATATAAGAGCTTGTGATATTTCAAAAGCTGCTCTTGAGGTTTGCAAAATCAATCAAAAAAAATTTTCTAGTAAATGTAAATTTTTTGAGTCGGATTTGTTTTCTGGTATAAAAGGAAAATTTGATTTAATTTATTCTAATCCGCCCTATATAAAAAGCAAAGACATTGAAAATCTGCAAATAGAGGTTAAGGATTTTGAACCAAGACTAGCTCTAGATGGCGGAAGTGATGGCTTACATTTTTACAGAAAAATTATTGTAAATGCCAAAAAATATTTGAAAGATGTTGGATATTTAGTATTTGAAATTGGCTTTGATCAAGCTAGAGATGTTGAGAATCTTTTGCTAAAAGAAGATTTTAAAAACATAGAAGTATTACAAGATTATAGCGGAAAAGATAGAATAATAAGTGGAAAGAGGATTTAATATGTACGATAAACTATCAGTATTTGAGGACAGATATTTAGAGCTTGAGAAGCTCTTAATAGATCCGGAAATAATATCAAACTCAGCAGAATTTCAAAAACTAGCCATAGAGCATGGGGAACTAGAGCCTATAGTTTCAAAATATAGGGCCTATAAAGAATGCAAGAGCAATCTTGAAGACTCAAAAGAAATGCTCAACGATAAGCTCGAAGAGGATATGAGAGAGCTTGTGAGAGAAGATATTAAGGAAAATGAAGAAAAAATTAAGACCTTAGAAGAAGAACTTAAAATTCTAATAGTGCCCAAAGACCCAAATGACAAAAAAAATGTAATTGTTGAAATTCGTGCTGGAGCCGGCGGGGATGAAGCGGCTCTTTTTGCGGGAGTTTTGTTTAGACAATATTCAAGATATGCTGAAAGACATGGATGGAAAGTTGATTTGATGAATACAAATGAGATTGGTATTGGCGGATATAAGGAAGTAATATTTATGATAGAAGGTAGAGGTGCCTACTCTAGATTAAAGTATGAATCAGGAGTTCATAGAGTTCAGAGAGTGCCAGAGACAGAAAGCTCGGGAAGGATTCATACATCCACAGCGACGGTAGCTGTTTTGCCAGAAGTAGATGATGTTGAGATACAAATAAATCCACAAGATATAAGAGTAGATGTATTCAGATCATCGGGAAATGGTGGACAGTCTGTAAACACGACTGACTCAGCTGTAAGAATAACTCACATACCATCTGGAATGGTTGTGTCGTGCCAAGATGAGAAGTCTCAGTTGAAAAACAAAGAAAAGGCCATGAAAATTTTGAAGTCTCGCTTGTATGATTTAAAAATTACGGAACAAAATGATAAACTAACAAAAGAGAAGAGAACCCAAATAGGAACAGGTGACAGATCGGAGAGGATAAGAACTTATAATTATCCTCAAGGTAGAGTAACCGATCACAGAATCAACTTAACACTTTATAAGATAAATGACATAAATGACGGGGACTTAGATGAAATCATAGATGAGCTTACAACTTTTGATCAAGCACAAAAGATGGAAAGCGTATATGCTTAACATTTAATAAAAGGGGTAAACATAGAGTGTACCGAAATTTGGGGAAATTAGGTACATTAAGAATTATTATTTTGGAGGTAATAGAATGAATGCAATGACACAAGAAAATTTACGTTCAGCTTTTGGTGGGGAATCACAAGCTCATATGAGATATCTTATTTGGGGAGATGCAGCAAAAAAAGAAGGCTTCCCAAATGTAAAAAGACTTTTTGATGCAACATCGCATGCAGAAAGAGTTCATGCAACTTTACATTTTAAGGCTCTTAAAGATGTTCACGGCGATTTTACAGTTACATCGGGTGCAGGATTTGGTATAGGAACAACTTCAGAAAATCTTGCTGGAGCAATCGGCGGAGAAGTTTTTGAATACACCCAAATGTACCCAGCCTACATCGCAGTTGCTCAAATGCAAGAAGAAAAAGAAGCTGTAAAGGCTATGAGATTTGCAATTGAAGCAGAAAAAGTTCATGCAATAAGATATGAAGAAGCAAAAAAAGCTGTTGATTCTGGCAAAGATATAGCAGTTGAAAATATTTATATGTGTCCTGTTTGTGGATATATAACTTTCGAAGAAGAAGCACAATGCCCAATTTGTGGATGTAAAGCATCAGCATTTATTGCATATTAATTTAAATAAAAGAAGGACTCTCTACAAGGGTTAGAGAGTTTTTCTTTTAATGTTGACTTTAGCATATAAACTTGCTAATATTATATTGTAATTACAGATAAGGAGGACATATGTCATACGAATCAAGAATAAAATCGGAACAGATAGATGGATTGTTTGAAGCGATACTTCTTTTACAAGATTCAGAAGAGTGCTATAGATTTTTTGAAGATATTTGTACAATTAAAGAATTACAAGCAATCGCACAAAGACTTCAAGTTGTTAAGCTTTTAATTCAAAGAAGGACATATCATGAAATAGAAGAAATAACTGGAGCAAGTACAGCAACTATCTCAAGAATCAATAGGAGTCTTAATTACGGAGCTGATGGATACAAAGTTGTATTAAGGCGTCTAGGTCTTATAAAATAAGAGCTAGGCTCTTTTTTTATATGAGGATAAATTATGAAAATAAAATTTTTTGGAGATTCATTAGTTAGGGGTTTTGGCGTTTTAAGAGATAAAAATTGGGTCTACTTGCTTGGTAAGGATAATTACAATTATGGTGAAAATGGTGGACGAATATCTGATACATACAAAATTATAGAAAAAAGTGAGCTTCTAGATTATAGTTTTTTTATGGTTGGGATAAATGACATAATATCAGGAGCGAGCAGCGAGTTTTTAATAAATGGTACTGATGAAATAATTAAACTCATAAATAAAAAGAACTCTAGGCCTATCTTAGGGATATCTCCATGTGCAAGTGAAGATAAAATAGATTTTTTTGCGGCGAATGATAGTGTATCCGAATATATAAGGTACAAGCTGGGGGCGTTTAGAGACTATTACTTAGAAAATGAAAATAAAATATTCCTAATTGATTTTAATAGACTTTTCAAACAACTTGAAAATGAAGGCAAAAATGTCTTTTTAGATGGTTTGCATCCAAACACATGGGCCCATCAAAAAATGGCTGAATTTTTCAAAAAGGAAGTGGAAAATGAATTACAAAACGCTCACTTCTAGAGAAAAAGTTCTATTAGTAATTTTGATGCTTATAATATTACAGGTTCTTATATATAAAGTATTTTTTGCAAAAAAAATTCAAAAATTGGAAATGATTAAGATAGAAACCCAAATAATTGAAAATAAAATTTCAGATGTAAAATTAGATAGATTTGAAGAAAAAAATCCAGAAGAAAAAATCGAAGAAGAGGACAATAATTTAGAATCTGCTCCAAAAGAATTGCTTGCAGGAGAAAAGTTTAAAGAGTCTGAAAATGTCAAGAATATAGATACTTATGCATTTGACAGAACAAGTAAAAAAGACAAGATAAGGGATGTGGAGTTTTTTGATACGACAAAAGAAGAAAAGACAAATTCTTCTGAAAATGCTTTAGATCAAAAAGAACTTAATAAATCACCGGTAAAATTTGTTGATGTACCTTTTTATGGAGTTGATTATGAAAAAAATGAAAGTGATTCAATGCTTATATTTGATTACGAGACTACTGATTCTAGTACCGGAAAAGTAATAAGTTTCAAACTGGATGATGAAATGACTAAAATGTCAAAAATGAGGGTAAAGGTGGACGACAAAGCAAGAGGAAGTCTTAGCCTTAGATACATAGACAATAAAAGCAAAGAAGAAAAAACAAACCTCTTGGATCTAGAAGCAGGGAAATGGTTTTATTTAGATATGAAATCTCTTGAAAATAAATCTGATATTTCTTTGGATTATAGACTTTCAAATCAAGTTTATGAAAAAGGGAGAATAATTGTGGGAAGTGATTCTTTTGACTAAAAGAGCCTATAGTCTTTTAGAACTAGTGGTCGTTGTAGCCATTATAATGATTATTCTTTCTATATCAATGAATTCTATTTCATCAATAGCTGGGCTTGATGAGAAAATGGAAGTTAAGAAGATTAGAAATTATATAATTTCGGCAAGAGATATGGCAAGGACAAACTCAAGTCCTAGTAAGGTGTGTTTTTCTGAGGATAATATAAAAATTGAGCTGGAATCGGGCTACAAGTTTGAAAAAAAGTTTGTTCATTTGAGATATGATGACGTAAATTCAAATAGATATATCATCAAATTTACAAGAAGAGGAATTCCATCTTATGAGGGAGCTTGTAGTCTATTTTTCAAAGGCAGAAGAAAATCATATAAAATTGTTGTGCTTCCTGTCTCGGGAAGGGTTGAAATAAGGTGATAATTTGAAAAAAGCCTTTTCTATATTAGATGCTGTACTAGCGCTTATGTTAGTGAGTTTATTAATAGCTGTGGTTTTTCCGTCGCTAATAGCCATAAACAAGTCCTCAAGAGAAAGAAGAAATTATGAGGAATTATTAAATTTTGCAAAATCGGCCATGGAAAGAGAAATAGCTGCAAGTTACTATGAAAAAGAAGCGGTTCATAATAAAAATAATTTTGAACTAGAAGTAGATAAAAAGGAAGTTGGCGGACTTGATGAAATCAGAATCAAAGCACTTGACCCTAAAAGTAAAAAGGAAATTGAGTTATTTGCTCGAGCGAAAAAAGGGCTTTTCCTTATTGGAGCTAGTCATTAGTCTTGGTATTTCATCTATAATTTGCATTGTACTAGCTTCCATAATATTTCAAACATATAAAACTCTTGAATTTTCGAATAAAGAGGCAAATTATGGAGGACTTGAATTTGCTCTAGACTATATGGAGGAGGACATATCTTCAGCAGATGGAATCATTCCCATGAATGGTGGAATAGGATTTTATTTTATAAAAAATTCGCCTACAAGAACAAGTTACATTACATACAAGATTGAAGGAGAAAACTTATACAGACTTGCATTTGAAGATGAGCCAGGGCTTATAAATTTGACAATAAATTCATTCTCTTATATGGTCGGAAAGAATTTGATTTTGCAATCAAGTAAATCTATATCAAATTCTCTAATTGACAAGGAAAGGGGAATCCTTCATTTAGAAATAGAGAATGAAAAACATAAGCTATACAGAGATCTGGCGTTGAGGTGGGCTTATGAAAATTAAGGGATTTACATTTATAGCAAGCCTATTTGTGTTTCTGCTTTTAGTTGTAGTCGTATATTTTCTAGCTGATGTAGGATATGTAAATGGCATAGCAAAGAAAAATTTACAATATCAAATTCAGGCGGATTATCTAGCAGAAAGCTATCTAAACGAAATAATATCAGATAATGAAGTTAAAAAACTAATTATAGATGAATCGAAGAATCTAAGAACTGAGACTAGGAGATTGAATAAAGATTTTACTACGCCTCTTATGGCAAAGTATAATGCAAAATTGACCTACGACGTTAAAAAAGGTGAATTTACAATTACAGCTGAAGTATATTATAAAAATATAAAGTCAGAAATGAGTTTGAAGGGTAAGCTTGATAGGGGACTTTTCGATGAAAAAAACCTTGATAAGACACTTGAAGAAATAGACTACCAAAATTATTATAATAAAATTGAAAATTTCAAGTCTTTTTACTACCAAAGTTTAATAATAGATAAGCCGTGTGAATTAAGATCAGAAGGTATAAATCTTATTCTAGAAAACAAAGATGGTAAAATATTACTCGATCCTATAAGGGCTTATATTATAGATGTCAGGGCGCCATTGGTCTTACAAGAGGGACTTATCCTTAATGCTGTTGTGATAAATCGATCTGCAATACGTTCTTATGGGGCTAAGATACTTGGTATATATCTTGATGATGGACAAATTGAGCCGGGCTCACACATAGATCTAGAAGGATTTTTGATTAGTAGGAGAAGACAAGAGGAGATCAATTTTAAATACAATAAGAGATTTATACCTACTAATCTCATAGATGATGATACGAATTATAAAATTAGAATCTTATCAATAAAAAAATAAATATAAAAATAAAATAATTCCTAGATAATTCCTAGGAATTATTTTATTTTAGTATATAATATTAGTATGAATATATTAGGAGGAAAAAATGGCAAGAGAATTATTAAAAATTGAAGATCTTTCTGCTGGCATACCCGGCAAAGAGATTTTAAAAAAGATTAATTTAAAAATCAACTATGGCGAAGTTCATATACTTATGGGACCAAATGGTTCGGGAAAGTCGACATTAGCTAATGTAATAATGAATAATCCAGCATATAAAGTTTCAGGGGGAAGAATTTTACTTGATGGAGAAGATATAACTGAAATGTCAACTGACAAGAGAGCTAAAAAAGGATTATTTATGTCTTTCCAAAATCCTTATCAAGTCGCTGGAATTTCTGTTGAAAATTTTATAAGGACAGCTAAAAATTCAATAGATGATGAAAATGTTGGAATTTTAAAATTTAGAAAAGAATTGAATAAGAAAATGGACTTTTTGAAGATGGATCATTCCTATGCCCAAAGGTATTTGAATGTCGGATTTTCAGGTGGAGAAAAGAAAAAAAATGAGATTCTTCAAATGCTTATGTTGAATCCTAAGTTGGCGATTTTGGATGAAACTGATTCAGGCTTAGATGTCGATGCTACCAGAATAGTTTCAGAGGGAATAAAAGAATATTTGGATGAGAACAAATCTGTAATCATAATAACTCACCATAGAGAGTTGATTAGAGCTCTTAAACCAGACCATGTGCATGTAATAATTAATGGACAGATTGTTATAAATGGCGATGAATCTATTGCTAATAGAATTGAAGATGAGGGATTTGCTTGGCTTCGTAAGGGAGTGAACTGACATGAATCTAAGAGAAAAAACTCAAATCGAAGAAATGGATAGAGGCGTCTATGATATAAAAAATGAATTTACTTACACTACCAAGACTGAAAAAGGTCTCACAGAAGAAATTGTAAGACAAATTTCCAAAGAAAAAAATGAACCAACATGGATGTTAGAAAAAAGACTTGAAGCTCTAAAGATATTTAACAATTCAAAAAATCCCGAATGGGGTCCGGACTTATCAGAAGTAGACATGGATCAAATAACTACTTATATAAGGCCAAAAGCCAACCTTTCAGATGATTGGAAGAAGGTACCAAAAGAAATAAGAGACACATTTGATGCCTTGGGAATACCTGAAGCTGAAAAAGAATCTATGTTATCAGGTGTAGGAGCCCAATACGACTCTGAAGTTGTCTACCACAATATTCAACAACATTTAATAGACCAAGGAGTAGTATATACAGATTTTGAAACTGGTCTTAGAGAGTATGAAGATATATATAAGAAATATTTTTCAAAGTGCATAAAACCAACTCTTCACAGATACGCCGCACTTCATTATGCGGTTTGGTCTGGCGGCTCATTTGTGTATGTTCCAAAGGGCGTCAGAGTTGACATACCTTTGCAATCATACTTTCGTTTGAATGCTCCTGGAGCAGGTCAATTTGAGCACACTTTAATAATAATTGAAGATGACGCTTATTGTCACTTTATTGAAGGTTGTTCGGCGCCTAAATACAACATGATTAATCTTCACGCTGGTGCCGTTGAACTTTTTATAGGCGAAAATGCTACGCTTAGATATTCTACTATTGAAAATTGGTCAAGGAATATGTATAACTTAAACACCAAGAGGGCCATAGTAGAAAAAAATGGCAGGATTGAATGGATTTCAGGCTCATTTGGTTCAAAAGTATCCATGCTTTATCCTGCTTCAATCTTAGTTGGAGAAGGAGCCCAAAGTGAATATACAGGCATCTCATTTGCTGGTGCTGGTCAAAACATAGATACTGGCGCTCAAGTAGTGCATGCAGCATCCAATACGACATCGACTATAAATTCAAAGTCGATTTCGAAAGGCGGGGGAATTTCTGTTTACAGAGGACTAACAGAGGTAGCTCCAGATGCCAAGAATTGTAAATCTACAACATCATGTGAGTCCTTGATGCTGGATAATTTGTCAAGATCTGACACAATTCCTGCAATAAATATAAAAAATCCAAATGTGGATTTGGGACACGAAGCTAAGATAGGAAGAATCTCGGATGATGTAATATTTTATTTGATGTCCAGAGGAATTGATGAAGAAGAAGCTAGATCGCTTGTAGTTAGGGGATTTGCAGAGCCGATTGCAAAAGAGCTTCCTCTCGAATATGCGGTAGAGATGAACAATTTAATAAATTTGGAATTAGTTGGAAGTATAGGTTAGGTGGAAAATGCAAGGGAATAATATTTCTTTTAAAACTTTTTCCTGGCTAGGAGTCAATCGAATTGATGTTGATTTTCCGAAAGTTAATGGAAAAAGGGCGAATATAGAAAAAATGGAAGAGTTCACCGCTCTTGATTATGGTGTTTCTAAAGAAATTTTGGATTTTAATATTCAAAATAATCACGATTATAGAATACTAAAAAGCGGTGAATGTGAAGATAGAGATTTCGGAATTATAGAATATAATGAAGATCAAGATATAATAAATCAATGGTATGATTTAGTTGCAGAAGAAGGCAGCAAACTTGAAGTCACAGTACTAATAAGAGGAAATTCTAAAAAAAGATGTGACAGAAATACCGTAATAAGAGTCTTGGCTAAGAAAAACTCTAAAGTAAACTTGAGATTACTCAGGTTTGACAATGATATGCAAAACTCTTTTGAAACCATCGCAGTTTGCGAAAAAGAAAATGCCACTGTCAAAATCAACCAAGTTGAATTGACAGCAGGAAATTTGGTTTTAAATTATAAAAACTTTTTAAAAGGTGAAAAGGCATCTTCAGACTTAGATTCAATCTACTTTGGTAGTGGAAACTCCAAACTTGATTTTATATATGAGGCTCAACACCATGGAGTAAAGACTAAATCAGATATCAGAGTAAATGGTGCCTTGGTGGATAAAGCTTATAAGAGCCTAAAATCAAATCTAGATTTTAAAAAGGGTTCTAGCATGAGTATAGGCAATGAAGAAGAGTATACTCTTTTGTTATCTGACGATGTGAAGGCCCTATCTCTACCAATACTATTGGCAGGTGAAGATGATGTTGAGGGCAATCATGCAGCAAGTGCCGGAAAAATGGACAAGGATTTACTATTTTATATAATGAGCAGAGGTTATGACATAAAAGAAGCAACGACTCTTGTCATAGAATCTAAATTTTCGGCAACGATAGAAGAAATGCCTACACAAGAGCTTAGAGATGAAATAATTAATTATATAGAGAGCAGGTTATGATGCTTAGTAAAAATGAAATACTAGAAATAAGAAAAGAGTTTCCATTTTTAAATAGTGATTATCCAGGCAGTGACTATGTATATTTCGATAACGGAGCAACCACTCAAAAGCCTAAATCTGTAATAGAAGAGGTTAATAAATTTTATAGAATAGAAAATGGAAATCCTCATAGAGGAGCACATTATTTTGCGAATGTGGCAACTGACATCTATGAATCAACTAGAGAAAAAATAAAGAACTTTATAGGAGCCGATAAGGCATCAGAGATTGTTTTTACTAGAAATGCAACGGAGTCACTGAATCTCTTGGCATATACTTATGGACTTTCAAATCTCAAAAAAGATGATGAGATTGTGCTTAGTATAATGGAGCATCATTCAAATCTTGTCACTTGGCAATTTGTTGCTGAAAAGACTGGGGCAAAATTATCCTATCTTTACATCAATGAAGACAAGCAGATTGAAGATTCTGAAATTGAAAACAAAGTGACTGAAAAATGTAAAATATTTACAATAACTGCCGCATCAAATGTTGCAGGGACTATCCCAAATTTAAAAAAGATAATATCTTATGTAAGAAAGCATGCCCCCAAAGCTTTTATAATAGTTGATGGAGCACAGTATGTGCCGCATCACAAGGTAGATATAAAAGATTTGGACTGTGATGCCTTTGTATTTTCGGGTCATAAGATGTATTCATATTTGGGAATTGGCGTCTTGTATTGCAAAGAAAATATTTTAAATTCTATACCTCCATTTAATTATGGCGGAGATATGATTGAATATGTATATGAAGATAAGGCTAGTTTCTTAGAGTCTCCACAGAGGTTTGAAGCAGGAACGCAAAATGTAGGCGGAGTAAAATCACTTTCTGCGGCAATTGATTTTATAAATTCTATCGGAATCGAAAAGATAGAAGAATATGAAAAATCGATTACTGATTATGCCTTTGAAAAAATAAGCGATTTGGGATTTTTGAAAATTTATTCAAGTCCAAAAAAGAATAGAACATCATTAGTAACTTTTAATTTTGACGGGGTACATCCTCATGATGTTGCGTCAATCTTGGATAGCTACAAGGTGGCTATAAGATCTGGGCATCATTGTGCCCAACCTCTTCATAGGTTTTTGGGCATTAATTCGTCTTGTCGAGCATCATTTTGTGTATATAACACAAGAGAAGAAGTAGATAGACTCGTGGAAGCTTTAATAAGAGTGGGGAAGGTGATGGGATGTCTATAAATGACATATATACGCAATTTATTTTAGAAGAATCAAGAAATTCTAAAAATAGAAAGACTTTGGAACATTTTACTCATGAAGAATTGGGGCATAATCCATCTTGTGGAGATGAGATAACACTACAAATGGATTTGGAAAATGATAAAATTCAAGATCTTGCATACTCTGGTGTAGGATGTGCAATATCTCAAGCTTCCACATCTGTAATGATTGATACTGTTAAGAAACTTCCAAGAGACAAGGCTATTAAGCTATGCGACTTATTTATAGGAATGATAAAGGGAGAAGAACTTAGTGAGGAACAGGAAGAATTACTAGGGGATGCCTTAGTTTTTGAAAGTGTAAAAAATTTGCCTGCTAGAGTTAAATGCGCTGTGCTCCCGTGGTATACCCTAAAAAGCATATTGGAAAACAGCAAAAAAGATTAGGGGGAATTATGAAACTTTCAACAAAGGGTAGGTATGGACTCATGGCCATGTATAGGCTTGGGGAAAATTATGGCAAAGGACCTACCTCGCTTAAAGCCATAGCAGAAAAGGAGAATTTATCAGAGTTATATCTCGAACAACTTTTTATGCTTTTGAGAAAAAAAGGATTGGTTGAAGGAGTAAGAGGAGCAGGAGGTGGATACCTTTTAACTAAAGACCCCAAGGAAATAAAAATCGGAGACATTCTAAATGCTCTAGAAGGAGAAATAGAATTGTCTTGTTGCAACAAAGAATCTGATTGCAACAAAATGGGGGACTGCGCCACAAAGGATATTTTGGATAAGATTCAAGTTAAATTAGAGGCGGTTTTTGACTCTATGACTCTTGCTGATATGTGATTGCCTATGATTTATTTAGATAATAGTGCAACCACACAGATAAGCGGCGAAGTCTTAGACGAAATGATGAGAATATACAAGGATATTTATGGAAATCCTTCATCTGCTCATAAGCTTGGGCAAAAGGCAAAAGAACTTATTGAATTATCTAGATTTAAAATAGCCGAACTACTAAATGCTAATCCAGAGCAAATTATATTTACATCTGGAGGTAGTGAGTCAGATAATTGGGCTCTTAAGGGTGTAGCTTTTAAGAAAAAAAGAGGACACATAATATCTTCGTCTTTTGAACATCCGGCAGTTTTAAATTCCTTGAAATTTTTGGAAAGCCAAGGATTTGAAGTAAGTTTAGTAAATCCAAACGAGCATGGCATTATAGAAATAAAAGATATTGAAAAAGAAATCAGAGAAGATACTTTTTTAATATCTCTTATGAGTGTCAACAATGAACTAGGGACTATCCAAAATTTGGAGGACTTGTCTATTCTTTCTAGAAATAATAATATTTTACTCCACTCAGACGGTGTCCAAGCTGAGCCATGGGTGAAATCAGATTTTAAAAAGTCAAATCTGGATTTTTATTCGATATCTGGACATAAGCTACATGGACCAAAAGGAATAGGCCTTCTTTTAGTAAAAGACAGAGAGTCAATTCTTCCCCTGATTAATGGCGGACCACAAGAGTTGGAACTTAGGGCTGGCACTGAGAATGTGGCTTTAATCTGCGCTCTTAGTGTCGCACTTGAACAAAAAAATAAAAATTTGCAAGAAGTCATTAAAAAAGTTTATAATTTGCATAAGTATTTAGAAAAATCTTTAAAAGAAAAATTGACTGGGATAAAGATTAATTGCGAAGATGCACCACGCATTCCTAGTATTTCCAACATAAGTATAAAAGGAGTAGATAAGCAACAAGTATTGACTCTTTTATCAATGGAGGATATTTGCATATCCGCTGGGAGCGCCTGTGCTTCAGGATCTCTAAGTCCATCAAAAGCTCTAAAGGCAATAGGCTTGAGTGATGAAGAGGCCAATTCATCTATTCGTGTTTCTATAAGCCAATTTAACACACAAAAAGAGCTTGATATCTTTATTGAAAAACTCAGCTCAATAGTAAAGAAATTAAGAAATGAGGAAGTAGTATGAGAGATGGACAATTGATAATTGATACTGTGAAAACTAGCAGTTTCTTTGCCCTTGCTACCTCTATCCTTTTTACAGTTCTATTGTTTCTTATTATTTATTACCTCATAAATATAGGAAATAGGCACATAGATAGAGATAGAAGAATTCATGTAGATTTAAAATTGGGAATTAAATTCGTAGTATGCTTGGTGTCGTTATATATAGTTGTTATTATTTTCAAAAGATTTCCAATTTTAGGTGACGCTCTTTGGGCTGTCGTTTTGGCGGCAATTCTGGCTTATGTTATAAATCCGCTTGTAAATTTTTTAGAAAAAAAAGGCGTAAAAAGGATTTTTGGATTGGTAATTGTCTATGTCGGTTCAATATTTATAATTTCTTTACTGGCCTTTATAGTTGTCCCAAAGACTTTGGAAGAATTTTCTAAGTTGTTTGCAAATCTGCCGTCCATGGTTTCTGGGTGGTCAGATAAGTTGGATTCTTTTTTAAACAATGTAAGAGAGAGCATATCTAAAGGAATTGGAAAATCCGCAGCATCTGAATATGACCCAGTGGGCGAAGTGATGCAGTCTTTTGAACAATTTTTGATTAAATTTTCGAAAAATATTGTAGCCTATATAGAAACTTTGCCTCAAAAATTTTCCAGTATAGCCAATGGATTTATAAAGTTTTGTCTTGCTCTAGTATTGACTTTTTATTTTGTCTTGGATAAGGATTTAATAGTATCCAAAATGAAGCAAGTAATACCACCAAAATACAGGAAAGATGCAAGCTTTTTAGGATCTAGTATAAATGATGCGCTTATGGACTTTGTAAAGGGAAGGCTTTTGATGGCGGTTTTTGTTGGAGTTGCAACAGGAATTGTATTACTAATATGCGGAGTAAATTTCGCTATTGTAATAGGCATTATAACAATTATCGCTGATATCATACCTTATATTGGACCTTTTATTGCATTTGTGCCGGCTATTTTATTTGCAGCAATGGATTCACCTATAAAGGCTTTGATAGTTGGTGTTTTCTTTGTTTTGATTCAATGGGCTGAAAATAATATTTTGGCAGCTAAGCTAATAGGTTCTTCCACAGGTCTTCATCCTATTGTAATTTTACTTTCGATTTTAATTGGTGGTGGAATTTTTGGTGTGGCAGGTTTGATTCTCAGTGTTCCAGCTGTCAGCGTAATAATAATATTATTTAACTTTTTTAAGAAGAAACTTGAGGAAAATCGCAATCCTCTAAATTGACAAGCTTATATTGATAAACTATAATTTTTTATAGATGAGGTGGCCTCCTTCGGGAGGTCTTAATTTTTAAATGAGGTGTAGGATGAAAAATTTAGGATTGCAAGAAATCCGTAGGGAATTTTTAAACTTTTTTGAATCAAAAGGATTTTTGATTTTACCAAGCTTTTCATTAATTCCGAAAAATGACAAGTCTTTATTACTAATAGGTGCAGGCATGGCTCCTATGAAGAAATATTTCACAGGCGAATTGACACCACCTAAAAAAAGAGTATCTACTTGTCAAAAGTGTATACGTACAGGGGATATTGAAAATGTGGGGATAACAGATAGACATGCGACTTTTTTTGAAATGTTGGGAAATTTTTCTTTTGGGGACTATTTCAAAAGAGAAGCTATAACATGGGCATGGGAATTTCTAACTAAAAACTTAGAGATGGATCCAAATAGACTTTGGGCAACTGTTTACTTAGACGATGACGAAGCTGAAAAAATCTGGAATAAAGAGATAGGTCTTCCCATCGAACGTATCATCAGAATGGGCAAAGAGGATAATTTTTGGGAATTAGAAGTTGGCCCGTCTGGTCCTTGTTCAGAGATATATTTTGACAGAGGAGAAGAATACGGCTGTGGTGATCCAAACTGTAAACCTGGCTGTGAATGCGACAGATTTATTGAAATTTGGAATCTAGTCTTCACCCAATTTGACAAAGATGAAGCTGGAGTTTATCATCCTTTAGCCCATCCTAATATAGATACTGGAATGGGCCTTGAAAGATTGGCAACAGTTCTTCAAGGAACAGACAATATATTCGAGGTAGATTCTCTAAAGAAAATAATTGCAAAGATTGAAGAACTTTCAAAATATAAATATGGACAAGATAAGATTAAGGACATTTCAGTAAGAGTAATAACAGACCATGCAAGAGCTATGACATTTTTAATTTCTGATACGGTTAGACCGAGCAATGAAGGCAGAGGATATGTTCTTAGAAGACTTATAAGAAGAGCGGCTAGACACGGTATCTTGCTTGGAATAAAGGGTTCTTTCTTAACGGAGCTTGCAGATGTTATTATTGATGAATTTTCTGGAAATTACAAAGAATTAAAAGAAAATAGAGAAGCTATAAAAGATGTAATAAATGTCGAAGAAAATAAATTTCTGGAAACCTTAGATCAAGGCATGAGTATTCTAGATTCTTATGTAGAGGAATTAAAGCTTAAAAATAAACATACACTTGATGGAGAGTCTGCATTCAAACTTTATGATACTTATGGATTTCCAGTTGATTTGACAAAAGAAATATTAAAAGAAAAGGGAATAGACCTTGACCAAATTGGATTTGAAGAACATATGAAGCTTCAAAGACAAAGGGCAAGAGCTGCAAGAAACGACTCAAATATAGGATGGGCTAGTAAGAATAAGGAAGAAATTTACGAAGGACTTTCGAATGTTTTCACTGGATACACTGAAGATTCTTGCAAGGGCATGGTTACTTCAATATCAAATGCAGAAGGCAAGGTAGATAGCCTAAAATCTGGAGACAGAGGTATATTAACCTTTGATAAGACTTGTTTTTATGGTCAATCAGGTGGGCAAGTTGGAGATACAGGGATGATTGTATCTGAAAACACTAAGCTAAAAGTTGTAGACACTAAAAAAACTTCATCTGGTATTCACCTTCACTATGTAGAAGTGGAAGAAGGCGAAGTGAGGGTAAAAGATGAATTCGAATTAAAAATTGATGTAGAAAGAAGAAATAACATAAGAAGAAATCACTCCGTTACTCACCTACTCCATAAGGCTTTAAAAGAGGTCCTTGGTGATCATGTAAACCAAGCAGGCTCTGAAGTTTGGGATAAGGGCATGAGATTTGACTTCACACATTTTGAGGCAATTTCAAAAGATGATTTAGAAAAAATAGAAAAAAGAGTAAATGAAAAAATATTTGAATCTCTACCAGTAGAAACTATAATAACAGACTTGCAAGAAGCACAAAAACTTGGAGCAATTGGTCTTTTCGAAGAAAAGTATGGAGATGAAGTTAGAGTTTTAAAAATGGGAGACTATTCAATCGAGCTTTGTGGAGGTACTCATGTAAAAAACACTTCCCAAATTTCAATGTTTAAAATTTTGTCTGAATCAGGAATTTCTTCTGGAGTGAGAAGAATTGAGTCAATCACAGGACCTGCTGTTTACGAAGAATTGAATGATATTTTGAAACAGAGATCAAAAGCCCTAGGCTTACTAAAAGTAGGCAAAGATTTCTACATTCAAAAGATTGAAAATTATATTGATGAAGTAAAGTCGCTTAACAAAAAAATTCAAGACATTGAAAAAGATAAGGCGATTTCAAGTGTTGATACTTTGATAAAATCAGCTGAAGACTTAGGTGATATAAAACTCATAGTAAAGAGACTCGACGGTGTTGATCTTGACAGTTTAAGGCTTATGGCAGATGAAATTAGAAATAAGTTGGACAGGGTTATTGTAGTATTTGCAACTAAAAATGAGGACAAGATAAACTTTTTATGCGCCCTTTCCAAGCCCCTTATTTCAAAATCTTTAAAAGCCGGTGAAATAATCAAAGAGGTTGCAAAAATAGCTGGCGGCGGCGGAGGTGGAAGACCTGACATGGCTACTGCTGGCGGAAAGGATGCAAACAAAATTGATGATGCTTTGAAGTCTGTTGAGAAAATTATAAAGAGTTTTCAATAAGGAGGACAAAATGGAAGGAAAAAACACAGAAACTCAAGTTTTTGAAAAATCTGCAATAGATCATCAATTAATAAGAAATATACTTGAGCAAACTTACCAAGCCCTTGAAGAAAAGGGTTATGATCCCCTTGATCAGATAATAGGATATATACTCTCTGGAGATCCGACTTATATAACTAGCCACAAGATGGCTAGAAATAAAATGCAGGAGCTCGAAAGAGATGAATTACTCGGAGAAATTTTGAAATACTATTTGTCTAAGGGATTTCGTTAATGCTTGAAATACTCTTAAACATAATATATAATTATTAAGAATTAGCCTATAAGGCTTACTCTTTCACACGAGGGGAGGGAAATTCATGTCCGAGATCAGGGTAGGGGAGAACGAATCCCTAGACAATGCATTAAAACGTTTTAAAAGACAATGCGCAAATTCAGGTGTTCTAAAAGAAGTTAGAAAAAGAGAACATTATGAAAAACCATCTGTAAAAAGAAAGAAAAAATCAGAAGAAGCGCGCAAGAAAAAACATTCAAGATATTAAGAAGGGTTTTATATGCTTTTAAAAGACAAGTTAATGGAAGATCTAAAAACTGCCATGCGCAACAAAGACAAGCTTCTCAAAGATGCGATTACTATGATAAGAGCTGACATAAAGAGAAAAGAAGTTGATGAGCGGATAGAACTAAGTGAAGAGCAGATTTTAGATATCATATCAAAACAATTAAAAGAAAAAAAATCGTCAATTTTAGAATTTGAAAAAGCTGGTAGAGAAGATCTAGTGAAGCAAACAAATGATGAGATTGATGTGCTTTTGAGATATTTGCCTAAACAGCTTACTAGTGACGAACTTAGACAAATCATTGTTGATGCAATAAAAAAAGAAAACATTGCATCTTCAAAGGAGATGGGCAAAGTTATGAAGGTTGTTATGCCTCTTGTAAAAGGCAGGGCTGATGGCAAAGAAGTTAATAGAATTGCTTTGAATTACTTTAATGAGCCGAGAGATTAAATTCTTTCGGCTTTTTTATATGGAGTGGATATGAAAAAATTTAAATATATAACTATTAGTACTTTTACATTTTTCGCACTTATCTCATCAGTATATGCAAATAGCGATAATGTTTTAGAAAATATCATAGAAAATTCGTATATCCCAATTGTGTTTTTATGTATGGCTGCCTTGTTTTTTGTAGTCGAAATTTTCACGCCAGGATTTGGTTTTGGGGCTGTGCTTAGTATTATTTTTTTAGGACTTTATTTTACCAGAAGTGTTTATTACTATCCTTTTTACATAAAAGGTCAATTTATTTTTATCTTAGGCCTAATACTTATTATACTAGAAGCTCTTATACCTGGATTTGGAATAGCTGGAATAAGTGGCATCTTGTGTCTTTGTTTTGGTATAATATTTACATCAGCTAATGTATATTTAGGAATTTTATCATTGGGTCTATCCTTAACATTGTCAATATGCACTGCCTATATATTTATAAAAAGAGGCAATAAATCCAAGCTTCTTAGAAGTCTTACACTTTATAATCCTTTACAATCTAAAGAAGGATATGTAGGTGTTGAAAATAGGCATGTAAATGTTGGGGATAAGGGAGTGTCTTTGACTGTATTGAAACCGAGTGGGTATTGCAGGTTTAAAAACGATAAAATACAGGTTTATTCTGAAGGTAATTTTATCGAAAAGGATATTTTGGTAAAAGTAAGTAGGATTGAGGGTTATAAAATATTTGTCGACGAGGTGAAAAATTAAAATGTTTGATTATTTTGCATATTTTACAAGTGGAATTATAGTTTTTGCAGTGCTTGTATTTTTAATTATATTATTTACCATGGTGCCAATAGGGCTTTGGATTACTGCATTCTTTTCAGGAGTAAAGATAAAAATTTCTACACTAATAGGAATGAAGCTAAGGAGAGTTAGTCCTAGAAGGATAGTAAATCCGATGATAAAGGCTACTAAAGCTGGTTTGGATTTAAAGATTGAAAATTTAGAAGCTCATTATTTGGCAGGGGGCAATGTAAATACACTTGTTGATGCCTTAATCGCAGCAGAAAGGGCCAATATTCCTCTTATTTTTGAAAGAGGAGCAGCTATTGATTTGGCGGGCAGAAATGTCTTGGAAGCTGTACAAGTTTCAGTAAATCCGAAAGTTATAGAAACGCCAAATATATCAGCAGTAGCTCAAGACGGAATAGAAGTTGTTGTAAAAGCAAAGGTGACTGTAAGAGCAAATATTGATAGATTGGTAGGAGGAGCTGGAGAAGAGACTATAATCGCTAGAGTAGGGGAAGGAATTGTCACAACAGTTGGATCTTCCCATTCTTATAAAAATGTTTTGGAAAACCCAGATTCAATTTCTAAAGTTGTCTTGGAAAAAGGATTGGACTCAGGTACTGCATTTGAAATACTTTCAATAGACATAGCAGATGTCGATGTCGCAAGAAATATAGGTGCAAGACTTCAAACAGACCAAGCAGAAGCTGACAAGAGAATAGCTGAAGCAAAAGCTTCAGAAAGAAGAGCCATGGCTTTAGCAAGAGAACAAGAGATGAAAGCGGAAGTAGAGGCTATGAGAGCCAAAGTTGTAGAAGCTGAATCAGAAGTACCATTAGCAATGGCAGAAGCTTTAAGAAAAGGAAATCTTGGTGTCATCGACTATGCCAAGTATCAAAATTTGAATTCTGACACAGATATGAGAAAGGCCATATCTAAAAGCAGGGATGACAAAAAATGAATCTAGCATATGTAATTATTTTTGCTGTAATCTGGAACTTGGCGAAAAGCTTTGTAAAAAAGACAGACTCAAAATCATCTAAAAATAAGAAAAATTCACTAAATGGCAATTTGAGGGAATTTATAGAATCTTTAGAAAATGAGGATAAGACAAAGTTTAAAAATTCTAGCGGTAAGTCCCATAACAAAAATAAATCAAAGAAGTTATATGATTGCGACCAATTTTCAAAAAAAGAAGATTTTCATGAAAATTCTGATTTTGTCAGCTTGAAAAAAGAAGAACTTATTTGTGAAGAAAAAGAAAATACGGACTGTCAAGACAAAAATTTAATCGAGTCCACTAGAGATATTGATTTAGCAGAAGTAATAGTATTAAGTGAAATTCTAGGCCCTTGCAAGGCAAATAAAATTGTATAAGTTAAAAAGGCTAATATATTTATAGCCTCCATATAAAAACTCCTTGTGAAATAAATTTTCACCAAGGAGTTTTTTCTTTAAAGAGGTTATAGTGAGTCGTAGAGGAAGATATACCTATTTTTTATAACTTATTTTGCAAAGTTTATTAGTCAAACCTTAAAATGTATTTATATAAATGGAAAAAAATTTAATAAATACTAGAATTTGTGAATTTTTCAACATATTCTCTTTACATTAAAGTGTTTTTATAATAGTATGTATCCATACGAGTAATATGGTGTTTCAAAATAAGACGCCATCAAAAAATATTCTTATAAACCACCTTAATACAGACGTATGGTTTAGGGTGGTATTTATATATAGATTTTCGAACTATAATTTTTAAATACAGGAACATGAGGAGGAAGTATGAAAAGGATAATGTCATTTTTTTTAGCAATACTTATGATTTTGCTTAGCTTTGGGGATGCGGCCTATGCCCTTGGATCTGACATAAAAACACAAGAAAAACTAAAAAGCCAAGAAGAAATAAGAATGAACGAACAAGGGCTTGAAAATTCAGCACCAATTGGTAGAGATTTATTTTCTGACAGTATTTTAGAAGTACATAGACAAGGGTTCAATAAGGAGTCTGGGGAGATTATTTCGAATTATTTTCAACCAATGACTCTTACTTATCAAGATCGAAATGCGGGTGAAACTTTTAGAGCTTGGGTAGAAAACTCCAGTAAGACTGTCATGAAAGGTGATGTAAATAGTCCTAATAGAGGGGATACTTACGACATAGTCTTTCCTGTAATGAATTTAAAGACCTCAAATACTAAAGAAAAAATTTATAGCCTGACAATCGTAAATTCGGACATAATAAAAACTGTAAACTATACAGAGCAAAGTCCTTATATGACTAAGAATATAGTTGATGTTGACCAAGGTGAAATTGTAGGCAAAATAGAGGTAATAAAGGACAATACAGGTTCTATCAAGGTAAATTATATTTTTGATAAAACTGATGTAGTCACATATACCACTTCACCCTTAAACTTAAAACTTGAAACAAAGGAAAATGCTACTGCGCCATATATCCTACTTCCTAATTCTCCTAATGAAGCCAGAATTAATTTTTATGGATTTACAATAAAAGGACCAATCGTAAGTCAAGATAATAAGTCGGCAACTATTACAATAGACGAAAAAGAAGGCTACCAAAAGGGCAATATAACCCTTAGTGGGCTGCCTAATAATGTAACGTCTACTAATGATGGATCGAAATATATTTTCACATTAAGTGACGGAGAAACATACGCATCGTTTAATGCAACTTTTAAAAATGAAGCTCAAACATCAAAAGTGCCTATAGTATTAGATGCACGAACTCCACAGCCTAAGACATATGCTGCTAAAATGACATCGACATTTACAAATGAAGCAGATAAACTTATCGCAACAGTAACTTTAAAAAAAGATGCTCAAATTGGAGCGCCAGAATTACCGGACAAAATAGCGATAACTTCTTTTTCGATTTCGAGAAAAACAAGTGGAGCAATTAAAGGAGAGCCCTTAGAACTTAAGGGAGATGATTTTAAACCTGATAATACTGGATCATTAATTTATAAATTGGTTGACGGGAAGAAGCTTAATGTTGATGGAAAGTCTACAGATGATGGTAAAACTAAAACATATAAGTTGGAAATTCCTGTAAAAAAATGGATGACTTTTAAAAATGATTACAAATCATTAATCGCAAATTGGAAGATTGAGTACAAGTATAGCAATGATGTGAACCAATATCCATCTGGAGAAATCTCTTTTGGAGAAGAAAAGATTAGTTTGCAACACAAAGCGATAGTAGCACCATCTGCAGCTACTGGGGAAAATTTTCTATATGAAAAAGTGGAGATTCGCCCAAATAATGATAATACTTTGCCTGATGGGTTCAAGATAAAAGTTTCCAAAAGAGAGGTAACTTTCCCGGCAAATGTAGCATCTGATAATAAATTTGAACTTTTAGGACCGGGTGTTGAGAAAAAAGTTCCTTGGACGGGTTATAATTTGAATCCAGACCTAGAATTTACTTATGAAGCAAACAATCCAGATTCTTCTATTCGAAAAATAGAAGAAAAGGGAGAAGATGGACAAGCAACGGGAAAATTTCACTATGAAATAGCATGGTCTACAAGAGTTACAAAGCTTCCAAATAATTACAAGCCCTATATCAACGACTGGGCAAGGTCTAATCTTGGAATAAGTTTTGAGTACCAAGGTTTGCCCGTATCTGATCATAAATCAACAGGCATTTCCTTCGTCCAAATAGTAGACAAACCTTCAGAAAAGGTTCAAATAGCACAAAGGACTGAAGAAGGAAAAAGAATAACCACTTGGGCAATAGTATTTAATAGAGATCACAAAAACAAAGCTGTGGTAGAAATAGAAGATACTATCAAACATGGATTTTTAAGAAAAGATAGCTTGAAGTATTATTTTATTGACCCTGAAACGGACATAAGGCTCAATGCTCAAGCTATAAATAATCTTTTAAATGGACGTGCTGGAAATAGTGTGGGAACAGATCCGCAAGAAGCAAAGCCTTATTATACTCTCACAAAAAATGATGGAGAAAATCAATTTTCAGTAAAGTTTGGTGACCACTCGGACATCCTGAAGAATAAGATTGAAGAAATCATAAGTAAACATAAAAAGTTTACTTATGAAAATGAAAACAAGAGAAAGAAAGCTACAAATATTGAAATCATAAAATATTTCTTTCCAGATTATAATTACAAAAAAGCGCCAAAGGATACAAAAATATTATCAAAGGGAGAATATTTTAAGAAGACAAATCAAATTGAAGGTAAGGCCAGGAACTTCCCGGATTTGTCAATATTTACAAATGAAGAAATAGAACACTCTTTAAAGTTTCCGTTTACAACCTTAGTAAATCCTGAAAAAGCTGAAAATCCATACTTTACATTAATAAAAGCAAAAGAATCAACAAAAACGGATAGAGGATACTACAAGACACTACATGATAATAATACAAAGACGGATGCCTTGATTTTAACTTATGAAACAGAATCCGAAACCAAACCAGAAGTCAATAAGTTTAAGTCGATAATGCTAAGAAATATTTCAGATCTTTACATTTATGAACCGAGAAAAGATGATGGAGACAATGGATATCCAAGATTTCATCTAGAAGGTAGAACGGGCGATGATGAGATTGGAGAAGAAACTGGAAAAAATGAGCAAAAAAATCTCTATCCAATTTACAAGCACTCATATATAGATGATGATATGACCTTGATTAAAAATGGAGTCTTGGCAAATCTGAAAGGCTCTTACTGCGAAGAGATAGAAATCGAAGATAGAGCATATATGAATGGCGGAAAATTAGACAAATATACTGGCCTTAGACTTGTAAAATTTCCTCTTTCTGACTTCGAAGAAAATATAAAAGCTTTAAAACAAAAATCTCCGCAAAAAGCGGATGAGAATGCAGTAGTCTATGAAAATAGAATATATGATGACTTTATTAAAAAACACATAAGCGGAGATGCCAAATTCCAAGGTGAGAGCGTACCTTTTAAGTCTTCAAATGAAAATAAGATAATTAAATTTAAAACAGGCGTGACAGAAAAATCATATACAGAAAATAAAGAAGCAAATCAATTTGTCTATCTATTTACCTATAATATGGACGCATCGTATAAATTTATAAAATCAGGCACAAGTACTATCAAAGCAACAATAGTAAATACTGCAACGGTGAAATATGACAAAGACTTGAAAGTAGAAGCCCAATCAAACATCGATAAGAATGACTTTTTAACTAAGGAAGACATTACTCAAAAGGGTGAACCTGAGACTTCAGGAAAGAAAACTTACAGATTGAGCTTTGATTTTACAAACTATGAGTTAAAAAACGTAAAAGAGATTAAAATCAAAGATGAATTTATGTATTATGATGATTTCGTAAAAATAAAAAGCCATGAACTCAGAGGTCCATTGAAACAAAAAATAAGCCTCACCGATCCAGATAGCTATAAAGAAGACCCAACTGATATAACTCTTACTATGGAGGGCAAGGAATTTACTATTAAAAGCAAAACAGATCTTTCGGGAAAGAAATTTACAATTATCTATAATGTAGAAATGGACTTGTCAAAGATTTATGCTGGCTCTGATTATTCATTAGGTAAAAAGATAGAAAATACGGCAACGGCTATCTTAAAAGGAAAAAATGACTCTTCCCAAACAATCGAGGAAAAAGCTTCGGCTTATACAGATGTTAAGTATGGAGAGTTCTTTAAAAAAAGTGTAGATAAATGGAAGGATGGAGCAACGCCTGAAGAAATTAATAACTTTAAAGAATCGTCTATCAGACACTACACCTTGACATTTGACTTAGAAAATAAAGATTTCTTGAAAAAATCAGATAATTTGATAATTAAAGATACTTTTGAAAGTTGCCATACATGTGCGACTTATAAAAATATATCTTTAAAGTTTGATGGAAATCAAGATGCATTAAAAGTAAAAAAAATTTCTTCTGGGAATAAAGAGGTCGTATTTAAAGTTACAAAAAATGGCATAAATGAATTCCCTGATAAATTTAGTTTGGAATACGATGTAATCTTAAAAAATGGGGAAATAGCAGGAGCAAGCGAAAAAGAAGTAACAAATAAAGCAAGTGCCATATTTGAATCAAAAACTGCGTCCTATATGCAAACTGATACAGCGAAAACACCAGTAAAATCTGGTGCAATGGAAGTAAAAATAGGAAGATTTACATTAAATATCAACAAAATCTTACCCGATATAATAAAGTCAAAATCGGGAAAAACCAAGGACAAGGATTATAGTGAAATTTCATTTACTTTAAGTGGAAAATACAAGGCCAAGAATAAAGACGGTACTGAAACGGAAAAATACTACAACGAAGATAACATAACCGTAAGTTCAAATGGCAGTCTCATTTTTGATGGTATACCTTTTAATGGGAATTACACACTAAAAGAAAATGTAAAAGATGATTCTAGCTACCAAGCTCTAAAAGATAAGATTGTGTTTAAAGTATCGGATAAAGGAGATTCTATAATCTTTGAACCAGCTTGTTTTGGCAAAGGGCAAGTGGAAGTCACAAGAGTAAATAATGATACAAGTCCAGAAGTTAAAACAATAGAAGAAGCAGGAACTTCAAAAAATATTGTTGAAGTAACAGAATATGACAAGTGGAAATTTGTTGTCCAAATTTATATTGATATTTACAACAAAATCAAACCTATAAAAGAGCACACTTTGATTTTTAGAAAAGTTGATCAAGGAGGAAATCCCCTAAAAGGTGCCAAATTTACGATTAAAAGGGAAAATGAAGAAATTGCTAATTGTGAATCGGATAAAAATGGAATTGTAAAATTTGACAAGCTTCAAAATGGAAAATACAAAGTCTTAGAAACTGATTTTGCACAAGGAAGATATAAGAAAAAGGCATCTTTTGAGATTGAGCTTACGGAAAATATGGCGGCAGAGTACGACTATGGAGATGTTATAAATCAAAAATTAACGCTTCATAATATTTCATTTAAAAAAGCAGATGCTGTAAAAGATGAAAATGGACAAATAATTCCACTTCAAGGTGCAGAGTTTGAACTCATGAAGAAAGGTTCAAGAGATGAATTTTCTGTATTCAAAACGGCAAAATCAGGTCATGATGGTATAGTTACTTTTTATGATGTGCCTGGGGGAATTTACAAGATTGTAGAAACTAAAGCACCGATTGGCTATGGACTACCTAAAGACACTACCGTCATTTCTGATTTTGTAGTGGAAGAGGATAAAGATGAAAATTATTATAACTGGTCTTACAAGCACAAAATAATCCAAGATATTCCGAATGCTGATAATCAATTAATTGAACAAATTGATGAAAAAATAGTGACCAACTCAAAAATCAAACATAGCATTTCATTTACAAAGTATATGGAAGTCTATAATGGTGCTCCAAAGCCTATGACTGGAGCTACCTTTATCCTAAAATCAGGCAACGATAAAGTAAAAATTTCTACATCTGATGAAAATGGTCTTGTAAAATTTGAAAACTTGGACAACAAACAGTATCAAATTGTGGAAGCGGAGCCAAAAAAAGATAAGATTAATGACTTTAAAGAACATGAAGTCAACACAGATATTATCAAGGTTCCAGATCTCACAAATTCTAGAGACATGGCTCAAGACATAAAGCTCTTCACAGCTCAAGACAAGTTAAATAAGGACAAACAATTTATCAACTACAAGATAAGAAAGGGATTTTCATTTAGAAAATATGACGAAGCATTAGATGAAAATGGACAAGCTAAAGTCATGACAGATGTGACGTTTAAGGCTTATAGAAAGGCTGGAAATGATTTTGAAAAAGATGTCTATAAGTGTCTTAGAGGAAACCCTGCACGTCAAGATTTCAAAGAAGCTATTTCGAAATCTGACGAAAATGGAGATGTAAAATTCGAAGGATTTGAACCAGGGACTTATAAAATTGTAGAAACAAGAGTCCCGGGCTATGAAAATTTGAGTTTCGAAGTTGTTGTTTAAAAAGATGGGGTAAAGTTTCCTAAGTATATAGAAGAAAATTCTGTTGAAAAAATTAAGGAAAATTTGGAAGCTAGCTCCGAAGAAAAGCCTAAAAAAGAAAAAATTTATATAGTTAAAAACTCCTACACCCGCCACGAAGTTGTATTTAAAAAGATAGATAAATTTACAGGCGGAGGGATTGAGGGCGCCGTATTTAAAGTTGAAAAACTAGAAAAAGACGGAAAATATACTCTAATAAATGACAAGATAGTTTCTAATTCTCAAGGACTTGTAAGTATACCCGGACTTTTAAACGGGCAATATAGAATTACAGAAATTAAAGCTCCGAATGGATACAAGCAAAGTGATGTAAGCTTCACATTTACTTTAAGCGACTCTGATCTCTATCAAGTTACAATGAAAGATATTGAAAACGAAAGCATAGGAGGGGGCATGTTTATCTTACCGGCTGAAGGACTTTTAAATAAAAAAGACCACGCAGCTTATATGTATGGATATCCAGATGGCTCATTTAGACCCCGAAAATCTATGACTAGAGCAGAAGTAACTGCAATGTTTGGTCGCTTATTACTAAAAAGATATATTAAGTCAAGAGAATTTAAATCTATATACTCGGATGTAAAAAAAGGTTCATGGTATGGAAGTGCCATAACTATAATGACTGATTTAAAATTAGTTGAAGGCTACCCCAATGGGTTATTTAATCCAAATGCGCCTATTACCAGAGCTGAATTTGCAACTATAGCAAGCCGCTTTGATAAACTTTATGGTGGCAGAGTAGATTTCAAGGATTTAAATACTTCGCATTGGGCCTACTCTTATATTGCTTCTGCCTACAATAAAGGCTGGGTAAAGGGTTATCCGGATGGAAGTTTTAGACCTGAAAGCTATATAAGAAGAGAAGAAGTTGTGGCTATAACTAATAGAATGTTAGATCGCAAGTGTGATTTGGATTTTGTAAGGCTTCACAAAAAAGAACTAAAAATGTTCTATGACAATCTGGAAAAATCGTGGTCTTATGGGGATATTATTGAATCTACAAATGGTCATGATTATCACAGGAAAAAAGATAGCCTTATAGATGAGATATGGGAAAGGTTAAATGGAAAAGAATTCCATATCTGATTTATAAAATTTAAAAAGATCCTCTCTATAATTTTATGGGAGGATTTTTTTATTAAAATTTAATATGAATTGTTATTAGGAAAAATATAATTATTTTCACGCAAAAATGATTATTAAAACAAGTATTAGATTTTTGTTTTTAAAAAATAAAAAAACATCTTGCAAGGCTATAAAAGTACATCTCATGAGTTTTAAAAAAAGTCAAGTAAAAAAAATGTAAAATTTCAGACAAAAAATTAAGGCTTTATAGTATAATCTTATTATTCAGGGGGATAAAATGAACTTGTTTTTAAAAGAAAAAAACAAATTTAATAAGGATAGCTATGATTTAATGAGTGTTAGAAGATTTCTATCTGATAATTTTTTGCTTAGGGCAGATGTAACAAGTGCTCAAATTCTTTTAAATATATGTAATATCGAAGAAGCAATCGAAAATATTTATCCTTCCTACATTTCTTTGGTTCATCTCAAAAAAGACATAATATCTATTTTGAGAAATAAAGAAGGCATAGAGTTAATTGCCTATAACATCTCTAATTTGATAAGAGATGACATAAACCGATTGGAATTAGTAATGTACTTAGAAGGGTACATAAACGGATTTAATGACAAGGATGTAGTCAATCAGCTTGAGATTTTAGCTTTTAAGCATTTAGGACTAGAGGAGTTATACAAAAGGAGAAAGCTCTTTAACTATGAATTAAAGGATTTAAAAATTTTAGAATTTAAAAAATCTATTTTTAATGATCTTAGAAAGTCCAAGGAACTTTTACTTTTTATAAAAAGAAGTATAGTGAATTTTTACATCAAGACCTTAAGACTCAAAATAAAAGATATAAATTCACACATTGACAGGCAGTTGGTATTTGAATTTAAAGATGGGAAATCTAAGTTTGTGGAACAAGATTCGAGGCTTAGAAAAAAGGAGATTCAATTTTTAAGCAAAAAAATAACCCGATTCATGTTCGCAGATGCTATGAAGGTCTATGAAAATGCCTACTGGGACGGAGCTAACGATAAAGTAATCAAAAGGTATAAGTAACCTTCAAGTTTTCTTGGAGGTTTTTTTATTAGGAGATAAGATGAGAATTTTAGGTATTGACCCAGGACTTGCTCTTGTTGGTTATGGTATCATAGATGTAGTTGGAAATTCATACAAGCCGGTTGATTTTGGAGTCATTGAAACAAAAGCAGGCATTTCCATTCCAAATAGATTGGAAAAAATTTATGATGAAATGACATCTATTATAAATTTTTATGATCCAGATGATGTTGCTTTTGAAGAATTATTTTTCAATAAAAATATAAAGACTGCCATTACTGTAGCTCAAGCTAGGGGAGTCGAAGTCTTGGCTTGTATAAATTTAAATTTAGATATTTACGAGTACACACCCCTGCAAATAAAACAGGCTATAGTTGGTTATGGAAGGGCAGAAAAGAAGCAGATCCAAGAAATGGTAAGGATTTTATTAAATTTAGAAAAGATACCCAAGCCTGATGATGCGGCTGATGGACTTGCTGTTGCAATCACACACGCTGCTTCAATTAGTTTTAAGCAAGATTTTTTGATGAGGTGATGTATGTTTGACTTTATAAGAGGTCTTGTAGAAGAAGTAACAGATGAGGAGATTGTAATTTCTGCTTGTGGAATAGGCTATTCTTTAACATCTACTTTAAGCTCCAGAAGGGCTGTTGAAATCGGAAGAGAATATAAGATATATACAAGACTAAAAATAAGGGATGATGAAGCTTGCCTTTATGGATTTATATCCAAGGAGGAGAGACAAGTATTTAATATGTTAAATAGTGTATCTGGAGTTGGTCCAAAGGTAGCCATGGGTCTTTTGTCTTTCTTTGACTTGACAGAGATAAGATCTGCTATTGCGGGAAGAGATTCAAAGACTCTTTCCAAGGCACCAGGTGTAGGTAAAAAGACGGCAGAAAGGATTATTTTAGAACTAAAGGACAAGCTTGGAAATGTAGATTTGACTGGAGTTGAACCTTTGAATGCCAAATGTTCTGTTTACGAAGATGGTGAACTAATAGATGCCTTGGTTTCATTGGGCTATACCTCCTATGAAGCGGAAAGAGTTGCTTCTAGTATAGATAAAAGCTTGGACTTGGAAAGCAAGATAAGGATGGCACTTGGTAATTTAAGTAGGTGAATATATGGAAACTAGATTAGTTGAACCATCTTTTTCTGAAGAAGATGATCAAATAGAAGTTGGCTTGAGACCAAAATGGCTAAATGAATATATAGGCCAAGATAAGGCCAAGGAAAAACTGCAAATCTTTATTGAAGCTGCTAAAAACAGAAAAGAGCCTTTGGATCACTGCTTATTAAATGGGCCGCCAGGTTTGGGAAAGACTACTTTAGCAGGTATAATAGCTAATGAGATGGGGGTAAATATAAAGATCACATCTGGACCTGCAATAGAAAGAGCTGGAGATTTGGCAAGTATACTTACTAATTTACAAAAGGACGATGTCTTGTTTATAGATGAAATTCACAGGATAAACAGGTCAGTAGAGGAAATTTTATATCCTGCAATGGAAGACTATTCCTTGGATATAATTGTAGGCAAGGGACCGAGCGCTAGGAGCATAAGGCTTGACTTAAATAGGTTTACTTTAATAGGAGCTACAACAAAGTCTGGAATGTTATCTTCTCCCTTGAGAGATAGATTTGGTGTTTTGCTAAATTTAGATCTTTATGACATCGATTCTCTTGAAAAAATAATTTTAAGATCGGGAGAAATCCTGAAAATAAAAATATCTAAAGATGGAGCTAGAAAAATAGCTTCTAGATCGAGGGGGACTCCAAGGATTGCGAACAGACTTCTAAAAAGAGTCAGAGACTATGCAGAGGTGAGAGCCTCTGGTATAATTGATGCTAGAGTTTCGGAGGATGCTTTGGATCTTTTAGAAATAGATTCTTATGGTTTGGATTATTTAGACAGAAGAATTTTGGAAACTATGATGATAAATTTTTCTGGAAGACCAACAGGAATTGATGCTATTGCTGCATCTGTTGGAGAAGATAGGGTCACCATAGAAGATGTGTATGAGCCTTATCTTATGCAGATTGGATTTTTAAATAGAACACCTAGAGGCAGAATCGCAACTAAAAAAGCCTATGATTATTTAGGAATAGATTTTAAAGAAGAGGGTAGTGGTCAATGAAAAAAATTCTATATATAATTCTTTTAATTTTGATAATTTTGCCAAATACAGCGAGGGCAGAAGAAGATTATTTAAATATTAAGATTCAAAAATCTTTAGCTGAAGGCGAAGAAGTTAGAATTTCATCTAAGTCTATTTTAAAAATTTATGATGAAGATGGAAATGTGATATCAAGCCTAAATACAAATACTATAAAGGCAAAGCTAACTGATGGCAAAATTAATCTAGAGAACCCTTTGGGAAAGATTATTTGTGAAGATTTTTCAAGCGATGGACGTGAACTAATAGGATCTTCAAGCTTCATAAGACTTGCTAAGACAGAGTACAGAGGTGGAATCTCTTTTAGAATTAATAATGGAAAGCTTGATACTATTAACAGGGTCATGCTAGAAGACTATTTAAAGGGCGTAGTTCCTAGAGAAATGAGCCCGTCATCTCCAATAGAAGCCTTAAAGGCTCAGGCTATTTGTGCGAGATCTTTTGCCTTGGCAAATAGAAATAAATTCATAAAAAATGGATATAATCTTTGCGATACTACCACATCTCAAGTTTATGGAGGCGTAAGCAGCGAGAAAAAAAGATCTAGTAAGGCAGTAGATGATACTAATGGAGTTTGCATATATTACAATGACAAAGTAGCTAGCGCAATTTTTGGGGCTTCATCTGGTGGATATGTAGCTTCCGCTGAAGAAGTATGGGGTGGCAAAAACCTATCATATCTTCAAAGTTTTGAGGATGAATATTCAAATGACCCATGGAGTCTTCGATTTAGTTTTGATGAACTTAGATCTAAGCTAAGCGACTTGAATTTATCTGATAATTTTGATTTATATATAAATTCAAGAGATTCTAGCGGAAGAGTAAAAGAAATTAAGAGTGATAATGGCAGTACAATTTCAGGTAATAAGCTAAGGTCTATTCTTGGGAATACAAAATTTAAATCTACCTTGTTTGAAATCGAAAGAGAAGCAAATGGATTCAGATTTAAAGGCAATGGATATGGACATGGAGTTGGAATGAGCCAAAGAGGTGCCATTAATATGGCAAAGAAATCTCTATCGCATAAAGATATTTTAAATTATTATTTTAGAGGTATCGAAATAAGATAATGTTAAAAAAAGAAGATTTTTATTATTATTTACCACAAGAACTTATAGCCCAACATCCAGTTGAATCCAGAGAGAATTCCAGAATGATGATTTTGGATAAGAAAACTGGGACTATAAAACACGAACATTTTTATAATATAAAGAAGTATTTGAGACCGGGAGACACTCTAGTATTAAATGACACTAGAGTTATACCAGCAAGAATATATGGCCACAGAGAAGGAAAAGAAGAAAAAATAGAGTTTTTGCTTTTAAATCATAAAAACGATACATGGGAATGTCTTGTTAAACCTGGGAAAAAGGCTAAAATTGGCGAAAAAATTATTTTTTCTGATGACTTAAAGGCTGAAGTAGTGAGCATATCTGATGACGGATCCAGATTTTTAAACTTTCAATATGATGGAGTCTTTGAAGAGATATTAGACAAGCTTGGAGAAATGCCCCTACCGCCATATATAAGAGAAAAGCTTGAAGATAAAGAAAGATATCAAACAGTTTATTCTAAAAACAAGGGCTCAGCTGCAGCACCAACAGCAGGTCTGCATTTTACCAAGGAAATTTTGAAAGATTTGGAAGAAAGTGGAATAAATATAGCATTTTTGACGCTGCATGTTGGACTAGGAACCTTTAGACCAGTTAAGGAAGAAAATGTTTTAGACCACAAAATGCATAGCGAATACTATGAAATTTCTAAAGAGACCTGCGATTTGATAAATAAAAGCAAAAGAGATGGAAATAGAATAATTTCTGTTGGAACTACATCAACTAGAGTTTTAGAAAGTGTAGCCGATGAAAATGGATTTTTGGAAGAGAAGAAAGGCTGGACAGATATTTTTATATATCCGGGATATAAATTTAAGTGTATTGATGGTTTGATAACTAATTTTCACTTGCCAGAGTCAACCTTGATTATGCTTGTAAGTGCTTTGACATCAAGGGAAATAATTTTAAATGCTTATAATGAAGCAGTCAAAGAAAAGTATAGATTCTTCAGTTTTGGAGACTGTATGTTCATCAGTTAGGGGAGCGAATGTTTAAATACGAGTTAATAAAAGAGTCCAAGGAGTGCAAAGCTAGACTTGGCAAAATATATACAGATCATGGTGTGATTGATACGCCTATTTTTATGCCTGTTGGTACGAGAGGTACCGTAAAAACAATGACACCAGAGGAGCTAAAAGAAATAAATGCACAAATAATTTTAGGCAATACCTATCATCTTTTTTTAAGGCCAGGAACTGATATCTTAGAAAAAGCTGGTGGCTTGCATAAATTTATGAATTGGGATAGACCAATCTTGACAGATTCTGGTGGATTTCAAGTTTTTTCTCTGGCTGCCAACAGAAAAATAAAAGAAGAAGGTGTAAATTTTAGATCGCATATTGACGGGTCTGAACAGTTTATTTCACCTGAAAAGTCAATAGACATACAAAATGCCATAGGCTCAGATATAATGATGTGCTTTGATGAATGTGCTCCATATCCATCATCATATGAATATATAGAAAACTCTATGAATAGAACATCCAGATGGGCCAAGCGCTGCAAGGACCATCATAAAAATGTAGAGCATCAGGCTCTTTTCGGTATTGTGCAGGGCGGGATGTATAAGGATTTGAGGAAGCAATCAGCTGAGTATTTGGTCGATTTAGATTTTCCAGGATATTCCGTCGGAGGATTATCAGTAGGAGAGCCTTTGGAACTCATGTGCGATATATTAGATTATACTGTGGATTTCTTGCCAAAATCAAAGCCTAGATATCTGATGGGAGTGGGTACTCCTGATTATTTGTTTGAGGCTGTCATAAGAGGCATAGATATGGCAGACTGCGTTTTGCCTACAAGAGTTGCAAGAAATGGCACTGCAATGACTTCTCATGGAAGATTCGTGGCCAAGGCGGCTAGATATAAAGAAGATTTTGGCCCAATTGATCCTGAATGTGATTGTTACACTTGCAAAAACTATTCAAGAGCTTATATAAGACACCTTTTAAGCGTAGATGAAATTCTTGGAATGAGACTTTTGTCCTATCACAATCTATATTTTTTATTGAAACTTATGGAGAATATAAGACAAGCAATAGCAGGAGATTATTTATTAGAATTTAAAGATGACTTTTATAAAAAATACGGTTATAATTAAGACAAGGAGTGATTAGATGCCCGAAAATACTAGAGCAATAATTTATAACATTCTCCCATTTCTCGGAATCATTGTTTTCTTTTATATTTTTGTAATCAAACCACAAAAGAAAAAAGAAAATGAAATGAGAAATATGAGAGACGCAATCAAGGCTGGAGACAAAGTCATTACTATAGGTGGCATTGTTGGAAAGGTAGTTTCAGTAAAGGGTGATACAATAATTATTCAAACTACTGGAGAAGCTAGCAAAATAGAAATGACAAAATGGGGAATTAATTCCATTATAGGAGGAGAAAATGAAACACATTAAAACTCTATCAAAGAGAAATTTAAAGGATACCTATGCCAAAGGCGGATGTGGAGAATGTCAAACATCTTGCCAATCAGCTTGCAAGACATCTTGCACAGTTGGAAATCAAAAATGTGAAAATACTAATAGATAAGGCTGTGGAAAACACAAGCCTTTTCTTTTTTGTTTAAGGAGATATATGGAAAAAACGCATAAATTTTATTTGAATGACAATTATTTTGTATTGGATATAAATTCTGGATCTGTCCATGTTGTAGACAAGATAGTTTACGATCTCGTAAGTGACTACGAAGAACTCGACAAGGATGAAATTTTTAGCAAATATTCAAGTGAATACAAGAAAGAGGATTTATCAAATGCCTTAAAAGAAATTGATAGCTTAGTAAAGGATGGCTTGTTATTTACTGATTCAGCTATAGAAGAAATGCCAATTTACAATCCTAAAAATATAATTAAAGCTATGTGCCTTCATGTTGCTCATGACTGTAATTTGAGGTGTAGGTATTGCTTTGCTTCTCAGGGGGATTTTCACGGAGACAGAGAAATAATGGACTTGGAATGTGGCAAAAAGGCTCTTATCTTTTTATTAGAAAATTCTGGCAATAGAAAAAATTTAGAGGTTGATTTCTTTGGGGGAGAACCACTTATGAATTTTGATGTTGTAAAAGAATTGGTAAAATTTGGAAGAGAAGAAGAAAAGAAGTATGGCAAACATTTTAGATTTACTATAACGACAAATGGAATGCTTTTAAATGATGAGATAGATGAATTTATAAATGAGAATATGGACAATGTGGTACTTTCTCTTGATGGAAGAAAATGCATAAATGACAACATGAGACCAACAATAAACAATAAATCTTCATACGATGTAATAGTGCCGAAGTTTAAAGAGCTTGTAGATAAGAGAAAAGACAAGGATTATTACATCAGAGGAACTTTTACATCTGACAATTTGGATTTTTCTGAAGACCTTTTGGAATTTCATAAACTTGGATTTAAGAAAACTTCAATTGAGCCAGTTGTATGTGAAAGTTTCAGACCCTATGCTTTAAAAGAGGAACATCTTGGAAAAATCTTAAAAGAGTATGAGAAAATGAGTAAGGATTATATAGAAATAAGAAAAAAAGATGAAGATTTTCTATTCTTTCACTTTATGATTGATTTAAACCAAGGTCCATGTATTATAAAGAGAACGGTCGGATGTGGAGCTGGAAGCGAGTATGTAGCTGTCACTCCGCAAGGAGATATCTATCCATGCCATCAATTTGTAGGTGAGGATGATTTTAAAATGGGCAATGTTTTTACGGGGCTAAAAAACACTGATATAAGAGATAACTTCAAAAAAACCAATGTCTTGACAAAAACGGAGTGCAGAACTTGTTGGGCAAGATACTACTGCTCTGGTGGTTGCCATGCCAATGCCTACTACACAAACAATGATATAAGTAAGCCTTATAAACTTGGATGTGAAATGGAGAAAAAAAGGATTGAGTGTGCTATTTCTATCCTGGCTAAAGAATCAGAAGATGAGGATTAAAATAAGCAAGCTATCAAAAAAAACAATTTAATAAAAGGTTTTGATTTATAAATTTAAACTTTATAAATTGTAAAATTATTAGATGATACTTCTATAGGTGTGTAGATGTATCATCTTTTTTTATTGTAAAAGATAACACACTTGTAAGTGGCTAAATGTACCAAATCGAGTGGGTTTGTGATATACTTATTACATTATGCAAAGCTCTTATGTTAAAGAAAAATGGTTTATAAAAAATTTAAAACCTAAAGAAAAAATAGATATAAGTAAATTTAATATAGACGAAGTGACTCTCAAACTGATATTAAATAGAGGAGTAAGCAATGAGGAGGAGATGAGGGAATTTTTAAATCCCGAAATATCAAACTTGCATAGTCCTATTTTACTTCCTAATCTTGTAAAGGCGGGAAATATTCTTCAAAATCACTTGAGAGAGAAAAATAAGATTAGAATAGTTGGCGATTATGATGTTGATGGCATTATGTCCTCGTTTATCTTGACTGACTCATTAAGAAAGCTTGGGGCTGATGTGGATTTTAGAATTCCCTTGAGAGTAGAAGAGGGATATGGCATAAACGAATCAATAATTGAAGAATGCCTAAGAGATGGAATAAAGCTAATAATTACTTGCGACAATGGTATAGCTGCTTTTAAGCCTATCGAATTGGCTAGAGAAAAATTTATAGATGTGATTGTGACAGATCACCACGAAATACCTCTCGATGAAAACAATGAAGAGATTTTAGTTACTGCCAATGCCATCATAAATCCCAAACTAAAGTCATCAACATATCCATTCAAAGACATATGCGGAGCCTGCGTAGCTTTTAAGTTATGTGAATATATGTGGATGCTTTCTGGAAAGGATTTGGATGATTTTTATAATGTGTATTTGGGACCACTTTCAATTGCAACTATTTGTGATGTCATGCCCCTTGTTAAGGAGAACAGGATAATAGTAAAAAACGGCTTGGAAAGGCTTGAAAAATGGGATAATGTTGGATTCAAGGCACTAGTTGATATTTTAGGTATTAAATTTCCATTTTCTAACTATCATGTAGGTTTTATTATAGGCCCCACTCTAAATTCTTCTGGAAGGTTTGAGGATGCAAAGATGGCTTTAAATCTTTTATTTGAAGAGCAGACTGATAGGGCTTTGGAGATGGCTGAAAATTTAAAGAATATAAACGATCAAAGAAAGAATAAAACGGAAGAAGCTTTTAAGAAAGGCATAGCCATGGTTGAGTCTTTAGATTTGTTATCCAAGTTAAGTGTTTTAATAATATATCTAAAAGATGTTCACGAGAGCATATGTGGGATTGTAGCTGGTAAAATAAAAGAGCTCTACAATAGACCAACCATCGTGCTTACAAATACTGACAAGGGACTAAAGGGATCTGGCAGGAGCATTGAAAGCTACCATATGTTTGAAAAAATAAGCAAGTCTAAGGGGTTTTTGAAATCTTTTGGAGGACACAAGATGGCATGTGGTTTATCACTTGATGAAGATTTGCTTAAAGATTTTATAACTGATGTTCAAAAAAAAGCTGATTTAACGGAAGATGATTTGTTCAGAAAAATCTTAATTGATGCCAAAATAAGCTTTAGCGATTTGAATATGGATAGGGTCTTGAATTTTAAAAAACTTGAGCCTTGTGGTAATGAGAACCCCCAAGCTCTTTTTGGAACCATAGGAGCAAGGGTAAAAGGAATACAAATATTAGGGAAAAATAAAAATTTTATAAAAATATTTTTAGTTGAGAATGAAAAAGTGATGGAAGCGACATTATTTGAAGATGGACAAGCTTTCGTAGAAAAGTTTTCGAACATATTTTCTAAAGAAGAGGTCGACAAGGCTTTGAAATCAGTTAACAATAACATAGTCTTGGATATATGTTATAGTCCAGTTATAAATGAGTTTATGGGCAAAACGAGTATACAGCTAAAATTGAAGTCATATAGAAAGTCGGGTGTTTAGATGCTAGAAAGTCTCATAGATAAGGTCAAATCTTATAATCCAACTTGCGATGAAGACAAGATAAGAGAAGCCTTTGAATTGGCAGAAAAATTTCATAAGGGACAAAAAAGAAATTCTGGAGAGGATTATATAATTCATCCATATAATGTGGCTTTAATTCTTGCCGATATGAACATGGACACTCAAACAATTATAGCGGGAATCTTGCATGATATTGTAGAGGATACCGAAGTAACTTATGATGATGTAAAGAATGAATTTGGTGAAGAAATCGCAAACTTAGTAGACGGAGTTACAAAACTTAAAAATTTGAACTACAAGACTAAGCAAGAAAACCAAGCAGAAAATATTAGAAAAATGGTTCTTGCCATGGCTAAGGATATTCGAGTAATAATTGTGAAATTGGCGGATAGACTTCACAATATGAGAACTCTTGAATATATGACACCAGAAAAGAAAAAAGAAAAAGCTATGGAGACTATAGAGATATATGCTCCAATAGCCGATAGACTTGGTATGAGTCAGGTTAAATGGGAATTAGAAGATTTGTCCTTGAGATATCTAGACCCAGATAATTATTATAAACTTGTTGACATGGTCAATAAGAAACGTCAAGAAAGAGAAGCTTTAATCTCTTCAATAATTGCAAAGATAGAAGAGAACTTAAAAAAAATCGGCATAGAAGCGGAAGTAATGGGCCGTCCCAAAAACTTCTACTCCATATACAAAAAGATGACAATAAAGGGTAAGGCTTTTGATGAAATATATGATTTATCAGCAGTAAGAATACTTGTAAATGATATAAAAGACTGTTATGGGGCTCTAGGTGTAGTTCATACTTTATGGAAGCCTATACCAGGAAGATTTAAGGATTATATATCTATGCCAAAGCCAAACAGATATCAGTCCTTACACACTACCGTAATTGATTCTAATGGAGAAACTTTTGAAGTTCAAATAAGAACTTATGAAATGCATCAAACAGCTGAATTTGGTATAGCGGCACACTGGAAGTATAAATCAGGAGTAAATAAAACTACATCTTTTGACGAGAATTTGACTTGGCTAAGACAACTCTTAGAGTGGCAAAAGGACGTATATGATCCAAATGATTTTATAGAGACGTTGAAAATAGACTTTTTTGCTGATGAAATATTTATTTTCACTCCGAATGGCGATGTAATAAATTTGCCAGAAGGAGCAACTCCTATAGATTTTGCTTATAGAATACACTCTCAGATAGGAAATTCCACAATGGGAGCCAAGGTCAATGGAAGAATGGTTCCTATAAATACTAAATTAAAGTCTGGGGATATAGTTGAGATCATAACAAGCTCTCAAGCAAAGCCATCCCTAGATTGGATTAATTTTGTAAAATCATCTCAAGCAAAGAAGAAAATTGCCCAATATTTTAAGATAAAAGACAGGGATAAAAATATTGAGCGCGGCAGAGAAATGATTGAAAGAGAAGCCAAGAAACTTGGATATAGAGTCGGAGACTTATTAAGAGATGAGTGGCTTGAAGAGGTAAGGGCTAAATTAAATATATCGACTATATCAGATATGTATGCTGGAGTTGGATTTGGATCAGTCGGCATAAATCAGATAATGGCCAAATTGGTAGATATTCATAGGAGAGTTAATAAAATTGAAAATGAAATTCCTATGAAAGAAAAACCTAGGATGAAAAGAAATCTTAGAAGTGGGATAGTCGTAAAGGATGTCGACAACATAAAGGTGAGATTTGCCAAATGTTGTAATCCTGTGCCTGGCGATTCTATAGTTGGATTTGTAACCATAGGAAGGGGAGTTTCAATTCACAGATCAGATTGTCCAAACATAAAAAATAGCGATGCCAGTAGAAGGTTGGAAGTGAAGTGGGATACTGATGGTGGATCTGCTTACAATGCGCAGATTGAAGTTAGAGCTGCCGATAGAGGAAACATAGTAGGAGATATAGCGACTAAAATTAATGATTCTAAGATAAACATGGTGTCCCTTAATGCTCGCAGTGGCAAGGATGGCACAGCTAATCTTGACATAGTCGTTGAGATTCATGATGTTGAAGAGATAGAAAAACTTATAGAAAAACTTAAAAGAGTTAAAAATGTATTTGACGTATATAGAGTAAAGGTTTAGGTGAATATGGGACTTAGTTTAATTAGACTTATGTTGGGAATATATCAAACAAATTGTTATATCCTATGTGATGAAAAGACGAAAAAGGCATTGATTATAGATCCAGGCTATGATAGCGAAAGAATAATTGCAAATTTAAATAAACATAAACTGGAACCGACTATGATTCTTTTAACTCATGGACATACAGACCATTATGGAGCGGTAGCGGGCTTAAAAAAGGCTTATAATATACCTATATATTTATCAGAATCAGATCAAAAAATGTTAGATGAACATCAAAAAGAGTTGGATAGGACTTTAGGTCTTGAAAATTCAGAACCTATAAAGGCTGACAAATATTTACATGATGGAGATGTCATTGACTTTGAGGGACATCAGATTAAAGTAATAGCAACACCAGGACACACTCAAGGAAGTGTATGCTTTTTATTGGATCAGATAATGTTTTCTGGAGATATGCTATTTCAAGGTTCAATAGGAAGAACGGACCTTCTAGGCGGTTCTTATGAAGATATAATGAAGTCTCTTTCCAAGATATTAAAGATGGATGGGGAAATCACAGTTTATCCAGGACATGGGCCAGCAACTACAATAGGATTTGAAAAAGAGAACAATTATTTTGCAAGATTATTATGATTATAGTTGAAAATTTTTCTGAAAAATATAGACATGCTTGCTTTGAATTAATAAGAGCCTATCTCCCAGATAAGGAGTTTTCTAATGATTCCGTAATATTGAGATATGATAATAGAAACTCTTATTTGTGCCTTATCTATGAAGAAAAGATTTATAATGTATTTGTTAAGCAAGGAGATGAGTTTTTTGAAATCAGAAAGTCTCTTTTTGAAATTTTGAAGCAACTCACAAAATGCTCTAAAAAATGGGGCCTACTTACAGGTATAAGGCCGACAAAACTTGCTTATAATTTGTATAAAAAACATGGCTATGACTGTGCTTTAAAAAATTTAGTAGAAGATAGATTGATGTCCACAGAAGGCGCCAATGAAATATTGGACATAGTAGAGCGCCAAGACGAACTAATAGAAAGGCATAAAAATGGATATAGTGTATATGTTCACATACCATTTTGCAGGAGCAAATGCTCATATTGTTCATTCCACACTTATGTGAATGCTTATGATTTACACGAACCCTATACTAAGGCTTTGGTAAATGAAATATCTGGATTTAAAAAAAAGCTAAGAGAGCCTAGTGCCATTTATGTAGGAGGAGGAACACCGACAAGCATAGGTCTATATAATCTTTCTTTAATTTTGAGCGCTATATCGGCTAAATTTGGGAAAGCTCAAGAGTTTACGGTTGAGTGCGGCAGACCAGAGGATTTGACAGATGAAATGCTAAAGCTTTTAAAAAGCTTTGGAGTTACAAGAATAAGCATAAATCCACAAACTTTCAAGTCGGAGTCTTTGCGTAGTCTATCGCGAAATCATACAGTTGATGATATTTATGCGGCCTACAATAGAGCAAGAAGGGTCTCATTTGACAGTATAAATATGGACTTTATACTCGGTCTACCAGGAGAAGGAAAAGACACTATAATAAACAGTTTAAAAATTGCAAACCAACTAAAACCGGACAATATAACTTTACATGCTCTGGCTATTAAAAATGGATCAAAAATGATAAGACAAGATCTTGAATACAAGTTTGATTTGGATAGGTTATATTCAGAGATTGACGAGCTCTTGGGGCTTGATTATAAAAAATATTATCTATATAGACAAAAAAGAATTTACCAAAATGGAGAAAATATAGGATACGCCTTGGATAAAAAAATGTGCTTATATAATATTATGATGATTGAAGAGGCACAAGAAATTTATGCTTTTGGCATGGGAGCAAGCTCTAGATTGAAAAGAAATGATGGATTTGAAACAAGGACAAATTATAGAGACATAGATTATTATATAAAGAAGGTGAGGAAATGAAACTCAAGGAATTATTAAGAGGAATAGAGGTATTAGAGGTAAATGAACAAGTTGATTTTGAAAAAGATTACAACAATCTTGCCTACCATAGCCAAAAAGTAAAAAATGGCGGTATCTTTATAGCTTTAAAAGGGTCGCTTGTCGATGGACACAAATATTTGTATGATGCCGTAAAAAAAGGTGCAAATCTTGCTTTTGTAGAGGAAATTCAAGATTTGAATGTAGCTCAAATAAGAGTTGAAAATACAAGAAAGACTATGGCGGATTTGGCTAATAATTTTTACGAGAATCCTTCATCTAAACTTCATATAACTGGAATAACTGCAACAAATGGAAAAACTTCCACAGCATTTATGTTAAAAAGCATATATGAGGCGGCTAAGTATGAGATTGGAATCTCGGGAACGGTTGAATTAAGCTACAAGGATGTACTGATACCATCACTTTTAACAACTCCTGAAAGCTTGGATTTGCAAATGCATTTTGCAAATATGGTAAAACTTGGAGTAGAGAAGGTTGTAATGGAAGTTTCATCTTCTGGACTTGAATCTTATAGAGTAAGAGATGTCGATTTTGATATTGTGACCTTTAATAATTTTTCAAGAGAGCACATAGATCAACACGGAAGTTTGGAAAAATATTACAAGGCTAAATCATCTCTTATAAGAAATGCTAAAGAAAAGACGATTGCCATTTTAAATATGGATTTTAAAGAAATAAAAGACTTGACCGACAAAACAAAGGCGGTTGTTGTGCCATATTCTTTGAATGACAAAAGCTATAACTTCCATTTGGAAGATTTAGATATTTCTACAGGATTTGGAAATTACACATTTGTAATTAATGATGACTTCAAGGTGAAAGACCAAATTATAAAAAAGGGCTCATTTAAAGTTAAACTCAAGGTGGCAGGATATTCAGCTGTAATGAATTCTTTTGTAGCAATTTTAGTGGCCATGTGCCAAGGAATTGAGCTTGAAACTATAATAGATGGTATTGAATCATACAGAGGAGTAGAAAGACGCTTTGAAATGATATATAACGAAAAATTTAAAGTTATTGATGATCACTTTGCCAATTCCAGAAACATTGAAGTAACCCTTGATACTATAAGAAAAATGAGTTATAAAAAGCTCCATCTTCTATACGGTATAAGGGGAAACAGAGGGACTACTCTTAACAGAGAGAATGGTCGAAAAATTGTAGATGAGTTAAAGGGAATTAAGCTCGGCTCATTTATAACTACAAAGTCTGTTGAAATGGTTGGTCCCAAGGATAAGGTTTCAGATGATGAAGTTAAAGTACTGAAGGAAGTTTTGGATGCAAGCAATATTTCTTATGAAGAGTTTGATAGACTAGATGAGGCTCTAGATAGAGTTTTGGATAAAGTTGAAGAAGACGACTTGATACTTTTAGGAGGTTGTCAGGGTCTTGATAAGGCTTTTGGAGTCTTGGCAAATAAATTGATTGAAAGAAATCTTGTGAAAGACAAAGAAAATATTTTAAAAAGAGTATCCCAAAGGATATGTTAGTGGAGGTTGAGATGGATAATTTAAAGGGAATTAAAAGGACATCTTATGCGGGTCTGATTAATGAAAAACAAGTAGGTCAAGAAGTAGTTCTCATGGGATGGATTCAGAGATCAAGAAATTTAGGCTCTTTAATATTTGCAGATATAAGAGACAGGGAAGGACTGGCACAAATAGTATTTGATAGCGAATTGAATTCTGATCTGTTTGAAAAAGCGAAGAATTTAAAATCTGAATATGTAGTTGCAGTTAAGGGAAAGATAAGAGAGAGATCATCTAAAAATCCGAACATAAAAACAGGTAATGTTGAATTGCTAGCTGATGAACTCAGAATCCTTTCAAAGGCTGAAGTTCCTCCAATTTATGTAAAAGACGATGACAATGTATCCGAAAACATGAGATTAAAATATAGAACTTTGGATCTTAGAAAGCCATTTATGCAAAACAATTTGAAAACGAGATCTAAGCTTTACAAGTTGACAAGAGATTTCTTCTATGAAGAAGGATTTATAGAAGTAGAAACTCCTATTTTAACTAAACCAACACCTGAAGGCGCAAGAGATTATTTAGTTCCAAGCAGAGTTAATCCAGGAAAGTTTTATGCGCTTCCTCAATCACCTCAACTTATGAAACAACTTTTAATGGTCTCAGGACTTGACAAATATATTCAAATAACTAAATGTTTTAGAGACGAGGATTTGAGATTTAATAGGCAACCAGAATTTACTCAAATAGATATGGAGTTATCATTTATTGACGAAGAAGATATATTTGCTGTAAATGAAAGGTATTTAAAGAAAATTTTTAAAGAAATGATAGGGGTAGATATAAAAACTCCTATAAGAAGAATGCCCTATAAAGAAGCTATGACAAAATACGGTTCTGATAAGCCGGATTTGAGATTTGAAATGGAACTTAAGGATTTTTCAGAAGTATTTAAAAATTCAGAATTTAAAGTTTTTGCGGACACAATTTCAACAGGAGGATCTGTAAGAGGTATATGCGTAAAAAATGGAGCTAATTTGCTTGCAAGAAAAGCTGTTGATAAATTGAGTGATTTTGTAAAGACTTATGGAGCTAAGGGTTTGGCATGGGTTAAATATGTGGATGGAGATTTTTCTGGTCCTGCCGCTAAATTTATAGACAAAGAAAAAGATGAAGTCATTTCAATAGCTAAAGCTGAAGATGGTGATCTAATCTTATTCGTGGCAGATTCAGATAAGGTTGTATTTGATTCTCTTGGCAATCTAAGGGTCCATCTAGCAAAAGAACTAAACCTGATCCCAGAAGATGTATATGAACTTGTTTGGATTACAGAATTTCCTCTTTTTGAATATGACGATGAGGAGAAAAGGTATGTTGCAGTTCATCATCCATTCACTCATCCATTTGATGAAGATTTAGAATACATGCTAACCGATCCAAAAAGAGTAAGAGCAAGAGCCTATGATATAGTAATAAATGGAGATGAGATGGGCGGTGGCTCTATAAGAATATCAGATCAAGAAATGCAAAAAATTGCTTTTAAGGCTCTTGGATTTTCTGAAGAAGATGCGCAAAACAAATTTGGATTTTTATTAGATGCCTTCAAATATGGAGTTCCACCACATGGAGGTTTAGCATATGGTCTTGATAGGCTAGTAATGCTATTTACAAAATCAGAAAACTTAAGAGATGTTATAGCATTTCCTAAGACTCAATCTGCATCTTGCCTTATGACAGGAGCTCCTACCGAATTAAGTCAAGCACAACTAGGAGAAGTTCATATAAAAGTTTTGGAGGATGATAAGTAATGATTCAAAGAGGACAGGTCTTGAAGATAAAGGGGGATATTGCCGAAATAGTAGTTGCGAGACCTTCTGCATGTGGATCTGATTGTGGAGCTTGCCATGCTTCATGTGCCGAGTCTAAGCTTGAAAGTATTGAAATCTTAAATGAAAATGGACTTAAGCCAGGAGATTTTGTTGAACTAAAAAGTGATTCAAGAGCGGTCTTATCATATATAGGACTTGTTTATGGCATGCCTTTACTTTTCTTTTTATTAGGCTTATGCCTATCGCTACTTATACTTAATAAAATGCAAGTTGCATCTTTCAAGATGTGGTCTTTAATAATAGCTACAATTTGTTTGGTCTTGTCTTATTTTTTAATAAAAAATATTGACAATAATTTTAACAAGAACAAAAAAGTTTTTGAAGTGAGGAAGTTGTAATATGAGTAGTAGAGGATCCGCCTTGAGTGTATTTTTACTTGTTTTATCTCTTATTGTTTTTGCAGCTGCCAGTGCATTTTTTTACAAGTCTTATCAGAACAAAGATTTGCTCGCAGAAAAAACTGAAGTGGAAAATAAGTTAAAGGACAGTCTCGATGAGGCAAATAAACAACTTGATGAGGTAAGCGAACAGTTAAAGACTTCTGAAGATGAAAAGAAAAAAGCCCTAGAATTATTTTCTCAAAAGTTTGGATATGATTATGATGCGGATAAAAAGGAAATCATAAACGAAGAAATAAAAAGAATAAATGATGAAAACAAAGAGCTACTAGATCAGATAAAAGCCATAATTTTAGAAAACAAAGCCTGCTATAGTGGTGATTACTTTCAAAGCATTGATATAAAAAAGCCTTTTGATGAATTATCAAAATTAAGCCAAGGTATTTTGCCTGAAAAATTGGATAAAAATTTATCTACAAAATTAGGCTTGTCTTCCGGATACGAAAAATTAATCTCAAATGGAAGCTTGGGAAAGCTTTTGAGTGCTAATTCAGATAAAAAAGACTTAGTAAAAATTCTCGGTATATGCGTGATAAATTTTGGCAAATCATTAAATGAAGTGGCATCTGACTTGTCTGATGTTGGTTCCAATGTAGAAAATCTATCCAGAGATTTTTGCGAAACATATGCTATCTACAAACTTGCATCTGAATATGGAATAAATTTAGGCGATATTTCCTTAGACAGATTGGAAAATTCAAAAAATGAAATACTAAAACTCAGGTCAGCATATTTAAAGAACAAAGCCATTATTAATTTTTTGGAGGATTTTAAAAATGAAGAATAAAGTAATATTTATTTTGTCCATCTTTTTAATCCTGCTTTCAGCAGGCCTAGTTCATTTTGCCTTCAAATTTGGAGGAGTTTCACTAAAGTCAAAAGATGATAAGCTTTCAAATTTGAATGCTCAGATAAAAGCTGTTGAAGTAAACATAGATCAAGCTAAAGCCAAAAAAGAAGATACCGAAAAAGAAATTGAAGAAATAAATAAGAGTCTTGAGCTGTATAAAGATGATATGGAGATTGGCAAAGATAACTTTGATAATTTGGACAAACTTAAAATTTCTGCAGTAGATTCTAACAATATGGGGAATTTTATAAAAAATTATACCAATCAGTCAGCAAGTATGCTAAGACTTATGTCATCAATCTATACAGGTGAATCTAAGTCTGATAAAACTGATTTACTAATAGCAGATTTAGCAAATCTTATGCTAATTGAAAACGATATAAATACTCCAATATTTGACCTTTCATCAGAAATAGACAAAAATATGGCGTTTTTAGAATATGTCAATGACAAAAAGAATCCGTATATAGCTTTTAATATAGGCAAAAAGATTTTAGATGATGACTTTAATATTAAAGATGAAATATTAAAGGAGCTTAAAGGTAGACTTTCTGGTATAATGGCAAAAGTCCTTTTGCTTTCAAGCTCATCAAATAGATTTGATTTTGATCAAGCTTACGGTGATAAGCTTCTTAATCTTTACAATGATTACAAGGATAGATTGAATCAGGGAAGAGCAGATGAATCTTATTATGCCTTTATGGAGAAGTTAAACCTAATATATATTTTGAAATTTGACACTCTGGCAAGAGAAGTAGAAAACTTTTCTAACTTAGATTTGATTGATAAGACTTTTGTAGATGGCGATAGTCAATATATTTTAAGGGCCTTCATAGGAAATGAAAAGCATCCTTATATAATTCAAGAGCAAAGGGATAAAAATAAAAAAACATTAACTTACTATAATCTTAAAGGCAATCCATGGTATTATATCGATTTTAATAAAAATGAATTTGATGATTTAGATATAAATCCCTCAAAGGCAATAGATAAGTATGCTAGAGGATTGTTTAATCAATTCGTAAATGTTAATAAATAATAGGAGAATCAATGCACTTAGGTGCATTTTTCTTTTTTTTTAAAATTTTGAATGTTATAATTAAATATTAGGAGGTAGATATGACTAGACCTGTAGTATGTATAATAGGAAAGCCAAATGTAGGAAAGTCTACTTTATTTAATAAAATAGTTGGAAAGAAAATTTCTATAACAGAAGATACTCCTGGTGTTACAAGAGATAGGATAAATTCTGTTGCATCTTGGCTTGGCAGAAAATTTTTGTTGGTTGATACCGGCGGGCTTGATCCTAAAGACGAGGATATATTTATGACACAAATCAAAGATCAAGCTGATGTTGCGATAGAAACATCTGATGTCATTATATTTTTGACAGATGGCCTAGATGGTGTATCCTCCATAGATAGAGATATTGCAAATATACTGCGCACTTATGGCAAGAAGGTAGTTCTCTGCGTAAATAAGTTTGATGCCAAGGCTGCTAAAGATAATTACTATGATTTCTTTGAACTTGGTCTTGGAGAGCCTATAAAGATAGCGGCTGAACAGGGGATGGGAGTAGGAGATCTACTAGATGCTGTTATAGAAAAGTTCCCTATAGATTTACAAGATGATGACGACGATGATGATGTAAGAGTGACCTTTATAGGAAAGCCAAATGTCGGTAAATCGTCACTAATTAATTATATTTTAAAAGAAGACAGATCAATAGTTACAAATATCCCTGGAACTACTAGAGATGCAATAGATTCACAATTTAACTATAAGGATAATAAGTATATACTTGTCGACACAGCTGGGCTTAGAAAAAGAAAAAAAATAGATGAAAAGATAGAAAGATATTCTGTTATAAGAACATTAACAGCCATAGAAAGATCGACCGTGTGTGTACTTATGATTGATGCCATAGAAGGTGTTAGCGAACAAGATGCCAAGATCGTGGGATATGCTCACGATAACAACAAGGCAATTATTATAGCGGTAAATAAGTGGGATGCTTTGACTAAAGATGATTCTACTATGAAAAAATTTACCAATGAAGTCTATAAAAGATTGCCTTTTATAACTTATGCCCCCATAGTGTTTATATCTGCCAAGACAGGGCAAAGAGTTGAAAATTTACTAGACCTTATTATGACAGTAAATGCAAATTATAATCACAGGATAAGTACAGGAGCCTTAAATGCAATAATAGATAAGGCGGTTCTGTTAAATCAACCGCCATCAGATAAGGGCAAGCGTGGCAAGTTGTATTTTGCTCAACAAGTAGGAACTAGGCCACCAAAATTTGTATTTCATGTAAACGATAAAGAGCTTTTCCATTTCACCTATATGAGATATTTGGAAAATCAAATCAGGGAAGCCTATGGATTTTTAGGCACTCCAATAAGTATAATTCTAAAAAATAAAGGTGATTGATTGGAGACATTACTTGTAATTTTAATTTCTTATTTTTTGGGAACTATTTCTGGATCTTATATATTAGGAAAGCTGATTTTAAAAATAGACATAAGAAGCTATGGAAGTGGAAATGCAGGCACAACCAATGCAATGCGAGTCATGGGGAAAAAATTAGGAGTATTTGTATTTTTAATAGATTTTTTCAAGGCTGTTTTTTGCATGTTTTTTATAAGTAAACTTTTTTCGAAAGATTATTTATATCTGTCCATGCTTTTTTGCGTAATCGGTCATTGCTTTCCTTTCTATATGAAATTTAAGGGCGGCAAGGGTGTAGCGACTACATTCGGCTCTTTAGCTTTTATAAATCCAAAGCTTACAATTGTAATACTTATAATTTGGGTATTAGTTACTTTGATTGTCAATAATGTGGGAATTGGATCTGTTGGAATGTATATAGGCGTTATTGTAGTGTTTTTGCTATATGGGGATCTTGAAGTTTCAGCTAAGATTTGTATAATTCTCAATTGTATATTTGGTATATTAAGACATAGTTCCAATATAAAAAAGGCTCTGGAAAAATGAGGAGGTTCTGATATGAAAGATATTTGCCTTTTGGGCGGAGGCTCTTGGGGCACTGCAATAGCAAGACTTTTAGCTAATAAAAATCAAGATTTAGATTTTTATGTAAGAGATAAAAAGTTAGCAGATGAAATAATTGAAAAAAATGAAAATATAAAATATTTACCTGGAGTAAAACTTCCCTCTAACATGAGTCCTTCCTCAGACTTAGAAAAAGTTGTAAAGGATAAAAGATATATAATATTTGCTGTTCCTACAAACTCAATTTCAGAGCTTGCCAAGTCTATAAAACCCTATGTAGATAAGAATGCAATAATAATAAATTTGGCAAAGGGGATCGAAATGAAAAGCCATGAAAGACCTTCTGAAATAATTGAAGAATTTATGGACAATAGATTCGTTGCGCTATCAGGACCATCACATGCTGAGGAAGTGGCAAGAGATTTACCAACAGCTGTTGTGGCAGCATCCAAAGATATAAAAGCGGCAGAGCAAGTGCAAGATTTATTTTCTACTGACAACTTTAGAGTATATACAAACATAGATTTAGTAGGTGTAGAGATCGGAGGAGCTTTAAAAAACATAATCGCCTTAGCTGCTGGTATGAATGATGGACTAGGATATGGCGACAATACTAAGGCTATGCTTATGACTAGAGGTTCATATGAGATGAGCAAGCTTGGTATTTGTTTTGGAGCAAATCCCCATACATTCAATGGTCTAACTGGTATAGGAGATCTTATAGTCACTTGTACAAGTATGCATTCCAGAAATAGAAGATGTGGAATCTATATAGGTGAGGGTATGAGCGTAGAGGATGCAATAACAAAAGTGGGTATGGTTGTTGAAGGAATAAAAACAACAAAAGCCTGCTATGAGATTTCACAAGAACTTGGAGTCGAGATGCCCATAACAGAGAAACTCTACCATGTATTATATGAAGGTACAGATGTTAGACAGGCTGTTTTGGACTTGATGCGTAGAGATAAAAAAGAAGAGATTGAGGATATTTTTAAATAAGATGGAATATAAAAAGATAAAAAAAAGCAGACTTTTAGTAATTCTTCTTATTCTAATATTTCTTGTGTTTAACTTTGCAGGAAATAGGTTTAGAAACTTTAAAACGGTATTTCCTACTTTGACAAATTTCTCTGAAATCCAAGATGCAAAGGCCTATAACATCTTTAAAGAAAAGGTTTATGAAGCTCACGAAGACGGAATAATTGTCTTTAATGCAGGCGAGGGCCAAAAAGTACCAAAGGGCTACAATGTAGCATCTATCAATTTGATGGTAGATTCATCAGTGTTAAAAGATCAGCTTGTAAAAGTAAATGCGGCTCTTGCATATAAAAAAAATAAAACTGTAGATTTTTCAGCCAATAATGAACGTAATATAGCCATAATAAAAGAAATACAAAGGCATATAAGAGATAAAAACTATAAATTTTTGACTAGTGCAGTAAATGAATTAGATTTCAATACAAGTCAAAATTTTTCGATAACAGACTTAAAAGAATTGTTGGGACTTGAGGAAAATCAACTAGTAGAAAAGAGAAATTATTTGATTGAACAAATTTCAACAAATGACATCAAGTATGAGGCTGAATTTTCTGGAGTCGTTTCCTATGAGATGGATGGGCTTGAAAAGTACTATACTGATGATGATTTTAGTAAGTACAGATGGGATTATTTGGAAAGATATAATGTTCCAACATCATATGAACAGACTACTAAGATTAAAAAAGGAAGTCCAATATTTAAGCTAATTGATAACCTTGACTGGAATATTGCTGTCATGACAAAAACAAGCAGACTTATAACTGAATTAGAAACTGGAAAATTTGTAACACTTCAAAGAGGAGATGCTCGTTTTAAAGCAAAATTGATGCAAGTAAATACTGGACCGCAAGGAAGTGTCTTAATTTTAAAAATGTATGACAACTTTGAAAATTTTTATCAAAGCAGGATATATGATCTCCAACTTATTCTTGCCGAAAGACAATCTTACGAAATTCCAGCATCAGCAATCTTGGACAGGAATGGAGTAAAGGGAGTTTATGTTCAAGAAATTCATGGACTAGCAAAGTTTATTCCTGTGAATGTACTTGATAAGAAAGGAAACTTAGTTAGTGTATCCATGGGTGATAAAAGAGCAATGATTACAATTAACGATAAGGAGTATAAGACCATAACAATAAATGATTCAGTAGTTGTAGATTATACTAAAGTACCAAAGGGGAAGGTATTAAATTGACACACAATTTACGTTTAAATTATGAAGAACTTATAGGTGAAATAGAGGCTGCGAAAAAGAAATCTGTGTTTGAACAAGATGTGAGGCTTATAGCTGTAACAAAGACACATCCGGTAGAAACTATAAATGAAGCTATTTCTTTGGGTATAAATGACATAGGAGAAAATAAAGTTCAAGAGCTGGTTCAAAAATATAACACTATAGGTGATAAAGTTAATTATCACATGATTGGAAGGCTTCAATCGAACAAGGTAAAAGATATAATTGGAAAGGTGAAGTTGATACATTCAATAGATAGGTCTTCGCTTTTAGAAGAAATTGACAAGAGATCAAAAAACGCAGGACTTATAAGCCAGGGACTAATTCAAATAAATGTAGCTGGAGAACAACAAAAGGGCGGCATTTGTCCAAATGAAATAGATAAATTTATTGAAATGTGCACGAAATATGATAATATAAGAGTAAGAGGTCTAATGACGGTCGCACCCATATCTGATGATGAAGATTTTTTGCGACAAATTTTTAGGACTATGAGAAAAATTTACGACAGACTTGCATCTAATAGCTACGAAAATATATCTATGGATTATCTATCTATGGGAATGAGCTCCGACTTCAAACTTGCCATAGAAGAAGGGGCGAATATGATAAGAGTAGGTTCAAAAATTTTCGGGCAAAGAGAATATAGGAGGTAGTGATGGCAGATAATATGTTTAACAAATTTAAACGAGTTCTTGGATTCGGCGAAGATTATGACGATTACGATGATTATGATGATGACTATGAAGAAGATTATACTGAAAAAAATGAGGAACCTGAAGTTAAGTCTATAAAAACAAAAAGGTCTTCTAACAATGTTACAAATTTGAGATCTTCAAATTTGGTTATAACAGTCCATGAACCTTTGAGCTATGAAGAATCTCCTGCAGTTGTGGATGATTTAAGAGATAACAAGGCGGTTGTATTAAATTTTGAACAACTTGATGTGGATGTAAAGAGACAAATTTTCGACTTCGTTTCAGGAGCGCTATATGCTTTAGATGGAGAAATTTCCAAGGTCAATAAGGATATATTCATTTTGGCTCCATATAATGTAGAAATAGACGGACTAAAAGACGAATTGAAAAATAACGGCGTATTTCCTTGGTAAAACCGATACTTGAAAATGATTATTATAAGAATCTGGATTTAGAAAGCAAGATAGGGCTTTCTAGACTTTTAGATCTTGTAGAGATTGTTTTAAATAGAAAGATTTCAAGGACTACGGACTTCCTTGATCCTGGCATGATTTACTTAGCAGAAAGCATACTAAATCAATTTGACAACATTGAATATGAAATATTTGGAGGATACGAGGGTGCAGAGAGATGTATAATTCGTATCTCTCCTTTTTATGTGCAAAAATCTTTTGAAGATATCTGCCTTTTTGAAATTAAGTCTAGGGAAGAACTTAATCATAGAAACATATTAGGTTCAGTGCTTGGGTTGGGGATTGACAGAAATAAAATAGGAGACATAATAGTAGACAAAAAATCATCTTATCTTTTTACAAAAAGAGAATTGGCAAATTTTTTGAGTTTAAATTTCTCGAAAGTCGGCAGAGCATCTGTTGCAGTAAAGGAATTAGCCTTAAAAGATTTTGTCGCTCCAGAAATAAAATATGTTGAAAAGAGATTAATAATTTCTTCCCTTAGGCTTGATGCTTTTATCAGTGGAGTTTTAAGGCTTTCAAGAGCTAAGTCACAAGAGCTTATAAGAGCTGGGAAAGTGAAGTTAAATCATAGGGATATATTGGATGTTTCATATGTTTTGGAAGAAGATTCTTTGATTTCAGTTAGAGGATACGGACGTGTAATTTTTCATAGAATAGAGAACAAGTCGAAAAAAGATAAATTTATTATTATAATAAGGACACCAGAATGATTTATTTTTTAATTTCAATATTTTTAATTTTTTTAGATCAGATAAGCAAATTTTTTGCAGCAAATTATCTACAAAATTTAGAGTCTCTACATTTAATAGGCAATTTTTTTGGCCTAGAATATGTTGAAAACAGAGGGGCAGCTTTTGGAATATTACAAAACAAGCAAATATTCTTTTATCTAATAACGATCGCCGTTTCATTTTTTTTGATTTATAGTCTATTTAAGAGTAAAAATAAACCTGGAGTTTTAAAGTCGAGTCTTGCTTTTTTGTTAGGAGGGGCTTTAGGTAATTTCATTGATAGAGTCAGATTAAATTATGTGGTGGATTTTTTGTCTTTAAATTTTTTTGGCTACCATTTTCCAGTTTTTAATTTTGCAGATCTTTTTATAACTATAGGGACGATTTTACTTATTATTTATATATTGTGGTTTGAAAAAAATGAAAACAATTAGATTAGATTCAGGTAAAGATGTCGGTAAGAGAGCCGATGTTTTTATTTCTGAAAATCTCGACATAAGTAGGTCACAAATTAAAAACTTGATGAAGTCTGCTGAAATTTTAATAAATGGTGAAGTTGTAAAAGCGGGATATATTTTAAGCGAAAACGATGAAATTACAATAGACATAAAAGAAAAAGAGGGTCTTAAAGCGGAACCCATACCAATAGATGTGCTCTTTGAAGATGATTACATGGCTATCATAAGAAAACCTCAAGGGATAGTTGTACATCCAGGTGCAGGGATAGAAAGAGGGACTCTTGTATCAGGACTTATGAATAGGTTTGGAAATCTTTCAAATATTGATGAGTCAAGACCGGGAATTGTTCATAGACTCGATAAAGATACGAGCGGTCTTATGATAATTGCTAAAAATAATGAATTTTACGAAAAAATAATTGAAGAGTTTAAGAATAGACTTATAGAAAAAAAATACTTGGCTTTTGTGCATGGAAGAGTGGACAATAAAGGCATAGTAGAAGGCTACATTGGAAGGCACCATATAAACAGACTCAAAATGACATTAAAAGACAGCGGGGGGAAATATTCCAAGACGTCTTACAGTCCCTTAGAAGTATACTCTGAGTACAGTCTTTTGGATGTGTGCTTGCACACTGGTCGTACCCATCAGATAAGAGTGCATATGGCAAGCATAAACCATCCAATAGTTGGAGATCTCTTGTATGGCAGAAAAAATAAGTTTAATATAGAATCTCAACTTCTTCATTCCTATTATCTTAAATTCATTCACCCAATTACCAAAAAAGAAATGGAATTTATAGATGATATGCCGAAAAATTTTTTGGATTTTGAAAAAAAACTAAAAACTAAGCCTTAAAAAATTTAAAATTAAAGATACTTTACTTTAAGAGAATTGTTATATTTAAAGATGTATTCAATTCTCTTTTTTCTTGTGTTATCCTAGATATATAAGGAGTTGTTATGGAAGATTTAAAAAGAAAAATAGATTTTTGTTTAGAAGTAGAAAAAATGAATTCAGTGTTTAGAAAGACTAGATTGCTAGATAGCACTAGATTTGAAAATGATGCTGAACATAGCTTTCATGTGGCCTTGATGGCAGTGGTTTTAAGTGATTATGCTGATGAAGAAATTGACATTTCTAGAGTCGTCAAGATGCTTTTACTGCATGATCTAGCTGAAATTTATGCTGGCGATACTTTCGCCTATGATGAAGAAGGCAAAAAAACACAAAAGGATAGAGAGAAAAAAGCAGCAGATAAATTATTTTCTATACTTCCAGAAAAAGAAGCTAAAGAATTTAAAAATATATTTTTTGAATTTAACGAAATGACAAGTGCAGATTCTATATTTGCAAATGCTATCGATAGATTGCAACCTATGCTTCTTAATTATTTTTCTGGTGGCGGATCTTGGAAGGAACACAGGATTTCAAAACAAGAAGTTTTAAATAGATTGGGGCCGCTAAGCAAATCTTCTAAAACTCTTTACGAGTATATGTTTAATTTGATTACTAATTTTTTTGGTGAGGATTGATTAATTGAAAACTTATGATGTAATTATAATTGGGGCTGGAGCAAGTGGGGTATTTGCTTCTTATGAATTCGCAAAGATGAATTCAAATCTTGATATATTAATGTTAGATACGGGGAATAAAATTGAAAGTAGGCTTTGCCCTATAAAGACGGGGAAGGTAGATAATTGCATAGGATGCTACCCCTGCAATATCATGAATGGATATGGAGGAGCAGGCACTCTTTCTGATGGAAAATACAACATCACAACTAATTTTGGCGGTGAGATGCACTTACTGCTTGGTAAGAAAAAATCCATAGAACTTATGGAATATGTAGATCATGTCTTATGTAAGTTTGATGGCGGAAATGTAAAACTATATACAACAGCCAATTCAGACCTAAAAACAAAATGCCTAAGAAACGACATGCACCTTTTAGAAGCGAAAGTAAGGCATTTTGGCACGGACAGAAATATCGAAATTCTAAAAAGAATAATGGCTTATTCAAGTGAAAAAGTCGAAATGAAATTTAGAACCAGAGTTGTCGATGTGGAAATAGAAAAAGATGGAAAATTTAAAATTTTTACTGAAAAAAAAGAGGAGTTTTTGTGTAAAAATTTAGTTTTAGCGTCAGGAAGAAGCGGTTCAAAATGGATTGGAGAAATCTGCGATAAATTTGATATAGAATCATCATCAAATCAAGTAGACATAGGATTGAGAGTAGAAATTCCAGCTGAGGTATTTAAACACATAACTGATGATGTTTATGAGTCTAAGATAGTCTACCAAACAAAAACTTACAATGATCTTGTGAGAACCTTCTGCATGAATCCTTACGGACACGTTGTTGCAGAAAATACTAATGGAATTATAACAGTGAATGGTCATTCTTATTCTGACGAATCGCTACAAAGTGAAAATACAAATTTTGCCTTGCTTGTTAGGAATCATTTTACAGAGCCTTTTAAAGATTCAAATGAATATGGAGAAAGTATAGCCAGACTTTCTAATATGTTAGGAGGCGGAGTTTTACTTCAAAGATTCGGTGATTTGGTAAAAGGCAGAAGATCTGATGAAAAGCGAATGGCAAAGTGTTTTACAGAGCCTACTTTAAAGGCCACACCCGGAGATCTTTCGCTAGTAATGCCCAAAAGACAACTAGATTCTATAATAGAGATGATATATGCGCTTGATAAAATTGCGCCAGGTATGGCGAATGAAGACACACTTTTATATGGTGTTGAAGTTAAATTTTATAATTCAAAGATAAAAGTGGATGAAAATTTCGAAACCAAGGTCAAGGGACTATTTGTGGTAGGAGATGGAGGCGGTATGACGCACTCACTATCACAGGCATCGGCATGCGGAGTTCAAGTCGCAAGACATTTGAATAATTTAGATTAAAAGCAGACCGTCAAGGTCTGTTTTTGCTTATAAAAACCTACTTTATAAAAGCTTTAAGGGCATCCTTATGGTATAATAAATTATTGAGGTGTATGAGTTTGGCTATTAAAAAAAGACGAAATAAAAAAATAAAAAGTAAAAATAAAAGAAAACCTAAAATAAACCACGAAGGTCTGGGCATAATATTTATTATATTTGGACTAATTAGTTTTATATCAACTTTTTCAGACAATATGGGTCTTATGGGAAGCGTTATAAATAAAATATATTCCACTTTGGCTGGAAGCGGAAATTTTTTGCTAGCACTTCTTTTAATTTTTTTTGGAGTCGTGAACAATTCAGCTTTTTATAAACGCAAAAATCTTTATTATTTTTTCTCATCGTTAGTTGTTATTTGTGTTTTAATTTACTTAGATGGAACCAAGGACACTGATATGACTCTTGTTGCCAGGCTGAGGCTATCGCTTGAATATGGGAGCATAACTAAAAGTGGAGGTCTTGTAGGAGCCTTGTTTGGATTTTTCCTATATAAAATTTTTGGTTCTGTCGGCACTTATTTGATTCTTTTGTTGCTCATTATTTTTTCATTATTCTGTATGTTTAAGGTAAATGTTGGACATTTGAAAAATTTCCTATCGAACACATCTGACAAAATAAAGATTAATGTGCAAAAAGATGATGATAAAGGTGAAAAATCCAACATTTTTTCAAAACTCAAAAATAAGTTTATGGAAAATGATAGTGAAGACATAGACGCTTATGAAACTCCAGACTTTGAAATGTCAAAATCAAATTCATACTATGAATCTGCCTATGATAAAGTCGAAGAAATTGCTCTTGGAGTAGAGGAAGATTTTTCGAAAGATGACATGGTCAATGAGAAAATTGAACATATTGAAAAAATTGAAGATGAAAAAAAAGCTACTAGCACGAAACAGGAAAAAGCTAAAAGTATTTTATCTGAAGAGTCTGGAGACTTGGAAAAAGATAAGGCAGAATTAGAAGAAGAAATACAAAATCAAAGCACTATTAATAAAGTGGAGTACGTATTTCCGCCTGTGGAGCTTTTAGAGTTGCAAGAATCATCAGTTGGATCTGATAAGTCTGACATGGCAAAAAATGCACAAATAATAAAAGAATGTATGAATAACTTTGGCATAGAGTGTAAAATTGTAGCCGTAAACAAGGGCCCATCAATAACTTGTTATGAACTTCAGCCTGCACCAGGAGTAAGACTATCTAAGATTGTATCTTTGGCTGATAATTTATCTATGGCTCTTGCAAGCCCTGAAATTAGAATCGAGGCACCCATACCAGGAAAATCAGCAGTTGGTATTGAAGTTCCAAACAAGAAAAAAGATTCTGTTGGTTTAAGAGAACTCATTGATTCTAAGGAGTTTAAAATATCTAAAACTAATTTGCCTCTGGTACTAGGAAAGGATGTATCAGGTAAAATAATAGTTTCTTCGATAGATAAAATGCCTCACTTGTTGATAGCTGGAGCGACTGGATCTGGAAAGTCGGTATGCATAAATTCTATAATTACAAGTATTTTATATAAATCAAGTCCAGAAGATGTAAAGCTTATGTTGATTGACCCAAAAGTTGTTGAGTTGTCTGTTTATAATGGGATTCCTCATCTATTGATTCCCGTTGTAACAGATGCTAAAAAAGCAGCTTTTGCTTTGAACTGGGCAGTTGAAGAAATGGAAAAGAGATATAAGGCATTTGCAAAGACTGGAACTAGAGATCTTAAATCTTACAACAGTAAAATTGATAAGCTAAATTCTGAAGAACAGAAACTCCCGCAGATAGTAATCGTAGTGGATGAACTTGCAGATTTAATGATGGTAGCTGCATCTGAAGTAGAAGACTATATAGCAAGGCTAGCCCAAATGGCAAGAGCAGCTGGTATATATTTGATAATTGCTACTCAGAGACCATCCGTAGATGTTATAACAGGTACGATAAAAGCTAATATTCCATCCAGGATTGCATTTGCTGTTTCATCCTCAGTTGACTCTAGAACTATTCTAGATATGGGAGGAGCTGAAAAGCTTCTTGGAAAGGGAGATATGCTATTTGCTCCTTCTTATATGTCTAAAGCTGTAAGGATTCAAGGGGCCTTTATAAGTGACGACGACGTTGAAAGAATTGTAGAATTTGTCTCTGCCAATAATCAAATTGTCAAAGAAGAAAACAAGGTAATGGAAAAAATAGAACTTAAAAATCAAGAAGCTGGTTTGGATAGGGACCCTCTATTTAATGATGCCGTTGCCTATGTTCTAGATGATGAGCAGGCTTCCATATCCTATTTACAAAGAAAGCTAAAGGTAGGATATTCTCGCGCGGCTAGAATAGTAGATCAAATGGAAGAGGCTGGCATAATAGGCCCTCATGAGGGTTCTAAACCGAGAAAAATAATAATGGATTCTGATGAAATAAAAAATATGATAAGGGATTTTGAAAAATATGAAGAATAAGGTTTATTTTCACACCTTAGGTTGCTCCAAAAACGATGTAGATACGGGGATTATGGAGTCTATTCTGGACAAAAATAAATATGAATTGGAAAAAGACCCTAATAGTGCGGAAATTATAATTGTAAACACATGTGGATTCATAGATGCAGCTAAAGAGGAGTCCATTGATGCAATTATAAGATTTGCTCAGCTTAAAAATAGAGGTTTGAAAAAGCTTTTGCTTGCTGGTTGCCTAGCTCAAAGATACGCAGATGAACTCATAGAAGAAATTCCTGAAGCTGATGGCATTATAGGAACTGGTAATCTATCTGATATAAATGAAGTTTTAGACCAAGCTTTGGTCGGCAATAAATCTATAAAGACAGATACTATTAACTCTAAACATTTAGAAAACGCCTATAAAGAAGACGTCGCTGTCGTTGAATATGTTAAAATTTCAGAAGGCTGTGACAATAATTGCACCTATTGTATAATACCAAAATTAAGGGGTAAAAACAGGTCTAGGAAGATTGAAGATATATTCGCCGAAGTGTCGTATCTGGTTTCAAAAGGGACTAGAGAGATAATTCTTATAGCACAAAATACAAGTGATTATGGTATTGACATCTATGGTGAGTTTAAGCTTGCATCTTTAATAGATAAAATATCGAAGATTCAAGATTTAAAATGGATTAGGCTTCTTTATCTCTATCCAGACCATTTCAATGATGACTTGATAAATCAATTCAAAAATAATAAAAAGCTGCTAAAATATGCTGATATTCCACTTCAGCATCATTCTGATAGAGTTCTAAAAGCCATGAATCGGAGAATTAAAGGCAAAGAGATAGAAGCTCTTATTGAAAAACTTAAAAATGAAATTCCTGATATGGTTTTGCGAACCACATATATAGTTGGGTTCCCGGGTGAAGATGAAGATGATTTCAAAACCTTATTGTCGTTTGTGAAAAATGCTGAATTTTTGAGACTTGGTGTGTTCACATATTCTAAAGAAGAAGGAACGCCGGCATTTAATTTTTCAAATCAGGTTGATGAAGACGTCAAAATCAGAAGAAGAGATTCTATTATGCAAGAACAAATGAACATTTCAGGCAAATTGCTTCAAAGTTTTGTAGGAAAGAGGCTAGAAACTTTAATAGAAGAATGCGTAGACGAAACAACTTATGTGGGAAGAACTTATATTGATAGCCCCGATATAGATGGGTGTATTTATGTGAGCTCTAATAGAAAATTGAAAGTAGGTGAATTTGTAGACGTTTTAGTTACAGATTCATTAGAATACGACCTTATAGGAGAGATAATATGAATTTACCAAATAAATTAACATTTATGAGAATTTTACTAGTTCCGATATTTGTAATATTTTTCTATTTAGGGGATAGCTTTAGCATATATTCTTGTGCAATTTTCTGTTTGGCATCTTTTACAGATTTTTTGGACGGATATTTGGCAAGGAAAAACAATTTGGTAACTAATTTTGGAAAATTTGCCGATCCTTTAGCAGATAAAATACTAACAAATTCAGCTTTGATATTATTGACTAGCAAAGGAATCATTCCTGCTTGGGCAATTATCATAATAATAGCAAGGGAGTTTGCGGTTACTGGATTTAGAATAATTGCAGCATCTGAAAACATAACTATCGCCGCTGATAAGCTTGGGAAAATCAAAACTACTTGCCAGATGATTTCTATAATAGCCCTTTTGACTAATTTATCCTATCTTTATACTCCAGGATTAGTAATGTTTTATATTTCTGTATTTTTTACTATTATTTCAGGGATAAATTATTTTCATAAGAATATAGAAGTCTTAGACTTAAAAAATATGTAGTTGCTTATGGAAAAATTAGTAGATATTTTAAAAGAAAAGGGACTTAAAATTTCATTTGCAGAGTCAATGACAGGAGGACTTCTAGCGGCAGACTTAACCTCTTATCCCGGAGCATCAAATGTGTTCAAAGAATCCTTTGTAACCTACTCTAATGAGTCTAAGAACATAAATTTGAACGTAAGTTTAGAAACCTTGGATAAAAAGGGAGCTGTCAGCTTAGAGTGCGCTTATGAAATGGCTAAAGGTTTAAGAGCCAAAAACATGTGTGATATAGCAATTTCAATAACAGGTGAAGCTGGTCCAGTAGCAAGCGAAAAAACAGTTGGATTAGTATATTATTCAATTTATTTTGACGATAAGAATTATATAGTAAATTGCCTTCACCTTGATGGAGATAGAAATAAAATAAGGAAGAAAGCAGTCGAGGAGATTGCAAAAGACATATTATTTGAAATAGGAGGATTAAATGGAAAGAAATGAAAGCCTAGAAGCACAAAAAAAAGAAGCTTTGGAAAAAACCATGGCTAAAATTCAAAAAGACTATGGAAAAGGCTCCATAATGTATCTTGGAGAAGATACAAAAATGGACATAGAAGCTATACCAACTGGATCTTTAGCCCTAGATGTCGCCTTGGGCATAGGCGGAATACCAAAAGGAAGAATCATTGAAATCTACGGTCCAGAATCTTCTGGAAAGACAACTCTTACCCTGCACATAATGGCAGAAGCACAAAAACTTGGTGGAGTGGCAGCCTTTATTGATGCAGAGCATGCCCTAGATCCAGTCTATGCCAAAAATTTGGGAGTGGATGTTGAAAATCTTATAATTTCTCAGCCAGATACCGGTGAACAAGCATTGGAAATTACAGAAGCACTTGTAAGATCAGGTGCTGTAGATATAGTTATCGTTGACTCTGTTGCGGCTCTAGTTCCAAAAGCTGAAATCGAGGGTGAAATGGGAGATGCTTCTGTCGGTCTTCAAGCAAGATTGATGTCAAAAGCTCTTAGAAAACTAGCAGGAGCTATTTCAAAGTCAAATACAACAGTTGTATTTATAAATCAATTGAGAGAGAAAATCGGGGTTATGTATGGAAACCCTGAAACTACCACAGGCGGCAGAGCTTTGAAATTCTATTCATCAGTAAGACTTGATATAAGAAAAGTAGACACTATAAAAGAAGGCGAAAAGTTTATAGGAAACAAGGTTAGAGTAAAAGTTGTAAAAAATAAGGTTGCTCCTCCTTTTAGGCAAGCAGAATTTGACATAATGTATGGTGAAGGCATCTCCAAAATTGGAAATATAATTGATGTGGCAGCAGATATGGACATAATATCAAAGGCGGGATCTTGGTATTCATATGGAGAAACTAGATTGGGTCAAGGCAGAGAAAAGGTTAAAGATTTCTTAAATGAAAACCAAGAAATGCTGGATGAAATAAGCAAAAAGGTAATAGAAGCCTTAATGCCTAATAATAAAAAGACGCAAGATGGACCTGAAGAAACTGTCTAAGGAAGATGAATAAGAACTATGAAGTTTCTTTACTTTACAGATAGTCATATCAGATCTACAAATCCCAAAAGCAGAAAAGACAATTTTTATCAAACACTCATAGATAAGTTTAAAGAAGTTGGTGAAATTTGCAAAAGGGAAAAAGTGGACTTTGTAATCCATGGAGGAGATCTTTTTGATAGACCTGATACATCAATAGCAATTTCTACAGTCTTTGCGCAGCTCATAAAGGGATTTGGAGTCCCTAGCTACATAGTTTCTGGAAATCATGATATTTTCGGTCATAATCCAAAGACAATTCCAAGAACAATGATGGGACTTCTATCAGGACTTGGTGTATTTGAACTAATAAATGATAAAAAGATTATTATCGAAAAGTATGGCCAAAAAATTCAAATAACTGGAAATCCTTACGATTACAACATAGATGAGAAAAGTCAAATAGATAGGTATAAGGTGCTCGATAGAGCAGATGATATAGACTATGCCATCCATGTAGTGCATGGATTTTTATTAGATAAGCCTTTTATGCCTGGGGTTAATTCAACTTTAATAGAGGATATACTAGATACCAAGGCAGACATAACCTTGGCGGGGCATTATCATTTAGGATTTAAGACTAAAATTTTTGATGGAAAATATTTTATAAATCCAGGAGCCATTGTAAGGACATCAAATTCTCAATTAGAGCTTGATAGGATTCCCAAGGTAATAATAGCCGAGCTTGAAGACGAAATAAAAATAAAGGAAGTTCATTTAAAGTGTGCATTGCCTGGCGATAAGGTTTTAGATAGAGAATCAATGATGAACCATAGAGGCAAAAGAGCTCGACTTGTTGAATTTCAAGATCTTGTGGAGACAAGCCAAAATTTTAAAAAGTTTCACATCTTGGACCTAGTCGATGAAATTTTAAAGACGGATATTTATACTGACGAAGTTAAAATGGAAACTTTGAGGAGAATTGAAATGGCGCAAGAGGAAGAAGCCAATCTATCATGAATTATATAAAAAAAGTAATTTTAAAAAATTTTCAATCACATAAGTTTTCTGAGATTGAATTCGATGACGGTTTAAATGTAATAGTCGGAAATTCAGATTCTGGGAAAACGGCGATTTTACGTGCAATAAAGTGGGCTCTTTATAATGTTCCGGATGGGGATTCCTTTATACGAGAAGGCGAGAAGGAAGTAAGCGTAAAAGTAATTTTCAACAATGGTGCTTCGGTAGAAAGACTCAAATCAGCATCAAAAAATCTCTACATTTTAAATAAATCTGATGGCGAAGAGATGGTATTCTCAGGGTTTAGAAATACAGTGCCAAATGAAATAATGGAAGCAAGCGGCATGTTCAAGGTCAACATTTATCAAGATAAAGAGACCATAATTAATCTTGCTGAACAATTAGATGGACCATTTTTACTAACTGAAAGTCCTAGGACAAGAGCTGGAGCAATCGGAAGATTGACTGGAGTAAATTTAATCGATGATGCTCTTAGAAATACTCTAATAGATAACAGAAGTCTACAAAGAGATTATAAGAAAATTTTTGACGACATAAAGAATGTTGAAGAAAAAATAAAAGAATATGATTATATAAAAGATAAGCTTATTTTAAGAGATCGTCTTTTGGAAATTCATAATAAAATAAGAACAAAAAAGGAAAGGCTTGAAGAATTTAAAAATTTGTCGCAAAAATTAGAAGATTGCAAACTAAAAAAAGAAAGTTTAAAGAATATACTAGCCCAATACTTACATTTGGATAAAATTGAAAAAGATACAAATGAGCTAAAGTTAAAGATTTTACAATGTACAAATCTTAAAAATATATTCGAACTTTACTCTAAAAATATATCAAAATCTCATGAACAAAAAAATATATTGTTGAGATTTAATAGCTTGGATAAAGTTATACTTATTTGTAAATCGCTAATAATTGCAATTAAAAAAATAGACCAATATCATCAAACTTTCATCAATCTTGCGTTTATTGAAAAAAAATTAGAAGATGGGAAAGTATATTTAAAAAAATTTGAAAATCTTGATAAGCTCACTACAAAAGACAAACAACTCGAAAGTTTAATAGATTCCTTGGATAAAATGAACAAAAGTTTTTCAGATTTAGAAGTCTTGAAAAATTTGATTTCAAAGGAAAAATATGATTTTGAAAGCGCAGAAAAAGAATTTAATAATAGAGTCTGCGAATATCAATCAGTGTTAGAACATTTGAAAATTTGTCCTACCTGCTTTTCTAAAATAGATGATGAAGTCATAAGAAGAATTAGGGAGAATATATAATTATGGAAAATTATGAAGCCAAGCTTGAAGATTTAAAAGTCCTTATAGACAAAGCAAAAACGCAAAAATTTAAGGCTGAAGCTGCCATGGATTCTTTAAAATCTCAAGAAAAAGATCTTATTGAAAAATTGAATGAAATGAATATAAAACCTGAAAATTTAAAATCAGAAATAGATAAGCTGGAGTCAGAAATAAAATCATTATTTGATGAAGCTTATTCACTTTTACCTAAAAATGAATAATTTTAATGAAGAAAATCTCGCTAATGTTATAGAAAAAATGACTCAAGAGATAAATGTAGCCAAGGGCGAGTTGGGTATCCTTGAAAAAAGTAAAGAGGACTATCTCAATAGGCTAAAGGAGATAGACCACAAGACTGAAGTTCTAGATCAAGTGCAGACAGTTTTGAGAAAAGCAGCTGAATTTGCGCGTAATCAAGCGAAATCAAATATAGAAAAGATGGTCACATCATTTTTACAATTTATTTTTGAATCCAATATTGAATTTTCTATTGAGCTTACAACACAAAGAGACGCCAGTGCAGCAGAATTTTATGTAATAAGCACATATAACGGATATAGTGTAAAAACAAAACCCGAAAACTCTCGTGGTGGGGGCGTTGTAGATATAATATCTTTAGCCTTAAGGTTGGCATTTTTACAATTAAAAGACCCCCAACTAGACGGGCCCTTGATACTAGATGAACCAGGAAAACACGTAAGCGAAGATTATATATTTAATCTCGGTGAATTTATAAAAATAAATGCAGATCATTATAAAAGGCAGATTATAATGGTAACTCACAATAAGCATCTCACAGAATTTGGTGATAGATGCCTCTATGTTGAGGCAAATAATGGCATATCTTTAGTCAAAGAACTTTCTGCACCTCAGGTCAATTGACTATAAAGTTTTTTACTAATATAATAGTAAGAGGTTAATTATTTTATATATTAACCTCGAATGAATTTTAAACTTAAAACTTGAAACTTGAAAATTTAATAAGGAGGTGGAAATTTGGAATCTTTATTTATTATTTTATCTTATATTATATGTGCCATTATTAGCATTGCCATAGGCTTTGCTGTTAGAAAATATATAGCAGAGGGTAAATTAAAAAACGCTGAAGAATTATCCAAAAACATTATCATTGAAGCTAAGAAAGAAGCTGAAGCTCAAAAGAAAGAGGTTCTTGTTGAAGCAAAAGAAGAAATTCATAAGCTAAGAAGTGAAAATGAAGAAGACAATAAGAGAAGACGTAAGGAAATTAACGAATTAGAAAAACGTGTTCTTCAAAGGGAAGAGTCAGTTGAAAGGAAGTCGCTTTCTCTGGAAAAGAAAGAGGACAAACTCACAAAAAAGATAGAAGAAGCCAAACTCAAAAGTGACCAAGCAGATGAACTGATTGAAAAAAGAACAAATGAACTTCAAAGAGTTGCCAATTTAACATCTGATGAGGCTAAGAAAATTTTACTTTCAGAGCTTGAAAAAGAAATTATACAGGAATCTTCTGTAATAATTCGTGAAAATGAGATGAAGATAAAAGACGAGGCTCAGAAGCAGGCTCAGAATATAATTTCTTATGCTATTCAAAGGTGTGCAGCTGATCAAGTTGCAGAGCAAACTGTTTCTGTTGTAAGTCTTCCAAATGATGAAATGAAGGGCAGAATAATCGGTAGAGAAGGAAGAAATATAAGAGCTATTGAGGCCTTGACCGGAGTTGACCTTATAATTGACGATACGCCAGATGCAGTCGTGCTTTCGTGTTTCGACCCAGTTAGAAGAGAAGTTGCTAGGATAGCCCTTGAAAAATTGGTTCAAGATGGCAGAATTCATCCAACAAGAATTGAGGAGACTGTTGAAAAGGCTGAAAAAGAGCTAAATGTGATAATCAAAGAGGCTGGTGAACAAGCGGCTTACGATGCTGGTGTATATGGGCTTCATCCTGAAATCATAAAACTTTTAGGAAGACTTAAATATAGAACTAGTTATGGTCAAAATGTTCTAAAGCATTCTGTTGAAGTATCGCAAATTGCTGGAATCTTAGCTGCTGAATTAGGGCTAGATGCAAAGACCGCTAAAAGGGCTGGTTTGCTTCACGATTTAGGAAAAGCCATTGACCATGAAGTTAATGCTCCTCATGTTGATTTAGGCGTAGAGGTTGCAAAAAAATATCACGAAAGTGAAGCTGTTATTAATGGAATTCAAGCACATCATGGAGATGTTGAATTCAACTGTTTAGAAGCTGTACTTGTTCAAGCTGCTGATGCTATATCTGCCGCTAGACCGGGAGCTAGAAGGGAAACAATCGAGTCCTATGTTCAAAGACTAGAGAAATTGGAAGAGATAGCAAATTCCTTTGATGGTATCGAGAAATCTTATGCAGTTCAAGCTGGTCGTGAAATTAGAATAATAGTAAGGCCAGAAGATATTTCAGAAGCTGAAATTACGGTTACAGCAAGAAATGTTGTCAAAAAGATTGAAGAACAGCTTGATTTCCCGGGACAAATTAAAGTCAATGTCATCAGAGAAACAAGAGCCATTGAGTATGCAAAGTAATAGACCTGCCTTAGTAGGTCTATTTTTTTAGGGGTGAAAAATGATAAAATCCAATTTAATTGATGATTTCATTTCATACTTACAAGCATCAAAGGGCTTGTCAAAAAAGACAGCTATGGAATATTTCTATGATATACGAACCTTTCTTCGATTTATTTATACACGCAAAGTTGACTCTAAAATTGATTTTAATGAAATTGATCCTGATGAAATAGATGAAGACATCGTAAAATCCATAAATAAACGTGATTTTTATGCTTATATGGGCTACTTAAGTAGTAGTAGAAGAAATTCAGCAAAGACTAGATCAAGGAAGGCATCATCAGTTAGAAGTTTCTTTAAATTTTTAAAAGATATTTTAGAAGTAATTGAAGAAAATCCGGCTCTGGACATAGAACTACCCAAATTGGAAAAATCCCTTCCAGTTTATTTAACTTTACAGGAAGCTATAATGCTTTTAAAATCTGTGAAAAGTTATGAACAGAAGCCAGTTTACAGCTCAAGAGACTATGCCATAATAGTTTTATTTCTAAATACAGGCATGAGACTTTCAGAGCTTGTCGGCATCAATATAGGGGACATAAGAATTGACGGGACTCTTAGAGTAAGAGGTAAGGGCAATAAGGAGAGGACAGTTTATCTAAATGAAGCCTGCAAAAGCGCCTTGGACGATTATTTAAGTTTGAGACCTAAAATCAAATCTGATGCTTTATTTTTATCATCACATGAAAAAAGAATCTCAAATAGGGCTGTCCAAAAGTTGGTTGAGAAATATTTAGAAAAATCTGGATTAGATCCAAAAATATATTCTGTGCACAAGTTAAGACATACAGCGGCCACTTTAATGTATCAATATGGAAACACAGATATTTTAGCTTTAAAGGAAATTTTGGGGCATGAAAGTGTATCTACTACGCAAATTTATACTCATGTTGACAACAAGAGTTTGAGAGAAGCTGTAGACAATAATCCTCTTAGCTCATTTGATGTTGATAAAAATAAGAATTAATAATAAAAAATATCTCTATTTATGTAGAGATCTTTTTTATTGTGGCTTAAAATTATGTATTCTTTATACGCTATACAAAATTTATACAATGAAGTAAAATTAGACTTGCAGAGTTATGTATTATGCTTGATTAATGGTATATTCATGGCCTTTGTGATATTATTTATATGTGGAGGTTTCATTGATAGAAAAACTGAGTTTTGATTCTTTATCCTTAGATGAAGAAGTTCAAAAAGAACTTTTTGGAAATTTAGATGAAAATATAAAGTTAATAGAAACTGGATTTAATTCTAAAATTTTTTTAGAAAAAGACAGTATAGAAATTTCAGGGGAAGAATCTGATGTTCAAATGGTTAAGCAAACCTTAGTTAGCTTAGTTGATTTGATAAGGAGAAAGGCTCCTATTGATAAAAATATAATTTCTTACGCAATAGATATAGTAAGAAGCAAGAGCGAAGACAATTTAAAAGATTTGTCAAACAAAACCATAGTTTATACAGCACTCGGAAGACCTATAAAAGCAAAAACAGTGGGTCAATCCAAGTATGTCGATTTGATATCTAAAAATGATGTTGTTTTTGGTATAGGCCCAGCAGGAACAGGAAAGACTTATCTAGCAGTTGCAGCAGCTGTAAATGAATTTAAGAGTAAAAAAGTCAATAGAATTATTTTGACTAGACCAGCTGTTGAAGCAGGTGAAAGCCTGGGATTTTTACCGGGAGATTTACAAATGAAAGTCGATCCCTACCTTAGACCACTTTATGATGCTTTATTCGAGATTTTAGGTCAAGAAACTTACAACAAATATTTCGAAAAAGGAATGATTGAAATAGCTCCACTCGCATATATGAGAGGAAGGACCTTGGATTCTGCCTTTATAATTTTGGATGAAGCTCAAAATACAACAAACGAACAAATGAAGATGTTCTTGACAAGACTTGGATATGGTTCCAAGGCCGTAGTTACAGGAGATATTACTCAAATAGATTTACCTCGAGGTAAGGCTTCTGGTCTAAAAAATGTGCTTACAATATTAGACGGAGTAGATGGAATTGGAGTATCGTATCTTGGCAAAAAAGATATTGTAAGGCATCCACTTGTTCAAAGAATTATTGATGCATATGAAAAATTCGATAATCTAAACAGTAAAGATAAAAAGAAAAACATTGCTAAAAATAAAGGAAAAAATAGAAATGATAGAGATTGATTACTCAAATAGACAAGATTATCTAGATATAGCCGAAAATACACTTTCTTTTGTAGAAGCTGTTGTAAGAGAAACATTAGAAGAAGAGGATATAAAATCTAGTGCCTATGTGTCTATATCTTTTGTTGGAGATGAAGAGATTAAAACTTTAAATCGTGATTATAGAAATGTCGATGATGTCACAGATGTCTTGTCTTTTCCGATTGATGAATTTTTTGATTCAAATACTAGAATTTTGGGTGATGTCGTTATTAATGTAAAAAGACTAATGAGCCAGGCTGAAGAATTCGGTCACTCCTATGAAAGAGAATTGGGTTATTTGACATGCCACAGTATCTTGCATTTGCTAGGATATGATCATATTGATGATGAAGATAAAAAGATAATGAGAGATAAAGAGGATGCAATCATGCATTCTTTAGATCTTACAAGGTGATTATATGAAAAAGGGAGGTTTTATATCATCATTTAACTTTGCCATTCAAGGAATAATATCTTCCTTGAAGACAGAGAGAAATATGAAATTTCACTACCTTAGCGCTCTTGTTGTTATTTTTATTTCTCTTTTTTTTAAAATATCAAAAACAGAATTTCTTCAAATGACTTTTGCGATCACATTGGTTTTGTCATTAGAGCTTGTAAACACAGCAATTGAAAGGTCGATTGACTTGTTCACCCAAGAATACAATCCCATAGCAAAACTTGCAAAGGATGTGGCTGCTGGGGCAGTTTTGATAGCTGCAGTAAATGCAATCTTTACTGGATATTTGATATTTTATGATAAATTAAGCAATATAGGATTTTGGCTACTTCATAGGGTTAGAAATTCAGATATGCACATGACATTTGTAGCTTTATTTTTATCTGTATTTTTGACCTTTGCGGGTAAATTGTTGCTTGCTAAAAAAAGTGGAGGCTCTTATTTACAAGGTGGTGGAGTTAGCGGACATTCGGCGGTAAGTTTTTGCATTGCTACTATCATTTCTTTATTATCAGCAAATGGAATGATCACTCTGGGAAGCTTTTTTCTGGCAGTTTTAGTAGCAGAAAGTAGGATTGAAGGAAAAATTCATAGACCTATTGAGACTTTTTTAGGAGCTATAGTTGGAATACTTGTGGCTATTTTTATATTTAAGGTGGTTGGATAATGCAGATAAGTGAAATGATTGAAAAGGCTATTGATGCAAAAGAAAATTCTTCTTATACTCCCTATTCTAATTTTAGGGTAGGAGCTTTAGTTGAGATGGAAGATGGCTCGATTTACACAGGCGGAAATATAGAGGTGGCCTCTTATTCTCCTACGAATTGTGCTGAAAGAACAGCTATTTTTAAAGCTGTAAGTGATGGAAAGAGAAAAATAAAGACAGTGGTAGTTGTTGGGGACAATGATTATACATATCCATGTGGAGTTTGTAGGCAGGTTATAAGAGAATTTTCGAAAGCAGCTAAAATTATAATAGCAAAAAATAAATATGAATATAAGGAATACACTCTAGATGAACTTTTACCACATAGTTTTGGACCGGAGGATTTAAAGTGATGTTTAAATCAGGATATGCAGCCGTAATAGGCAGACCAAATGTTGGCAAGTCAACATTTTTAAATCAGATAATCGGAGAAAAAATCTCTGCAATATCAAATAAACCTCAGACGACAAGAAATAAGATTCAAATGATTTATACAGCAGATGATATGCAGATTGTATTTTTAGATACACCCGGAATGCAAAAACCAAAAAATAAGCTTGGGGATTATATGTTAAGTGTATCTGAATCATCTCTTGGCGAGGCTGATTTAATAATATATATTGTTGATTGCTCTGAGCATATTGGAAGGCTTGATTCTTATATAATAGATGAATTGAAAAAATTAAAAGATAGCGTTCCTATCATACTTCTTATAAATAAAATAGATGAAATTGAGAAGGACAAACTGCTTCCTATAATTGAGATGTATTCGAGCCTAAATATTTTTTCTGAAATAATTCCTATTTCAGCAATAACATCAGATGGAATAAATCTATTTTTGAAAAAAGCGAAAGAAATATTGCCAGAAGGTCCCATGTATTATCCAGATGATATGATAACAGATCAATCGGAGAAATTTATCGTAGGAGAAATGATAAGAGAAAAGGCCTTGATAAATTTAGATGAAGAAGTTCCGCATGGAGTGGCTGTATCGATTGATTCTTTTAAGGAAAAATCAAATATAGTTGAGATAGATGCTACTATATTTGTAGAAAAAGAAAGCCACAAGGGAATAATAATAGGTAAGTCAGGCTCAATGCTTAAAAAAATTGGATCTAGTGCAAGATATGATCTTGAGCATTTTTTAGGTAAAAGAGTGATGCTTCATCTTTGGGTTAAAGTAGAAAAAAATTGGCGAGAAAAAGATTCCAAGGTTAAATATTTTGGCTACAAATAATATTGAACTTATAGGAATAGTGATTTCAGATCGAAAACAAGGAGAATCCAGCAAAATTTTGTCTGTTTTTACAGACAAGTTAGGTAAGGTTTCGATTTATGGTAAGGGTCTTATGAATCCTAAATCTGGACTTTTGGCTTCAGGATCAATGTTTTCAAAAACCAAATTTTTGCTGCAAAAAGGACAAAATTTTTATTATATAAAAGAAGCACACCTTTTAGATAGTTTTTATGATATTAGGACAGATTTTAATACTATTGTTGCAGTTTCTTTCATGGCAGAGCTTTTGGATAGAAGTTTTTTAGAAGGTATGAAAAACTATAAAGTTTTTTTACTTTTTAAAAAAGCTCTAGAACTTTCAAAAACAAAGAAGAACTTGAAAGCTTTGAGGCTTGCTTTCGCACTAAAATTCATGGCATATATAGGTTATAAGCCCAACTTAAAAGATTGTCTAGTTTGTCATTCAAAGAAGAATCTCAGATATTTTTCTGCTGCAAATGGCGGGCTTTTGTGTGAAGATGACATAAAACTACTTGATACAGAGAACTTAAAAAATTCACTTATAATAAATGATGATATTATAAAAATTTTACAGGATTTTATGTTTTTAACCTTTGAAGATATAATAGGAAAAAAATATGACATAAATTTCCTTGCAAAGACAGAGGCAGTTATATTAAATTATATTTCAGAAAATCTCGATATAAATAAATTTTACTCTCTAAGTTTAGAGGGATAAGGAGGCATAAATGCATTTTCAAGATTTAATGCAAAGTTTACAAAATTATTGGAAAAATCAAGGCTGTATAATACTAGAACCTTATGATGTCGAAAAGGGAGCAGGAACCATGAACCCTCACACATTTTTGAGGTCTTTAGGTCCGGAACCCTGGAGGACAGTCTATGTAGAACCATCAAGACGTCCTGCTGATGGAAGATATGGAGAAAACCCAAACAGAGTTTATCAACATCATCAACTACAAGTAATATTAAAGCCATCTCCTGATAATGTTCAAGAACTATATTTGAAATCACTTGAGGCTATAGGAATAGATACTCTCAAACACGATATCAGATTTGTGGAAGACAATTGGGAGTCTCCAACACTTGGAGCTTGGGGGCTTGGATGGGAAGTTTGGCTAGATGGCATGGAAGTCACACAATTCACATATTTTCAACAAGTAGGTGGCATAAATTGTGACTTGGAATCTGCAGAATTAACTTATGGTCTTGAAAGAATCGCTATGTATTTGCAAGATGTAGAATCTGTATATGATATTAAATGGAATGACAAGTTCACTTATGGCGATATTTTCAAAAGAGCTGAGTACGAACATTCGCTATATAGCTTTGAAATAGGAGATGTTGATATGCTGAGAAACCTTTTTAATATTTATGAAAAGGAAGCGCTCAGAATACTTGACATGAACATTGTGCTACCTGCATATGACTATGTTTTGAAATGTTCACATACGTTCAATGTACTGGATGCAAGAGGGGCTATCTCTGTATCTGAAAGGGCTGTTTTTATTGGTAGAGTTAGGGCTTTAGCCAGAAAAGTTGCCTTAATGTATTTAAAACAGAGGGAAGAAATGGGATTTCCTCTTTTAAAGGAGGATAAATAATGCAAGATTATTTATTAGAAATTGGAGTCGAAGAACTACCATCAAGATATGTTGACAATGCTCTTATGCAGATTGAAAACTTAGCTAAAAATATTTTAAATGAAAATCTAGTTGAGTTTGACAATATAAAAACCTATGCAACACCTAGACGTTTAGTTCTTTTTATAAAATCCTTAGCTCTTCAAACGCAAAAAAAAGAGGAAATCGTAAGGGGACCATCCGCAAAGATTGCATTTGATGAACAAAATAATCCTAGCAAGGCCCTTATGGGATTTATGAAAAGTCAAGGAGTTGAGTTAAAAGACACCTATGTAGATAAAGTCAAAGATACAGAATATGTATTTGCCAAAAAAATCATAGATGGAAAAAATGTAAAAGATATTTTAAAAAATGAAATGCCAAATCTTATTAGGAGTATACATTTTGACAGGACCATGAAGTGGGGAGGCAAGAATTTAAAATTTGCAAGGCCAATAAGATGGATTCTCTCAATATTAGGTTCTGAAACTTTAGAGTTTGAACTTGAAGGAATTGTGGCGTCAAATAAAACTAGAGGTCATAGATTTCTTGGAAAGCCAGAAATTATAGTAAATGATACTAGTTCTTTTGAGAAATTACTTGAAGAAAACTTTGTAATTTTAGACCAAAATAAGAGAAGAGAAGCTATCAAATATGGTTCAAAAAAATTAGCTAAATCTGTGGGTGGTCAAATTGAAGATGATGAGGATTTACTTACAGAATTGACTTATATAGTTGAATATCCAACCCCCTTAATGGGATCTGTTAACGAAGAGTATCTAAGCCTTCCTAAAGTAGTTGTAACTACACCTATGCGTGAACATTTGAGATATATTCCTGTTTACAATGAAAATAAAGATTTGATGCCATATTTTATAACTATTAGAAATGGTAATTCTGAATTTAAAGAAACAGTAATTGAGGGGAATGAAAAAGTTCTGGCCGCAAGACTTGAAGATGCAAAGTTTTTCTATAAGGAAGACATAAGAAAATCGTCAGAAGATTATATAGAAGATTTGAAGGGGATAACATTCCAAGAAAAACTCGGAACTATTTATGAAAAAACTAAGAGAGTTGGAAAGTTGTCTGAAGATATAGGCAACTCTTTGGATGTAGGAGAGGAAACAATATCTTCTTTAAGAAGGGCAGCTTACCTTTCTAAGTTTGATTTGGCAACTAAAATGGTTCAAGAATTTACAGAACTGCAAGGCACAATAGGTACAATTTATTCAAGAGTTTGGAAAGAGTCTGAAATTGTATCTAAGTCAATAGAAGAGCAATATATGCCAAGATATGCTGGCGGGGAGCTTCCAGCCACAACGACAGGTTCAATATTGGCAATTGCCGATAAACTTGACACAATAGTAGGACTTTTTGCTATAGGTCTTAACCCGAGCGGCTCCCAAGACCCATTTGGACTAAGGCGTAATGCAATAGGTATTATAAATATAATAAGAAATAAGATGTGGGATCTATCGCTTGCTCAATTAGTAGATTTTTCTCTATATGCTTATGTAAGTGAAAATAACCTTGTTTTTGATTACGAAAATGTCAAAGAAGAAATTTTGAATTTCTTTATTTCTAGAATAAAAACCATGCTACTTGATAGAGGAGATAGATATGATATAGTCGAAGCGTCTGTTTCGGCTAAAACTAGCCTATTATCATTATTCGAACTTTCAAGATGTCTGGATGAGTATTTTAAATCAGACTTGAAAAATGAAATAGAAGCTTTCACTAGAATTAAAAATATTGTTGATAAAAATCCCATTATGGAAGATTTTAATGAGGAGCTTTTAAAGGATAAGGAAGAAAAAGAACTCTATGAAGCATATTCTAAGATTAAAGATTCCTATTATGAAAGTGTATGCGAGGGAAATTACAAAGAAGGCCTTGATACTATATTTAGCCTACAATCGTATATTCACAATTTCTTTGATAATATAATGGTCATGGTAGACGATGAGGAAATAAAGAATAATAGGCTTCTCCTCCTTTCTATGATAAATAAAGATTTAGGTAAAATTTTAGACATTAGTAAAATTATTCAAGATTAGCTGGTGATTTTGTGAATCTGAGTGATAGACAAATAGAAATTATTGATATAGTTAAGGAAAAAGGCCTAATAACTGCAAATGAAATAGCTGAAAAATTAGGCCTTTCAAGGGCTACCATAAGATCTGACTTGTCAATTCTTACAATGATGAAATTACTAAGTGCCAGGCCAAGAGTAGGATATTTTTACACTGGTAAAACAGAGATTACACTTTTGACTGATAAAATCAAGCAAATAAAGGTAAGAGATGTGATGTCCTTACCTTTTGTTGTAGATGAGTCAAGTTCAATTTACGATTCAATTGTGTCTATGTTTTTAGAAGACATAGGTAGCGTGTATGTTACAAGCGACGGATTTCTAAGCGGAGTAGTCTCAAGAAAAGATATGCTAAGAGCAACACTTGGAAGAGATGATCTTTCTAAAATTCCGCTTAGTGTCATAATGACTAGGATGCCAAATATAATCTATATTGAGGCAGATTCAAGTGTACTTGAAGCCACTAAAAAAATAGTTGAATGTGGCGTTGATGGTTTACCTGTTGTGGAAAAGAAAGAGCAGGGTCTTGTTGTAATAGGTAGGTTTACTAAGACAAATGTTGTACGATTATTTGATGAAATTTTCAAAGGAGAATAAATGGCTGAAACTGAAATTATAATATATGTTATCTCGGACTCAATAGGTGAAACAGGAGAACTAATTGCTAAAAGTAGTGTAAAGCAATTTGAGAAGGAAAATTATGAAATAAAAAGATTTCCCTATCACAATACAGTGGAACAGATACAACCAATATTAGAAGAAGCAGCTAAGCAAGATAAAGCCCTTATAATATATACAAATGTTCAAACAGATACAAGAAAATATATTCAGAAAGCTACAAGAGATTTGAATTTGAAAACTGTTGATGTTATGGGCGAGCCTATGCAAAAGCTTGAAGAAATTTTGGGTTATCCACCTCTTAGAGAACCGGGACTTATAAGACGATTAGATGACAATTACTTTAAAAAGGTTGAAGCTGTAGAATTTGCGGTCAAATATGACGATGGCAAGGATCCCAGAGGTATAATAAACTCAGATATTTGTATACTTGGCATATCAAGGACGTCTAAAACACCGCTTTCTATGTATCTTGCCAATAAATTTTACAAGGTTTGTAATATCCCTCTTGTGCCTGAAATTCCAGTGCCAAAAGAAATTTTTGCAAAAGACCCCAGAAGATTGGTTGGACTTACTGCGGATTCAGAAAAAATTATTTCCATTAGAGAAGAAAGATTAAAAAATCTAGGTCTTAGTGGAAAAGCTAAATATGCGGATTTAAAGCGGATAAGAGATGAAATTGAATATGCAAATGATATAATTGATGCCTTGGGAATATTAAAAATAGATGTAACTAATAAGGCAATAGAGGAAACGGCAGAAATAATTATCGCTAATTTAAAGAAAAACTTCGGGTGATTGTATGAATCTTCGTGAAAAAAGAGAAAATTTAGAATGTGAAATTTTATCGCCATATGCCTGCTTTTCTAAATTTACTAGAGGAAGAAAATTTTCGGAAAGCAAATGTGAATTGAGAACAGAATTTCAAAGAGATCGAGATAGGATTTTGCATTCTAAATCTTTTAGACGACTAAAACATAAAACACAAGTTTTTATTGCCCCTAGAGGGGATCACTTTAGGACAAGGCTTACTCATACTCTAGAGGTCTCACAAATAGGTAGAACTATAGCAAGAGCTTTGGAGCTAAATGAGGATTTGGTAGAAGCTATTGCTTTGGGACATGATTTGGGACACACTCCCTTTGGTCACAGTGGAGAAAGTGTGCTAAATAAGTTAAATCCAGAAGGATTTAAGCACAATGAACATAGCATACGCGTTGTGGAATATTTGGAGCGTAGATCATCAAATCAAATTGGTCTTAATTTGACAAAAGAAGTTTTAGACGGGATATTAAATCACACTGGCTCAGCTCAAGCTTTTACACTTGAGGGCAAGCTCATAAAATATGCCGATAGAATTGCTTACATAAATCACGACATAGACGATGCTATAAGAGCTGGCATCATTTCTTATGGGGACATTCCAAAAGAATTGATGGGGATACTAGGGGATACAAATTCTCAAAGAATCAATACTATGATTTGTTCTATAATCCAAAATTCTTATGGGAAAAATACCATTGAAATGGAAGAGAAAATATATGAGGCCACTATGGAGCTTAGAAAGTTTATGTTTAAAAAGGTATACCTTGATAATGTTGTCAAATCAGAAGAAAGTAAGATAGAACGCTTAATAACAGAATTATATAACTTTTACTCCAAAAACTTAGATGCCATACCAGATCATCATCTAAGTCTTTACGAAAATCACAACGATATAAATTTGATAGTAAGCGATTATATCGCTGGAATGACGGATAGTTTCGCCATAGATGTGTGGCAAAATCTATTTGTTCCTAAGTCATGGAGTGTATAAATTGGCTTTTATTGTAAATGATGAAGTTTTAGAAGAAATAAGACAAAAGGCTGATATTGTAGGCCTGATTTCAGAATATGTAAATCTCAAAAAAAGTGGCGCTAACTATCTTGGACTCTGCCCATTTCACAACGAAAAGACTCCTTCTTTTTCAGTTTCTCCGAGCAAGGAGTTTTTTCATTGCTTTGGATGTGGTGCTGGTGGAGATGTTATCACATTCGTGATGAAAGTTGAAAATCTAGGATTCATCGATGCCGTTCAATTTTTAGCTGACAAATACAATGTCAGACTTTCACAAAAAACAGAAAATCATATAGAAATTGAAAAAAGAGAAAGGGCATATCTTGCTAATAGGGAAGCGGGACTTTTTTATCTCAATAATTTATACAAGTCAAAAATAGCTTTGAATTATCTTGAAAAAAGAGAAATAGATAAGAGTACAGCCATGAAGTTCGGCTTGGGAATGACGCCAATTTCACCTCGAGGTCTTTATGAGCACTTGATTAAAAAGGGATTTAAAGAAGAAGAATTATTAAACTATAATCTTGTAATAAAAAGCAGCAAAGATTCCAGATGCTTTGATAGATTTCGCAACAGACTAATATTTCCTATTATCGATAGAAATAAAAATATTATAGGATTTGGAGGAAGGGTTTTTGACAATTCGCTTCCCAAATATTTAAATTCTAAAGATACTTTGGTCTACAACAAGGGAGATAACCTATATAATTTAAATAATGTAGCAAGAGAATCTAATAGGGAAAGGATTCTTTTGGTAGAAGGCTATATGGATGTTATTTCTCTGGACAAAAGTGGTATAAATTTTAGTGTGGCAAGTTTAGGTACTGCGCTTACGCAAAATCAAGCAAAACTTCTGAAAAGATATGGCAAGCAAGTCATCGTCTGTTATGACGGTGATAATGCCGGAGTTAAGGCAAGTGTAAGAGCAATAGATGTCCTAACAAATGAGGGTTGTGCTCCTAAAATACTTCATTTGCCAGAAGGTCTTGATCCAGATGAGTTTATCAAAAAATATGGACTTACATCATTTGAGGCAATTTTAAATAAGGCTATGAATCATATTGATTACAAGCTTGAAATTGAGAAGAAAAATGCAAACCTAAATTCTACAGAGGGACTATCGGCTTATATAAATAGGGCCCTTGTTATAATTGCCAGCATAACGAATCCTGTTGAAGCAGAAATTTATATAGATAAAATATCAAAAGAATATAAAATTTCTGTAGATGCGTTGAGAATGCAACTTGGAGCTTTAGTGAATTATAAAAAAACTCCTAAAATTAATTTGAAAAAAGATAAATCGTTTAAAAAAGCAGATGGCAAAAACATGGCAGAAGACCAGATTTTGGCATATGCTCTAAATGATGAAGACATTTTTAAATTCATTAGAAAGAATATGACGTCTATTGATTTTTCAAATCCAAGCTCCAGAATAGTTTTTGAAAAAATGGAAGAACTTTACAAGCAGGATGATAAAGGTTATAATATTATGCTCGATAGCCTAATTAATCAAGGTTTGATTAATGAAGAGTTTAAGAAGAGATTAAATGCAATACCTCTACCAACCAATGCTTTTGATTTAGCAAAAGAATTGATGACAAACATAAAGAGGTGGAATTTAATTAAAGATAGAGATTATATCAATTCTTGTATTAAGCAGGCAGAAGCAGATATTGAAAATTTTGACAAAAATCAATTGAAAATGCTTGTAGGTAAATTATACGAAATAAATAAGCGGTTAAAATCTCTCTAAAGGAGGGGATAAGATGGATCTTGATTATGATATAGTAGAAGACTCATCTAAAGAATCCATTGTAAATAGCTTGATGAAGAGCGGTAAAAAGAGCGGCAAACTTACATATAAAGATGTAGTAAGTGCACTGGAAAATGTCGACATGGATTCTGGAGAAATGGATGAAATGTACCAGGATTTTGAAAATGCTGGAATAGAAATATTAGATGACGACAAAGATGAAGATTTAAAAAAAGATGAAGAAATTATTGACGGAGAAATAGACATTCCAAAAGGAATAAGTGTCGATGATCCCGTTAGAATGTATCTAAAAGAGATTGGTAAAATTCCTCTTTTGACAGCACAAGAAGAAATTGATATCGCCAAGAGAATGGAGACTGGTGATAAGCTTGCAAAAAAAGAACTTGCAGAGGCAAATTTAAGGCTTGTTGTGAGTATTGCTAAGAGATATATAAATAGAGGCATGAGTTTTCTTGATTTAATTCAAGAGGGAAATATAGGTCTTATGAAGGCTGTTGAAAAATTTGACTATACAAAGGGATTTAAGTTTTCAACCTATGCAACTTGGTGGATTAGACAAGCTATTACCAGATCTATTGCAGATCAAGCTCGTACTATAAGAATACCAGTTCACATGGTAGAAACTATAAATAAACTTGTAAGAGTTCAAAGGCTCCTAGTTCAAGAATTGGGTAGAGACCCGAGTCCAGAAGAAATTGGTGCTGAGATGGATCTTGATGTAGAAAGAGTAAGGGAAATTCAAAAAATAGCCCAGGAACCAGTATCTTTAGAAACTCCCATAGGAGAAGAAGAAGATTCACACTTAGGAGACTTTATCCCAGATGAAGATATCTTATCGCCGTCTGATGCGGCAACTTTTACTCTTTTAAAAGAGCAACTTGAAGAGGTCCTCGAAACTTTGACCGATAGGGAAAAGAAAGTTTTGACACTTAGATTTGGCCTTGATGATGGAAGAGCTAGAACTCTTGAAGAAGTTGGCAAGGAATTTGATGTGACTAGAGAGCGTATAAGACAAATTGAAGCAAAAGCCTTGAGAAAATTACGCCATCCAAGTCGCAGCAAAAAGTTAAAGGATTTTTTAGAATGATAAATTTATCAAAAAGGCTTAAGAAATTATCTAGTATAATTAAACCATCTGATTCTTTTGCAGATATTGGCACAGATCATGGATTTGTGCCTTTTTATTTGCTTGAAAATAATATTGTAAATAAGGCTTATATAGCAGATATATCTAAAAAATGTTTGGCTAAAGCAGATAAATTTTTCGCCGGAAAATTTTCTAAAAGAGCAGAATTTATTTTAAGCGATGGTCTAAAAAAGTTTGATGAAAATAATATTATTCCAGATAGGGTGCTTATAGCTGGAATGGGCGGACTTTTAATTAGCCAAATAATAAGTGCATCCTTCGAGCTAGCTAAGCGAGTAAAAGAATTTATTCTTCAACCAATGCAGGGTCCCGAATATTTAAGAGAGTATCTGTTAAGCCATGGGTTTTCCATAGATGAAGAATATGTAATCTTCGACAAGAAATATTATCAAATAATGGTTTGTCACTATACTGGCACCGTTCAAAGCCGAAAAACATATATAATTGGGGAAAATATACTAGGGGATACAGATGATAAAAGTTCCTTCTTAGAATATAATATTATGTATAGAAGAAATATTATAAAAGAACTTAAAAAATCAAATTCCATGGAAAATCAGAGGATTAAGGATAAAATAAGTCTATTAAAAAATGAAATCAATATCTTTGAGGAGAAAAAATTTGCCAAAAATAAGTGATATATTAAATTATTTAGAAAGCTTTGCGAATCCATCATACCAAGAAGATTGGGATAACTCAGGCTGCCAAATTGTCTTTGACAAAATCTGCAAGGGAATTTTACTCTGTATGGATGTAAAAGATGTGGATATAGATTTTGCTCTTGAAAATGACATAAATCTAATAATAAGTCATCATCCATTTCTCTTCAAAGCTATAAAAGAAATAAATGCTAGCTCCTATAAGGGGAAAATTATTGAAAAGGCTATAAAGAATGATATATCCATATATTCAAGTCATACCGCACTTGATTTATCTCAAGACGGTGTAACTAAAGCCATGGCATTAAGACTAGGAATTAAAGACTACTCCGGCTTATCAGAAGGTGAAAAGGGATACTATGGCGGATATGGAAGGCTGGAAATGCCATGCTCATTTGATAGTCTTATAGACCTAGTCAAAGCTGCTTTTAATCCGGACTTTATAAAAGTCTACGGAAGAAGTAAGAATGAATTTAAAAATATAGCCTGGTGTGGAGGAGCGGGATCTGATTTTGTTTTAGATGCCATACAAAAATCTGCTGATGCCTATATAACTGGAGATATATCATACCATTTTGGACAAACTGCTTATGAAAATAATCTCTGTCTTATAGATATAGGGCATTTTTCTAGCGAATTTCCAGTCTTAGAACATTTAAAGAAAAAAATAGAAAGTAAGTTTGAACTTCCGATCCATATCAGTAAAAATAATTTGTTTTTACTAAATAATTTTTAGATAAAATTCTAATTTGTCTGCCGAGATGAGCTTATCGGCAGATTTTTTTATGCTTAATTTTTATTCGTACTATATATTTTAATTATTGACTCTAAACAAATCGGAATATATAATTTTAGTGTATGTTTACTAAATTTAAAGTTTAATAAATTAAGGTGTTTCATGGATATAGGTCAAAAATTAAAAGAATTGAGAATACAAGCTGGTTTAACTCAGGAAGAACTAGCTGATAGGTCTGAGCTTACGAAAGGTTTCATTTCACAAATTGAAAGAAATCTAACTTCACCATCTCTTGCTACTTTTTTTAATATTTTAGATGCTTTAGGAAAAGAGCCTGAAGAATTTTTTAGATCTATGTGGAGAAGGCAAGTTGTTTTCAAACCAGATGATTACATAGAATCAGAAAATGAAAGTATGGGCAATATTGTAAAGTGGATTGTGCCTAAGGCTCAAAGATATAATATGGAGCCAATAATTTTAGAGTTGCAGCCAGGTGGACTAAGTAAGACAGTCATACCTTTTGAGGGAGAGGCTTTTGGTTATTTAATTGAGGGAGAAGATTTGATTTTGCACTATGGCGAAGACAAATTCAAGCTAAAACAAGGGGAGTGCTTTTATTTGCTTGCAGATCAGAGCCATTGGGTTGAAAATATTGGCAAAAGTAGAGCTGTTCTACTTTGGGTCTGTGACCCACCAAACTTTTAGATAGGGGGATGGTTAATGACAAATAATGTATTGGATTTGGTGAATATTTCAAAATCTTATGGTGAAAATTTAATTTTAGATGAATTGAATTTAAGTGTTAAACACTGTGAGTTCTTGACACTTTTGGGACCTAGTGGATGTGGAAAGACAACTACGCTTAGAATAATAGGGGGGTTTGAATATCCTGATAAGGGAGATGTCTATTTTGATTCTAAAAAGGTTACGGATTTACCTCCATATCATAGGCAAGTAAATACTGTATTTCAAAAATATGCTCTTTTTCCACATATGAATGTGTTTGAAAATATCGCCTTTGGCTTAAAAATTCAAAAAATGGACAAGCTTGACATTGTAAAAAATGTAAGAGAGGTATTATCTCTTGTAAACCTTAGAGGTTTTGAGAATAGATCAATTGATTCTCTTTCCGGAGGTCAACAACAAAGGATTGCCATAGCTAGAGCCCTTGTTAATAAACCCAAGGTCTTACTTTTAGACGAGCCTTTGGGAGCTTTAGATTTGAAACTTAGAAAAGAGATGCAGGTTGAATTAAAGAAAATACAACAAGCCACAGAGTTGACTTTTATATATGTAACTCACGACCAAGAAGAAGCACTAACAATGAGTGATAAGGTTGTTGTATTAAATGAAGGGATAATCCAACAAATCGGAAGTCCTATCGATATTTATAATGAGCCCAAAAATGCCTTTGTAGCAAATTTTATAGGTCAAAGCAATATTTTGCCTGGAATAATGAGAAAAGATTATCTTGTAGAGTTTGAAGGGGCAGAATTCAAATGCGTCGATAAGGGGTTTGAAGAAGAGGCCGATGTTGAAGTTGTAATAAGACCAGAAGACGTTGAGCTTGTTTCTGTGAGTGATGGAATACTCACAGGTTTTGTCACAAGTCTTGTTTTTAAGGGTGTTCATTACGAAATGATTGTAGATGTAAATGGGGTAGAGTGGATTGTTCAATCCACTACAAAAAAAGATGTAGATCAAGAAGTAGGCATTTATATCGCTCCTGACAATATTCATGTCATGAATGCGAGGGAAGGTATATGAAAAAATTTGGATATGCTTATTATATTTGGGCCTTACTTTTTATAGTTTTTCCTTTGATATTGGTGCTTTTTTATTCCATTAATGCAAACGGGGCAGAAGGGTTGTCAGAATTTTCTTTTACACTAGAAAATTATAAAAGATTTTTTGAGCCTATTTATCTAAAAATACTTTTGGTTTCAATAGGTATTTCAGTCTTATCGACACTACTTTGCTTTTTGGTAGGGTACCCAATAGCCTATTTTATTTCACAAATGGATGAGTCGAAGAGAAATATTCTAATTTTACTTTTTGTAGTTCCTATGTGGATGAATTTTTTATTGAGAACTTATGCATGGTTTACCCTTCTTGGTAACAATGGTCTTCTCAATAAGTTTTTAGGAGTATTCGGAGTCCACCTGGACTTGATGTACAATTTAAAGGCCGTTTTATTGGGCATGGTATATAACTTTTTGCCATTTATGGTTTTGCCTATATACTCTGTTTTATTAAAGATGGACAATTCTCTAATAGAGGCAGCCAAAGATCTTGGCGCTAATAAGAGGCAAGTTTTCACTAAGGTCATCTTTCCTTTGTCGCTTCCTGGAGTATATACAGGTCTTACCATGGTATTTATTCCTGCTATATCTACATTTGTAATACCGTCACTTTTGGGAGGCAATAAGTTCTATCTTATTGGAAATTTAATCGAACAACAGTTCACCTTTACTGGTGATTGGGGTTATGGCTCTGCTATCTCGCTTATTTTAATTTTGATTATGCTGTTTGTACTCTTGCTCTCAAGGGCAACTAACAAGGATTCGGGTAAGTCTGGAGGCGGCTTATGGTAAAAGGAATCAAAAATTTCATTAAAGATTTTTATATGGTGCTGATTTTTATTTTTCTTTATGCCCCCATAGCAGTGCTTATAGTATTTTCATTTAATGACTCTAAGATAAGAGGTGCCTGGTCAGGATTTACACTTAGATGGTATAGAGAGCTTTTATATGATCCAATAATATTAAAATCTCTCTACACGACTATGGTAATCGCCCTAATCGCAACTTTGGTGTCAACTTTTATAGGTACCTTGGCATCAATTGGTATTTTTTATATGAAAAAAGGATTTATAAAAAATTCCATATTAGATATAAATTATCTACCGGTTTTAAATCCAGATATAGTGACAGCCGTAGCTTTAATGGGTTTGTTTGCTTTCTTTTCATTCGACTTGGGATTTACAAGTCTTGCAATTTCTCACATAGTATTTTGCATACCATATGTTATTTTATCTATTATGCCAAAGCTCTATCAGCTTGATAAGAATATGGTAGAAGCAGCAATGGATCTGGGGGCAAAGCCTTGGTATGCAATTAGGCATGTTATAATACCTCAGATAAAACCTGGGATTATAACAGGAGCTCTTATGGCATTCACACTCTCGATAGATGATTTTGTGGTTAGCTTTTTTACAACGGGACAAGGTGTGTCAAATCTTTCCATAACAATCTACTCAATGGCAAAAAAGGGTATCAATCCTTCAATAAATGCATTATCCACAATAATGTTTGCTGTTTTACTGTGCCTTTTGTTGATTATTAACAAGAGAACTTTTACAAGTGCCAAGTCTAGGAGGCTAAAATGAAAAGATTTTTTAGAATAGCTATGATTTTTTGCCTCTTTATACTCTTAACTTCTTGTAAATCAAATACGCAAAACAGTCTTAGAGTCTATAACTGGGGAGACTATATAGATCCTATAACTCTTACAATGTTTGAAAGAGAATTTGGGGTAAAGGTAACTTATGAGACCTTCTCTTCAAATGAAGATCTTTATGTAAAAGTAAAAAAATCATCTGACTCTTATGATGTCATAGTCCCATCTGACTACATGATAGAGAGGATGATTGCAGAAAACCTTATACAAAAAATAGACTTCAAAAATGTTCCTAATTTCGCAGGCGTATTTGAAGATATAAAAAATCCAGATTTTGATCCAACAAATGAGTATTCTATACCATATTTTTGGGGTACTGTTGGAATTATTTATAACAAAAAGCTAATCGATTATCCAGTAAGTGGCTTTAAAGACCTTTGGGACAAAAGAAATGTTGGGAAAATAATCATGTATAACTCAATAAGAGATGCCATAGCTGTTGCTCTGAAGTACAAGGGTTATTCGGTAAATACAACGGACAAGGCTGCTCTTATGGAGGCAAAAGATGCTCTTATGGAGCAAAAACCTTTAGTATATGCTTATCTAGCTGACGAGGGTCGGGATGTAATAGTTCAAGAGGATGCTGCAATCGGTCTTATGTACTCTGGCGATGCACTTATGATGATGGAAGAAAATAAAAATTTGGACTATGTAATTCCCAAAGAGGGGACAAACCTTTGGTATGATTCGTTCGCTATTCCTAAAAATGCAAAAAATAAGGACTTGGCTGAGAAATTTATTAATTTCATGCTAAGACCCGAAATTTCAGCTATAAATACTGAGTATTGCGTAGGATATACATCTCCAGTTATTAAAACTAGAGAACTTTTAAGGCCTGAATTGAGAGATTCTAAAGTAATATATCCATCGAGGGACGACTTAAAAAAAATGGAAGTTTACAAGAATATACCTGAAATTTTGCCAATTTACGATAGAATATGGACAGAGGTAATAGCTACAATGAAATAAAATAATTAAGACGTCTAAGACGTCTTTTTTTATCAATTCTTAACTTTTTGAAATAATTTTTAGGGTATAATGTTTATGAGGTGTATTATGACTGAGAATAAAGACAAAAGCTTCATAAGTGCTTTAAATAACATACTAAACAAAGATGATTATGGAGATTTGAGCAAGGATATAGAAGATACAATTACGTATTTTATAGATGCCAGCAAAAAAGGTATAAAAAATATAAGCAAAATTTTTAAAACTGAAAATAAAAAATTATATCCTGTTGACAATCCAAATCTTGTTGATCGAAAAAAAATATTTTCTTCCTACAAGAATCTATTCAGATTTTTGCTAGTTATATTTTTTTCTGGCGATATAGTATTTTTAATAAATTTTTTATCCTTATTTGAATTGTATTATTTATTTATGCTAATCCTTAGTAGTCTAGCTACATTTTTTTGTTTTTATTTCTATAAAAGAATAAGAGCTAGAGAGACAAGAATTAAAAGATACCTAAGAGAACTTGGCAGTGGAACTGTTGCTTTGATTAATGAACTCGCTTTAGCGGCGTCTGTCGATGAAAAGACGGTTGTTTCTGATATCTTACACTATATAAAGAAAGATGCTCTAAAAGAGGGTCGGTTAGTAGAAGACAATCAAATTTTTATTCTTGATATAAAAAGCTATGAAGCTTATAAAAATTACAAAAAAGGGCTTAGCAATGAAATCCATGAAGATAATGACATAAGTGGAGAGATTCCAGAAAATGCAAAGGGTATAGCCGAGATACCTCTTTATATGAAAAAACTTCAAGATGAAAGGGAGGGGCTTCCCGAAGATGTCAAGCTTCAAGTTGACAAAATCATAGGAATTGTAAATGTAATCTTAGAATATGGCAAAAACCATCCTGAGGTGGAGCCTGAACTTAGAAAATTTTCAAGTTATTATCTTCCTACGACAGTTGCCTTGTTAAATCGTTACAAGGATTTTATGAAAAGTGAAACAACAGATTCTCAAAAGGCAAGAGCAGGAATCTCTAAGGCCCTTAACACTATAAAAGAAGGATTTAATTCCTTAATAGCAAATATTCAACAAGATTTAGTTATAGATACTAAGGCTAATATATCTGTATTAGAGCAAATGCTAAGACAGGATGGCTTACTTAAGGAGGAAAACAAACAATGGATAGAGAAATAAAGCTCAGTTTTCAAAATGAAGAAGCGGAAGTTGTAAAATTCGAACAAGATTCAGAAGAAAATGTATCTCAGAATTTAAATTTAACTTCTGACGAATTAAAGATGATAGAAAATTTTTCAAAACAAATAGATCTTTCTAAAACTAATCAAATTCTAGAATATGGTTCAGGGGCCCAAAGCCAAATAGCGTCTTTTTCAGAGAAAACACTTAGCCAAGTAAAGACAAAAGATCTTGGGGAAGTCGGCAAGCTTTTGGGATCTGTCGTAAACGAACTTAAATCATTTGATATAGATGAAAAAGATGGAGGTATATTAAAAATATTTAAAAAGACTTCCAACAAACTAAGAGAGGTCAATACAAAATATGCCGCAGTCGAAAAAAATGTGGAGTCTATATCTAAAAACCTTGAAGAACATCAAATAAGGTTGATGAAGGACATAGCCACAATGGATCAGATGTATGATTTAAACGCATCATACTATAAAGAACTTTCAATGTATATAATGGCAGGCGAAAAAAAATTAGAAGAATCAAAAAATATCGATCTTCCTAAACTGGAAGAAGAAGCTTTAAAATCAAATTCTCCTGCAAAGATTCAAGAGGCAAGAGATTTGAGAGACTCTATCCACAGATTCGAAAAAAAATTGCATGATTTGGATTTGACTAGAATGGTATCCTTGCAAATGGCACCTCAAATTCGCATGATCCAAGGCGGAAACACTCTGATGGTAGAAAAAATTCAATCTACGATAATAAATACCATCCCTCTTTGGAAATCGCAAATGGTTTTAGCTTTGGGAGCTCTTCACACATCTCAAGCTGCCAAGGCACAAAAAGCAGTAACAGATCTTACAAATGATCTCTTAAAGAAAAACGCTGATGCCTTGCACGACTCAACCTTAGCAACTACAAGAGCCTCGGAAGAGTCCATAATCGATGTAGATACTATTAAATATACCAATGATAAGCTAATATCTGCCCTAAAAGAAGTAAAAGACATACAAGAGGAAGGTCTTAAGAGAAGAAGGGAAGCCACAATTCAAATTCAAAAACTTGAATCTGAACTAAAGGAGAATCTAATAAGAATAGCTAAAGAAAAATAATTCTAAAAATAAAAAAATACTTTATCAACAGACGATTGATAAAGTATTTTTTATGTTCCTATTCTTTATCGATAAAAATGACATCAGGTTTATTTTCCTCTTCAAAGTTTAAGAGCAAAACTTCTTTTATTACTGATTTGGCATTTTTATCCGCTTCTTCAAATAAACCCCTCGCTATTGCCTTTTCTTCCATAAGCTTTTTTTGATCATTATGCAAATTTGAATAATCTAAAATTTTTATAGGATTAAATATAGAAGATTTTTCATCAAATATTTTTATTGAATTGTCATCTATCTCATGAGCAAGAATCTTTATTTTAGGAAGACTAACTACGATTTTTTCACTATTGTAATTTATGTCAACATCCGAAAGATCTAAGCCGGCAAAAATCATCCCATCATATGACAGGATAAACTTTTTTTGAGTCAATGGTATCTTTATGCCATAAAGTTCACTCTGGTTTTCAAATGCCGCCATATTTGTATAGTGGTATTTGCTTGTTGTAAGCTCTTTTACTCTTTCTATTTGTTCTTGTAAAGCTTCAGATGTTATTTTTGGCTTTTCCTGAATTGCTCCAACTTTTTTGCCAAGAAAATATGCAGAAAATAGAAGTATAACTAGCAAAAGCAAAGATAAAAATATATTTCTTGTTGTTTTCATTTCTACTCCTTTCGTATTACATTTCATCAAACTATATCACGAAATGATATATTATTGTTTACAATCAAGTTACGAAATATACATTAAAAACTTATAAAAATAGCTTCCCATATGGGAAGCCTATTTTATACATTAAATTTAAACAAGACTACATCTCCATCTTTCATTATATATTCTTTACCTTCACTTCTAACAAGACCTTGTTCTCTGGCTTTTACCATTGAGCCAACATCCTTTAAATTTTCATAGGATATTATATCCGCCTTAATAAATCCTCTTTCAATATCTGAATGGATTTTGCCAGCTGCTTCAGGAGCTTTTGCTCCATCTCTTATAGTCCATGCTCTGGTTTCTTGTTCTCCCGTTGTAAGGAAACTTATTAAGCCTAGAAGGGAATAGGAAGATTTTATAAGTTTATCTAGACCAGAAGCACTTACTCCCATCTCCTCTAAAAACATCGCTTTTTCATCATCTTCAAAACCTGCGATTTCAGACTCTAATTCAGCATTTATTACAACAATTTCATCTCCGTGTGAGCTTGCAAACTCTCTTACTTGTTGAACATACGGATTGGAATTGCCATCATCTTTTAAAGATTCCTCATCAACATTTGCACAATATATTACAGGTTTTAGACTCAAAAGCTGATAATTTTTTATAATCTTCTTTTCATTATCATCCATTTCCACTGTTCTGGCTGGCTTGCCTTCTTCTAAACTTTGTTTTATTCTTTCTAGAAGAGCGAGCTCAGCTGACAAAGATTTATCAGCTTTGGCTTGTTTTCTTATTCTATCTAATCTCTTTTCAATCTGTTCAAGATCAGAAAAAATTAGCTCCAGATTTATTACTTCTATATCTCTTAGGGGATCAACAGAGCCATCCACATGAATTATATTTTCGTCATCGAAACATCTGACAACATGTACTAAGGCATCAACCTCTCTTATATTAGATAAAAATTGATTTCCGAGGCCTTCACCCTTGCTAGCACCCTTTACTAGACCTGCAATATCGAAAAATTCTATAGTTGCATATAAGATTCTTTTAGACTTACTTATATCGCTTAGAATTTTTAATCTTTCATCAGGCACTGTTACAACGCCTACATTTGGTTCTATCGTCGCAAAAGGATAATTAGCAGCCTCAGCTCCAGCCTTTGTCAAAGCATTAAATAGAGTTGACTTTCCCACATTTGGAAGTCCTAGTATTCCAAGTTTCATTTACTTCACCTTTTTCTATATTCTCGTCTATTAGTATAACATAATTTACATACTCAAAAGTTCTTAATTAAGTAATTTTTATCAGCTTTATAATAAAAGTATAGAAGTTTTAGTTAAATATTAAAGAAAAATGATTTTGTTTAGTTTTGTCAACAAGTGTTGTATAATCAATATATAACGTTAAGAGGTGATTAAATGGGCGTACTTGTAACCAATAATTTAAGCAAAAAGTACAACAAACTTAGCATTAACAACTTAAATTTTGAAATATTGGATGGAGAGTTCTTTGCTCTTTTAGGGACTGAAAAGTCAGGAATTGATATTTTGCCAAAATTGATTTTCAATTTTGCTAAAGTTTCTAAAAGTGGTCTTACAGTCTTTGATTTAGATCCATCTAGAGATTCTAAGGAAGTTAAGCACTACTGTTCATATGGTCCCTTGGAGATTTATTTTTCTTCTAATCCAAAAGCCATGACAGTTTTTAAAAACACATTGAAAGCTCACAATCTTCAAACAAGAGAGGAATTGGAGTTTTTACTTGATTATTTTGATTTTAATGCAAGTAGAAGAGTGGCTGATCTAGAAGGGAAGGATAAGCGTTTATTTTCAATTATTAACGCTTTGATAGCTAAGCCTAGACTGGCTGTTTTGGAAGAACCTACCAAGGATTTAGACAAAGAGACCATTGCTAAACTGTTCTCCTATCTTGAAACAAAGAGATCTGAAGAAGGATTGAGCCTTTTAGTACTTGGTCAAGATTTTGAAAATTCACAAAGATACTGTGATAGAGTCGGCATTGTAGAAAACGGCTCACTAAAAGAAATAGTTTATGTAAAAGATAAAAGATCTAATGACAAGATTTTAAGAATCTATAATGATGATGTTGAATTGTCTATATTTGAAAATATCGGAGCTGTTCTAATAGGCAAAGACAAAGATTACAGAGAGTTCTATTACGAAAAAAATCCTGCTGATTTAGTAGAAATAATCCACAAGCTCGGCATTGTTGATTTTACAATAGAAGATGCTAGTTTAACACATAAACTTCAATCTTTAAATTCTAAAAAAGGAGATGATGAAGAATGACAATTTTTAGTCAAGAACTCAAGAGTTCTTTAGCAAAACTCATAACATGGACCCTGGTATTGGCAGTTTTTGTCGGACTTATCACAGCCTTTTATCCAATGATAGTGAAGGAAAATATGGCTCTTTTGATTCAAGGCTTTATAAAAAATTTGAGAGATACATTACAGGTAGCTTTAGGTCTAAATTTAAATGACAATTTTGACTTTGAAAATCTCAGTTACTATCTGGGGCTAACTTATCAATTTTTGAGCTTCCTAACAGCTGTTTTTGCGATTCAAATAGGCGCCAAAGCGCTCTCAAAGGAACAAGAAAGTGGAAATATTCAATACATTTATTCTAATCCTATATCAAGAAGTGAAATAGTAACTCAAAAATTTTTGGCAAGTTTACTTGTATATGTGATATTTCTTATATTGCTAGCCTTAGGAAGCTTTGGAATAGCCTATGCTTTTAAATTAGAATCCACTGATATAATGGACTTGCTTACCAGTATAGGACTTATTTATGCAGGGCTTTTGGGCTCAGGACTAGTTTATTTGAGTTTAGGATATTTCGTATCGTCATTTATGAGAAATGCAACCCACGCAGAAACAATTGGCGTAATATTGACTATTTTGAGTGTAATCAGCATTGTTATACTAAATATAAATGCACAAGCAAATGATGCAAATTCAATGATTAGCCTAGGAATATTTCTCCCATTAGCTGCTTTTAATCCCTTAAGGCTAGTCCAATATAACTTTGATATAATAGCCATGGCAGCCAACATTATATATATAATCGTATTTTTAACTTTGACATATGTTATATATGGAAGTAAGGATTTAAAATATTAAAAAATAAACACTTTTAATTTACCTCTTATTAGATTTTGGATCTAATAAGAGGTTTTTTAGATTTATCTGCATTATAAAGTCTTTAAGCTGCAATATTGCATAAGACGTGTTTATAGGCTCAAATTCAGCTTTATTTTTACTTATTCATATATTGGACTCGAATAAATTAATTTACACGCTTAAAATCGATTTTAGAGCCTAATTTTTAGGATGTATTTGTTTAATTATTCAGTCATAACAAGACAAGCCATGTAATGAATATAATTTAGATTAAGTATATAAATTCTATAAGGTGATAGATACGATTCGATTAAAATAGAAGTTCAAATGCACAATATAAAACAATAAACACTAAAGAAAACACTAAAGAAAATGTTGGATAAATTTTATTAAAGCGAAAATAAAAACCGATTTACAAATTATATAAAACAAAAATAAACGGATTAAATCCGATCGGTAAAATTAATATAGTATGTTTTTGGAAATCCTAGTATATATAGATAGAATAAGCATTTCTGAAGCTAATCTCGCCGCGCGTATTAATTCACAAAATTATTATTTTGTGACGAAATTTTGAAAGTGAATTATCGTGCCTTTTATGAAAATATCCACAGACCTCCTCTTGTCTGTGGATATTTTTTTATTTATCTACATATGAAAAATACAAGCCAATTCTTCTTTCGATTTATTAGTAAATGAAGACATTAGCTTGCATCTAAAATGCGCTTTCAATTGATTGAAGATGATGATTGAAGATGAAAAATTTCAAAGATTAGAATATGTAGATTAAACTTTTGCAATTAAACATATCTCATCGTCTATTAAAATATTGCCATTTAAAACACGTTTTGTCGCCTATTATAATTAATATATTAAAGCTATGTTATTTTCGCTCGAGTTTTAAAATTGCATTAAAAGTATTTTATAAGGACTTAAATTATTAAAGATGTCGCTGTAGAAAAAATAAACTCAATTTCAAAAAACGTATGTTCGAATATTTATAGCTTACTTTTTCTTACTTTAATAATTCTTTTGTACTCTTACCAGTGTATTGTATATTTATTCTGTCCTCAGGATATTCATCAAATAAATATAGACATATTAAAAATATTATTTCAAATGGCTTCATGATTATCCAAATCACATCCATAGCATATTTTGATTTTATTTTTTTCGCAAATGCATAGCCATATTTATCATAAAATCTTCTGATAAATTTATGTGTTTTAGGAAGCCTATCTTCTATTAAGTCTTCAAAGGCATTTGCAACCATAAGTTGTCTATTTACCACCACTTCATATCCATGCCTATATCCCCTTCTAATGGGTCTTACTATTTTTTTGTGACCTCTTGCGGCTACAGTGCACAAGTAATGTTCATCTATACTTATATTATCAGGTGCAATTTTATCAGATAAATTCCAATCGCTGGTTTCGGTAAAAGCTTTGATAAGGCTATGCGGTGCCTGACCAAATAACATTAAAATTACAATAGCTAAACCCAACAACGCCGCGCTTAGTATCAAGGCTAAGATAGGCCATTTTTTCGAGTTTATGACCCAAAAATTAAGCCTGTAGAGTATGGGGTTATTATTTATTTTGTGGATTCTATGCTCATCTGGTTTATATTTTTTTACACTTATAAGTATTGTCTTTATCGCTATTATGGTTGTGATGACGCAAGGTAGAATTAAAATCAGATCACGAGTATTTTCAAAAGAAATTATTTGCTTTGACCATACAACAAGCATAGCTATATCAAAGTAAAGGATAGATATGCAAAATACATTTACAAGTGGCGGCAAATTTTTTTGGTCTTGTCGTCTTAAATATAAAATGCTCATTATGGATATTATAAAAAATATAAATAGAGGAATATAATAAGTTGTTCTTATAGGACTGTGCAATTGACTATTCACCAGCTGCTTTTCCCAATTCGCTGAAAAATCAACTTCTTTTATAAAAGCTAAGTAAAGCATTTGGTAAAAAAATCCTAGAACTATCGTCCATATATCTAAAGCTAAATGTTTATCTAAATTTTCTTTGTCTTTCAATGTCTTAATAAGTGAATAAATTTGAAAAATTGAGAGCACCATAGGATAAAGTACAAAAGCAGACAACACAAAAGATACTATTATGACAAATGATATCATTTCTTTTATCTCGTAGTGATCTGGTCTTTGCGTTAATAAGCTTACTCCAACATATGATAAACTTAATATAAGACCTAATAATGCTGATATTAGTATCAAATTTACGCCTATATTATTATATTTTTTTAGACTTTCTTTCATTTATTACCTCTATCTTCTATGCTATTATATTTAATTATATTATATTCTAAGATAAAATATAAATTTTCTTATAAAAAAGGTTCTTTGCTCTAAATTTAGAGCAAAGAACCAATAAGTTTTTTGTAGTTTTAATCTTATAGAAGTTGGATTCCTTTTTCATAACAACTTTTTACCGTTTCGTCATCCCATATAGAAGATTGAATTTCGCCTATGTGTCTTTTTTCTAAGAAGAATAGGCATAGTCTGGATTGTCCTATTCCCCCACCAACTGTATATGGTAAATTTCCATTCATTAAATTTTTATGAAATTCCAACTTTAATCTGTCCTCTTTGCCAGCTTTTTTAAGTTGTTTTTCCAATGCTTCTTGGTCTACTCTTATACCCATACTCGATAACTCAAGAGCATTTCCAAGTACCGGATCCCAAACTATTATATCTCCATTCAAAGACCAATCATCATAATCTGGGCTTCTCATATCATGAGGTGAGCCTGATTTCAAATCTTTTCCTATCCCTATTACAAATACTGCTCCATGTTCTTTAGCTATTTCATACTCTCTTTGCTTAGGTGATAGATTTGGATATTTATCTTCCAAGTCTTGACTTTCTATAAAATAAATTTCAGCTGGTAGCTTCTTTTTCAATACATTTGGGTAAAGGCAGTTAATATAAGTTTCTGTTCTCTTTAAAACTTCGTAAATTTCTTTTACTACGCCTTTTAAGTAAAATATATTTCTGTCTTCTTTTTTAATTATTTTTTCCCAGTCCCACTGATCAACATATGCCGAGTGAATTTCGTCTAAAATTTCATCTGGTCTTATAGCGTTCATGTCAGTATATAGACCTTCATAACAATCAAATCCGTATTTTTTCAGAGCATATCTCTTCCATTTAGCAAGAGAATGTACTATTTCAGCTTTAATTTTATAATTTCTAATGTTGAAATCAACAGCTTTTTCTGATCCGTTTAAATTATCATTTAATCCCGTTTCCGGTCTTACCATAAGTGGCGCAGAAACTCTTGCCAAATTAAGTGTATTGGCTAAGTCTCTTTCAAAAAAATCTTTTAGTGCTTTAATGGCCATTTGAGTTTCTTTTAAGCCTAAAAAGCTTACATTTGAATCATTTCTCATAGAGTCTCCTTATCCAGCCATAGCTAAATTGCCAAGGCTACAATATAAAATATTTTGCATTATATAGTCTCCGACTGTCAGTGACAAACTATAAGCATAGTCTAAATCATTGGCATAGGAGTGATTGCTGTTTTTGTATTCTTCTACTATGTCATTTATAAGATTCATAATTTGATCTAACATTCTGCTTTCGCTGCTTGTATAGTCAATTATATTGGAGCTAAGCTCGATTTTTTTAGGTCTATATGAGATTGAAAATTTTTCTAAATTTTTTTCATAAATGACATGTTCTTTAAAGTTACTATAAAAAGTCTGTCTCTTCATGTGTGGGTAACATGTATAATCAGAAAGGTAGTGAGAAATCACACCTATTTTTTTGCTGAAATATTTGAGTAATCCAGGTCTTAATTTTTGTATATTCAAACATCTATAAACAAGGATTAGTGAACATATTTCCTTTGCAATAAAGGGCAAGCTTTCTTCGATATAGTGTCTTTTTAATTTATAGTAAGGGAGATAGTCTGGTGCTATTGATCCCCATTTAATCATCGTTTCATCAAGATTTACTCCGTAAATTTTCCTAAACTCCGAAGCAAGACATGATGCTATAATTTTGTGAGATGCAGGATAAATATTAATCACTTCCTAAAATAATTTGGATATTTAAACTCACTATCATCTAGCTCTTTACCATCTTTATCTAGATAGCGTACATTTGAAAGTACATTTTGTATTGTATCCCAAATATTATAAGTTTCAAAGTCTTTTCTCCAGCTTGCAAGACCAGCCAGATTATATTTTACACATAAAGACGCCTTCCAACCTATAGAGCTTGCATCTTCTACCCATATCTGTTTAGTGGCTCCATCTTCTTGAAATTCAACGTAGTCTTGCTTGGATTCTTCGTCCCATTTTGGAGCTAATCCTTTTTGTGAAATAATATTTTTGCTATCTTCCATGCTTATAGTCTTTGAAGTGGTCTTGTTATCCTTAGTCGACCAATATCTAGAGTAAAGAGGCATACCCAAAACTAATTTTTCTCTAGGCACGGTTTTGAAAAGATTGTTTATATTACCTTCAACCCACTTGTACTGAGCAACACTTCCAGCTTTTTCACTTGAGCTCCAGTGCTGATCATAAGTCATTACAATTAAATAATCACAGTATTTACTAAGCTCAGCCCTATTGTAAGTTTCCTTGCTCACATCCTTAGATATTTGTGGCGTCACATCGACAGATACAAGAATTTTCTCTTTAGAAAAAGTTTCATATATCTCTTTCACAAACTCTGTAAAAGCATCCCTATTTTCAATAGAAAATTGCTCAAAGTCAATATTAAGACCAGTCAAGCCATATTTTTTGCAAGAATTTAAGAGTCTATTTATTGCATAGCCCCTAGACGCTGAATTTGATAAAAATTCTTTAGTTATTTCATCACTAAAAGAATTATCAAGATAAGCCCAGACTTGGATACCAAGTTCATTATACTTAGTAACATAGTCCTTGCGACCTCTGTCTATAATTTCTCCGCTGCCATCTTTTATAGAAAACCAAGTAGGACATATTACATTTAACCCGGGAATTGGTCTTATATTAAGTACACTGGCATCTGATTGAGGCCCATAAGTATAATCCCACAACAAATTAAGCGGTTTTTTTGTTATTCTAAGATTATCTTCCTTATGAGGTCTTACTCTATCCTCAGAAGTATCAATCAAATCCTCCCTTACATAGCCTAAATAACCATTTACTTGCCTTACTAAATACCAACCCTTTTCGATGCCATATACATACAAATCATCTTTGTCGCTGATTTTAGAAACTATTGGAGAAGATTTAGAATTCGATTCTCTCATATTAGTCCCACTTCCTTTGGCAGTACCAATTTGATAATTTTTGTTTGTGAAATCCATTAAAATTAGATTCTTATCTTCTACAAATCGAAAATCCACTGGATAATCATATATAAAAGCTTCAATAGGAAGGTATATCTTTCCGTTTTTTTCTATAATAGGATCTCTTAGGCCTATGGTTTGATTATTTATAAGAGCTTGATTTTCTCCAACTTTGAATCTCTTAGTTCCACTTGACCCATTTATTGTAATTTGACCATTGTCATAACTTATATTTGGATCAATTTTATTTTTTATAAAATCAAAAGAAAGATAGTATTGACCATCAATCCTATCAAAATCACTTTTATCTACAACTTCATTTTCGCATATGAAATTCAAGCCTTTAAATTTATCAGAAGTTGCCGATGTTCCTCTTTGCAAAAATTTAAGTCCCAAAAAGACTCCGCCTACCAATATAATCAACCCTATTAGCAAGGTCAGTATTTTTTTCATTTTTAATCACCTTTTGTAATTATACATTTACCGAACAAAAATTTAAAGTAATTTAGTTGCTATTACTTTAAATAAATAAAAAAAGGACGTCCCCCAAAAGGTCGTCCCAAAATATAATTATTAATAATTGGTTTTTTCTTTAACTTTAGCAGCCTTACCTTGTCTATCGCGTAGGTAATATAGTTTTGAACGTCTTACTCTACCCTTTCTAACTAGTGTGATATCTGCAATTCTTGGAGAATGCATTAAGAAAGTTCTTTCAACGCCTACTCCGTAAGAAATTCTTCTAACAGTGAAAGTTTGTCTTGATCCACCGCCTTGAATTTTTACAACAGTACCTTCAAAAACTTGAACTCTTTCTCTAGTACCTTCAATTATTCTATAGTGAACCTTTATAGTATCGCCAACATTAAATTTTTTAACATCTGATCTCATTTGATCTTTTTCAAGCGCTCTTATAATATCTGACATTTATAACCCCCCCTTCAAGGAATTTTTGATTTCTTCAATTAATTTTTCATCTTCCCGGCTAAGTTTCACCTTTTTCAAAAGATCTGGTCTTTTAAGAAAAGTTGCCCTTAAAGCCTGGCTTCGTCTATATAATTCAATTTTTTTATGATCTCCACTAAGTAATATGTCAGGAACTTTGTGACCCATGAAGTCATAAGGCCTAGTATATTGAGGATATTCTAGTATGCCATCATAATGAGACTCCATTTGAAAGGATTCATCTGAAGATAATACACCAGGAAGTAATCTAGAAATGCCATCTATTAAAACCATAGTGGCAATCTCTCCACCTGTCAATACATAGTCTCCTATGGAAATTTCCTCATCCACATAGTTTTCAATAATTCTATTGTCAATTCCTTCGTAGTGACCGTTTAAAAAAATTAAATCTTCTTCTTTTGAAAGTTCTACCAGTTTTTCTTGTGTGAGAACCTTGCCTTGAGGTGAAAGATATATAACTTTTGAATTAGGACCTTTGGCAGCTTCAATGGCATCATAAATAGGCTGGCTAGCCATCAACATACCAGGGCCGCCTCCATAACTATAATCATCAACTTTTTTGTGCTTATTAGTAGAGTATTCTCTAATATTAAATAGCTCCAAAGAAAGTTTATTTTCATTTATGGCTCTTCCCAAAACGCTATAATTTTCTAAAAAATTAAATACCTCTGGGAATAAAGTAAGTATACTTATTCTCAAGAAAATAACCCCTCAATCGGATTTACAATTAACTTTTTATTCTCCACATTTACCTCCAGAACAAATTCTTTTATAGCAGGCAAATATGACATCTTTCCCTCATCATTCAATATCTCATAAACATCATTGGCTCCAGTTTCTAGGACATCTTTTACAGTTCCGTAATAATTTCCTTTTAGATCAAATACACTCATACCAACTATATCAGATATGAAATACCTATCTTTGGGTAACTCTACTCTATCCTCATCCCTAATATAAACATTTAATCCAACAAAATTTAATACATCATTTATATTGTCAAAACCTTTTAGTTTGACATATGCTAAGGATTTTTGAACGAAAGATTCCTCTAGAGCGTACTCCTTTAAATCTTCGCCAAGCAAAAGATAACTAAGCTGCTTAAATCTGTTTGGATCATCTGTATAGGGATACAACTTTAAATTGCCTTTTATACCATGTGTGTTTATGATTTTTCCCACAAGTGTTACATTTTCCAAATTAGTCCTCTATTTCCAAAAAAATTTTGATATTTTCTTTTAGAGAAATGGCTTTTAAAATGGCTCTGATAGACTTAGCTATACGACCTTTTTTGCCAATTACTTTTCCCATATCAGATTCATCAACTCTAAGTGAAATATAAACATTTCCTTCTTCGTCTTTAGAAGAACTAACATCTACCTTGTCCGGATTATCTACAAGTTCTCTTGCAATATATTCAACTAATTCCAACATTTGAACCCTCCGGTTTAACTAATTAGCAAGCTCTTCAGTAGTTTCTTTTTCTTTGCCTGTTTCACCTTGAGCTTTTTTAGCTTCATAAACTTTATTTTCTCTAAAAAGTCTATCAACTACATCAGTAGGTTTTGCTCCCTTTAGAATCCAATTATTTGCCTTATCAGCGTCAATTTTTACAGTCTTTGGATCTGTCAAAGGATTGTAATAACCAATTTCTTCGATAAATCTTCCATTTCTGGGACTGCGTGAATCCGCAACTATAATTCTATAAAAAGGATTCTTGTTTGAACCCATTCTTCTTAGTCTAATTTTTACTGCCATTTTATTCACCTCCATGTGAAAATTAAATTTATTTAAAAAATAAATTCCTAATTAAAACGAAAAGGGTAATTTGAATTTTCCTTTTCTCATGTTCTTGCCCATGTTTCCGAATTGCTTCATCATCTTTCTAAGATCTCTAAATTGTTTTAATAGTCTATTTACATCAGCAGGGCTTGTTCCCGAACCTAATGCTATTCTCTTTCTTCTGCTCATATCAATAAGCTCTGGCTTTGTTCGCTCTTTTGGCGTCATAGACTTTATAATAGCCTCAACTCTTGCAAACTCTTTTTCATCAAGCTTTGCACCCTTTAACATTTTTGTATTAACTCCTGGAAGCATTCCAATCAAGTCTTCCAAGGGTCCCATCTTTCGCATTTGCTGCATTTGGGTCAAAAAATCATCAAAAGTAAATGTTTGATTTCTAAGTTTCTGCTCCAATTGCTTGGCTGACTCTTGGTCAAAATTAGCCTGAGCCTTTTCGATTAAGGTAAGCACATCTCCCATGCCTAAAATTCTTGATGCCATCCTTGCAGGATGAAAGACTTCTAAGGCATCCATCTTTTCGCCAGTAGTTATAAATTTTATAGGCTTGTTTGTGACAGCTCTTAACGATAAAGCAGCTCCACCTCTGGCATCTCCATCCAGTTTAGTCAAAATTACACCAGTAAGAGCCAAAGTGTCATCAAAAGTTTTTGCAACATTTACTGCATCTTGACCAGTCATAGCATCCAAAACAAGCAAAATCTCGCTAGGATTTACAGCATTGTTAATATCCTTTAGCTCAGCCATCAGTGATTTATCTATGTGTAATCTTCCTGCAGTATCTATTATGACAACATCATTATTATTTTTACTAGCATGTTCAATTGCAGCCTTTGATATATCTACAGGGCTAATTTTGTCACCCATAGAAAATACTGGGACATCGACACTTTCTCCAACAATCTTCAATTGTTTAATTGCTGCCGGCCTATAAACATCGCAAGCAACTAAAAGAGGTCTTTTACCATCTTTTTTTAGTTTTTTAGCAAGTTTGCCACAAGTTGTTGTCTTTCCTGCGCCTTGCAAGCCACTCATAAGTATTACGGAAGGTTTTTTTGAGAAATCAAGTTTACTCTCAGTGCTACCCATAAGTTCAGTAAGCTCTTCATTTACAATCTTAATAACTTGTTGACCAGGAGTAAGAGATGACATCACCTTCTCTCCTAGGGCTTGTGTTTTAATATTTTTTACAAAATCTTTTACTACTTTGAAGTTTACATCCGCTTCTAATAGAGCAAGTCTAACTTCTCTCATTGCAGAATTGATATCTTTTTCTGTAAGCTTACCCTTACCTCTTAAGGAATCAAGAGCATTTTGAAGCTTCTCTGAAAGATTCTCAAAAGCCATAATCTCACCTCTTTTTCTCAAAAAGGGTTTCAATTTCATCTATTAATTCAATGATTCTATTGTCCTTCGAAATAAGTCTAATTTTTTCTAATTTGCTGAAAATATCTTTTTTGATGTCTGATTCATCTTGATCTTGTTTTAGTAGCTTCAACGCTCCATCAAAAGACCTCAAATTATCCTCAGCTCTTTTTAAGTTAATACTGATTGCTTGCTTACTTATTTTTAAAGTTTCTGCAATCTCATTTAAGGAGCAATCATAAAAATAATAGAGTCTAAAAGTTTCTTTTTGTTTTTCACTCAACAAGGCTCCATAGTAGTCGAAGAGCATTGTTAGTTCGAAAAATCTGTCTTTCATAATTTCACCAAGTCAAGCTGTTCGCTTGACCTTTTAATAGTTTATGGTTATTTGTCGTTTTTGTCAAGCATTAATATTTATTTTTATAAATTTTATACAATTTAAAAATATGGAGTAGACTCTGAATTGTCTACTCCATATAAAAATTTTCTTAATAATTAAATATTTTTTAAATTCTTTCTCTTTTCTTATAGGTTGTATGAAGTAATTCATGAGACTTAGGGCCATAAGGTTTACCTAAAAATTCTTCATAAATTGCTTTTATCATTGGATTTTGGTGGCTCTTTCTTATGGTCTTAGATTTGTCAATTTCATAAATTGCCTTTTGTCTTTTTTCTAAAATAGTTGAGTCTCCATGATGGTAAGGTTGCCCTCCTCCACCAATACAACCTCCTGGGCATGCCATGATTTCTATTGCGTCAAACTTATATTCTCCTGATCTTATGCCCTCTAAAAGCTTTCTAGCATTGCCCAAGCCATTGGCTATTCCAACTCTGAGTTTCATATCATTAATCTCAACTTCAGCTTGGCGTATACCTTCAATGCCTCTTAATTCTTTGAATTCAAAATCTCCCATATCTTTTCCGCTTAACCAGTCGTTAGCAGTTCTTATGGCAGCTTCAATTACACCGCCAGTAGTTCCAAAAATTACACCAGCACCAGTTGATTCTCCCATGAGAGTATCGAAGTTTTCATCTTCAAGCTCATTAAAGTTTATACCATATAGTTTAATCATTCTTCCAAGTTCTCTAGTCGAAAGGACTATATCAACATCTTGGAGATTATCATTCTTTAACTCAGTTCTATATGCTTCTGCTTTCTTGGCTGTGCATGGCATTATTGAAACCATAACTATATCTTTGGGATCTATACCTTTTTTCTGAGCATAATAACTTTTTACCATTGCGCCCATCATAATTTGTGGAGATTTACAAGTTGATGGTATATCTAGCATATCAGGGAAATTAGTTTCAATAAATCTCACCCAAGCCGGACAACATGAAGTAAGTATTGGAAGAACCCCGTCATTTTTTATTCTGTCTACTATTTCTGATGCCTCTTCCATAACTGTTAAATCAGCAGAAAAATCAGTATCGAAAACAGTATCAAACCCTAATCTTCTAAGGGCCGCTACCAATTTACCTGTTTGAATACTTCCTGGTTCATATCCAAACATCTCTCCTATGGCAACCCTAATGGCAGGAGCCACTTGGACAACCAAATGTTTTGTAGGATCCTTTATTGCTTTCCAGACCTTATCCGTCTCATCTATTTCTACAATTGCACCCGTAGGACATACAGCTGCACATTGACCGCAGAATGTGCATGATGAATCTTCTAGAGGTATGCTAAAGGCTGGAGAAACAATAGCATCAAAGCCTCTATTTATTGCAGCTAAAGTGCCTACGGTTTGAACTTCATTACACATGCTTTCACAGCGTCTACACATTACACACTTGGATGGATTTCTTTCCAATGCCTTGGAAGATCTATCTACCTTGTGAACCATCCGTTTGCCAGGATATTGAATTTCTCTTACTCCCATTTTAGCTGCCAAATCTTGAAGTTCGCATTCTAAGTTCTTTGCACATGTAAGACAGTCCTTAGGGTGATTTGACAACAAAAGTTCTAGATTAGTTTTTCTTGCCATTACAGCTTTAGGAGTATCTGTCCTTATAATCATGCCATCAGTTATAACTTCAGAGCATGCAGTACATAAATTTTTTCTTCCTTCCACCTCAACCATGCACAAACGGCAAGAAGAAGGCATGTTTTCATAATGAAAGTGATCTAATTTCATATGGCATAAGGTCGGAATGTCAATATTTATTCCTCTTGCAGCTTCTAGTATAGTAGTCCCTTCAGCTACAGTTAAATCTTTTCCATTTATATTACAACTAATATTCATACAATCCCCCCCTATGGTTTAATGATAGCACCAACAGGACAAACTCCCATACAAGTTCCACAAGCTATACATTTGTCTTTATCTATTGTATGAGCTTTCTTTATTTCCCCACTTATACAAGATATTGGACAATTTTTAGCACATCTATGACAGCCTATACACTTACTAGGATCAATTTTATAAGCTTTTTCAACTTCTCCTTTGGCATATTTTTCATATTCTTCAGGAAAATATCTCATTGTTGAAAGTATAGGATTTGGTGCGGTTTGCCCAAGTCCACAAGCTGCTGTTTCAATAATGTTTTCGCATAGGCTTTTTATCTTTGGCAGTTTTTCGAGCGATGATTTTTGATTTATTAAATCAGTGAGCATTTCAAGTAACCTTTTAGTTCCTATCCTACAAGGAGTACACTTTCCGCAAGATTCGTCTTGAGTGAATTCAAGATAAAACTTTGCAAGCTCTACCATATCGGTATCTTCATCCATGACAATCAATCCACCCGAGCCCATCATAGCCCCAATCGCTTTTAAATTTTCGTAATCTATCGGTGTATCCAAATTTTCTTTGGTAATCATACCGCCAGATGGTCCACCAATTTGAACGCCTTTGAACTTTTTACCATTTGGAATTCCGCCACCAATATCATATACAATTTCTCTAATCGTAATACCCATAGGCACTTCAACAAGTCCTATATTATTTACATTGCCAGCAAGAGCAAAAACCTTTGTGCCCTTAGACCCCTCAGTACCCATGGAAGCATACCAATCAGCTCCCTTCAATATTATTTGAGGTATGTTGGCATATGTTTCAACGTTGTTTACAGTTGTAGGTTTGCCCAAATAACCTTTTATAGAAGGAAATGGTGGTTTTCTTGTAGGCTCTCCACGCATACCTTCGACAGAGTGGATTAGAGCGGTTTCTTCGCCACAAACAAAAGCGCCTGCTCCATAGCGAATTATAATATCAAAGTCAAAACCTGAATCGAAAATATTTTTCCCCAATAGTCCATAAGATTTTGCCTGTTTAATTGCAACCTCTAGCCTATGTATGGCGAGCGGATATTCTGCTCTTATATAAATTACCCCTTGATTAGCTCCAGTAGCGTATCCCCCTATCGCCATGGCTTCAATTACAGAGTGGGGATCACCTTCCAATATGGATCTATCCATAAATGCACCAGGGTCTCCTTCGTCAGCATTGCAAAAAATATACTTTTCGTCACCAGGAGATGAAAGTGTAGTTTTCCATTTTATACCAGTAGGAAATCCTCCACCGCCTCTACCTCGAAGTCCCGATTTTATAATTTCTTCTACTACTTGTTCTGGGGTCATCTTAGTTAAAACTTGTCCGAGCGCCTGATATCCATCTCTAGCTATGTATTCATTTATTTCTTCTGGATTTATCAGTCCGCAGTTTCTAAGAGCTATTCTTGTTTGCTTTTCATAGAAATTCATCGCATGTTGATTAACAATTTTTTTGCCCGTAGCAGGATTTTTATAAAGTAATCTTTCGACAGCCCTACCATTTAAAATGTGTTCCTCAACTATTTCTTTAGCATCTTCTGGCTTTACTTTAGTATAAAATATGTTGTCAGGATATACCTTTACTATTGGACCTTCCCCACAGAATCCAAAGCAGCCTGTCTTTATAACTTCTACGTCATATAATTTTTTCTCTTTCACAAGATCTTTTAAATTTTCAAGTAAAATCTTGGAATCAGCAGAAATACAACCTGTACCTTGGCAAACCATAAGCTGTAATCTAATATTTTTCTTCATTTTTCAGCCCCCTTCTTTTTATTAGAAGTTTTGGACGGATTGGTTCTTCTTTTGCTTTGTATTTTTTGCTCTAAATTCTTTATTAGATCTTTTTTATCCCTTCCACAAGTCATCTCTTCAGCTTTTATTTGACATATTCTAGAGACTAATTCTTTAATTTTTTCCGAGTCGATCTCATCAGTGTCTATATTTCTTTGAAAACTTGCACTGATTTTTATATTAAAAGCAGCTTGTTGACTTGGGTCATTTTTAAATAAAAACTTAACATCGTCGCCATCAATTTCATTGACATAATCTTTTAAATTCGAGATTCCTTCAGCCACAGTGGAATATTCTTCTTTACCATTTCCAGTTATAACAATTTCAATAACTTCATTTTCATGTTTGTTACCAAGAGATCTTAAAAGAAGTTCCTGATTTAAATCATTACTAATCCTCTTGAGCTGATCTAAATTTTTGATTCTCATAAGCCCTCCTTATCTCTATATGACTTTATAATGCCTGCAACATCTTCTTTTTTAACATGGCCAAAAATCTTGTCATTAATCTTAACAACAGGACCTATGCCACAAGCGCCCAAGCATCTTATGCTATTTATTGAAAATAATTTATCGGCACTCATTCCATTCTCGTCAAGTTTCAAAATTTTGTTAAACTCGTCCAAAATATCTTGAGAATGTTTTACAAAACACGCTGTCCCCATACAAACATTTGCAACATACTTACCAGTTGGGTTCTCATTGAAAAAAGAATAAAATGATACAATCCCATTTACCTTGGAGGCAGGGATTCCTATCTTCCTAGCTATGTAAAGTTGAAGTTCTTTAGGAAGATAATCAAAAATATCCTGAGCATAATGCAATATTGTGATTATGTTATGTTCCTTATCGTCAAACCCATCCATATACTTGTCAAGAAGCGTTAATTTCTTTTCGTCAAGTATAGACATGTTAAAATTAGACATCATTAACCCCCTTTGTATATTATGTCTTCATTTTAATACAACCAAAATGAAAGTTCAATGTTTATCTAGTTTATGACAATCTATTGTTAAAATAATAAATAATCGTAGTGATTTTATATGAATATATTTTTTCACAAATTACTAGAAATAATCTCCATTAATTTGAAAGTTTATTATTTGTGTATACTTTGCTTTTGCAATCGTTTATCATCAATATAAAAAACATAGAAATTTTTATTTATATTTTTTATTTATATTTTCATCTATTTTGCATTTTATTTTATAATTTAACAATAAAAAAAGACCTCAAACTGAGGTCTTTTAAAATTTTACATATTAATGAAATAATGTAAGTTCAATTATTTTTATATCATTCAACACTGTTATCTTCAAGATTTATGTTGAATAAATCTCCTATTGTAGTTCCAAGATCTTCTTGAGTTGCTACTTCAGGTTTTGGTTCCTTTTTAGGCTTTTCACGCTTTGGTTCAGGTTTCTTTTCTTTTACAGGTTCTTCAACTTCTGGTTCTTCATCTTCAAATAATGCTTTTATTGAAAGACTTATCTTTTGTTCTTCATTATTGATATCTGTAACCATAGCTTCTACTTCTTGTCCTATTTTTAGAACATCTTCAGGTTTTTCAATATGTTCTTTCGCAATTTGAGAAACATGAAGCAATCCATCCACTCCGGAATCTAATCTGACAAAGGCTCCAAAATCAAGCAAGTTTACAACATTTCCCTTTACAGTATCGCCAACATTTGTAGATTCAACAAATACATCCCAAGGTCTTTTTTGTGTTTGCTTTAAGCCCAAAGCAATTCTAGATTTTTCTTCATCAACAGTCAAAACTTGAACTTGAACCTTTTCTCCTGGAGAAACTACATCTGAAGGATGCTTAACTCTATTCCATGACAACTCTGAAATATGAATTAGTCCATCTACTCCTCCAACATCAACAAAAGCACCAAAATTAGTCAATCTTTGAACTGTACCTTCTATTACATCTCCTTCTTTCAAGGTAGAGTAAACTTTCTTTCTATTTTCTTCAAGTTCTCTTTCTTCTACATTTTTTCTTGAAAGAACGATTTTTCTCTTATTTTTGTCAAAATCTATTATTTCGCACAATAAATTTTGTCCTACATACTTAGAAAGATCCTTTTGGAACCTAACTGAAGCATGTGAAGCAGGTATAAATGCTTGCAAACCTTCAAAATCTGCGATAAGTCCGCCCTTAACAACTGACTTAACTTTTACCTCTACTTCTTTTTTATCGTTGAATAATTGTTCAACATCATCCCAAACCTTCATGCTTTCAACTTTTTTTCTAGAAAGTACTACATTTCCATCTCCGTCGTCAACCTTTAAGATGTAAACATCAATTTCATCTCCAGGTTTGCAAATGTCAGATGGCTTCACATCTGGGTCTTTTGAAAGTTCTTCTCTTGAAATTATACCGTCTGAACGATAGTTAATGTTAACCATAACTTCATTGTCAGTTACAAAAAGAACTTCACCTTTTACAATTTCCCCTCTTCTAATCCTTGTAAAAGAGTTTTCAATTGCTTCCATCATTTCATTGTTGTCAAAATTTTCCATACTACTAACAGCCTCCTCGATTACCTTATCCGGAGTGGATGCACCGGCGGTAATTCCAATTTTATTAAATTTATTAAATAAATTAATATTTAATTCCTTTATTGAGCTCGCAAAAAATGTATTTTTACAATACTTTTTACAAACCTCATAAAGTTTTTTTGTATTAGATGAATTGTTTCCACCTAAAACAATCATTGCGTCTACTTTTTTTGAAAGTTCCATCGCCGCATCTTGACGCAAAGATGTAGCACTACATATTGTATTATAGACTAAAACTTCATCTTTTGAAATCTTTTTTATAATATTTGTTAATTTTTCAAATTTTTCTTCGATATTTGTAGTCTGTGACACAACAATAGTTTTTTTATTTATATTAATTTTTTTAATATCATCTTCATTGTCCACTATTATGGCCTCATCATCAGCATAAGAATTGATACCTATGACTTCAGGATGCACAGACGATCCTATAATTACAATCTGATAACCTTGATTCTTGTGCTCTTCAACAAGCTTATAAATTTTTTGAACATACTTGCAAGTAGTGTCTACTACTTCATTTTCTCTGTCCTCAAGCAGTCTTTTGATTTTTTTGTGAACACCATGTGATCTCAAAATAACTTTTGAAAGTTTTATATTGTCATAATCTGAAATTATTTCAACATTTCTTTTTATCAAATCCTCAACTACAAAAGGATTGTGGACAAGTTCCCCTAAGCAATAGGTTTTTTTCTCTGAATCGCTGTTATCAAAGGCAAGTTTGACGGCCCTTTTGACACCGCCACAAAAGCCAGCATAATCAGCTAATATAATCTCTTTTTTTATCATAAATACTTAACATCAAATCTCTAGTAAGTCTTGTCAAATCATTCTCTTCTAATTTGCCAAGCCCCTTATAATCAATCGGATCTCTTACATAAACTTTTATTTTTTTAAAAATTTTGCCCCTTCTATCTATGTAGACGGGTACTATTGTGGCAGCAGTTCTTGTAGCCATCAAAACAGCTCCATTTTTTGCAAGATCAAGATCCATAAAATCAGTTCTCGTCCCCTCAGGAAATATTCCCAAGATTTTATTGTTTCTTATATATTTTATAGCTTTTTTTATAGCTCCTATATCATTTCCATCTCTGTCTACAGGAAAAGCACCAAAAGAACTTAAGAAGAATCCTAATACTCTAGAACAATCCCACAGTTCCTTCTTCCCCATCCAAAAAACCTGTTTTTTTATAAGGGAAGATATTATAAGTGGATCGTAAATTGTGTGATGATTTCCAGATATTATAAGTTTTTTATCATAGTCAATTTTTTCAAATCCAATTCCCTCGAGCCTAAAAAATATTTTAAGATAGATAAATACTAAAAATCTTGCAATTTTATAAAAAAGACTCATTTAATCACCCTCGATACTATAAGCTTAGCAACTTCATCTGGATTTAGAGCATCTGTTGCTATTTCAAAGGCATCATCCGCTTTAACTAAGGGTGAATTCTTTCTATGCGTGTCATCATAATCTCTTTTAGCCATATCGTCTATCAGTTTATTTAAATTTACATCAAGGCCCTTTAATTTTAATTCGTCATATCTTCGCAAAGCTCTGTTGTGGGCAGAAGCAGTAAGATAGAATTTATTTTTAGAATTTTTCAACACTACTGAGCCTATGTCTCTTCCTTCCATTACTATGGATTGATGCTTGGCAATTTCTTGTTGTAGATAAACCAGATACTCTCTTATCTTTTTATTTTGTGATATTTTAGATGTAAAATTCCCGACTTTTTCATCTCTAATCTTTTCAGTTACATTTTCTCCATCCAAAAAAATTTCATCATCCACTAGTTTTATTTTAGTAGATTTCAAAAAAGAATCTATATCTTCAATTTGATCTATGTCTACATTATTCAAAAGCAATTTCAATCCTATTGCTCTGTACATAGAGCCAGTGTTTACATAAGTTATATTTAATTTTTTGGCGACAAGTCTAGCTACGGTAGACTTACCAACGCCTGCTTTGCCATCTATAGCAACAGAAAAAACCATTTTTACCCCATAATAAAAAAATCACTGATTTGGTCAGTGATTCAAAAATATTCTTTTATCCTAGCTCCTACCAAACCTAACTAATTATATCAGAAAAAAATAAGTATAACAATTATTTTACACTATTTCCCGCTAAGTATGCCGTCGAAAAAGCTATTTGTAAATTAAAGCCTCCAGTTAGTGCATCTACATCTATAACTTCTCCCGCAAAATACAAATTTTTTATGAGTTTGGATTGCATTGTAGATGGGTCGATTTCCTTAACATTTACCCCGCCATTAGTAATAATACCAAGATCAAGAGAAAAAGTACCCTTGTAATTCAAAGGAAATTTTTTTAATTTTTCCACAAGTTCTCTTCTTTGAGCAGCATTTATGGAATGGCATTTTTCATCTCCTTTAAGATTTGTTTTTGACAAAAACCCAAATACTAACGATTTTGGAAGCAAGTTCTCCATTACATTCGAAAGATTTTTATTTTGATTTGTTTCAAACTCTCTTACAAATCTCTTGTCTAATTTTTCAATATCTAAGGCTGGTTTTAAATCTAAATATAGGGAAATTTCTTTTGTATTTAATTTATTGATATAAGAAGACATAGTTAAAGAAATCGGTCCTGATATGCCATATGGCGTGAACATCAAGTCACCAAAAAAGCTTTTATACTTCTTGTTTTTTTTATAAGAGGTCAATCTAACATTGTATAGGCTCAATCCTACAACTTGTTTTAAAAAATCTTCATCTAAAGTTAAAGGCACAAGTGCAGGTTTAATTTTTTTAATATCGTGACCAAATCTATTTGCAAAATCATATCCGTCACCGCTTGATCCTGTGGTTGAATAGGTAAGACCTCCTGTTGCAATTATTATTTTGTCAAAAATATAGTTGTTTTTACTTGTTTTTACATGAAACTTTTCATGTTTTTCTATACTTATTACCTCTTCTTCTAATTTTAGATCAACACCACTTTTGATAATCGCCTTGCTTAATGTATTTATTACATCTGAAGATTTATCAGACATAGGAAAAACTCTATTACCTCTTTCTGTTTTTAAATGTAAGCCTAAATCTTCAAAAAATTTCATAGTATCTTTTGGAGTAAAAGAATAGATGGCAGAATACAAGAACTTCGAGTTTGTAACTACATTTTCTAAAAATTCCTCGCAGCTGCAATCATTGCATACATTGCATCTGCCCTTTCCAGTTATGTAGATTTTTTTACCTAATTTTTCATTTTTCTCAAACAATGTCGTATCTGAATTCTTTGCCGAAAAAAAAGCGGCCATCATACCGCTGGCTCCACCGCCAATAATACCTGTTTTCATTTAACACCTATTATAAAGATTTCTGGAGGAAAATTAATTTGATTTGGAAAATTTATATTTATAACTCCAAATTCTTTTTGATTCAAATTCTTAACAAAATCGCAAAGAGCCTTATACTCTTCCATACCACCATCATGTGCCTTATAAGCTGTTATTATGATATTTCCTCCATGACTCATTAAAGGTAATAAGTTTTTTAAACTTCTTATAGTGGCTTTAGATTCTGTCTTTACAGTCTTGTCAGCCCCTGGCAAGTACCCTAAATTATATATGGCAAAATCAATATGTCCATATACATATGCTTTGGCATTTTCATTTGAATCCTCTATTAAAGAGTAGTTACTTTCATCTATTTTACTTAAAAGCTCTTTCGTGTTTTTGAGGGCATTCTTTTGAATATCAAAGGCATAGAGATGTCCTTCTTTACCAATAACTTCTAAAATTTTTAAGCTATCGTGTCCGTTTCCGCAAGTCATATCACACGCTATATCGCCTTTTTTTAACGCCTGACTCATGAAAAGTTGAACCAAATTAATAGTCTTGTCATAAATCATCTTATAGACCTCAAGTAATCCAATTCTTCTTTTTCCAATGGCCTATAATAACCCTGTTCAAGTCCACCAAGTTCTATTTCTCCAATAGATATTCTCTTGAGTTTTTTTACAGGATTTCCAATTTTCAAAAACATATTTTTAACCTGATGATTTCTACCTTCTGTAATTGTTATTTTTACTATGCTATCAGTTTCATATACCTTCAATATATCAACTTTAGCAGGAGAGGTCTTTGCTCCGTCAAGAAATATTCCATTTCTAAGCTTTTCTAAACCTTCTTTGCTCGGCTTTCCCTCCACAGTTGCTATATATGTTTTTTTTATCTTATTTCTGGGATGTAGGATTTTATTAGTCAATTCTCCATCATTTGTCAGCAAAACTAAACCGGTAGAATCAATGTCCAATCGTCCAACAGGATATAGTCTTTTTTTGCTTTCTATCATATCGACAACTGTGGGTCTATTTTTTTCATCTTTAGCGGTGCAAACCACTCCTATGGGTTTATTTAGGATATAATACTCATAATTTAAGTTTAGCTTTATTACCTTATCATCAACTTGCACGACATCTCTTTCTGGATCTACTTTATAGCCCATTACATTTACTATCTTGCCATTTACTTTAACCCTAGACTCATTAATTATAGATTCACAGCTTCTCCTAGATGCAACGCCACTACTTGCCATATATTTTTGTAATCTCATTTTTCCTCCAAAAAATTTAAATTGGTCAATTGTTCGTCTTCATCAAGACTTGGCAACTGATCAATGCTTTTCAAGCCAAACTTAAATAAAAACTCCTCGCTTGTTTCATATATTATGGGTTTTCCTATTTTATCCAAGTTTCCTGCTTCGACTATCAAGTCTAAAAGGAGGAGCCTTTTTATTATTGCGTCGGAATTTACGCCTCTAATTTTATCTATTTCAACTTTCGTAACAGGTTGCTTGTAGGCAATTATTGATAGCACCTCAATAGCGGCTGCCGACAACTTTTTAGCTTTTTCTATAGTTATAAATTCCTTTATATATTCAAATGTATCTGGATTTGTTGTTAGTTGTAACTTATCTGCGATTACTTTAAGCCTTAGGCCAGAATCAAAATATCTTTTCTCCAAGTCCTCAACTATATTTTGAAGCTCTTTTTTATTTAAATCTAATAATTTACACAAATCTTTTATATCAACCGGATCTCCGCTTGCAAATAAGATTGATTCAACAATTGCTTTTTTATCCAAGTCTGCTCCTTATTTCTATATCTTCAAATAAATTGCCCTGTCTTACAAGAATTTCTCCATTTTTTATCAATTCTAAAACCGCAAGAAAATATGTCACTAGTTTTTCAACCGAATAATCGCTTCCTATCCACTTGTAAAAACTCATATTATTATTTTCTTTTAACTTTAGGCTCAAATCTTTCATAGCATCACTTATGGAAAACTTATCAGATTCTATCACTACTTTTTCTGTCGCTTCTCTAATCTTAGCTTTTTTTAGCAAAAGATTAAAGGTCTTACTCAATTTATCTATTTCAAAATCCATGAAAAATTCAAGCTCAGGCAAGTCGTCGAAATCCATTGGTTCTTTGATTATTGACCTGTTTTCAATTAAGGCTCTATTTTCAAAAAAACTTCCGATTTCTTTAAACTTCTGATACTCTAATATTTTTTGAACCAACTCATCTCTAGGGTCTTCTTCATCTTCAGAAATGACCTCTTTCTCTTTTTTAGGAAGCATCATTTTAGACTTAATTTCAAGTAATTTTGAAGCCATAATTATAAAATCCGCAGTGAGATCCATATTTATTGTTTTAGCTCTTTCAATATAATTCAAAAACTCATCACTTATTTGGGCTATCGGGATATCATAAATATCAATTTCATTTTCTTTAATTAAGTCAAGCAAAAGATCCATAGGACCTTCATAAACTGGTAAATTTACACTATAATCCATTAATCATAACTCCAAATTTTAGTGAAAGGTTCAACATATTAGAAACTAAGGGAAGCATAATATTATTAATATAGCCAGAAAAAATAACAAATATTAAAAATACATAAAGAATTCTTTCATATTTGTAGAATAAAAATTCAATTTTGTCTGGCAAAAATGTAGCAAGCAGCTTAGAGCCATCCAGGGGTGGCAAGGGTATTAGATTAAATATCGCCAATGTAGCATTAAATCTCATTATATCTAAGCTAAACATAGAAATAATTGAAAAATCATTTATATTAGCGTAAACATACATAGCCCCAGAAATCAGAAGAATTATAAAATTTACAAAAATACCCGCAAGTGATACTAGAACCATTCCTAATTTCTTTTTTTTGAATCTTCTAGGATCGATTGGCACAGGCTTTGCCCAGCCAAATCTGAATAATAATAGAGAAATGATCCCCAATGGATCCAAGTGTCTAAAAGGGTTTAAAGAAAATCTTCCACTTTCTTTAGCCGTAGAATCCCCCATAAGGTATGCAACAAGAGCATGCCCAATCTCATGGGGGATTATAGCTAATAAAAGTCCTACCACGTAGGATAGAGTTTCTACACTGATTAGATTTTTCACTAATCAATCTCCTCATATATGAGAGAAACTTTAACAGGATGATCTGATATTAATATATTTTTGCTTAAAAATTCTAATTCTGATTTATAAGTATCTTTTTTTGTATAGATGGTTAGAATTTTTTCACCCTTATTCACCCATTCACCCACAGTTTTTTCTAATAAAATTCCAGCTCCCATATCTAGGACACTATCCATTCTTTCTCTGCCGGCTCCTAAATTTCTTGCTACTTCTCCAAAAGATAGGGCATCCATTTTTTCTATATAACCCGACTTTTCTGCATATAAAGGATATGGCGTTGACAATTCAAATTTTGAAGTGTCTTCAATATAGCTTACATCTCCAGATTGAGCTTTCACAAATTCTTTAAGCTTTTCGAAGGCTTTTCCATTCTTTATTGACTCTTCTGCCATTTTTATACCATCTTCTTCAGACTTTACAAGATGTGCCATATGAAGGAGCTTTCCAGCTATTGTGATGACTAAGGTGTGGATATCCTCTGGTCCATTTCCCTTTAATGTATTTACAGCTTCTATAACTTCTAAAGAATTTCCTATAGCCTTGCCCAGAGGTTTATCCATGTTTGTTACAAGAGCCTTAGTTGGTCTTTTAAATGCATTGCCGATTTTTACCATGAGTCTTGCCAATTCCTCTGCCTTGGCTACATTTTTCATAAAAGCACCAGAGCCGACTTTTACATCTAAAAGGAGGCAGTCTGAATCAACAGCTATTTTTTTACTCATTATACTTGAGCTTATTAGAGAAACATTGTCCACAGTCGCTGTCGCATCCCTAAGTGCATAAAGTTTCTTATCTGCCGGTGTGATATTTCCAGTTTGTCCACAAATTGAAAGTCCTACTTCGTTTGATATTTTTTCAAATTCATCTGGACTTATTTCTACACGAAATCCTGGAATTGATTCTAGCTTATCTAAAGTCCCTCCAGTGTGTCCCAGACCTCTACCAGACATTTTAGCAAAACAAGCCCCACAAGAAGCGACAACAGGGCCTAAAATTAAAGAGACTTTATCTCCTACTCCACCTGTGGAGTGCTTATCAAGCTTAACCTTTTTTATACCGCTAAGATCAGTTACATCTCCAGAATGTAGCATGCAATCTGTTAGGCATAGAGTTTCGTCAAAATTCATTTTATTAAAATATATAGCCATCAAAAGGGCTGACACTTGATAATCTGGTATATCCCCCTTGGTATACCCATCTATTACATATTTTATCTCATCGTCATCAAGAGGCAGATTGAGTTTTTTCTTCTCAATTATGTCATACATATTCATATTAGATACTCCTAACTATACTTGAGACAAGATTCGCAAACTTGTCCTTTACTATATTCGATACCTCAACCACATCTTCGTGGGCAAGAGGTTTGTCCAATATACCAGCCGCCATATTAGTAATGCAAGATATGCCTAAGACTCTAACTCCTCTGTGGTGAGCTAAAATCACTTCCGGTACTGTACTCATCCCAACCGCATCTGCTCCAAGAATTCTTGCCATTTTAACTTCTGCAGGAGTTTCATAGGCTGGTCCTGTAAACCACATATAAACTCCTTCTTTTATGTCCATATGAGATTCTTTAGCGCATCTTTTTGCAATATTTATTAATTCCCTGTCGTAAGTATAGGTCATGTCAGGAAATCTTGGTCCTAATGTGTCATCGTTTGGTCCTATTAAAGGATTAACTCCTGTAAAATTTATGTGATCTTTAATAATCATCAAATCACCTGGTCTATATTCTAAATTTACTCCTCCGCAAGCATTGGTAACAATTAGAGTTTTAATTCCCAAATCTAGCATTATTCTAAGTGGAAGAACCACTCTGCCTATTGGATGACCTTCATAATAATGAATTCTTCCCTTCATGCATATTACTTTCTTGCCATTCAATTCACCATAAATATACTCTCCGCTGTGTCCCTTGACGGTTGAGTCTACGAATCCTTCAATATCAGAATATTTTAAAGATTTTTGATTTTCAATATTTTCGGCATAATTATTAAGACCTGAACCTAAAATGATTCCAAGTTCTGGGTTTATATCTATTTTATTCCTTACACTCTTTAATATGTCCTTATATTCCATTTAAACTCCTCATATTTTTATAATATAAAATTCCTATTATCGTCTTGGCATCCATTATCTCACCAAGCTCTATCATTTTTAAAGCTTCCTCAAGGCTATAAATTTCAACTTCTACATATTCATCCTCATCTGGATGACTTTGTCCAGCCTTTAAATCATGCGCCAAAAAAAGATGAATCTTTTCATTAGAAAAACCTGCAGACGTGTAAAACTCTGTTATATATTCAAATTTTCCATCTGTATATCCAGTTTCTTCTTCTACTTCTCTTCTTATGCAATCAATTGGTTTTTCTCCGATTTCTAATTTTCCAGCAGGTATTTCAAGCAAGATTTCATCGCAAGCTTTTCTAAACTGTCGTACAAAAATCAATTTCCCATCATTATTTACACACACCGCTGCAGCAGCGCCTTTATGCTCTACAATTTCCCTTTTTGCGTACTTAGCATTGGGTAATTCAACAGTATCAACTCTAACAGAAAAAATTTTACCTTCAAATACTTTGTTGGATTGCATAGTTTTTTCCCGTATACTCATTGATCTCTCCCTTCATCAATTAATTCTTTAGCGGCATCTAAGCTCGCTTTAGTAATTTCAATCCCACCTAAAAGTCTTGCCACTTCTTCAACTCTCTCTTTTTCATCTAACTTTCTTATATTTGAGAAAGTAGCTCTGTCTTTATGTTTCTTTTCTATTAAGTAATGGCTATCTGCCGATGCAACTATTTGTGGCAAATGTGACACAGCTATGACTTGTCTTTCTTTAGATAAATTCTTTATTTTACCTGCTACAATACGAGCAGTTCTACCACTTATTCCTGTATCTATTTCATCAAATATAAGGCAAGAAATCTTATCCTTTCTAGCTAATATTGATTTAAATCCCAACATCATTCTGGACATTTCTCCTCCTGATGCTATTTTAGATAGAGGTTTGAAGTCTTCTCCTATATTTGTTTTTATCATATATTCAATTTGATCCTTGCCATCTGGGCCTAAGTCTTGAGCCTTTAAATCTAATCTAAACTTGGCATCAGACATATTAAGCTGTTTAAACTCTTCATCTAAACTTTTAGTCAAAAATTCGCCAGCTTTAATTCTATTTTGAGTCAAGCAATCAGCTATTTCTTTGCATCTTATCTCAAGATTTTCAAGAGACTTTTTTAAATTCTCTCTTTCCTTATCCAAGTTTTCTAAAAATGCCAATCTATTTGCCGATTCGTCTCTAAAATCTAAAATTTTTGCAAGACTTTCCCCGTACTTTGACTTTAAATTATTTACAATATCTATTCTGGATATAAGTCTATCTATTTCCGATTCGTCTATATCTGCCAAGCTAATTTGATCTTCAAGTTCACAAGCTATATCATCTAGTCTATACCTTATATCAAGAATGTCATTTTTTAAAAATTCAAAATCGTTAGTGAAATTTTCAAGTCCATCAAGCAAAGAAATTATTCTATCGAGTCCATCAACTACAGACTCTTGCCTATCTGATGTCTTCAATATGCAAAGAGAATCCTTTAAATTTTTTAAAATTTTTTCAGAATTAGCAGCTTTTTTATACTCGTCTTCTAGAGTTGAGAAATCATCTTCTTTTAAATTCGCATCGTCTATTTCTTTAATTTGGAAATCTAAAATATCTACTTCTCTTTGTCTTTTTGACTCATCCATTGCAGCAGCATCATACTTATCTTTTAATATTTTCATGTCCTTATATGTATTTTTCATTTGAGTCAAAAGCTCAATCTGTTCTTTTGGTGCGAAAGAATCTAAAAGTTCTCTTTGATTTGACAAATCCATAAGTGATTGAGACTCTTCTTGGGCGAAAATATCAATTATTTGGCTAGTAATTTCTTTTAATGTACTCATCTGAGCAAGCCTTCCATTTATCCTTAGCTTCGAAGGCTTATCTTTAAATATTTCTCTTGATATTATCAAGCTTGAATCTAACCCGAATCCTAAATCATCCAAATAATTAATCAAATATTCATCATCAACGCTAAATAGAGCTTCTATAAAGGCACTTTCTCTTCCATTTCTTATGGAATCCTTGTTTGCCCTCTTTCCTAAAACCAAAGCAAGAGCATCTATAATTATCGACTTTCCAGATCCAGTTTCTCCCGTCAAAACATTAAATCCGCTTGTGAATTCAATTTTAATATCATCTATTATAGCAAAATTTTGTACATTCAATTCTAAAAGCATAAGTCACCCTAATTCATGCGCCATATCAATTATTCTTTTTATCATTTCTCTTAAATCTATTTCTTTATTTTCAATAGAATCAGACATTTTTTCAAACAAAGCTAAAAACTCTATGTTACCTCCAGCGCCTCTTATAGGAGAATAAGTCAAAGTATTGATATAAAGCCCTAAAGAATTTGCGAACTCAAGTATCCTATTTACGACTTCATAGTGGGTAGATTTCTCTCTAACAATACCATTCTTGCCAACCTTATCCTTGCCTGCTTCAAATTGAGGCTTTATAAGAGCACAAATACTTCCATCATTTTTCAACATTTTTTTTGCATTAGGCAAAATCAATTCCAAGGAAATAAAAGACACATCAATTGATATAAAATCCACTTGTTCTGGTATGGATGATATGTCTATATTCCTAAAGTTGCATTTTTCACGTACTATGACCCTTGGGTCGATTCTAAGCTTATATGCAAGCTGGTTAGTCCCAACATCAATAGAATAGACTTTTTTAGCACCATGTTGAAGCATGCAATCGGTAAAACCTCCTGTGGATGCTCCAACATCCATACATATTTTATCCTTAATGTCTATGTCAAAACATTCAATAATTTTTTCTAATTTGAGCCCGCCCCTACTCACATATTTTAAAGGTTCTCCTTTAACTCTTAGATCTGCATCGACATTTATTTGTTGACCAGGTTTTTCTATTCTTTCGCTCCCGACAAATACATTGCCAGTCATTATAAGCCTTTTCCCCTTCTCTCTTGAGTCTACAAAGCCTTTATAAACTAGAAGTAAATCAGCTCTTTCCTTTTCCATTATGATTTCCTTTTTAAAATTTTCAAAAACAAGTCTTCAAGTTTTTCAGATTTTAATTCAAGATCAGCCAAATTTTCAAGAGCTCTCTGAGTAAGCTCTCTAGCATATTCGATTGGCTCTTTATCTAAAAATTGAATTATAGTATTTTTGCCTATTTCTTGATCTTTTTTTATGTCTAGAATATCATCATATATCTGATAAGCAAGTCCAATATCATAAGCTATGTCTGCAAGATTTGCTACTTGCACTTCATCAGCTCCTCCAATTATGGCACCAGAAACTATCGAAGCCTTAAAAAGCTCTCCTGTTTTCAATCTATACATGCTCTTACATATATCAAAATTTGAATTTTTAGAATCATATAGTAAATCTATAGCCTGTCCTCCTGCCATCCCCTTTGCTCCAGAAGATGAAAAGATACATTTTATGGCTTCAAGAGCTCTTATCATATCGTTTTTATCTTCATATTTTAGAGCTTCTTTTACCATGACCTCAGAAGCCAGATTTAAGAGGCTATCTCCAGCTAAAATAGCGATTGCTTCTCCATAGACTTTATGGTTGGTCGGCTTGTTTCTTCTGAAATCATCATTATCCATAGCAGGCAAGTCGTCATGAATTAATGAATACGTGTGAATAAGTTCAATGCCGCAAGCATACGCCAAGGCTTTTTCGAAATCATTTGTAAACATCTGACAAGTCAAAAGGCACATAAGCGGTCTGATTCTCTTTCCGCCTGACATGAGAGAGTATTTCATGGAATCATAGAGTTTTTGCTGATATGAGTCCTGACTTACTATGCTATCAAAAAGAAAATTTTCAATTAGATCTAAATAATCAGAGTACTCATTCACTATTTGTCACCTTCTTCTTCTGTCTTTTCTAAATCGTCTGTCATAGAAATAATTTTGCCTTCATAACTTTTTAATATATTTTCCAAATATTTATATATCTCTATTCCCTTTTCATACAAAGCCACACTTTCATCAAGACTAGGCTTTCCTGATTCCAATTCTTTTACAATTTTTTCTAACTCAGCATATGCTTCTTCATAGTTATTATATTTTTCCATTACTTCTCCTCAAAATCCAATATTAGTGCCTTACATGCCCCATCCTTAAATACAAGACTCACAAGGTCATCTTTGGAAAGATCATCTATGCTAAAAACAGGAAACCCCTTGCGCATTATTCTAGGATATCCAATTTTTTTATTGAATTTCTCTAATCGATATCGCAAACTTAAAATTTCATAACTTTGCCTTTTCATGCTGCTTTTATATGACAATTCGAGATGTTTTAGCATATTTTTATTATCGATTAGGCGGGAATTTATAGAGAAGTTTAAAACTCTCATATTCCTATTTTTCAAATTATTTAAATCATCTTTCATTGAGCTGATTTTTTTCTTAAATGAGTTAAGATATAGACTGTTTTTCATTAATTTTAAGTCATTTACACGAGCATAAAACTTGGAGTCCAAGGATAATCTCATCCTTGATATCAAGTCTTGCAACGATTTTAAAAAATCCAATGAATTTGCAACTGGACTTAGTCTTTTTAGGGCTCCTTGTAAAAATTCTGCTCTAGTTTTTTCAATAGTGTATTGTGATTCTATGCTCTTTTTTGCAGTTTTTGCCATCTCATAAAGTTCTTGGTAAAGACTACTTTTAGGTTTACAAACAAGTTCTCCAGCAGCGGTGGGAGTGGCTGCTCTTAAATCTGCCACAAAATCTGCTATTGTAAAATCTATATCATGCCCAATCCCACTTATAACAGGAATTTCGCTAGAATATATAGTTCTTGCAAGTTTTTCGTCATTAAAAGCGTATAAATCTTCATAAGATCCCCCACCTCTTGCTATGATTATGACGTCCGCACATTTAAGTTTATTTATGCGTATTATCTGATTAGAAACCTCATCTGCCGCTTTAATGCCCTGCATTAGAGAATTAAAAATCAAAATATCTGGGATATTATTTCTTCTTTTTATAACATTTATAGTATCTTTTATCGCAGCTGAGCCTTGAGCTGAAATCAAAGCTATAGATTTTGGAAATTCTTTGATTTTCTTTTTATTATCTGCATCAAATAAACCTTCACTGTCTAGTTTTGCTTTCAATTGTAAGAATTTTTCATATAAGGCACCTTGACCATATAAGGAAATTTTATCCGCATTAAATACTGCATCTCCAGTTTTTTCAAAAAAATCAACATATCCAGTGACGATTACTTTTTGCCCGTCTTGTAGATCAAATAGGACATCTTTAATTCCATCTCTATAAAATACTTTTATTCTGCTTTTGTCGTCTTTTAGCGTCAGATAGATATGACCAGAGCTCTTATGAACTCTTAAATCAGATACCTCTCCTTCTACATCCAAATCCATCAAAAAATAATCCGTTGAGATATTCTTTCTTATGTAATTGTTAAGCTCTCTTACTTTTATTGGGTTCATAACAAAAAAGGAAATATTTCTCTATGAATACTCATATTGAAATATTTCATTAAATTAATCCTTCATACTCCTATAAATTGTTCCGAGTATTCCATTTATAAACTTACTAGAGTCATTAGTTCCGTATTTTTTTGCAATTTCCACAGCTTCATTTATAGATATTGCTGGAGCTAAGTCTTTTTTTACAAGCATCTCGTAAACTGCGACTCTAAGAATGCTCAAATCCATCTTAGAAAGTCTTTCAAAAGACCAACCCCTCAAATTGTCGGAGATTGTCTTATCAATTTTGTCGAGATCTGCAATTAAATTTTGAGAATTATCTTTTATATATTGGGCTTCTTCAGATTCAAAATTCATAGATTCTAAGAAAATATTGCACATTTCATCATCAAAATTTCCTTGTATTTGATTTTGAAACATAAGCTGAATCAACCCTATTCTAGCTTTTCTTACATTCATTAATTAATTTTTCCATCCATCATCTCAATGCCAATAACATGAACGTTTATCATTATATCTTCAATATCTAACATATTGTCTATAGACTCTCTTACAGTTTCTTGTATAGTTTTTGAAATTTCTACAAGATTTCTTCCATATTCAATTCTGACATAAATATCAACTACAGTAGAGTGTTCAGAAACAGATACTTTGACACCTCTTGCTTGATTTTTATAGCCTAACATATCAAGTGCGCCTTGTTTAATTCCTCTTTGAAAATTTACAACACCATCTATTTTCTCACAACTTGTATATGCGATTGTTGCAATTACATTTTCCGAAACTTGAATACTACCATTATCAAACTTATCTATAATAAACTCTTCTGACATAATATCCCTCCTAATTAACCTAATTATATCAAAATAGCAACTTAATGGCAATAAAATGGGTCTAGGCTAGCCTAGACCCGATTATTCTATTCTTCAGTTTCGCCATCATCATGGCAGCATTCACATTCACATTCATCATCATCAAAGTCGAAATCTTCATAATCGTCAAAATCGAAATCTTCATAATCATCGTCGTCATATAAATCAAAGTCATCATCTTCTTCATCATATACAACTTCTTCCAGCTCTGACAAATCTTCTTCTATCATATCCACATAATCTTCGAGGCTTGAATATTTTTCTTCAAGACTTTCAGCCAAGTCTGCAAGTGTATCAATTATTTCTAGAAGAAGTTTTCCTTCTTTAGATTTTTCGGATACTTCATATCCATGAGCAAGCCCCTTTAAATATGCAATCTTTTTAATAGAGTCGTTCATAATATCCTCCTCATACTCTTGACATATATTCACCACTTCTGGTGTCAATTCTTATTCTATCTCCAATATTTACAAAAAGAGGAACATTCAATGTATAATTTGTTTCAACTGTCGCCGGCTTGGTTCCACCTGAAGAAGTATCTCCCTTAACACCTGGTTCTGTAAATGTTACCTCTAATTCCACAAAGTTTGGCGGTGAAACTCTAAATGCTTTCTTTTGATAAAAATTGATTGTTGCCATGTCATTTTCTCTTATGAAATTTAACGCATCATCAACCATATCTTTATCTAGAGGAATTTGTTCATAACTTTCAGTATCCATGAAATAATATAATTCCCCATCGTTATAAAGATATTGCATTTCCTTAGTTTCTATTACGGCCTTTTCATATTTCTCACTTGGGTTAAAGGTTGTGTCCTTTATTCCTCCAGTAAGTACAGATTTTATTTTTGCTCTGACAAAAGCTGCTCCCTTTCCTGGCTTTACATGTTGAAAATCTATGACTTCATAAACATCCCCATCCATTTCAAAGGTGAGCCCTTTTCTAAAATCGCCAGCAGATATCATAAACTACCTCCTAATTTTACTCTTCAAATATTATATCAAGCATTCAAGCTATGCTCAAGTAATTTATTGATTACAAGCTCAGATGCTAAATTTTTTAATAAAAACTAGATTTTTTGCATTTGGCATAACTACCAACCGCCGCCAGCGCCTCCGCCGCCTGACGAACCGCCTCCGCCAGAAAATCCCCCTCCAGAGGATCCTCCACCGAAAAAGCCTCCTCCTGATGAGCCGCCACCAAAACCACCAAAAAACGGTGGGAAAAAATCGTCATCATCATCGTCATCAAAAAGAGATCTTCTTCTACTCATTCTTCTATATTTATTTTTTCTTCTAAAATTTCTACTAAAAGTTATTCTTATAAAGATTAATAAAACAATCAATGGTATGATTTGTAAAATCGAGAAATCAAATTCACCCTCATCAGATTTTACAGGAAGCTCAGTTTTATCTTCTCCAAAATCTGTATCGTAAAACTTTGAAAATAGACCCATAACAGTGTTGAATCCATAAAGGATTCCTTTCCTATACTCCGGTTTTTGACTCTCTTCAAATTTTTCATGCGGAAAATATGATACAACATTTCTGTATATCCTCGATGCGACTACATCCGGTATGATTTCCTCTGCGCCATAACCTGTAACGTAAAAAAGATTTCTATCTTCTATGGCATAGCACATCAAAACGCCATTGTCTTTGTCGGCATCACCTATTTTCCATTTTCTAAAAAGTTCTGTCGAATATTCATTGGCATCATATCCATCGAATGTCCGCAAAATAGCTATTACTACTTGGCTTCCATTCTTTTTTCTAAGCTTTTCATTTGTATTTATTATGTAATTAATGTCATCATGATTTAAGATTCCCACTTCATCATATACATAGAAATCTTTAGATTGGTCAGGGAGGACATCTCTTAATCCTCCCCAAACTACACATGGCAACATCAATAAAACTATAAATAGTTTTAAAAATTTTTTCATGAACTTCAACTCTTAAAATTTAACTTCTGGTGCATTTTGAGCTTGTTCTCCAGCATCAAAATATTCTTTAGCCCCAAATCCCAAAAGTCCTGCATACAATCTTGTTGGAAGAGACTTAACCCTTTTATTATACACAGCAACTACTTCATTGTAATCTTTTCTTGCTGTTGCAATCCTATTTTCTGCTCCTTCTAACTGTGCTTGAAGATCTATAAAGTTTGTATTTGCTTTCAAATCCGGATAAGCTTCTACAACAACGTTTATATTGCCCAAAGCAGTTGTCAAATTTTGGTCAGCTTCAGCTAATTCCTTTGGCGTTTTTGACTCTTGAATTTTGCTTCTTGCTTCTACAATTTTTGTAAGGGTTTCAGATTCATGATTTGCATATCCCTTTACAGTATTTACAATATTTGGAATAAGATCTGCCCTCCTCTTGACTGCAACTTCCACCTGCGACCAAGACGAATTAACATCTTCGCTCAAATTTACAAGATTATTGTATGATGGAAATATAAATGCTCCCAAAACTACAACAAGTACCACTAATGCTATAATAATTTTTTTCATATTAACTCCTTAATATCCAATTTTATAAACTTTCATTGCATCTACAGCTTCTTCTACCAATTTTTCAATATCTAAATTTTCTTCTGATTTATTTATACCCATTGAAGTTGGTCTTAAATTGGGATGCTTTGGCAAAAAAACAGTGCAGCAATCTTCGAAAGGAAGTATGCTAGTTTCATATGTCCCTATTTCTCTTGCCTTATCCATTATGTCCACCTTGTCAAATCCTATTAATGGACGAAAAACGGGGATGTCTGGAATTTCATTTGTTACAGTAATGCCTTCTACAGTTTGAGATGCAACCTGTCCTAAATTTTCTCCAGTGGTTATAGATGTATAGTTGAATTTTTCAGCTAATCTATTAGCAATTCTCATCATAAATCTTCTAGAAATTATAGTCATTTCATCCTCTGGGCAATTTTTATTTATTTCTTTTTGAATTGGTAACAAATTTACGCTATAAACCCTCATAGGTCCATTATAAGTCGATAGTATTTCCGCCAAATCTAGAACCTTTTTCTCCCCTCTTTCACTTGTGAAAGGATATGAATGAAAATGCACCCCATCCAGTCTAATGCCTCTTTTTGACATATAAAATCCTGCAACTGGTGAATCTATTCCTCCAGATAGAAGCAATAGCCCTCTTCCATTTGAGCCAGATGGCAGACCTCCGTGAGCCCTGATTTTCTTATAGTAGAGATAAGCATCTTTTTTTATGTCACAATAAACATATAAGTCTGGATTATGAACATCTACTTTTAATTTTCCTTCTTTTAAAATTGCACCACCTATTTCGTTGTTTACTTCCATAGAAGTAAGTGGATATTTCTTATCTCCTCTTTTAGTCTGTGCCTTAAAAGTCCTCAAACTCGGATTTTCATTCATTGCTTCTTGCAAAAGTTCTTTTGCGTGAAATTTTATTTCATCCAAATCTTTTGAAATTTTAATAACTGGACTTATATATATTATTCCAAAAACATGTTGAAGTTTAGCTATAGCATCTTCTTCATCGCTGTTATCATCAAGTTTTATATAAATTTTTCCAGACTCTTTATATATTTTTTCTATATTGAAACCATTTAAAACTCTTTTTATGTTTGCAAGCAATCTATCCACAAAAGATTTTCTATTATTTCCTTTTAGTACAATCTCTCCAAGGCTCGCACTTATTAGCTTCTCCATATTTCACCTCATAATCGATCTTATTTCGTCTACATATAAGCTTAATTTTTCAAGGAATATATCTATCATTTCTCTAGTGATATCATAAGAGAAACAAAATCTAATTGAACCCTCCATAAGCTCTTTACTTATTCCTAAACAACTTAGCACATGGGACATTTTTTTGCTTGAGTTGGATGTGCAAGCAGATGATGTAGATATATAAATTTCGTCATTTTCCAAAAAATGTAGCAAAACTTCGCCCCTAGTTTTATAAAATCCGACATTAAAATTATACGGCGATGAATTGTCGTCAAAATTAAACTCAAAATCTTTGAAATTTTCTTCTATTTTCTTTTTGCAATATTTTTTCAAATCTATTATATGAGCATATTCACTTTGAAAATTTTTTGAAACTATTTCTGTAGCCTTTCCAAAGCCAACGATACCTGGCATATTTTCTGTGCCAGATCTGAGATTTTTCTCTTGACCTCCGCCCAAAAAAAGCCCTGGAAAATTATCAGGTTTTTTCAAATACAAACATCCTACACCCTTTGGCCCATGAATCTTATGTGAGCTTATTGAGTATGAATCCACGCCGAGTTCTGATAATTTGAAAGGAATTCTGCCAAAAGCCTGCACTCCATCTGCGTGAATATGAACAGATTTATTATGTTTTCTTATCCTCTTTATTAGATCTTTTAAATCTATAATACTTCCTATTTCATTGTTTACATGTGTAAGACTCAAAAGTGCTAGATCGGACAAATTATCAAACAAATATTCTTCATCCAAATGTCCATATCTATCCACAGGTATATATAAGCACTCATACCCCGCTTCTTCAAGTTTTTTAAATTGATCTAAAATAGAGGCATGTTCAATCGAACTGGTCATAATTTTTTTAGATATATTCTTATTTCTTCTAACCGCACCTTGGATAGCTATATTATTTGCTTCAGTTCCGCCTGATGTGAAAAATAGAAAATTTTTATCTACGCCGATAAAATCCGCTATTATTTTTCTTGATTTTTCTCTTTCTTCCTCTGCTTTAAGTCCTAATCTATGAAGAGATGATGGATTTGCAAAGTTGAATTCAAGTGCTTCAACCATGGCATCCACCACTTCTTTTCTGGGTTTTGTAGTTGCACAATTATCTAAATAAATCATCAATATCCCAAGTCCTCATTTATTAAAAAAATGTATGTATCTTGATACCTCGGAGCCTTTGCCAAAAATAACTCTTGCGAGTACATATCTTCCATTTTAAGATTTTCGTATTTGCCCCTTATGTCTCTGCCATCTAATTGGTCTGTATAGCGCTTATAATTTAGCGGGAGTGCTAAACTTCTCACTCTATTCCTAGCCTCTTGGTCATCTCTTACAATTTTATTTCTTCCTACAAAAAAGAAGACCTTTTCATGACCAAATGAAACAGAGGAAACTCTATTTCCATTAGCGTCTACTATAAATACTTTTCCGTCTTCTGTTATGGCATTAGCCCCAGATACATAATATTTTGCTGCAGCAGCACCTTTAAAAGTTTCTTCAAAGCTATCACTTCTCCAATGCCAAAAAGTTTTAATCCCCTTATCAGTAAGCTTGTCATAGAGCCCCAAGCTTTCCAAAGTCACCGAACCACTCATGCCAATTGACTCGCAAAACTTTAAAAAATTCATAAAAAAATTTACGGCGTCTTGCCCTGTTTCAAAAATATCACAAATAAAACCATTTTTATATAGCGCATTTTTTACTCTTATCAAATTAATCATATGCTCACCACTTTCTATATATAATATTATCGTTCATAAGAAATATTTACAATGATTTGATAGGACATTATACACAATATTTCTCATTTTATAAAGTAGCTTTATTAGTCTTTGCTTCATCGTTAAAAATCTTAAAATTTGATATAATTTATTTACAGTTTACTATATAAATAAGGTGATTTAATGCAAAAAATAACTCACACTTTAGATAATGCCATTGATTTAAACGAGCATTCCATTGTTCTGGATATTGAAACAAGTGGCTTATCAAAGAATAGAGATTCCATTATTCTAATTGGAGTTTTATATAAAAAGTACAATCAAATAATTATAGAGCAATACTATGCCGAAAAATTTTCCGATGAAATTTATCTACTTGAAGCGGCAGTAGAGCTCTTGAATTCTTTTAAGAAAATTATAACTTATAATGGGGATTCTTTTGATTTAGCCTTCTTGAATGAGAAAATAAACTTCTACGGTCTTAAAAACCTCGATATTGAATCCTTCGATCTTTACAAACTAATAAAAAACAATAGAAATGTCCTTGGTTTTAAAAAAATGACCCAGACTTACATAGAAAGTTTTTTAAATTTTCAAAGACCATTTGGAGATATTTCCGGAAAAGGTGTTATAGAAATTTACAAATCTTATCTTAAACACAAAGAGGGTATGCAAAAAATTCTTGACCACAATTTTTATGATCTTCTCGGGCTTCTAAATTGTTTAAAAGTAGAAGATTTAATTTTCAAAGCAAGGACTATAAAAAGTCATTGCGGAAATTTTTATTACGAAAATTTTAAAGTTGAAAAAAATTTGCTATCTATAAGAGGAAAAAATCTAAGTTCTAAAAACATCTATATCGAAAATCCTGTTTACAATCTGATAATAGATGAGAATAGCTTTAATATAGATGTTTTTCTTCAAGATGGCCTCTACGATGAGTCTAGGGTTTGTAAGTTTGTTTTTAGAGATAATTTTTTAGGCTTGACGGATCAATCAAATATAAAATTTCCTCAAAAATTGTGCTTGATTAGTCTTGTAGGCAAAAATTTCGAAGAAAATATCTTGCAGATTTGTAAGATAATATTAGAAAATTTATGTTGATTATATATTGATAATTAAAATGCCTCGTGAACAATAAAGTTCATGAGGCATTTGTATTTTTATTAATCTTCTTTTAATTTTTTAGCAACTTCTATAATTTTTTCAGCAATTTGTCCGGGTACTTCTTCATATCTTGCAAATTCCATTGTAAAAGTTCCTCTTCCCTGAGTCATGGCTCTTAAATCTATTGAATATTCAAACATTTCTGCTTGAGGAGCTTCAGCAATCAAAAGTTGAGTTCCATCAGCTTGTTGATCCATGCCTAATATTCTGCCCCTTCTCTTGTTCATATCTCCCATTACATCTCCAAGATAAATATCGGGTATAGATACTTCCACACTCATTATAGGTTCTAGCAGAACTGGCTTAGCCTCTTGAATTCCCTTTTTGAAAGCTAGATTAGCTGCCAATTTAAAGCTCATTTCGTTGGAGTCTACATCGTGATAGGATCCATCATAGAGGACAGCCTTGAAATTAGTAACTGGATATCCAGCAAGAACACCATGTTCCTTTGATTCTATTATCCCCTTTTCAACTGCCGGGAAATAATTTTTGGGAACAGCTCCTCCAAAAACTTCCTCATCAAATACAAATTCTTCTTCGCATGGCTCAAACCTAATCCACACATCACCATATTGACCAGCTCCTCCAGATTGCTTTTTGTGCTTACCTTGTACAGATGCTGTTGCTTTTATAGTCTCTCTGTAAGGAATTATGAAAGGAATCTTATTTATTTCAACTCCAAACATATTTTTAAGCTTTTCTATAATTACATCTAGTTGAACTTGTCCTTGACCACCTATTGTAAGCTGTTTAGTTTCAGAATTTCTTTCAATTACAAAGCTTGGATCTTCTTCTCTCAATCTTCTAAGTGAAGCTGATAGTTTTTCTTCATCACCTTTAGTTTTAGGCTCTATTGCATAAAATAGAACTGGAGCTGGATATTTTAATTTCTTAATTTTTACATTGTTCCCTTTTTCAGTAAGAGTATCACCCGTTTCTGTAACTTGCAACTTCGTTGTAGCGCCTATATCGCCTGCATACATTTCTGGAAGTTCGATTTGATTTTTCCCGCGAATCGAATACAAGCCACCAAGTTTTTCCGGACTCTCCTTGTTTATGTTATAAAGAGCGGTTTCTTTTGTCAGTTTGCCTTTTATTACTTTAAAAATTGAAATTTTACCAACAAATGGATCTGTTACAGATTTGAATACAGTTGCAGTAAAAGGCCCTTTTTCGTCAATAACCCTAACTTCTCCATCTTCATATCTAAAGCCTGAATGAGCCATTGGATCGTTTGGTGCGGGCATGTAGTTAACACAAGTGTTCAAAAGAATATCTATACCTATTCCCTTTTCTGCTGAACCCACCAAAAGAGGAACTGCATCTCCAGAAATCAAAGCATTTTTGACCCCTCTTAATAAATCCTCACGAGTGAATTTTTCTCCGTTAAAATATTTTTCCATCAAATCCAAATCTGATTCTGCAACTACTTCGGCGATTTCTTCATACATTCTTTCTGTCGCCTTAACTTGATCATGATCAAGTTCAACTTCTTTTGGAGCTCCATTTTCATACTTGAAACCTTTTTGGAATATTACATCTGTAACTCCAACAAAATTTTCACCCATTCCTATAGGAACCGAAAAAGGAATTACCTTCTTTCCGAATTCTTTCTTGAAGTCTTCCATCAATTTTCTAAAGTTTACATTTTCGCCATCTATTTTATTGACAAATATAATTCTTGGTAGTCCGATGTTTTCTGTGTATTTCCACATTCTTTCTGTTCCGACTTCAATGCCAGATGTAGCATCTATAACCATAAGAGCAGCTTCTGATGCCCTGAGAGCACTGTAAGCTTCGCCTATAAAGTCCATATATCCGGGCGTGTCTATTATATTTATCTTATAATTACGCCACTCAATCGGTATTATAGAAGTGCCTATTGAAGAACCTCTTTCCATTTCTTCTTTTGTGAAGTCTGATAAAGTATTTTTTTCAGACACGTTACCCAGTTTCTTAGTAACACCACTTTGGAAAAGCATGGCCTCAGTAAGATTAGTCTTTCCGCTTCCACTGTGACCTACAAGGGCTAAATTTCTTATCTGTTCCGTTTTATAAACCTTCATAAATTCCTCCTGTTAACGTTTTCTTTATAATGATTATATCACAGATTCACGCATAATATTTACTATATTTAAATATATTTAAGCCATTACAGGATTTTTAAAAGGATTAGCGCCTATTTTCACTAAGTTTTTTAAACTTTCTTATCTGGTATATTAAAGTTTTGCATACGTTTCCTAAATAAAATACCTAATTAAGTACTTTTTATTTAAACTGTTCAATCTTATTTTGCTTTACACATAGCTGTTATATTTAGAAATGATAAATAATTTTTTGATTAGTGGGTAAATTGATATAAGGAGTGATTAGAATGAATTTTAATATTGGTAATAAGATAATCTATCTTGGTGATTCAGAAGAAAACGCAATTGCAAAAATCACTTGGGAAGATTTAGGAAATGGAATCATTAATGTAAACCACACAATCGTAGACGAAAGTCTTCAGGGACAAGGTATAGCTGGCAAATTATTTGATAGACTTATATCCTACGCTAAGGAAAATAATTTAAAAATAAAAGCTACTTGCTCATATGTTGTTAAAAAATTAGAAACAGGCAAATATAAGGATATACAAGCCTTATGAAAATTTATTTTGAAGACTATAAATTAAATGAGATTGTAGAAATACCTCCACACTTGATAGAAGCAGATGAGATGATTAATTTTGCTAAATTATATGACCCAAGGCCTATGCACTTAGACGAAAAAGCAGCATCAAAAACTCAGTTCAAATCCATCTTCGCATCTGGCCTATTTACACTTTCTTTTGCTTGGGGAAAATATGTCGAAATGATTAAAGATGATTCAGCCATAGTTGCAGGCATGGGAATAGACGATTTGTCCTGGATTAAACCCGTATATGCCGGCGACACTTTAAGATCAACTCTTGAAGTAATTGAGCTTGTTGATTTAGCCCCAAGAAATGTAGGAACAATAAAAATTCAGTTTAAGACTTACAATCAAAAAGATGAATTAGTTTTACAAGCAAAAGTAAAATGGATGAGCCAGAAAAGAAAATAAGTTTTTATGTTAACATGTAATATTTATTTTAAATAATTTTTTAAATTTTTAATTCGATGTAAATCTCCTGATTGAATCAAAACCAATCAGGAGGTTTTTTATGCCAAAAATAGTTAACAAATGCAATTGAAAATATCAAGATATTATTTGAAAAGTATTAAATAGAAATATTGAAGGACTTCAATTAAGTTCTAAAAATCTTTTAGTTTTCAAATTGAATCTAATAATTATACAAACACTTAAATTAAATGCTTATATATTTTTTCCAAAATCCATACAGATATTTAGCATAAAATACAGCTTAAAGTAGTCTAAAACTTTAATAAAATTTAAATTTAGACCGAAATAAATTTCAATAAAAGCAGGCAAATTTTGTACATAAAAAATGTATCAACCTTCACCCTTATAAAAGGATTTAGGTTGATACACAATATTATTTATAAATCAGACTTTAACTAATGAGTCTATTTTAGATTTTATATTTTTATTTAGCTTGTTTTTCTTTTAATTCTCTTATATTTTTCATTGATTCAACTATTGAATCTTCAAGAGAGTTCATGTCGTTTTTATTTGCAACATTTAAAGAAGTATTAATTGTAACTCTTTCAGAAAGTACATCGAAAAGTTTCAAGTTTTCATTTATGAATTCTTCCATCTTGTCACCAACTGTACAAGCCCAAGTTCCATTTTCAATTATACCAACTGTCCTATTTTGAACATTAAGAGCTGCTAAATCATGAAGGAAATTCTTCATCTTAGGATAGATTCCCAAGTTGTAAGTTACAGATGCAAGTACTAGATGTGAATATTGGAAAGTCTTGGCAATCAAGTATGATATATCTGTCTTGGATACGTCATACACTTCTACCTTCTTTACACCCTTCATTACCAAATTGTTTGCCAACTCTTGTGCTGCATTTGCTGTATTGCCATACATTGAGGCATAAACTATAAGAACTCCTTCTTCTTCTGGTTCATACTTTGACCACTTGTCATATTTTTCTATAAAGAAGCCTAAATTATCTCTCCAAACAAGTCCGTGTAGAGGGCAAATATATTTTACCTTTGGCAGAAGTGGTCCAGCTTTTCTCAAGATATCTTGGATAAATGGTCCATATTTTCCAACTATATTTGTGAGGTATCTTCTAGCTTCATCAAGCCAGTCTCTTTCCCAATCTACTTCGTCTGCAAAAAGTTTTCCGTCCATTGATTTGAATGAACCAAATCCGTCCGCTGAGAACAAAACTCCATTATAAGTATCAAGAGACATTAAAACTTCAGGCCAGTGAACCATTGGAGCTTCCAAAAATGCTAAAGTGTGCTTTCCGAAGCTCATAGTGTCGCCTTCTTTTACTATAACTAATTGATCTTCTGGGATGTGGTAGCCCATTTGTCTCATAAATTGGAAAGCTTGTTCACTAGATATAATTTGAACGTTTGGATATCTTATGCAAATTTCTTCAATTGCTCCGCAGTGATCTGGCTCCATATGATGAATTAAAAGATAGTCAAGGTCTCTTCCATCAAGAACTATTTCAACTTTTCTTATATAGTCCCTTGCTATTGACCAGTCAACTGAATCTACTAAAACAGTTTTTTCGTCCATCAATAAATATGAGTTGTAAGAAACTCCATCTGGGATTGGAAACATGTTTTCAAACAGTTCAATTCTTTTGTCGTTTCCTCCCACAAAATATAAATCTTCTGCTACTTTTCTGATATTATACATGATTTCCTCCCTTATTTTCTGTCAGCTGGATAGTTTTCTACTATAAATCCAGATTTTTCTTCTTGGCAATTTGGGCATACCCAATCTTCTGGCAATTTTTCGAACATTGTTCCTGGGCTTATTTCAGCTTCTGGGTCTCCTACATTTGGATCATATTCATATCCGCAGCCAACGCAAACGTGAACGTCATAGTTTGGTGCTAGCTTTCTTGGTTTTGATCTTCTTACTTTTTTCATTGGTGGTGCCGGTTTTTTTTCTCCAGTTCCCAAGGCTTTAGCCAACAATGGCATGATTTCATTCATATCTCCAACTATTCCATAGTCAGCATTTTTAAATATAGGAGCTCCGGCATTTTTATTTATTGCAACTATCGTCGATGCATCTTTTATACCTTTTAAATGTTGAGATGCTCCAGATATGCCAAGTGCTATATAAAGATTTCCTCTGAATTTTTGACCAGACATACCAACATATCTTTCAAGTGGAAGTAATTTCATGTTTTCAGCTACTGGTCTTGAAGATCCTAAAGCTGCTCCAGCTGCATGAGCCAAAACCTTTGCTTTTTCAAGATTTTCTGCTGAGCCTATACCTTTACCAACACTTACTACTCTTTCAGCATCTGAAATAGGTGTATCTATATCAATTCCTACGGAAAAATCATATCCGTCCTTTTTTAAGCTTGCGACTAATTTATCCACCGCTTCTTGTGCAGTATCAGCCTTTATTATTTCTCTTTTTCTTTCGCCTGTAATGGGGCCTTGTTTTGCTGCAGGAGCTGGCCCACCCTTTGAACCTCCACGTTTTGGCAATCTTCCAATAATATTTGATGCAATTACAACTCTTTGAATCTCATTTGTTCCTTCATAGATTTGCGTAATCTTAGCATCTCTGTAGTGTCTTTCAACTTCCATTCCCTTCAAATAGCCATTTCCTCCATGGATTTGAAGTGCGTCATTCGTAATTTCCATAGCTACATCAGATGCATACATCTTTGCCATGGCAGCTTCCATACCAAAGTTTTCATGATTTTGTTTCATTTCAGCTGCTGAATATATCATAAGTCTAGCTGCTCTAAGTTTAGTTGCCATATCTGCAAGCTTGAATGATATAGCTTGTTGTTGAGCTATAGGTCTTCCAAATTGAATTCTTTCCTTTGCATAAGCTAAAGCTGCTTCATATGCTCCTTGTGCAATTCCAAGCGCTTGAGCTGCTATACCTATTCTGCCACCGTCAAGAGTTTGCATTGCAATTCTAAATCCTTGACCTTCTTGACCTAATAAATTTTCTTTTGGGACTTTTACATTGTTGAAAATTAATTCTGCGGTAGTTGAAGATCTGATACCCAATTTGTCATAGTGATCTCCAAATGTGAATCCTTCCCATCCTTTTTCAACTATGAAAGCTGAAATTCCATGAGTGCCTATGCCTGGAGTTGTAACTGCAAATACAACATATGTATCTGCCTTAGGAGCATTTGTTATAAATATCTTATTTCCATTTAAAATGTAATAGTCGCCATCCAATTCAGCGGTTGTTTGAGTACCACTTGCATCAGATCCAGCTTCTGGTTCTGTAAGTCCAAATGCCCCTACTTTTTCACCCTTAGCTAGAGGCACTAAATATTTTTCTTTTTGAGCTTCATTTCCAAAAGCTTCAATAGGATATGATCCTAAAGATGTATGGGCCGACAAAATAACACCAACACCACCATCTACTCTTGATAGTTCTTCAACTGCTATTGCATAAGCAACAGCACCTTCTTCGCTTCCACCATATTTCTTTTCATAAGGCAATCCCATTATGCCTAGTTCTGCCATTTTAGCGACAATTTCATCTGGATATTCATTGTTTTGGTCCAGTGAAAAAGCTATGGGCTTTACTTCAGCTTCAGCAAACTCTCTTACTTTTCTACGCAATGCTTCTTGTGCTTCGTTTGGTCTATACATACTTTTACCTCCACCCTCTTTTGATTTACTTTCTGTTTCCACTTCTTTTGTCGCAGAAACCTTTTCAACTTTTTCGGTTACAGTTTCTTTCTTTTCTTCAAAAGCCTTCTTTTTGCCAGAAGACTTCTTTTTTTTGAAAAAAGACATATCACCACCCCTTTGCGACTAGAAAACGTTTCTTTTAGTTCAAAAAAAATTTGAAAATCAAATTTCTTTTTTAAACTATACGTTATAAGTATAATATCATAGCTCAAATTGAGTGTCAACTAACCTAATCTATATATATCCTTTTTAATTTGATTCTAACATAGGCATTAAATGTTTTTTCTGACTACAAAACCATCTTCCAAGATTAATTTTTTTATTAGAACTTTGGATGCTAAGGCCAGGCAAGCTAAAGATACATTTATATCAGATGAATCCAAATTTTTTATCTCTAAATTCAACGGATAAACTCCTTTAGATACTGAACCGAATATGCTTTTAAATGCGTCATTTAAAGATTTAATAAAGATTTCATAAGCTTTTTCTAGTCCTACTAAATTTATAAGCAGGTCTATTCCATTACCAATGTCAGAAATTTCTAGCACTTGTTTTAGGCAAGATACTACAATTAGTTTGGCTATTGCTGCCTTACTATATTTTTTATTCTTAGGTTTATCTATGATTCCGTTTTTTACATAATTATTGACCATTGTTGGTGTCAGATAATTATCTCCAAAGACTTCATTCATGAAAAATAAATGCTGCTTTATGAATTCACAAATTTGAAAATTATAATAATCTATATTGGGCAAATCTTCCCATCTTGGCAATTTTACAAGTTCCATTTTTTTTGCAAATTCAACTACATTTTTATTTATTTCCATTTAAATTTACCTCATATCAACCCGGTGGCCACTGAAGAGATCTCCCACCTAAAACATGAAAATGCAAATGGTTTACGCTTTGTCCGCCATCCTCTTTACAATTATTAACTATTCTGTATCCACTTTCATCCACACCCAAATCTCGACAAATTTTCTTAGCAACTAAAAATATATGTCCAATCAAATCCTTATCTTCGCTTTCTAAGCTGTCACAAGAATCTATGTGTTTTTTAGGTACTATTAAAAAATGAACCGGCGCTTTTGGATCTATATCTTTAAAAGCATAGACTAAATCATCTTCATATAATTTATCCGATGGTATTTCTTTATTTATTATTTTACAAAATAAACAGTCCATTAAATCTCCTCTCTTAATTCAACTTCACAAGGTTCTTCATCTGTTTTAATTATAACATTAAATATCTTATTGGTTAGATCTCTTCCGTCTTTTTTTGCCTTCACCCTTATATAGTTGCTTGTATAGCCGAAAAAATAATCCTCATTTTCTTCTTCAAATAGAACCTCAAAGCTTTTACCAATAAGCTTATTTGCAAATATTTCACTAAGTCTCCTGGATTTTTCAATTAATTTTCCAGACCTCAGATGTTTGATATTTCCATCTACTTGACCCTTCATTTCAGCAGCCGGAGTCCCTCTTCTCGGGGAGTATTTGAATACATGAATTCTCGAAAATCCAATTTTCTCAACAAATTTGAGAGTTTTTTCAAAATCCTCATCATTTTCAGTAGGAAAACCTACTATTATGTCCGTAGTAAGCCCGGCATCTGGATAATAAGTCTTTATTATTTGAGCTTTTCTATAAAATTCTTCTGTATCATATCTCCTGTTCATGAGTTTTAAAATTCTGTCGCTTCCATTTTGCAAAGACAAATGAAAGTGGTCACATACCTTATTTGTACTATTTATTCTTTTAATAAAATCATCTGTCACAATTCTTGGATCTACTGACGACAATCTTATTCTTTTTATATCTGTCTTGGCAATTTCTTCTATCAAATCTACCAATCTATCTTTGCCTAAATCATAACCATAACTAGCTATATGGATTCCTGTGAGGACTACCTCTTTGTATCCTTTTTCAGATAAACTTTGAACTTCTCTTACACAATCATCTATTGATCTTGATCTTATATTTCCTCTTGCGTATGGGATTATGCAATATGAGCAAAACATATTACAGCCATCTTGAACCTTTATGTAGGCTCTCGACATTGAATCAATCTCATTTATTTTTATATCTTGGAAATTTTTGTCATCAGATATATCTCTAACTATGTTAATCTGCTGTCTAGTTTCCCAAAATTCTTCACAGAGGTCCACTATTTTGTTTCTTTCCGTTGTCCCTATGACTATGTCGACATCTTTCATAGCAGCTACTTCTTCGGGGCTCACCTGAGCATAGCAACCCACAACGGCAATTATCGAGTTAGAATTTAATCTTTTGGCTCTTCTTATATACTGACGAGACTTTCTATCTGAAAGATTTGTAACTGTGCATGTATTTATGATATAAATATCCGCTACTTCATTTTCTTCAACTCGGCAATAACCTCTTTTTATGAAATTTTCACTCATGTATTGACCCTCGTAGTGATTTACTTTACATCCAAGAGTTAGTAGGTTAAATCTCCTCAAATTTTCTCTCCCAATTTTGTATTATTAAAAAACTAGCCGCAATTGCAGCCGTTTGAGCTCTTAATATCCTATCGCCCAAGCTTATATAGCTTGGATTAAGTTTAGCTAAAATGTCCAGTTCTTCCTGGTCAAATCCGCCTTCTGGGCCAATGACCAAAGAAACATTTCTTTCAGGCATAATATTTTCTAAAAAATTCTTATTTTCTAGTTCATAAGCTATTATCAACTTTCCATCATAGTAGTCCTTGATATCTTCTATTCTTATTGGCTCGTGTACACTTGGAACAATATCTCTTTTCGACTGTTTGGCTGCCGACAAAGCTATTTCTTCTAGTCTTTTTATCTTTTTTATTTCTTTGCCCTTGTAGCTAGAAATAGATCTTTTCATTTCAACTGGATAAAAATCTCTTATTCCAATTTCAGTGCAAGCTTTTAGGATCACTTCCATTTTATCAGATTTACATATGCCCATAAAAAGCTTTAGATTTATAGGACTTTCGGTTGATTTTGTCACTTCTTGCAAAATTCTAGCTTTTTTTTCTTCTAAAGTGCAAAGGAATTTTCCAAAAGGTGTGACGACTTCAAATTGTTCATTTTTTTCTATTCTTAAAACTTTAATATGTTTTAAATTAGATTCACTAAGAAAAATATAAGCATCCTGTTTGTTATCTTCAAAGAATTTATACATATCTTGCACCTATGCCCAGCCAATCTCCTTCTCGTCTAATGTGGATGATTTCAAATCCAGCTTTCTTTAATTCATTTTTTAGCATATCTTCTTTTTCAAAAAGAATCCCAGAGCATAAAAAGAGACCGCCTTTTTCCAGTATCCTTGGTAAATCCTCTATAAGATCGACAATTATTTCTGCTATTATATTAGAAACAATCACATTGTATTTTTCGTTTATATCCTCAGCTAAATCTCCAGTTATAAACTCAATATCTTCTCCATTTATAGAGGCGTTTTCTCTTGCCACTCGAACTGAATCTGGATCTATATCAATACCTACAACCTTATCTGCTCCAAGTTTTTTAGCTGCCAAAGCCAAAATCCCACTCCCTGATCCTATATCCAGGACTTTATCCTCATTTTTTACAAATTTTTCAAGCATTTTTATTGATAATCTCGTTGTTTCATGTGTTCCCGAGCCAAATGCCATCCCTGGATCCATTAGTATGGAATATTTGTCCATCTTTTCATTTTCCCATGATGGTATTATCTTTATTTTATTAAATTTTAAGGTGTGAAAATAATCCTTCCACTTGTCTTTCCACTCACAATCATCTCTAGTTTCTACCAATAAGTTATCAACTCCAAGTCCTTCAAGTTTTTTATAAACATCACAAAACATCTCAGACTCGTCTTCATTAAAAAAAACTTGATATACAGATGTGTCCTTAGGAAGGCTTAGCACCTCTTCATCGACTAAATTGTAAGCCCATGGTGTGGTCTTTATATCATTTAATAATTTCAAAGATTTAGAAGAAAAATCATATATATCCAACATATATAAAAAGTTTTCAATTTCTTCCGCCCTTTCATCAGGACAGGTAAATTTTATTTCAGTATATTTCATATTAAACTCCATATTTAATTTAGATTAAGGACTTATAATAACATATAAAAAAGACAAGTCCATTGGATCTTGTCTTAATTTTACTATATATTTTAATTTTATTGTTCAAAAAATTCTTTAAATCGTTTAAAGAAGTTCTTCTTTTCTTTTTCTGCGCTTGGCCTTACTTTTTTTAATTCCTTTAGCAATTCAATTTCTCGCTCGCTTGGATTTTTAGGTATGATAATTTCTACATCGAAATAAAGGTCACCTTTAGTCTTCCTATTTAAAATAGGCATTCCTTTTTTGGCTATTTTAAACCTCTTGCCTGCTTCAGTTGCCCTTGGTAAATCAAAATCTTCAATGCCTTCCATTGTGGGAACTTTTATTTTTCCACCTAAAACAGCATCTGTATAAGTTATAGGCATTTCTATATAAAGATCACCATTTACTCTCTTGAAAAACTCATCCTCTTTTACATGAATGTATACATACAAATCACCAGCTGGTCCTCCATTTTCTCCAGCATCTCCCATCCCTTCAATTGTCATTATATTGTTGTTGTCGACACCTGCTGGAATATTGAGTTTTATTTTTTTGTTTTCTTTTACGCTTCCTTGTCCCTTACACACCTTGCACTTAGTTTCAATGATCTGTCCGCTGCCACCACATTTGTCGCATGTCCCTACTTGAACAAATTGACCTAATGGTGTTGATACTCTATGAGATACCTCTCCTGTTCCATGGCATTTATCGCAAGTTTTTTTATCTGTTCCAGGTTCACACTTTTCTCCATGGCAGTGGCTGCATTTTACTCTATGGCTAATGCTTATTTCTTTTTCTACACCCGTATAGGCTTCTTTAAATTCTATTTGGATGTCATATCTTAGGTCAGTACCCTTCTTAGGACTATTAGGATTTCTACCAGACCTTGAAGAATAAGCGCTTCCTCCTCCGAATATATCGAATATATCAGAGAATATATCTCCAAATCCACCAAATCCACTGCTTTGAGCCTGACCATTTAAACCTTCTTCTCCGTAGGTATCATATATTTGTCTTTTTTGACTATCGCTTAAAACCTCATAGGCCGCTTGAACTTCTTTGAATTTTACTTCAGCTTCTTTATCTCCAGGATTTAGATCCGGATGATACTTTTTAGCCATTTTTCTATAAGCCGTTTTTATCTCTGTTTCACCAGCACTTCTTTCTATATCCAAAATTTCATAAAAATCTCTCATATTCACCACCAAAGGATATTTTAACCTATTTAAAAAAATTTTAAACAAAAAAATTAAGAGCAGTCAAAAAACTGCTCAAAATTTTTGTCATTAAGCTTACTTGTTTTCTTCTTCGTCATCTACAACTTCATAGTCTGCATCAACAACATCTTCATCTTTTGATTGTTCTTTTCCAGTTTGTTCTTGATTTTGTTTGTAGATTTTTTCTGATATTTTGTAGAAAGCTTGAGTTAACGCTTCTGTCTTTTCCTTTATTTTTTCAACTTGATCTGTGTCTTTTACTTCTTTTAATTCATTGATGGCTTTTTCGATTTCTTCTTTTTCACTTGCATCAATCTTGCCTTCAACTTCTTTTAAAGTGTTTTCAGATTGGTAAATCATAGAATCTGCATTATTTCTAATTTCAATAAGTTCTTTTTGTTTCTTATCTTCTTGAGCATACATTTCAGCTTCTTTGACTTTCTTTTCAATTTCTTCATCTGACAAATTAGTTGATGATGTGATTGTTATATGTTGTTCTTTTCCAGTTCCAAGGTCTTTAGCAGAAACATTCACTATACCATTGGCGTCTATATCAAAAGTAACTTCTATTTGTGGTACACCCCTTCTTGCAGGTGCAATTCCATCAAGTTGGAATCTTCCAAGAGAAGTGTTATCTTTTGCCATTTGTCTTTCACCTTGAAGCACATGGATATCAACAGATGTTTGATTGTCAGCAGCTGTTGTAAATATTTGTGACTTTTTCGTTGGAATTGTTGTATTTCTTTCAATGAGTCTTGTCGTAACTTCGCCCATTGTTTCGATTCCTAGTGAAAGTGGTGTTACATCTAGAAGAAGCAGGTCTTTTACATCTCCAGATAAAACTCCACCTTGGATAGCTGCGCCTAAAGCTACACATTCATCTGGATTTATATCTTTTTGGGCTTCTTTTCCTATTAATTTTTTGATTGATTCTTGCACAGCAGGAATTCTTGTAGAACCTCCTACCAAAAGAACTTTGTCAATTTGGCTTGCGGACAAACCAGCATCTTTTAAAGCGTCTAAAACCGGTTGTTCTGTTTGCTTTACTATATCCTTCGTAAGCTCATCAAACTTAGCACGAGTAATGTCCATATTTAAGTGAAGTGGACCTTCTGCTGTTGCTGTTATAAATGGTAGATTTATATTTGTAGTCATTGTAGATGACAATTCTTTTTTAGCCTTTTCAGCAGCTTCTTTTAGTCTTTGATGGCTCATCTTGTCAATTCTAAGATCTATTCCATGAGCAGTCTTGAAATCCTCAGCTATATAATCAATTAATCTGTTATCAAAATCATCTCCACCAAGCTTGTTGTTTCCTCTAGTTGCATGAACTTCGAAAACTCCATCTGAAAGTTCCAATACAGAAACATCAAATGTTCCGCCCCCAAGGTCATAAACCATTACAGTTTGAGAATCCTTGTCCTTGTCTTCGCCATAAGCAAGAGCTGCTGCTGTAGGTTCATTTACAATTCTCTTTACATTTAATCCTGCAATTTTTCCTGCATCTTTTGTAGCTTGTCTTTGAGCGTCTGTGAAATAAGCAGGTACAGTAATTACTGCATTTGTCACTTTTTCTCCCAAGTAAGATTCAGCATCTGATTTCAATTTTTGTAAAATCATTGCAGAAATTTCTTGAGGAGAATACTTCTTTCCATCAATATTAACTGAATAATCAGTTCCCATATGTCTTTTAATTGATGATATGGTTCTTTCTGGGTTTGTTATTGCTTGCCTTTTGGCAGTTTCTCCAACTAACCTTTCTCCGTCTTTTGTAAATGCAACTACTGATGGAGTTGTTCTATTACCTTCTATATTAGGTATTATTATTGCATCTCCACCTTCCATAACTGCTACCGCACTATTTGTTGTTCCTAAGTCAATTCCTATAATTTTACTCATTCTAATTTCCTCCTTATTTAGATACTTTTACCATTGATGGTCTAAGCACTCTGTCTCCAAGTTTATATCCTTTTTGTAGAACTTCTACAACTGTTTCCTTTTCAATGTCATCCCTTTCTTCTACCATTACAGCATGGTGAAGATTGGGATCAAATTTTTGATTAAGCGCCACTATTTCTTCTATTCCATTTTTTTCAAGTAGTGTCAAAAATTGCTTATATATAAGCTCCACTCCTGAAAAAAACGAATCCTCAGCAGCCCCTTCTTGACAAAGAGCCCTCTCAAAATTATCTAATATGGGCAAAAGCCCACCTGCAATTTTTTCAACACCCATTGCAAAAGCGCCCGATCTTTCATTTTCACTTCGCCTTTTATAATTAGCAAAATCTGCTTGTAGGCGAATAAATCTATCATTTAAATCCTTGTACTTTTCGCTTTCTTCTTGCACTTGATTTTCTAAATCATCTACTATTTCTGCGTCGACAATATCTTCTTGTGCATTAGAAATTTCTTCTACAATATCATCTAAATTTTCTTTATTTTCCATTTCACACCTCACTAAATATCATCGATTATATCTGTTAGAACCTGAGCGAATCCCGAAACAATTTTAATCAATTTGGGATAATCAAGTCTTACAGGCCCAACTATTCCAATCTGCCCCATAGGACTTCCAAAACTAAAGTTGATAAGAGTGGACGATTTCATAATCTCATGATTGTTTTCAGAGCCTATCAAAATCTCGTAGTCATCATTTATAGAGTCTATGACTATATCTAGGAGATTTTCTCTATCATCAAAGAATTTCATAAATTCTTTTGCCTTGTTTAAATCTCGGTATTCATCATATGTTAGTATATTAGTAATTCCATCGAAAAATACCTCAACTGAATTCAAATCTTCATAAAATCTTCTTATAGCCTTTATAGCTTCTCCTATGAAATTTTTATACTCTGCAATTTCATCAAATAGAATAAACTTTCTAGATTGCAAATCTCCAGCACTCGCATTTTCAAACTCTTTATTTAAAAAGTTTGATATCATAGATAAATCCTTTTGGCAAATGGACTGCTTGGCCTTTATTATAGTCTTTGAAACTTCGCCCTTGTTGCCTATTATCAAGAGTAGATAAATTCTTTCTGCCAAAGACAGAATCTCTATAAACTTTATTTTTTTATCCTGTTTCCTAGGGCTTATAACATAAGATGTCAGTTTAGTAGTATCAGCCAAGAGTCTAGCCGCTCTCCTATAAGTCTCTTTAGGAGTCCTAGCCTCTTTGACAAATGACCAGTCAACAGGAAAATCAAGCTTTGCATTCCTAGATCTATTATTTATAATCTCATCAACATAATACCTGAAAGCCTTGTCTGATGGTATCCTGCCGGCAGATGTATGAGGCTTTATAAGATAACCTAAATCCTCTAAATCGGCCATTTCATTTCTTATAGTAGCACTTGAAACTCCAAGATCGTACTCTTTTGAAATAGTCCTGGATCCAACAGGCTGGTTAGTGTGGATGTAGGAATTAATAATAGCATCTAAAACACGCATCTTTCTTTCATCCATATTTTATCACCCTTTTATTAGCACTCATTAACATCGAGTGCTAACTATTAATAATATACTATGCTTTCCCATTTGTGTCAAGTTTTTTTAAAAAAATATTTTTTTAATTGCAATCACTTTCTGCGATTATTTATTTGTTGGTCTTTATGTGATAATATCTTCATTATTAGGAAATATAAATTCTTTTAAGATATACAAGGAGGATTCATGTCCAACAGACAAGAACATATAAGAAATTTTTCTATAATAGCGCATATTGACCATGGAAAGTCCACTCTTGCTGACAGGCTTATTGAAATGACTGGAATGTTAACCCAAAGAGAAATGAGCTCGCAAGTTTTAGATTCCATGGACTTGGAAAGAGAAAGAGGCATTACTATAAAACTTAAGGCCGTCAGATTAATTCACAAGCACCAAGATGGAAAAGAATATATTCTCAACTTAATCGACACCCCTGGACATGTGGATTTCAATTATGAGGTCTCAAGGTCTCTAGCTGCTTGTGAGGGAGCTCTTGTAGTAGTCGATGCTTCTCAAGGTGTAGAAGCGCAAACCCTAGCTAATGTATATTTGGCAGCCGATCAAAATTTAGAGTTGGTTCCAATTTTAAATAAAATCGACCTTCCTGGTGCAAGACCTGAGGAGGTAAAAAAAGAAATCGAAGATATTATTGGAATAGAAGCTACAAATGCGCCGGAAATATCAGCCAAAAATGGTATTAATATAGACAAGGTCCTAGATGCAATAGTAGAAGATATACCTGCTCCATCCGGATCTGAAGATAAGCCCTTAAAGGCTCTCATTTTCGACTCATATTATGACTCATATAAGGGTGTAATATGTTTTATAAGAGTTTTTGACGGTAAAGTCAAAAAGGGAGACATCATAAAGATGATGTCAACTGGAGCTGAGTTTGAAGTCGTTGAAGTCGGTGTGAGAACTAGCACCTATGTAGCTCTTGACTCTCTAAGTGCAGGTGATGTTGGATATATAGCGGCAAGCATCAAGGAAGTAAAAGAAGCTAATGTCGGTGATACCATAACCTTAGCAAAAAATATGACCGAGCAAGCCCTCCCTGGGTACAAAAAAGTTATGCCGATGGTTTTTTGTGGAATTTATCCTGCAGAGGGAGAATCTTATCAGGAAGTCAGAGAGGCTTTGGAAAAGCTTAAGGTAAATGATGCTGCCTTGGATTTTGAAGCAGAGACTTCTGCCGCCTTGGGATTTGGTTTTAGGTGTGGATTTTTAGGACTTTTGCACATGGAAATTATTCAAGAAAGACTCGAAAGAGAATTTGACTTAAACCTTGTTACAACTGCTCCGTCTGTTATATACAAAGTTCATAAAAAAGATGGGACTATGTTAGAAATTCAAAATCCTACAAATCTCCCCGATCCAACAGAAATAGATTATATGGAAGAACCCATAGTAAAGGCTGAGATAATGTGTCCAACTGCTTATATAGGAGCAATAATGGAGCTTTGCCAAGCTAGAAGAGGCACCTACCTTTCAATGGATTATCTTGAAGAAACTAGGGTCATGATAACCTATAATCTTCCTTTGAATGAAGTTATATATGATTTCTTTGATGCTCTAAAATCTAAAACAAAAGGCTATGCTTCATATGATTATGAAATAATAGGATATGAACCATCTGAGCTTGTAAAGCTTGATATTTTGATAAACGAAGAACTTGTAGACGCCTTTTCAATAATTGTTCATAAGGACTCAGCTTATGAAAGAGGTAGACGTATTTGTGAAAGACTGACAGATGTCATTCCAAGACACCAATTTGCAGTTCCTATTCAGGCTGCAATAGGTACTAAAATAATCGCAAGAGAAACAATAAGAGCTCTTAGAAAAGATGTCCTTGCTAAATGCTATGGTGGGGATATCTCCAGAAAGAGAAAACTACTTGAAAAGCAAAAAGAGGGAAAAAAGAGGATGAGACAAATAGGAAGTGTTGAAGTTCCTCAAGAGGCCTTCTTAACAGTTTTAAAATATGATGAAGAAGCATAATGATTTGGGGATATATATTCATATCCCCTTTTGTGAGTCCAAATGCTATTATTGTGATTTTAATTCTTCTGTGGAAAATGATGAGATAATAAACAAATATTTGCTTTATTTGGAAAAGGAAGTTTGTCTTTGGGAGGATTTTTTATGTCAAAAGACAATTGACACAATTTTTATCGGTGGAGGTACTCCATCCATTTTGACCCCTAAACAAATAAGCTCCTTAGAAAATATCTTTTCAAAATTCAAGTTCTCGAATAATTTAGAGTTTACAGTAGAAGCCAATCCCAATTCTATAAATCTTTCAAAAATTCAAGCTTTCAAAAAGCTTGGCGTAAATCGAATATCTCTCGGCGCCCAATCCACAAATGAAACCATCTTAAAAAAAATAGGCCGTATTCATGGTAATATGGATTTATTAAAAGCAGTAGACTGCATTAAAGAATCTTATATAGAAAACTTTAATCTTGACTTCATGATGGCCCTACCTGGTGAAAGCATTGATGATATAGATAAAAATTTTGATTTTATAGAAAAGCTAAATCCAAAACACATATCTTACTACAGCTTAATATTAGAAGAAGGCACTCCACTTTTTAATAAATATAAAACAGCAAAAAATGACTTTCCTGATGAAAATCTTGATAGAAAAATGTACCACTATATTTGTAGGAGGCTAAAGAATCTAAATTTTGAGCAGTATGAAATTTCTAATTTTTCAAAGCCAAAATATAGATGCAGGCACAATCTAAAATATTGGCTCTTGCAAGACTACCTTTCATTCGGTTTATCTGCTCACTCTAATATTGGAAACAAAAGATTTTGGAATTATGGCGACTTTGAAACTTATTTCAACTCAATCGATAAAAATTTAAAACCTATTGAAAATTTCGAAAACTTATCTATAAAAGATCGGATAAATGAATTTGTCATGATGGGGCTTAGGTTAAATGATGGTGTTGATTTTGAAAAATTCGAAAAAAAATTTGGGATTGATTTTAAAAGCTACTATAAGGACGAAATTGAAAAAAGTGTCTCTCTTTTCTGGTGTAAGCTCAATTCGAATAATTTATATTTGACTTCCAAAGGAAGAGATCTTTCAAATCAAGTTGAATTGATTTTTATTAAATGATATTGATAATCTTAAAATATAACTTATATGCCCATATTGTTATGATTCTAGATTTTACCCTATAAATAAATCTTGCAAAAATGGCTATAATATAGTATCATATAACGAGTTCGAAAAAAGCTATGGAGGTGAATGAAATGGCAAATATTAAATCTGCAATAAAAAGAATTGAAACTCAAAAGAAGGCAACTCTACGCAATAAGGCTAGAAAGTCTGAAATCAAGAATGCAATTAAGAAGTTTGAACAAGCTTTGATGGTAAATAATCTTGAAGAAGCAAGAAGCCTAATTAAGCTTATTGATAAAAAATTAAAAAGAGCAGCATGTAAAAATGTAGTTCATAAAAATGCTGCTGCTAGGAAAATCTCTAGCCTAACCAAGAAGCTCAACGCAGCTGGTTAATAGAAACTTCTTATGAAGTTCCTATTAACCTTTTTTATTGCAAATTTTTACTATTTCTTTTTCAAGTAAAATTTTCTCTTCTTCTGAAGATGTCTTGATTTTATAATCTACATCTTGTAAATTTCTGTAAATATCTATAAGTTCTTCTTTAGAAAAATTTTTAGCATAATTTATAAATTTTTTATATTCGTAATTGCCAATCCCAAGAATCGACATCACATCTGTTGATCTGTCACTTAGGCCCAATTTTACTCCTAAAATCATATGATTTTGTCTTGTAACCATTGCCAAAATTTTGGAGACTGATTCATTTAAGTTATATAGATTTTCTAGAATATCCAAAGACTTTTTTATATTTCTATTTGCCAAGGCTTCTAAAAAGTCGAAGATATTTAGGTTTATGTTTTCTTTTACGACAAGGTCTATATCCTCTTTTTTTATACAGTAAAAGCCCATATTAGCAAGCTTATCAAGTTCACTCTTTATGTCAAATAGATTTGCATCCAAATTCTTAGACCCGTATCCTAGTCTTTGAGCCAAGTATTTAGCATCTTCAAATTGTATTTCTATATTTTTTCTTTTTAAGTAGCCACTTATATACTTGCCTGCATCCAAGGGATTTAAAGTTGAAAATTCAAATATCCTATTCTTCTTGTTAAACCACTTATAAAAGCTGTTGTTTTTATTTATAAGACTGAGACCTTCTTGAAATATTAGAATCGTATCTTTGGGACAAGAAGCTACAATTTTTTCGAGATCTTTTTTGAAATCAAATGAAGAAATAAAATCCCCCGCATCTTTTATCAATATCATCTTTTTGTCATTCATCATTGGCAATCTTTCACAGGCATTTATTAAATCTGAAATAGAGGCCGATTTGCCATCAAGCTTTATAAAATTAAAATCGAGAAAATTGCCAATCTTCGACTTTAAATATATTGTGGCATTGTCTTTTAAAAGGTCCTCCTCCCCTGTAAAAAAATATGGTCCAAATAATTCTTTTTTATAAATCTCTTTGTAATTCATCTCTTCTCCTATAATCTAAAACTAAAAAGGCTGCTATTGATGTTAGAACTAGCATTATTAAAAAATCTTTGTAATAATCATAAATTGAAATTTTGTTTTTAGGAAGTGCTCTATCTATTCTTAGCCTTCCATTTTGATAAGTCATCTTTATTTCTCCATCATAAGCTGTTACGAAAGTCTTTACATTTTCATTTTTTAAATTTTCTAAAACAAGTTCACTGGGATGACCATAAGAATTTTTATATCCACATGATATGACTGCTATCTTGGGTCTTACCTTTTCCAAGAATTCTTGACTTGTAGATGTATTCGAGCCATGGTGAGCAACTTTTAAAATAGTTGTCTCTTCCCCATTATAAAATTTCTCAGACTCTTTATCTGAATCTCCTGTAAATAGTATTTTAAATCCATTTAGATTTGCCATCAAAATCAAAGAACTGGCATTTTCATTACTTGCCTTAGAGCCATCATACAAGACTTTGAACTCTAAGTCGTCACTTTTAAGGACTTGGCCATCTTTTAAGCTTATTGTTTTTAAACCGCGTTTTATAATTTTTTTAAGATAAGGTGATTTTGTCGGATAAGAATGCATAAAAACTCTCTTTATCTTAAATCTATCCCATATGTCTTTTATGCCTTCAACATGGTCCGCATCAAAGTGCGAAATGAATACACCGTCTATGGTCCTTACCCCTTCTCTTTCCAGCACTTTTTTTAGGTAAATCTCACCAGGATTATAATTTTCATCTTCGCATCCTCCAGTATCTACCAGAAAATTTTTGCCTCTATAATTTATCAAGCAGGCATCCCCTTGCCCAACATATATAAAAGATAGCTTGAGAGCCCCATATGACCTATAAGCTTCCAAAGAATATATGCCTATAAGTAGGGCAAAATATATAATTATGCAAGCATATATTTTTCTATTAAGATTTGGAATTTTTATAAGCCTACTTATAAGCAAAAATACATAGGCAAATATTGATAAAATTCCGAGTTGTCTAAGATTTAGACTAAAATTTAGATAATTATTTAAGTCATTGACTAGAAAATTGCACATCCTCAAGTAATAATCTAAACACTCGTACAAGGGTCTTATTGGAAGTGATATTACAGAAAATAAGGATGCTATATAGGCCACAATTATTGCCAAACTATATAGGGGTGTTAGAATCAAATTTATAGGTATGGAAAAAATATTGTAGCTTGCAAAGGAAAGTGCCTGTACTGGAAATATGCTTATATTTACTCCAAGTAAAATCAAAAAAGCATTTTTAATGTAGCTTCCACCATAAATGTTTACTAGCCTATTTCCCAGATATATAATGCCTCCCACACCAAAATATGAAAGTAATAAGGAAATATTAAAAAGTTGGTATGGCGCAAAAATTAATATGATAAATAGCGATATAAAGAGTCCATCCCTTGTTGAATATTGTCCTTTAACAAAAAATGCCAGATCTGTGAAAATGAGCATCAGGCAAGCTCTAAGTGCCCCTGGAGGAAAATCTATCATCCAACAATAAAAAATCACCAATATAAGCGCCATGAGCTTGCAAATTTTTTTGTCCAAATCTATGAACCTAAAAATGCCAAACAAAAATAAATATAAAATTCCTATATGAAATCCAGAAATAGAAAGTATATGTCCCAAACCAACTTGTCTGTAAGCATTTAAATTCTCTATTGAGGACTTTTCAGATAGAATTAGGCCCTCTAAAATCTCTGCAGAACTTGTTGACATATAGCGATTATAATCACCAAAAAGCGTGTTTTTTATCCTAAGTGGCATAGCGCCTACAAAAGAGCCTTGTCTTTTTATGTATTCTATTTTAGGCTTTCGGCATATAGACAAGATGCCCTGTCCCAACAAATACTTTTTATATGAAAAAGATTTGAAATTATAAGCATCTTCCGCCTTTTCAAAGTCTCCACTAAGAGATACAAAATCTCCCTTTTCAATATCAAGATCTTCATAAGACTTTATCAAAACTTTTTTAGATAAGGGAAATTTATTCACCTTTAAGACAAAACCCTTGTCCAAAACTTTGACAACTTTGGCTTTTATACTATGCTCGCCCAAAATTGGCGTCTCTGTCCTTATTCCAAAATTTACAAGCCCAAATAAAAATAAAATATAATAAATCAAAAACTTTTTCTTGTTTGATTTAAAATAAAAATATGAACTTACGAGAAATGCCAGGGCGAGAATCACTGTTAAGCTAGCTTTAGTGAAATAATTATAAGTTAAGATTCCCGCTATATAACTTGCAACAAAATACATATAACCACCAAATTATATTATACAATAGCGGACTAAAAATGGTAGAATAGTTAATAGAGAGGTGAGAATTATTAATTTTAAGTTTTTAGAAAATCCTTATATGAAATCTGTAAGGGCTAAATTTATTCCATTTGAAGATGATACGGGAAAAATTAAATATACTGCAGATAAGAATATAGCTGTTTTTGAAAATGACTCTTTCCCCATGGATAGACTTACATATGACGGTAAGGACTTATCATTTTACTTTGATGGAAAAGAAATTGTCTATGAAAAGCCTACAGACATTCTGGAGGCAAAATTCGAAATCGACTGGGAATACAGATTGACTAATATGCAAAATGCCCTTTGCTTATCTATTTTAAAAAAAGTTCTAATGAGAAATTATGGAGCTGAAATTATCTCATCTACTATTCTTGAGAATTCATCTCTTACTATATCTGCCAAGGATATAAGCTACACAAGAATCAAAGAAATTGAAAAATACATAAATTATCTGATTCAAGCTAACCTAATTATAAATAGAGTTGATAGCAGTTTCGACAAAATCAATTATATTGCAGAAATAAAAGGATTGGGTAAATTTCAATCATTTGGTCCACTTTTATCTAGAAGTGGCGAATTGGGAATCTTTAAAATAAACAAAATAACGAAAAATAATGACGGAAATATTGAGTTGTCTTTCTTGGTTGGGAAAAAAGCCTTTGATGATTATCAAGAAAAATTTGATTTAGTTGAAAATTTGAAATCCCTTTATAAACTTAACGACAGCAGAGACATTCTAACTGCTTCCAGAAGTTTAAAAATGAAATTTGATTCTCTTGTAAAAGAAAATAAAAAGATGGAGAAAGAATTGAACCTTGAAACTGTAAATGAACTCAAGTCCAAGGCCTTAACTTACAAAGATTACAGTATAATATATAAGATTATAAACTCTCCAAACTTCAAGGAATTGAAATTCACTTCCCAAAAAATAATTGACATGGACAATTATATTCAAATTTATGGTATGCCCAACGGTCCAACTTCTTCATTTATGTTAGCAAGATCTAAAAATCTTATAAGCCTAAATTTGAAGTCTATAGTTGATGATTTATCCAAACAATTTGACATCACATGCTCTGGAAATATGGTGCAAGTGCAAGGCAATTGTAAAACAATTGAACTTGTAAAAATTTTGGATGTCTTTATTAAAAAAATAAAAGAAATTCTATGAAAAAACTCTTACAGAAATTTTCTGTAAGAGTTTTTAGTATCTCTCATTTATATATTCATCTATCAGAGACGACTTAAGTCCATCAATAAAAACATTCTCATCTTTTAATATATTAAGAAGCCATACGGACTTTGAATGTAAAATAGCCTCTTTTTTGTTTAAAAGAACTATCTCATAAAGTCTATTTTTTAAGCCTTTTGCTTGGGTTTTTATAAAATAAGCTTCACAATCACAAAAATTTTGCAGTTTTAACAAGCTAAGTGAAGCTTGATCCTTCTCTGCATAATACTTATTGCTGAGATTCAAATAATCATTGTAGGCCCTTTTGTTGTCCCTGTCATACCTCAATTCTTTTGCTAGCATGCGATAATACTTGGCTAAACCATTGTAGTATTGATAATTATACATGCCCTTTTCAAAGCTATCCACTTTCAAAAAGGGTCTTGCATTTGGGTTATTGAAATAATTGAAATTCATCTCAATAAATTCCCTCTTGCTAATATCCTTATTACTGTACTTCATTATTAGATAAGATCTATGTTCAAAAAAATTTTCAAACAAACCTCTTCTAATGGGTAAAATCAAATTAACCCTCTCTATCTAAGATAGGATACAAGCTGCATAACCACAGGTATAGCCATAAGCACGACCAAAGCTATTGCAACTACCCTAACAAACAATCTATTGTCCTTCATTGTGCTTTAACTTCCAAGCAATTATTTTTGAAATATTCAGGCATATCGTCCAACATAAAGTCTACATTTATGTATACTTCTCTGCCTTCAATTTCTGGAACCTTGCTAAGCTTGCTACACAAAAATTCCACTTCTTCAATATTTAATCTGATAACTTTATAGATTCCGTCAACATAAATTTTTTTGAGGTCATAATCCATAGCCATCAAGCCACATAAGAATCCATAAAGACTTTCAATGTTAGCAAGTCTATAATCTGTTGCATTTATAAGTCTTACATTATAGTCCAATGAAAAAATATGATCATCATCAACTTCAACAAAGGCAATATTTCCATTTCCTTCGCCAATTTCTTTATTGGCCTCATCTATAAGCCACTTTGTTTTGCCTGCTCCCTTTGCTCCTAAGATAAATTTAACCATTTTTACCACCCTTTCTTAACTGACCTTGGCTAAGTCCTTTTAAATACATCTCATTTATAATGTCATCTCTTATCTTCCACCAGCTTGTATTATAGTTCGCAATAATCGTATCCTCTTGCGGAGCTCTTCCAACCAGTCTTTGAACGACTATATTCTGGTCTAGATTTAAAAGAAAATTTATTACTCTTTCCTTATAAGTCTTAACATCCAGCAATTGAACCTCACCCTTATCGTAAAGACTAGCAAGCCTTGTGCCTTTCACAACGTAAAGCGAATGAAGTTTAACCTCATCAATAGACAGTGCACTAAGAACCCTGGCTCCTTCCACGACATCATCCATATCATCCCATGGCAGATCCAAAATCATGTGAACACATAGTCTCAAATTTCTCTTTTTTGCTCTGATGGATGAGTCTATAAAATCAGATAGACCATGTCCCCTATTCAAAAGCTTTAAACTTTTATAATTTACAGTTTGTAACCCAACTTCAAGTGTTACAAAATAATCCTTTGACAAGTCTTGAAAATAATCAAGAAAATCATCGCCCAAACAATCTGGCCTCGTGGAGAATGAAAAACCTACAACGCCTTCAATCTTAGCCTCTTCTACATATGATTTGAATTTATATAAATCTTCGTAAGTAGAAGTATAATTTTGAAAATATGCTATGAATTTTTTGGCCTTGTACTTTTTTTCTATCGTGATTTTTGAAAGTTCCAACTGCCGCCTTATGTCGCCATCTTTATTTTCAAAAGAGCCGCCACTTTCTCCGCAAAATATGCAGCCGCCATAAGCCTTACTTCCATCTCTATTTGGGCAGGTGCCATTTAAGTTTACCGGCAACTTATATACCTTTTCTCCGAATTTGTCTTTCAAAAATTCAGAATAAACTCTGTATGGCACCATAGAATTATTCTTCCTCTTCTCCTTCTTCATCATAGAGTCTCAAAAACTCAGCAACTACCTCATTAAAATAATCTTCGTCTTCGATTTCTAAAATTTCTATTTCTTCGTCTTGACCTTGAATATATTCACATACAATGGCTTCTTGGTCTTCTTCGTCTGATGGCAACAAAGCTAAATAATTTTTGTTCTTGTATGGAAAATCTCCTATTACAACATATTCCATCTCAGTTCCATCATCACTTGTAAATGTAATTACATCCAAATTTTCATCTTCATGTGCGTGTCCGTGTTCATGATCATGTCCACAACCACATCCGCAATGTTTCTTTTCTTCTTTCATTTGTTCCTCCTTGAAAATTCTTTTAAAATATTTATTAAAAATCTATATGTCCTATTTGTAGATGAGATACTTACCTTTTCTCCTGGTGCGTGAAGATGTTCTATATCTGGTCCAATGGAGATTATATCCAAATCTTTAAAGGATTTACTTATAAGAGCTGACTCTAGACCCGCATGAACGATAGTAACTTCCAACTCGCTACCATATAAATCTTCATATACCTTTTTAGCTATACAAGCAATCTCCGAGTCATATTTAAATTCCCACGCAGGGTAGGAAAACTCTTCTTGATATTGAGCTCCTAAAAGCTTGGCCATAATTTGGTGTTTTAAAGTCAAATTTTCAATCATAGTTGACTTTGAGCTCCTAATGGAGCTATGGATAATGATTTCTTTTTCATCCGATTCTACAATTGCCAAATTGCATGAGCTTTCAACAAGAGCGCCTTTCATCTTAGATAGACCCAAAACACCATTTGGAGCCAAATATAAATAATCTATTATTCTTTCAGCCAAATCATCTTTCAATGCCTTATCGCTAAAATCTGCTCCTTCGAAATTTATCCTCACGTCAGGATCCTCAATGCCCAATTCTTTTACAAAGTCGTGATTTATATTTACAATCAAATTTTGAGCCTGAATTTTTAAATCTTTAGGTATCGCTATTTTTGCAACAGCCCCTCTAGGTATTGCATTAGTCTTGCTGCCACCATATATATCTATGACCTTTATGTCAAATTTATCATTAAATTTATATAGGGCTCTTGCTAAAATAACTAGTGCATTTCCGAGATTTAAGTGAATATCTTCTCCAGAGTGTCCACCTTGTAAGCCTGATATAATCAAATGATAGCAAATATATGAGTCATCAAGATTTTGAAATTCTTTTTTGAATTTAACATTTAGTCTTTTGGAACCAGCACATCCTCCAAAGGCCCTTGACTCTTCGGCAGAATCCAAATTTATCAATGTTTTCGATTTAAACTTTGAGCTTTCAAGTTTAGAGGCTCCTGTCATCCCATCTTCTTCATTTACAGTAAATATAGCCTCTATGGGCGTTTCATTTTCTTTATCTATAAGTGCGGCTAGTATCATAGCCATTCCAATTCCATCATCAGCTCCAAGAGTTGTATATTTGGAAATTATATAGTCGCCTTCTATTTCATATGGAATTTCATCTTTTTCAAAATCAATCTCAAAGCCTTCTTTTTTCTCGCACACCATGTCCATGTGAGCTTGAAGTATTACAGATTTTTGATTTGATTCGTGTCTAGACCAAATAAATACATTGCCTGTTTCATCTTCTAATGATTTTAGTCCATTTTTATTTGCAAATTCTAACAAGAATTTTCGTATCTTATTTTCTTTGTGAGAAGGTCTTGGAATTTTAGTAATTTCTTTGAAAATCTCCAAAACCTTAGTAGTATGTTCAGAAATACAATCCAACTTATCACATCCTCAATGTTATTATACTAATGAAATCACCAATTTACAATTTTATATGACAATAGCCAGAAGGATTTTTTCTAAGGTATCTTTGGTGATAATCCTCCGCCTCGTAAAAATTTTTAATTTTTAAAACTTCTGTCACTATTTTTTCTTCGTATGAACTCGATATTTGACCTATATAAGATTTTATAAAAGCCCCATCCTTATCATCAGTATAATAGATTCCACTTCTGTATTGGGTTCCTATATCAGCTCCCTGTCTATTAAGACTTGTAGGATCTATAACAGAAAAAAATTTTTCCAGCAAAAATTTTAAAGATATAAGTTCATCTTCGTATATAACTTTTACGCATTCGCTTGCATCTGTAAATCCAGCACATACATCTCTGTAACTAGGATTTTCTATAAGGGAATTAGCATAACCTGCCCTGGTGTCAATCACTCCACTTATCCTCAAAAAGAACTCCTCAATTCCCCAGAAACATCCTCCTGCAAAATATATTTCTCTTATCATGTCTTAAAATTTCCCCTTGCTGTAATTTTTTAAACTTCTCTCAATTCTTTCTATATTTTGATCAAAAGATTCTATACTCACAATCTTTTCCAGTACAGTTTTCAAATTTTCAAGCTCTCTTAGGGCATAAACCAACAAATAATTTATATCCTTATTTATCAAAAAGTTCTCTGCAATATAATTTAAAATATATTCAGCAATTATTTGCCTGTCCTCTTGCCTGATTCTACTTGAGTCAAAAATTTCATCAAAGGTCTTATCATACTTATATTTTATAAATCGGCAAAACTCCTCAAATTCCTTCTCATTGTGGTCTTTATTGCTCATTTTAAATATTATTCTAAAAAATATATACCAATTGAAATCTTCATTAATGACTTCCAAAATTCCATTTCCAATATTTCTTGTAAATGAGTCTTCGAAGTCTATTTCTCTTATGAACTTTATCTCGTGTCTTAAATTTACCTCTTCCTTTTCCAAGTGATTTATTCTTTCTAATATTTGTATAAAATTCTCTCCATACGATGCTGGTCCATCCGGACTTTTTTTCGAAAATAAATAAGTCACTATAAAGTCTGACATATTTTTGAAATCAGGTAAAAATCCCAACTCTTTTTTTACTTTTTTTGCATAAACATCATGAATTATTTTAGAAAGCAGGTTTGTGAAGTGTTCTTCATCGATTGAATTTCTTTCGCTTCCAGAATTTCCTATTTGCTCATATAAAATCATAAGTTGTCTATCAATCATAGATAAATTATCCTTTATGGAATACATTATAGACCTGAAGAAATTCTCAGTAATAAGATAATTATAGTTCTTATATAGTACAGAATGATCAATCTCTCCCCAGAATAAATTTACCATAGACTTTATTTGTAGCTCGAAATTAAACTTAGTCCTAGAGTATATGTAATATCCATCTATTTTATAAATTTCAAATCCATTTTGTTGAAGCATTGGTTGCTTTTCGGATAATCTCAAATAGATATTTTCATCTAGAGAAGTCCTATAATAACCCTGTTCGCCTTGTATATTAAAAAGCTTTAAAATCTCATAAAAAATCTTTTTCTCGTCTTCTATAAATCTGCACTCTATGCGAAGTCCTATTAAATCTGATAGAGATAGAGTCGCTTTTTGAGGATCCTTATAAATCCTATAAAAATTATTTCTAAGTAATTTTTCTCGAATTGATTCTTCAGATTTTACCCTTGTATATATATTTAAAAATCCAGGGCATGACTTCATGCTATATTCAAAAAAATCCCCAAGTCTTTGGCTGACAGTTTCCAAAATCTCGCGATAATTTTTTCTAACTTTTAACGCTTCATCTATAAAAGAAAAAAGTTTTAACTCCATCGCTACCTCCTCTATACTATTATAACAGTATCTTTTATCTTTTAGTATAATTAAGAATTTTACTTGTATAAGCTCTTATGATATCATTTAGTAATAAATGCAGAAAAAAACAAATTTATTGATAAATCGGAGGTTAATATGTGTGGAATAGTCGGATTTTGTGGCAAACTTTCTGCTAAGGAAGTTGTCCTTAATGGCTTAGAAAAATTGGAATATCGCGGCTACGATTCAGCTGGTATTTCCCTATTTGAAAATGGAAAAATAAAAACAATAAAAAGAGTCGGTATGTTAAGCGTCCTAGAAGATGCCTTAAAAGGCAGCAATCTAGATTCAAATGTTGGAATAGGACATACAAGATGGGCAACTCATGGTGAGCCATCTGAAAAGAATGCCCATCCACAGAACTCAAACGATGGAACAATATCCATTGTCCATAATGGTATTATAGAAAATTTTATGGAATTAAAAGAAAAATTGACTAAAAAAGGATATGTCTTTTATTCTGACACCGATACTGAAATTGTTGCCAATCTAATCCATTACTATTATAAAAATGATTTAAAAGAAGCTTTTAAGAAGGCGACAGATGAAATTTCTGGTCAATATGCCATAGCTATGATTTCAAGTCATGATCCTTCAAAAATGTATGCAATCCGTCACGATGCTCCCCTTGTATTTGGTGTTTGTAAGGATGGCAATATGGTTTCAAGTGATGTTGCATCAATTATAAAATATACAAAAGAAGTCATTTACCTTGACAATGACGAATTAGTAGAAATGTCCTGTGATTCTTTTACAATTTTTGATAAAGAAGGAAGAAGACTAGCTAAGAAAATCAGCCTTATAACCTGGGATGAAACATCTGCTACAAAAGCTGGATTTGACCATTTTATGCTAAAAGAAATTTTTGAACAACCCAAGCTTATTAATCAACTTGTATCATCTAGGATAAAAAATGAGCTTCCCAAACTTTCATTTATGTATTCTAAAGAAGAACTACAAAGCTTTGAAAATATTTATTTGGTGGGATGTGGAACTGCATATCATGCAGGGGAAGTCGGAAAATATGTAATTGAAAAATGGTTAAAAGTACCAGCAGTATCCGAAATAGCATCAGAATTTCGCTTCAAGACAGATTTTATAAACGAAAAATCCCTTGTAATATTTATATCTCAATCTGGAGAAACAGCTGATACAATCGCAGCTCTTAAAGAAGCTAGAAGTAAAGGAGCAACTACTCTAGCAATCACAAATGTAGTCGGATCAAGTATAACTAGAGAAGCGCAAAATGTTCTCTACTGCGAAGCTGGTCCTGAAATTTCAGTGGCTTCAACAAAAGCTTACACCACTCAACTTATTGTACTCTATTTCTTCGCTCTCCAAGCAGCTATGGAACTTGAAAGTTTATCACTTGAAGAAGTAAAAAATATAACAAAAGAAATGAAAATGATAAGTGGTAAAATCGAAGTTATCTTGGAAAATCTTGACATATATAAACGCATAGCCGAAAAAATTAAAGATGACGCAGCCCTGTTTTATATAGGAAGATCTCTGGACTACCTAACTGCAAAAGAAGGTGCTCTCAAGCTAAAAGAGCTTACTTATATCTTTACCGAGGCCTTCCCCGCAGGTGAATTAAAGCACGGTCCCTTGGCTCTTATAGAAAAAAATACGCCTGTAATTGCCCTCTTGTGTCAAGACAATATGCAAGAAAAAACTATCTCAAATATAAAAGAAGTTAAGGCTAGAGGTGCTTATACAGTAGCTATTGCTCCTTTTGGCAGCAAGAATGTAAAAGAAGTGTGTGATGATGTCATCTTCATACCTGCAAGTATAGATATGCTAAGCCCTGTCACTGCAGCCATTCCAGAGCAACTACTGGCTTATTACACATCGGTTGCAAAGGGCCTTGATGTTGACAAACCCAGAAACCTCGCTAAATCTGTTACAGTTGAATAAAAACTAAGACCTGGGATAACTCAGGTCTTTATTTATATTTTTGTCGATTATTGCTCTTTAATCCACAATTCTTACGCGAAAAATGGATAATGGGTATATAATATAGATATTTGAACGGAGGTTTTACTTGAAAAAACTTGAATACTTTTTTATACTATTAGCTTTAATTTGCATATATTTATCCTATTTATTCACCTTGGTTGAAAGTGCATATTTTTCGCTAACATCAAGCAAGATTGAAAATATTAAAGAACACTCTCACGAAAATTTGAAATATTTTGAAATAAATATAAAAAATTTAGATGACATATTTTCCCTTTGCCTTTTTGGTGACTTCTTTTTTAATATGTTGTGTGCTGTATCAATTTCAATTTTACTTTTTGACAAGCTCCATTTTTTAGGTTTGTTTTTGGGTACTATTTTCTCGGCCATACTCATTGTAGTATTTGGACAAGTTCTTCCAAAAAGTAATGGTGCTAAAAAGTCTGAGAAAATTTCTTTAAAATATGCCAAAACTTTTTACTTCTTAAAATTTATATTTTTTCCATTCACATTTTTTACTACGGTACTTGGCAATCTATGCTTAAAAATTACTGGAAAAGATAAAAATTATAGAGAACCTTTAATAACTGAAGATGAGCTAAAAGATGCTGTAAATATAGGTTTCAAAGAAGGCATCTTAGATCGTGAGGAGCTTGGTTTTATCGAAAATGTAATTGGATTTTCAGATGCTGATGCAAAAGATATAATGACACCGAGAACAGATATAGTAGCCCTTGAAATAAATGATTCTTATGAAGATATAATCAAAACAATTCAAGATGAAGGTTTCTCCCGCATCCCCGTCTATGAAGAAGATCTTGATAATATTATCGGTATATTTCATGTCAAAGATATTTTTAAATTCAGAGGAGCCAAGTCACTTTGTGATTTTAAAAAATTTCTAAGACCTGCCTACTATACCTTTGAATACAAAGACGTGTCCCAACTTTTTAAAGAGATGCGTTCTTCTAAAATAAGCCTAGCCATAGTCACAAATGAATATGGTGGAACTGAAGGGCTTATCACTATGGAGGACCTTATCGAAAAAATTGTAGGTTCAATTTCAGATGAATACGACCAAGAAGATGACGAAGAAATTGTGAAGATATCAAATGATGAGTATTTGATTGATGGAGCTGTGAATATAAGTGAGGTCAACTCTTTATTTAATAAAAATTTTGAAAGTAATGAGTACGACTCAATTGCAGGTTATCTAATCGAAAAAATCGACCGCTTCCCAAAAGTATCTGAAAAGTTTATGATAGACGATGTCTTATTTGTCGTAAAAGAAACATCAAAAAATAGAATAGACAAACTCCTTTTAAAGAAAATAAAATAATTATATTTAGAACAAAGGCTCCATAATACTTGCTGATGATTTATTCAATCAGTATATATTATGGAGCCTTTTAAAAATAAAAAAATAGACTGTCGACACACAGCCTATTTGAAATCATTCTACACTTATAACTTCTTTTCCAGCGTAAAAGCCACATGATGGGCAAACACGGTGTGGAAGCTTTGGTTCATGACAATTTGGGCATTCAGTTACAGTAGCTTTGTTTAGTCTGTAAGATGATGCTCTTCTCTTATTTCTTCTTTGTTTAGATGTTTTTCTCTTAGGTACTGCCATTTTTACACCTCCTCTTTAAATAGACCCTTTAATTTTGCAAATCTCGGATCAATAAAATCTTCTTTTTCGCAGTCGCAAGGTCCATCGTTTAAATCTTTGCCGCATTGTGGACATAGGCCCTTACACGTTTCTTTACAAAGTACTTTCATCGGCATGGATGTGATTATACCCGAAAATATAAAATCATCAATAGAAAAACCATTTTCATCAAGTATTATATATTCCATGGTGGGATCATCTTCCATGTCGTCTTCATCTTTTTCATCTATAAGTACGGCCTTCAAATTAGCATGAATACTTTTAACCATATCTTTTAGACATCTTGAACACTGTGTATTATAAGCGTAATCAAGGTCTAAATCAAGTAAAAATTCTCCATTTAGATCATAAATTTTACCCTTGTATCTTACTGGAAAGATTAAATCAAGATTATCAATAAGATATTGTGTCTTATTTTCTTCTATAATCCCTTCCAAGTCAAAAATTTTACTTCCCGACTTAAAATAAGGCCTAAAGTCAATATTCATAATCTCACCTCAATTAAAAACCGTACAATATTATATTATCTTTTTATAGACTTGTCAAATTAAGCTTCTTCTACCAATCTCAAAGTATCTCTTGCTATCATAAGTTCTTCGTTTGTTGGGATTACCATAACTCTTATTGCTGAATCTCTTGTTGAGATAGTAGTTTCTTTTCCTCTTGTGTTATTTCTCCACATATCTAGCATAACTCCCCTGTTTTGGAAGCCTCTCATAATAGAAAGTCTGTTATTTGGAGAATTTTCTCCTATTCCAGCTGTGAAGATAATTCCATCGCATGAGTCAATCTCAGTCAAATAAGCTCCGATTGCTTTTTTAACTTGATTTTCAAAAGAATCAAGTGCCAAAGACGCTCTTTCATTTCCTTCAGCTGCGGCATCTTCAAGATCTCTAAAGTCTGAAGAAATGCCTGAGATTCCAAGCACACCTGACTTTTTATTCATCATGGTATTCATCTCTTCTATTGACATGTTTTCTTTTTCCATCAAGTAAGTAACTATTGCAGGGTCCAAATCTCCACAACGAGTTCCCATAACAAGACCTTCAAGAGGTGTAAATCCCATTGTAGTGTCTATACTCTTTCCATGTCTTATGCAAGTTACACTTGAGCCATTTCCTAAGTGGCAAGTTATGAAGTTACATTGTTCAAATGGCTTTCCTACAATTTCAGCTGCCCTTTTACCTACATATTCATGGCTTGTTCCGTGGAAGCCGTATCTTCTAATCTTGTATTTTTTGTAGTATTCATAAGGAATAGCATACACATAGTTTACAGGTGGAATTGTATGATGGAATGCAGTATCAAATGCAGCTACTTGTGGCACTCCTGGCATAAGTTCCTTGCAAGCATTAATTCCTATGATGTTTGGTGGATTATGAAGAGGTGCAAGCTCTACATTAGCCTCTATACTTTTCATTACCTCATCTGTTATGATTACAGATTCAGCAAAATCTTCCCCGCCGTGTACAACTCTGTGACCAACGGCATTTATTTCATCAATTGACTTTACAGCACCAATTTTAGGATCTGTGATTGATGAAATAACTAGATCAAGTGCTTGTTTATGATTTGAAAGGGGCTTTTCGATTATTTCTTTATCCTTTCCTTCAACTTCATGCTTAATCCTAGATCCATCAATCCCTATTCTCTCTACAAGACCCTTGCAAAGAACTCGTTCGTCTTGCATGTCAATAAGCTGATACTTAAGGGATGATGATCCACAGTTAATAACAAGTATGTTCATTTTCTCCTCCAATTTTAATTTTACAGTTTGCATTAAACTAAACTCAATAATAGAATATCACAAGAATTAGTTGAACTCAATAATTGACTTTTTAGATGCCCTATTTAAGTATAAATTGTAAAAAGCCATCGCTTTAATTATAATCTATTTACAGGAGGAAGTATGATTATAGGTATAATTGCTGAGTATAATCCTTTCCACATGGGTCATCTCTACCAAATAAATTTTATTAAAAATAAATATCCCGATTCTCTTGTGATAGTTGCAATGTCAGGCTCTTTTGTCCAAAGAGCAGAGCCTGCCATTTTCGATAAATGGACTAGAACAAGGGCAAGCCTCTTGTCTGGAGCAGATTTAGTCCTAGAGATTCCCTCAATTTTTTCTACACAAAATGCAGAAATTTTTTCAAAGTATGGAGTGAAAATTCTTGGCAATTTTATAGATATGCTTGTGTTTGGTGCAGAGGATGATATAAAAAAGCTTGAGCTTATAAATAAAAAAGTAGATGAAAATTTAGATCTTACTATTTTAAAAAATTATTTAAGAAAGGGAAATTCCTATATAAAATCTAGGGAAAAAGCCATGTCTTTTTTGACTGATGAAGAAAAAGAAATATTGAGAAGACCAAACAATATTCTTGCCATGTCCTATATGAAGGCTAAAAAAGATTTGAATTTTGATTTTTCTTTTGAAACTATAAGAAGGCATATGGTTGGACACAAGGAGGATTTCAATGATTCTTTCGCATCAGCTTCTTATATAAGAAGTTTGATAAAAAGCTCAGATACTTATGAGTCTTTTGTACCCAAGGCTTGTTTCGATTTATACAAGCATAAAAATATAAATACCTTGGAAAATTATTTCGACATCTTCAAATTTATTTTGCTAAAAAATTTTGATAAATTACAAAATTTAATAGACTATGAAATCGGCATAGAAAATTTATTTCTAAAAAATATAGACGCCGCGACATTTGATGAATTTATAAAAAGGTGTTCTTCTAAAAGATACTCAAAAACACGGATAAGAAGACTTTGTCTAGGGCTCTTACTTGGTCTTTACAAAAATTTGGTTTTTGATAGCTTAGATTATAAAAAACCATATCTTCGCTTGCTTGGTGCAAGAAAATCTGCATTTGATTTTATAAAGTCAGTAAAGAAAAATTTTATTCTTATAGAAAAATTTTCTAAGATACAGAGCTTAAATGATCCCATTATAAAAAATATAGCTCTCAAGGAAGCGCATATGACAGATTTATACAATCTTTTTACTACAAAAAAATTGGGAGAAGATTTTACAACCTCCCCCCTTATAATTTCAAATTAAAAAATTTTATTTCTCATTTCAAATTTCATTTTTAAATAAGATTAGCAATAAGAACAATAAAAAAGAGCTTTGGTTAACCCCTTAGCTCTTGTCTATTTTCATTTAACATTTTTATAATGTTTGAAAGATTTACTTGCGTGTTTTCAAGAAGTGAGTCTGCGTAATCTCTGGCTCCTTCTCTTACCTGTGTTGCTTCTTCCTTTGCATTTTTTAATATCTCAGCCGCTCTTTCGTTTGCTTGCAAAACAAGCTCATCTTGATTCAAGAGATCTTCAGCCTTTTGCTTTGCTTCATTTATCATGTTTTCAGCTTCAGCCTTTGCAGATGATATTATATTTTCTTTTTCAGTTGTGATTGACCTTGCTTGTCTAACTTCATCTGGCAATTCCCTATTCAAATCATTTAAAATTTCTATAACTTCTTCCTTGTCCACCATAACTTTTCCTGTCAAAGGAAGGCTGCTGGCTCCTTTAATAAGTTCTTCTAATTCATTTACTAAATCTAATACGTCCATTTTTACCTCCTATTATACTTATCTTTCATTGCATCTCTGACAATTTTAGGCACAAAAGGCTCTAAGTCCCCATTAAAAGCCGCAACTTCTTTGGCTAGGCTAGAGCTTATGAATAAGTGCATTTCACTTGCAGGCAAGAAGACTGTTTCTATGCCCTTTTCAAGATGCATGTTTGCAATCGCTGTATTATATTCAGAAAAAAAGTCTGATGCGGTTCTAAGTCCCCTCACCACAACTTTAATATTTCTTTTTTTCGCATAGTCGACTAATAATCCCGTAAAGCTATCGACCTCAATATTTTTTTGGTCTTTTAAAACCTCTTTTATCATATCCACTCTTTGCTCTGCTGTGAAAAGAGATTTTTTGTTTACATTGTTTAAGACTGCTACAATGACCTCTCCAAATACGTCTCTTGCTCTTAAAATTATGTCAAGATGACCATTTGTTATGGGATCAAAGCTGCCAGCATATATAACTTTCATATTTTCTCCAATATCTCGATCGTTTTTTCCCCATAAGTTCTGGATTTATATAATTTATAGCATTGATGAGAAATTTCTTCTGGATTATGATTGTGCTCTATCACTACTTTCGAAGAAGCATGAAGAAATCTTTCAAGTTTTTCTAAAATTTTCTCATATTTAGCTACCGAATATTCATATGGTGGATCCAGATAAACATAGTCAAAAGGCTCCCCAGCATGAGTTCCCAGAAAAACTTCCCAACTATTATTTTTAACTAGTGACCTATCATCAAGTTTGGCTTTGGCTATATTATCCTTTATACATTTTATAGCTTCTGAAGATGAATCGACAAAAATAAATTTATCCAGTCCTCTGGAAAGAAATTCCAAACCAATCTGACCAGACCCAGCAAAAAGTTCTAGACCTAAGCGCCCTTCAATAGGCCCTAGGAGGTTGAAGACATTCTCCTTTATCCTGTCTTCAGTTGGTCGAGTTTTCATAGACTTAGGAGCTATCAGCTTCATCCCCCGCCTTTGTCCTGAAATAATTCTCATCTTCCACCTCTCAATGTTATGATTTTAGCACATGAAATCTTTTTAATCAATCAGTTGGCATAAAGAAGAGAGCTTTTAGAAAACTTCTTTTTTATTTCTCTAAATATTGCATTTGATTCATCTCTTGTAATTTTTTGTCTACCATTTATGATGTCTTTCGCTTCTTCGGCTGCGTAATTTAATATTTTATTATCTCTTATAAAGTCTGCAACAAGCAAATCTGGCAATCCATGCTGTCTTGTTCCAAAAACTTCACCCGGCCCTCTTAGTCTCAAATCTTCATTGGCAATAAAAAATCCATCGCTAGATTTTTCCATTACTTTAGTTCTTTCCCACGATTTTATTGAATCAGAGCCATTGTGGAGAATACAATAGCTTTGTATATTGCCTCTGCCGACACGCCCTCTTAACTGATGTAGCTGAGCAAGTCCGAATCTTTCAGAGTTTAAAACCATAATTACACTCGCATTGGGCACATTTATTCCTACTTCTATTACGGTTGTAGAAACTATAACTTTGATTTTACCGGTCTTGAAATCATTTAATACCCTTTCTTTTTCTTCAGATTTCATCTGACCATGAAGTAGGCTCACATCATCTTTAAAGAATCTTTCCCTTAAATCTTCGAAAGTTTTTATAGCAGAATTTAAACTTGCTAAATAATCGGACTCATCTATAAGAGGGCAGATTATATAGGCTTGATGCCCTTTTTCAATTTCTTTTTGTATAAATCCATATGCCCTATCAAGCATGGCTGTATTTATTCCATAGGTTTTTATAGGTAAACGTCCGATAGGCATGGTGTCTATTATTGACACGTTCAAGTCCCCATATAATACTAAAGATAGAGTTCTTGGTATGGGAGTCGCAGTCATTACCAAGGTGTTTGCAAGTATATCCTTATCTTGAAGACTTTCCCTTTGTCTTACCCCAAATCTATGCTGTTCATCCGTTATATTTAATGCCAACTTTTTAAATCTTACTTCTTCATTTATAAGGGAGTGAGTTCCCACTACAAAATCTATTTCTCCTCTTTCTAAATCTCCAATTATTTTTTCCCTATCTTCACTTTTTGTTGAAGATGTCAAAAGAGCAATCTTTATATTACAATCTTTGAAGATTTCAGATAAAGAGTCAAAGTGCTGACTTGCCAGTATTTCCGTCGGTGCCATCATGCAAGCCTGATAAGAATTTAGATAAGCAATATACATTGCTAGAGCAGCTATAATTGTCTTGCCCGAGCCAACATCTCCTTGCAAAAGTCTATTCATTCTCTTGTTTGACTCCAAATCACCTATGATTTCTTTAAGAGCTTTTTCCTGCCCTGATGTCAATTTAAAAGGCAGAGTTTTGAGAAAATCGTAGAACTCTTCACCTACTTTTAAGGCAAGGGCTTTCTCACCATTTCCTGATTTTCTAAATGTATAAATTGCAATTTGAAGCAAAAATAATTCCTCAAATGCCATTCTGTTTCTGGCCTTTTCCAAAAGTTCTAAATCACTTGGAAAATGCAAGATTTCAAGAGCCTTTTTCCGAGATATAAGTCTATATTTAGAAACTATGTATTGGGGTAATATTTCTGGAATCTCAATCTTTTTTAGGCATTCTTTTACTATTTTAGCAAACTCATTGTTTGAAATTTTTTCAGATAATTTGTATTTAGCAATTATAGAACCTACCTTCAAACTAGCATCGCCTCTTTCGATTATAGGAGATGAAATTTTTGTTATATAATTTTGTCTTATCGCCTTGCCAAATACCTTATAAACTTGATTTGGCTTAATTGAATTTTTCAAAAAAGCTTGATTAAAAAAGGTTATAGTTCCTCTGCCACTCTCATCTTCGACATCAAATGACAAAATGTGCATATTTCGCCTTATATATGAATCCCTATTAATACCTATAATTCTAACCTTAAATCCGGCCTTTATTTCGCCAGAAACATCAGCAAGCTTTATAAGACTTGACCTGTCTTCATAATCTCTTGGAAGGTAGAAAATCAAATCTTCCAGATTATAAATACCAAGTTTATTTAATATTTCTTCTTTTTTAGGCCCAACTCCTTTTATTGAAGCTAAGGAATCTTTCAATTGCATAATATTCACCCATAAAAGAAGGCCCCTTTCGGGACCTTGTCATTCTAAAGATATGAGATAATAATAAAGAGGTTGACCTCCATAAATTAACTCTATATCCATTTCGTCATATTCTTCTTCAAGCATCTCCAAGAGCTCATTTGCATCTTCTTTATCTACATCCTCGCCATAATAAAGAGTTATAACTGAATAATCTTCATGGTTAAGGCTTTCTATAAGAGCCTTTGTAACGCTTGTGATATCTGAGCCTACCTCAAGTATATCTGAACGATCTAGACCTATTATATCTCCTTCTTTTATCGTCTTTCCAGATATTTCAGTATCTCTAACCGCATATGTGACAGATGCACTTGTAACTTGCTCAAGAGCTTCTTGCATATGTGCCTTATTTGTTTCAATATCTGCTTCTGGATTAAATGCTAGAAGTGCGGATATCCCTTCAGGAATAGATCTTGATTCAATAACAATCACATTTCTATCTGTAAGCTCATCAACTTGTTTAGCTGCCAACAAAATATTTTTATTGTTCGGTAAAATAAATACATTCTTGCCAGAGCTTGCTTCGACTCCTTTTAAAAGGTCCTCTGTTGAAGGATTCATCGTTTGACCACCTCTTACAATATAGTCTACATTTAGGTCATCAAACACCTTATCTAATCCATCTCCTATCGAAACTGCAACAAAGGCATATTCCTTATCAACTTTTTTAGTAAGATTGGCATTTTTAGCTGATTCAACCTCTTCATCTTTGAAAAACTTTTCCTTGTGTTGAATCCTCATATTATCTATCTTAATATCTTGCAAGGCTCCAATTTGAATAGCCATCTCCAAGACCTTGCCAGGGTTGTTGGTGTGGATATGGGTCTTTATTATACCGCCTCCGCCAACAACTAAAATGCAATCTCCCATTGAGATCAGGCTCTTTTTGAAATCCTCTGCCTTAGAATCATCCCCGCTTATTATAAACTCTGTACAGTAACCAAACTCGATGCCTTCATCAAGCCCTTCTGCAGGAACATATCCACTCGGTGTCTTTCTCTTTAACTCATCATCTTCAACACTTTCAATGATTTCTCCGTTGACTACCTTTAGGATTCCTCTTAGAACTATGATAAGTCCTTGACCACCTGCATCAACAACTCCTTGCTCTTTTAAAACTGGCAAAAGATTGGGAGTGTTGTCTAAAGATTTTTGTCCAGCATCAATAACAGCTTTTAAAAAACTTGAAATGTCCTTGTAATTTTGGAAGTGCCTAATGGCATATTCGCCGAGTTCTCTTCCAACAGTAAGAATAGTACCCTCTGTCGGTTTCATAACTGCCTTATAGGTCATATCTGATGCCTTTTTAAGAGCATAGGCTATGTCCTTTATGCTAGCCTTATCCTTATCTTTTAAGCCCTCAGAAAAGCCTCTAAAGTATTGTGAAAGTATAACTCCTGAATTACCTCTTGCTCCCATAAGAGCACCTCTAGAAGCCGCAAGAGCAACATCTGCTACCCCTGCCTTGTCGTCCAATCCATTTACCTGCTTTACTGCTGATTTAATTGTCAAACTCATATTGGTACCAGTATCCCCATCTGGAACTGGAAAGACGTTCAACTCGTTGACCATCTCTTTATTCAAAACAAGATAATCCGCCCCTCCAGCAAGTGCCTTTGCAAGCTCATCACCCTTTATAAAACTTGTCAAAATTCTACCTCCGTCATTAATGTGTTCTGATGCCATCTACTATAACGTCAATTCTATCTATGTTGACACCAGTTAAATTTTCCACATTAAACTTTATTCTATCGATTATATTTTGACCTACAGTAGAAATTTTCACTCCATATTCGAGTATAACGTGCAATTCTATAATTGTTTTATTATTTTCTGATATTACCTTTATGCCTTTAGATAAATTTTCGAATTTCAAAAGTTCAAAAATCCCTTCAGTTGCATTTTTAGCTGCCATACCCACAATACCGTATGATTCCATAGCAGATATACCTGCAATGTCTGCAAGTACTGAATTTTCAATTACGATATCTCCCATTTCTGTTTTGTAATTTAAGGGCATAGTACACCTCCTATTTCTTAAATTTTACAACAAAAAGGCGGTTTAAACAACTAATTATAATTTTCGCAAATTTTATTTGAATTTATACGCATTGTCTGATAAAATATCTCTTGTTAATCATGAAAGCAAATTTAAGGAGGTGCGAAGATGGCAAAGGTTTGTGAAGTTTGCGGAAAGCAAAAAATGTTTGGAAATAATATTTGTTTCTCACATAAAAGCAGTAAGAGAAGTTGGTCTCCCAACATAAGAAGGGTAAAAGCAATTGTAAATGGCGCACCCAAGAGAATTAATGTTTGCGCAAAATGCTTAAAATCAAATAAAGTTGAAAGAGCTATCTAATTACGGCTTCAGACGAAGCCGTTTTTTATTTTCCCTCAAAATATAAAACCGAGTCCCCACTCTTGGACTCGGTTCATATCTTCAGCTAATTTTAAAAATATAAAGTTTATTTTATAGAAAAAATTTATTCTGACTATTATTATTTTATTTAGTCTTTTAATCCAAATTTTTCTTTGTTTATTCTTCTTATTTTATTTTTTTCAATAGAATATATTGTAATCCAAATTACTATAAATATTAATATATAAATCAAAAGACTGCTAATATAAGCATAAATATGCTCTAGTGAAAACCATCTAAGATAAAATCCAGTAAAGGAATAGTATATCAAAAGACATGAAAGCTGAATAATTGTCGAAACGCCAATAGAATACTTTTTGCTATCATAAAACCAAGCAGAAATATATCCAACTACACCAAATCCTCCATATAAAATTGTCTGAATCAATTTTACTTTTACTAAAGAATCCATGGAAGCTATAAATTCTGGCACACCCATAATCAAATCCCCAATTGTCAGAGATACAATCAACTCTATTACATTTCCAATTCCAACTCCTATTAAAAAAGATGCCACTAATTCAAAAAATTTTTTTATACTTTTCATAAGTCCTCCTAAAGCCCAATACTCTCTTTAAATTTTTTAATATTTCTTCTCGACACATACGAGATTTTTCCATTTTTCATCTCTACGCATATGCTTCCCAAAAATGACAAGTCCAACTTTTTTACATGACTTAAATTTATTATTTCAGATCTAGAAATTTTGACAAATCTCTTTTTATTTAAGATTTTTTCAAACTCATACAATCTGAGCTTGCTCTTGAATAAATCGTCCTTGCTTTCTATAAAGACATCCTGATCCTGAGAATAAATCCTATATATTTCATTAGCCTTTATAAGAAAAACTTTGTCATCTTTAAATGCACTTATTATATCTTTGTTTTGCATCATTATTTTTTCTTTCAAGTCTTCTATCTCGCTTGTATATTCTTTAGAATAAATCTTTACACAAGTTTCCTCCAAGCTATCATCAATTATTATTTCTACTTTCACTCTTGCCTCCTTTATGAAAATTATATTTTAAAAATATAATTTTAACTACAATTCAAACATGAAAGGTATATATTAGCCTATGAACGTAAAAAAGTCTTGTTTAAACAAGACTTCAATCATTCGACCTTATAATAAAGGCTGATCCCTTTTCAATTTTTATATAGGCTTCTTCGCCGAGAATTTGATTTGAAACTCCTCTAGTTTCATCTTTTTTAATTCTAAGTCCGCTCACCTCATAAGCCATTTTCCATGTCGAAAATACAACTTCGTCTACTGGTAAAACTGACAAATATTTTTTATTTGATTTTTTAAATCTAATCAAACCTCTTTCAAAATATCTTATCTCGTTATTGTCATCTAAAATTCTTGAATCTATTTTTTCTTCATAAAGCCTTATAAGGCAAGACAAATTGCCCAAAACATGATCCAAGCGACTTCCAGTCGCCCCTAACATCGTAATTTTATCACAAGATTTTTCCTTCAAAAAGTTTAGACCAAGCTCAGTATCTGTGAAGTCTTTTTCTGGGTTAAATCTCTCTATTTTTATATTTTTATCTAAAGCCATATCAAGATATTTAGACTCGATAGAATCAAAATCACCTATCGCATAATCTGGGCACAAATTAAGATCAAGTAAATATTTAAGTCCTCCGTCTGCTGCCACCACGCAATCAGCCTTCATCATTTCTTTTTTTATCAAGGCCTCTGACGGAAGTTTGCCCGCTGAAATTAAAAGGCCTCTCATCTAATCACTTCCAATATCTTTTTTATCTCCAAGTCCTTGTCCTCTTTTGCAAAAATCCCAGAGCCTATCACAACTATATCCGCCCCAGCATCCAAGACCCTCTTGGCATTTTCTCTTTTTATTCCACCATCAACTTCTATTAGGGTTTTAAGTTTTCTTTTATCTATTTCATTTCTCAATTTTTTGATTTTTTCAATTGACGATTCTATAAAAGATTGGCCGCCAAACCCGGGATTGACACTCATTATAAGCACAAGATCTAATTCATCAATTAGATACTCCAAATCTTCTACCCTTTGATGTGGATTTAGAGCCAGGCCGACTTTTACTCCTTTTGATTTTATATAGCCAATTAATCTGTGAGGATGTGTTGTGGCATCTGGATGAAAGGTTATAATATCAGCCCCTGCTTTTATAAACTCGTCAATCAAAGCTTCTGGTTTTTGAATCATAAGATGAACATCTAAAGCTATATCTGTTATCTTCCTAACCTGTTCTATAACACATGGCCCAAATGAAATATTCGGCACATACAGCCCATCCATTATATCCAAATGAATATAATCAACTTTGTTTCGATTTAATAAATCTATTTCTTCGTTTAATTTTGTAAAATCACACGATAAGATTGATGGTGAAAGCATTTATATCTCCTATCTTTTTTTATTCTCAATTTCCTTATATGCACTCAAGTAACTATCATATCTAGACTTTGCAATCTGATTGTTTGCCAAAGCTTCTTTTATTTTGCATCCAGGCTCATTTATATGTCTGCAATCATTGAATTTGCAAGGTAGAAACTTGTTAAATTCTCTAAAATGATGTGACAAATTTTCTTTTTCTATGTCCATTATATCTATTGACGAAAAACCTGGTGTATCGAATATATAGATATCATCACAATAATGAAGCTCCACATGCCTTGTTGTGTGCTTGCCTCTTGAAGTTTTATTAGAAACACTTCCCATTTCCAGATTTTTATTTAAAATTTTTGATGCCAGAGTTGACTTTCCCGCTCCTGAAACCCCACAAAGAGCCGTTAGTTTACCCTTCAAAAGTTCTCTAATATCATCTAGACCATAATCATTTTTTAAGCTTGTAATAATCACTTTATCTACAACATTTTTGTATATTTCTTTTAATTCATCTCCAGATTTTGGAGCCAAATCATACTTATTCAAACACATTATGATTTTTACATTTTGGCCTTCATATAAGGCAAGCATGTGGTCTGTAAGTTGGAGATTATAATTTGGATTTTTTAAAGACAGCATAAGCAAAACTTGATCTACATTTGCGACTGCCGGTCTTTTTAGTATATTCTTCCTTGGTAAAATTTTTTCTATGTAACCTAAATCTTCACCCTCTGAAAATTCCACATTATCCCCAACAAGGGGACTTTGGTCTTTGTGCCTAAAAAGTCCCCTCGCTCTGGATGTATATATTTTATTTTGTGATTCAATGTAATAAAATCCACCTGTGAGTTTTATTATCTTTCCTATCATCACTTTACTTCCCTAGATTCAACAGTTACGTTGTCAATTTGTATTTCTATTGTAGAACCTACTTCAGCCTTGACTTCGACTTCTCTTTCGACTCCATCGCCATCAAATCTTTCAGTCTTTATATTTCTTCTTCCTTCATCATTAATCATTTCAATCTTAATTGAATGGCTTTGACCATCAGAGAATGATTTTATAGGTATTGTCAAACTCTTAAACTCCCTAGTTTTAGATGACTTCTCATCAGTTTTTTCATCATCAAGCAAAGGTCCAATGCTAATTTTTAAATCCACACTAGAGCCTTCTGGATATTCTTTTCCAGATTCAAGACTTTGCTCAAATATATCTCCTCTGCCAACTTCATTTGTTCTGCCCTCTTCAACTTTTCCAACATTAAAGCCTAAAACTTCAAGAGCTTCCTTTGCTTGAGATCTTGTCAAACCTTTCAAGTTAGGAACTTTTTTCATCTTTATTTCTCCACCCCTTGAAACTACCAAATTTATTTTGCCATCTTTTTCAAGAGTTTCTCCAGGCTTAGGACTTTGATCTAGGATTGTGTTGGGTTCTTGGTCTGACTCTTTTTGCTCTAATTCTCCTATACTATATCCCCTCTCAGAGATCAGGGCTTGAGCTTCTTCTAATTTTTTACCAGATAAATCAGGTACTTGATTTATATCTTTTAACTTATTAATTACCACTGTTATTGGCGAATTTTTTTCAAGACTTGTGCCTGCTGTTTTGTCTTGTTCAAGAATTTCTCCGTCTTTATGAGTTAAATCAGATTTGGCTTCGCCAACCTTAACCGTAAATCCCGCATCGTTTGCAAGTTTTTCAGCATCTGCTGCGACTTGCCCTACTAGATTTGGAACAATTCCCATCTCGGTATTACTTTGAGAGTCGTTTTTATTGTTCATAAGAGGTAAAACCTTGGGTACAACATAAATCAAAAGAGCTGCAAAGAGAATCGCAGTAATTATACCTAAAATCACTCCAGATTTAGACTTCTTGCTATGAGTATTTCCATAATCACTCTTTCTCGATTGTTTTCCAGGATAGACCAATCTGTCATCAGAATCTCTACGAATGACTTTTTTTACTGGTCTTTGCGAGTCATTTTTTATATTTTCAGATGGAAGAGATGATGAGTCCAAACTTGTCAGAGTCAAATCTTCAGGTCTATTTAAAATTATAGCTTTTATGTCTTTAATTAACTCATCCGCATCTTTATACCTTTCATCCGGATTTTTTCTAGTCATCTTTAAGACTAACTTATCTACCACCTTGTCTATGGATGGATTTAAAGAGGATGGTTCTGGTAAATTTGATTGAACCTGCATTAAGGCCACAGATACTGGATTATCGGCATCAAAAGGCACCTTGCCAGTTAACATCTCAAAAAGGACTATACCCAAAGAATATATATCACTTCTGTTATCTACTTTAGCTCCCCTAGCTTGTTCGGGGGAAAAATAGTGAACTGATCCCATAACAGCATTTGTAGCAGTCATGGTTGAGTTATCTGCAACTCTAGCTATGCCAAAATCAGTTACCTTGACTCTTTCATCCCTTGTTACCATTATGTTTTGGCTTTTTATGTCTCTGTGGACAATCTTTTTAGCATGGGCGACTTTAAGAGCCTCGGCAATTTGGATAGTGTAATTCAAACAGGTCGATTGTTTTAGAGGACCTTCCGAATTTACAATTTCCTTTAAAGTTTTACCATCAATATACTCCATAACTATATAGTGAATCTGTTGTCCATCAACCTCTTCACTCCCAACATCATAAATGCTTACTATGTTGGGATGAGAAATACTAGCAGCGGCAAGTGATTCTCTTCTAAATTTCCTTATGAAGTTCATATCATCATTGTATTCAATTTTTAAAATTTTAATAGCAACAATACGATCTAACTTATGACAATGGGCCTTGTAAACATCGCCCATTCCACCAGTACCTATCTTTTGAAGAATCTCATATCTGTTTCCTAGAAGTTTACCTATCATTATCCACCTGCTTTGTATCTATAATAATTAGTGTAATATTGTCTAATCCTCCGTTATCTAATGCTTCTTTTACCAATAACTGTCCAGATTTTTCTACATCGTCGCATTTAAGAGCTTTTTCTAGTTCGTTCTCTTCGACCATATTGCTAAGTCCATCTGAGCATAAAAGGTATTTTTCATCTCCTGCAATCTTTTTTGAAAATATATTAAATTCAATTTTTTCAGAAGTGCCCAGAGCCTTGGTCAACACATTTTTCTTTGGATGGTGGGCAGCCTCTTCACTTGTTATATCCCCAATTTCAACTAAATAATTCACAAAAGAATCATCTCTTGTCAATAATTTTAAAGAAGAATCTTTGAACTCATAAATTCTCGAATCTCCGATATTGGCAAAAACTATATATCCATCGAAAAAATATAAAATTGATAGAGTTGTACCCATACCCCTGAAATTTTCATCAGCTTTTGATTTCTCAAAAATTTTTTTATTTGCTAAATTTATGGCGTCTACAAGCCCTTCTTCTAAATTATCCAAGCTCGAAAAATCTTTTTTCTCTAGCTCTTCAGAAATAGTGCTAGTCGCCATTAAGGATGCCTCTTCTCCAGCTAGATGACCTCCCATTCCATCTGCGACTATAAAAAATTTTTTATTACCCGAAGAAATATAAAGTGAGTCTTCATTGTTTTTTCTGACATTTCCTCGATTAGTTTTACCTATGAACTTCAAAAATCCACCTCTTTAGTTAAATGTTTAATTCTCAATTGACCACAAGACGCATTTATATCAACGCCAAGGCTTCTTCTTATTGTAACGGAAAGCCCTCTTTTTTCTAACTTGTCTTTTAATATCTCCATGCTTCTTCTGCCAGATCCTCTACCCTTAAATCCATCAACTGGATTTAAAGGAATCAGGTTTATGTGGCTCCTAAAGCCGCTTAAAAGCTTTGAGAGTCGTTCAACATCTGCATCTGTGTTGTTTAAGTTTTCTATAACTGTATATTCAAAAGTTATTCTACTTGATGTCTGCTCAGAATAAAACTTAGCCGCAGAAACAATCTCTTCTATACAATGGCGCCGTGCAACAGGCATGATTTCTTTTCTGTAATCATCTCTACTGGCGTGCAAAGAAATCGCTAAGTTCACCTTTTCTTTTCTCTTTGCCAAGTCATATATTCTATTTACCAAACCACTTGTGGATAAGGTTATATTTCTCAAAGATAAGTTCTTTCCATTTTTCGAGTTTATTATATCAAAAAACCTTACAACATTGTCATAATTGTCAAGAGGTTCTCCAGAACCCATCAAAATTACATTAGATATATTAATTCCATAGGCTCTTTCGACCCTATAAATTTGTTGGCACATCTCATAAGGTGTCAAATTCCTGACAAGCCCCTCTTTAGTTGAAGCGCAAAAAGAACACCCCATCCTGCAGCCTACTTGAGTAGATAGGCAAAGAGAATAGCCATGCTTATACTTCATAAGAACGCCTTCTATTATGTTTTTATCGGCTAGCTCATAAAGCAATTTTACAGAATCATCTACTTTTGATCTATATTCTTTTAAGATACTGAGCTTGTCCAAATCCTGGTCTTTTAAAAGAGTTGACCTCAAGTTTTTTGAGAGAGTTGTCATATCATTTATCGAAAGCACATTTTCCTTATGAATAGCTTGAAAAATTTGTCTTGCCCTAAATGGCTGCTCTCCTAATCCAGTCAAATATGCCTTTAGTTCTTCCTCATTCAGAGATCCTATATCCATTTTTTACCAACCTTGTAATAGTAAATCCATCCGACTTAAAATCTTGCGGAAAAATCCTCAAAAAATCTTTATCTCCAATTTTATCGATAGAAAAATCGGCATTTTCTTTCAAAAAGCCATTTATTACTTTTTCATTCTCCTCGCTTGTAATCGTGCAAGTTGAGTATACTAGAAAACCACCTTTTTTCAAGTATTTTCCTGCATTTTTTATAAGTTTTGCTTGAATCTTTGCCAATTCTTTAATATCATCCAAATTTTTTTTGTATTTTATCTCTGGAAATCTTCTCATAAGACCCAGAGCACTACATGGTGCATCTAAAAGCACATAGTCGAAGGACTCTCTTAGTTCTTCCTTGAAATGTAAACCATCGCCCACTGAAGCTTGCACATTCCTAAGACCCAGTCTCTTCATATTCTTTTTTATCAAATCCACCTTTTTCTTATCTTTATCAAAAGCTATCACTTGACCCTTGCCACCCATAAGGCCTGCTAAATGGCTTGCCTTGCCTCCAGGAGCAGCACACATATCCAAAATTTGACAAGCATTTTGGGGGTTTAGAATTTCTGAAACTAGTATAGAGGAGTCATCTTGAGCATAAAAATATCCTTCTGTATAAAGATCCGATTGAAAAATGCCTGTCGGATTTAAAATCCTATAGCCTGATTTTGTAAGCTTAGATCTTTCAAATTCATAACCCAGACTTCTCAATTTATCCTCAAAATCTTCTCTTGAAATTTTCCAAAAAGAATATCTTACATTCAAATTCGATCTTTCATTCAAAGACGCAAACATTTTTTTTGCAAATTCATATCCGTATTTTTCGACTATGATTTCCGTAAAATTTTCTTCTTGGGAATATTTTATAGATAACCTGCTTATATCATCTTTTATATCCGGCTCTTGTAATTTGTTTTCTTCTCTTAAAAACGATCTCACCACACCATTTACAAAAGCTGCCGCGCCCTTGTTGCCATATTTTTTAGCAAGCTTTACACTTTCATTTGCTATGGCATAATTAGGCACCCTATCCAAAAATACAGCTTGATAATAGGCTAATTTTATTATATTTAAGATAGGCAATTGAATTTTTTTAACGGGTATTTTTGATTTTTTACTTATCAAATATTCTAAATATATGGAGTTTTTTAAAGTTCCCAAAAATAATTCTTGCAAAAAATTAAAGTCCCTGGAATCAAAATTCCCCCTTTGGCCTTCCAAAAGGTCTTGGGAAAAATAATTGCCATAGAGACTTTTCATTAAAAGTTCGAGAGCAGTTTTTCTTATCTTCATCTTCTGTTGTCCCTTCCACCAAATATAGCTAGAAGCCTTAATAAAGATCCGATGGCAGTTATTGTAGATGCAATATAGGTAAGTGCTGCTGCTGAAAGCACTTGCTTGCTTGCATCTATTTCTTCATCATCTAAAATGCCGACATCCTCTAGTTGCACCAAGGCTCTTTTGCTAGCATTGATTTCAACTGGGAGTGTCAAGAATTGAAAAAGTACAGTAACCGCAAAAAGAGCTATACCGATTTTTACAAGTCCATCGCCCAAAGACAAAACATATCCTATAAATATTAAAATAAAAGAAAATCTAGAGCCAAAATTCGCAAGCGGAAGTATCGAATTTCTAAATCTTAAAAAATTATAGTCTTGAGCATCTTGGATGGCATGTCCAACCTCGTGGGCTGCAATGGATACCGCTGCCAAAGACTCGGATTGAAAGACTTGGCTTGAAAGTCTTACCGTCTTATCTCTAGGATCATAATGGTCTGTCAATTGGCCTGCTACTTTTTCAATTTTTACATCATACAGACCGTTTTTGTCTAAAATTTTCCTAGCTGTTTCTAGTCCACTCATACCTGATTTGGATCTGATTTCCATATAATTTCTATAAGCGGACGAAATTTTTGCTTGAGCAATTAGACCCAGAATAAGTCCTGGTAAAAGATATATCATGTAGGAAAAATTTAAACCGTACATATAGTATGGCATCATTCAAACACCTCATTTTCTGCAATTTTATTTCCAAGCAAAAAAGATTTTATATCCATTTTTTTCTTGCCCGGGGCTTGGATTTCTAGTATTGATAAGGCATCTTCCTTAAAAGCAATAACAAGCTCCTTTCTAGAAGAAAGCACTTGTCCTGGAGTTCCTTTTTGTTTTACTAATTTTGCGTTATAAAATTTGCAGACCTTGTCGCCTATGGATGCAAAGGCTCCTAGCTTGGGAGAAAGTCCCTTTATTAAATGTAGGGCTTGTTCTGCGGTCATATTTTTAAAGTCAAGCTTACCATTTTCTTTTGATATCTTATCCGCATAAGTAGCCTCAGAGTCATCTTGAGGCGTAAAAATTACTTCGTCTTTTTTTGCTAATTCGACAAAATCACAAATTAATTGTGCGCCTATTTCTGCTAGTTCATTTTCCAATTCTTCGGCATTCTTATCTTTAATTTCAACTTCTTTTTTTAGACAAACTCCGCCGGTGTCAAGACCTTCTTCTACCTTCATTATAGAAATGCCTGTAACTTTTTCACCATCCATAATTGCCCTATTTATTGGTGCTGCCCCTCTATATTTGGGAAGCAGGGATGCGTGAATGTTTACAAAATACTTTGGAATTTCTAAAACTTCTTTTTTGATTATCTTTCCATAGGCTGCAACTACAAATATATCTGCCCCTGCTTTTTTTAGGCTTTCTATCGCTTCTTCTTTATTTATCGACTCTGGTTGAATAACTTTCAAGCCAAGTCTATCCGCTGTCTGCTTAACCTCTGGATCAATCAAGGTCTTGCTCCTTCCCCTCGGCTTCGATGGCCTAGTCACAACAAGTGCCACCTCGTACTTAGCTGCAAGGGCCTCCAAGGCTGTAGCTGCAAAAGATGGTGTTCCTATAAAAACTATCTTCATTTATGTTCTTCTCCTTGTCCTTGCTTGATAACATTATCTGCTCTATCGGTGTAAACTACTCCATTTAAGTGATCTAATTCATGTTGCATTATTCTTGCAAGAAAATCCTCAGCCTCTACTTCTTGTTCTTTTCCATTTTCGTCTAAAAACTTCATCCTTAGTTTCTTATATCTTTCCACTTCTCCTTGAAAACCAGGCACAGATAGGCAAGCCTCCAACCCAGTCTCAGAGCCTTCATGAAAAACAATTTGAGGATTTATCATCTTATAAACGTTGCCCTCTCTATCATCAATTACCAATATTCTCTTCCTAACTCCAACTTGAACTGCTGCAAGTCCTACACCCTTATCTGCATACATGGTGTCCATCATATCTTCTATTAATTCCTTAATCCTATCATCAATAACTTCAACCGGTCTTGATTCTTTTCTCAAAATTGGATCTGGAACTTGTCTTATATTTCTAATAGCCATCTTTTCACCTCAATCATATTCAACATCTATATAAATTTTTTCATTTGCCAAATTATCTTCGTTTCTTTCTTTTACCCTTTTTATAATTGATAATAACATATCTGAATTCTCACGCTTGCATTTCAATAGAAATTTAACTTTATATACATCTTTAATTTTGGGCATATCTATTACTTTTGTATAAGACGTTTTAAACCCTTTTATCTCCTGTCCTATTTCACTTAAAACTTGCAAGGCAATGTTTTCCAAATTTATAGGTTCATCTTTTGCAAATGAAATAGTAAAAATCGCTGAAAAAGGCGGGTAATCATAGAGTTTTCTAATATTTATTTCTTTTTCAAAAAACTCCTCATAGTCCGTATCAGCAGAGGCTTTAATGCTATAATCGTCCGGACTATATGTCTGAATTATTACCTCGCCCGATTTTCGCCCTCTGCCTGCCCTTCCAGAAACTTGTGTCAAAAGCTGAAAAGTTTGTTCATGCGCTCTAAAATCTGAAACATAAAGAGACAAGTCAGCTGCTACGACACCTACCAAAGTTACATTTGGAAAATCGTGTCCTTTTGCAACCATTTGCGTTCCTATCATGATATCATAAGCTCCAGATTTGAAATCCTCAAATGACTTGTCAAAAAAATCTCCTGCCCCAACTGTATCTCTATCAACTCTCAAAATTTTTGCAGCAGGCAATATCTTCTTTACCTCTTCTTGAACTTGTTGAGTGCCGACTCCAAAACTTTTTATATATTTGGACCCACATGAAGGACAAACTTTTGGCAAGGGTTTAGTTTTTCCACAATAATGGCATCTCAACCTTCCAATGGTCTTATGATAACTCATAGAGATATCGCAAGAATCACACTTCACCACATATCCGCACTCCCGACACGATACGAAGTTTGAATATCCTCGTCTATTCAAAAATAAAATGGATTGATTGCCTGAGTTGAAGTTATCCTCAAGCTTGAATCTCAGTTCTCTTGAAAAAATCGAAGTGTTGCCTGCAAAAAGCTCCTGAGTCATATTTATAAGTCTAACCTCTGGCAATTTTGCTTGGAGACCAGCCCTTGAATTCAATTCAAAAAGCCCAATCTTTCCATTCAAAGCTTCATAATAGCGTTCCACAGACGGTGTTGCAGAGCCTATTAAAAGCTTGCCTCCTAATATTTCTATTCTTTTTTTAGCCACTTCATAAGTGTCATATTTCAAGGATGAGTGTTGTCTATAAGACGAATCGTGCTCCTCATCAATTATGATTAATTGCAAATTTTCAAAAGGTGCAAAAATCCCAGACCTCACTCCTACAAGTACAGACACTTCCGAAGACTTTATTCTTGACCACTCGTCAAATCTTGCTCCTTTAGACATCTTAGAATGCATAACAGAAACTTTGTTTCCAAATCTTTTTTTAAATCTTTCGATCATCTGTGGAGTCAAAGATATCTCTGGAACCAGAACTATTACTTGCCCGCCTCTTTTTACTACATCTTCTGTAAGTCTTAAATAAACCTCAGTCTTTCCAGAGCCTGTGATGCCCTTTAGCAAATTTATGCTCTTAGGCGAATTTTTTATTCCGTCTATGGCTCTTATTTGTTCTATATTTAAAGGAAATCTCTTTTCATTTTCGTAATCTTTTTTACCTGTTCTTAAAATCTTTTTATCGTAAAGCTGAATAAGACCCTTCTTTTCTAGAGAATTTATCGGTGATTGAGAAATCCCCAATCTCGCCATCAAGTCTTTTCTTGAAATTTCCCCTTTTCTTAGCAAAACTATTACTTTTTCTTGAGTGTCCGTAAGCTTTAAGTCTTTTATTTCTTTTGAAATATCACTTGTGAGCTTCAAATATTTTTCGTATTTAAAAGTATTTTTGCTCTTTACTACAATTTTTGATTTTAACTTCTTTTCTTTTATTAGTCTTTTTATTTGCGCCTTTTCTTGTCCTAACTCCGAAAATTTTATAAGCATAGACTTGCCCTTTAAAATATGTTTTACTTCCTCGTCTGTTTCCCAGCCATCAGCAGGAGAAATTTCATGCCAAATTTCTTTGAAGTCTCCAGGAGGCATAAGAGGCATAAATGTCTTAGATAGCCCAATAAGATAAGTATTGTGCATAAAAATTCCCAAGTCTATAAGATCCTTTGTGAGAATCGGCTCTGGATCAATATAATCTAAAATTTCCTTGGCTTGAAAATCCGACTCGTCTGTATCTGTATATGCTAAGACCATAGCAAGTGTCGGGACATTTCCCTTTCCGAAAGGTACGAGAACTCTCTGACCTGGAAATATATTTTCTTGTAAAAAATCTGGAATTTTATATGTCCACTTTCTATCTATTGCACCATATTTAGTTTTTATAAAAACTTGAACAAATTTTTCCATAACAAATCTCCAAGCATATTAGTTCAAATACAACCTAAAAAAGCTAGTTTATCTAGCTTGGAAACCCAAAACTAAAATAAGTCTAGCTTCTTAATTCTATCTAGAATGACCCCTGCCAAATCCTTTTTAGTCATCATTTCAAGGTCTTCTTCTCTTCCATCCTTATCTATGATGATGACTTGATTAGTGTCACAAGCAAAACCCGCTCCCTTAGCAGTTATATTATTTGCAACAATCAAATCCATTTTCTTTCTCTTCATCTTATCACGAGCATACTCTCTTACGTTTGTTGACTCAGCTGCAAATCCTACAATTATTTTATCTCCCTTAATAGCTGCAAAATGGCTCAAAATATCCGGAGTTCTCTTTAGTTCTAAAATCATATTTTCTTCTTTTTTCTTGATTTTGTCATCAGAAAAAGTCAAAGGAGTAAAATCACAAGGTGCCGCTGATTTTATCAAAATATCAGTTTCTGCAAAATAACTTTCCAAGGCCTTAAACATATCCTCTGTCGAATTTACTGGGATAAAATTAGCCCCTCTTGGCGGATTTAAAGCTGTTGGCCCAGATATAAGATTTACCCTTGCTCCCCTATGTAAAGCTTCTCTTGCCAAGGCGTATCCCATTTTGCCAGAAGAATAGTTGCTCAAAAACCTAACAGGGTCTAAGGCTTCTCTGGTGGGCCCAGCTGTTATTGTAATAGTCTTTCCAGCCATGTCTTTTTCACTTAAGACTTCCTCAATCAAATCAACAATATCGATAGGCTCTAGCATCTTGCCCTTACCTACATCTTTACATGCCAACAAGGCCTCTTGAGTTTCGCTTATAAAAAATCCATCTTCTTTCAAGATGTCCATATTTCTTACAGTAGCTTTATTTTCAAGCATGCCAGTATTCATAGCAGGTATTATAAGTTTTTTTGCTCTAGATGCCAAGGTTACAGTAGTAAGCATATTATCAGCAAATCCATTTGCCAATTTTGCAATTGTATTTGCCGAGCATGGAGCGATTACAATAATATCTGCCCACTTAGCCAAGGCTATATGCTCGACTTCAACCTTATCAAGCTCCTTGAACATATCTATGTAGACAGGGTTTGATGACATAGTCTGAAAGGTCAAAGGACTTACAAACTTTTGAGCAGCATCAGTCATTATAACTTTGACATTTGCGCCCAATTTTGAAAGTCGAGAGCAAATTTCACAAGACTTATATGCTGCTATTCCTCCTGTCACACCCAGAATGATGTTTTTATTAGTAAGCACTTTCTTCTTCCTCATCGTCCTTTTCTTGGCTTAGCAAAATATCTAATTTGGCTTCTCTTTGTGCTTCAATTTTTTCAGCATAGGCCTTATCCGACATGGGTTGTCCGAATTTGATATCGCCTTCTAAAATTTCCTTCATAGCAAGTGTCACAGGGTTAGGATTTTCGCTTTCTACAAAGGTAGGATTTCCCTCTGAAATAATCCTAGCTCTCTTAGATACCAACATGACCAAGGCGTATCTTGAATTTGTAATTTCTTTTATTTCCGAAAAAGATGGAATTAGCATTAATTGTTTCTCCTCTCTAAAATTTCTCTTTTTATATCATTATGACGTTTAACTCTAAGTTTTTCTGCTTCAATTATAGTTTCGATATTATGAACAGCCTGCTCAACCTTGTCATTTATAATAAAATAATCATATTCTCCGACAAAGTCCAACTCCTTAAATGCATTTGCAAATCGTACATTTATCTCCTCTTCAGTCTCCGTTCCCCTATTTGTAAGCCTTTGTTTAAGTTCATCAATAGTTGGTGGAATCAAAAAAATAAATATGGCATCCTTATAATTTTTCTTGATCTGCAAGGCGCCTTGCACATCAATTTCCACAAGCACAATCTCCCCTTTTTCAATTTCGTTAAATACAAAATCTTTGGGAGTGCCGTAATAATTCGTGTGAACAAAGGCGTACTCCAACAGTTCGCCATTTTTTGCCATATCTTCAAACTTCTCAATATCGACAAAAAAATAATTTTCTCCGTCAACTTCTCCAGGTCTCGGTGTTCTAGTTGTTACAGAAGTCGAAAATACAATGTCGTCATTTTTTTTCATTAAGGCTTGGGAAACTGTACCCTTTCCGCTGCCCGACGGTCCAGATAAAACCAATAAGAAACCTTTTGACAAAATTTCACATCCTATTCTATATTTTGTAATTGCTCTCTAAGTTTTTCAATGTGAGTCTTTAAAGCTACAACTCTATTTAAAATTTCTATATCAGATGTTTTTGAGCCAATGGTATTAACCTCTCTGTTTAGTTCCTGAACCAGAAAATCTAAATTCCTACCTATAGAGTCATTTCTTTTAATTATATCATTAAACTGATCAATATGGGAAAAAATCCTAGTAATCTCTTCATCTATCGAAAGTCTGTCGCACATGAGCGCAAGTTCAGTTGTAAGCCTTGGAAGATCCACTTCTTCCTTTGAGAGATTTTTTTCTATATTATTTTTAAGCTTGGCCTTATTTTCTTCTAATACAAACGGAGCTTTTTCCTTTATAAATTCGGCATCCTCCCTTACATCGTCAAGCTTTATTAGAAAATCCTTTTTTATAGCTAGACCTTCCTTCTCCCTCATGCTTACAAAAGCCTCGAGAGCAATTTCTAGAGCTGATTTTAAAGCTAGCCAAACAGAATCCAAATCCAGACTATCCATGCCTGTATTTAAAACTCCTTGCATGTTATAAATATCGTACAAATTGACTTCAGAGTACAAACCCAAATTTTCTTTTAATTTCAAAAGAGCATCCTTATAAGCCTTGGCAAGATTTAAGTCCACTTGAATGGCAGATTCTCCAACAGAAAAATTGTTGAAATTTATAAACACATCAACCTTGCCCCTTTGAATTTCACTTTTTAAAAATTTCCTAACTTTATCTTCAAGTCCAATCAAACTTTTGGGCATTCTTATGTTAAATTCTGAAAATCTTGAATTTACAGACTTTATCTCAGCCTTAAAATAATAATTTTCATTTTGGAACAAACCCATTCCATAACCCGTCATACTTCTCATTAACATCACCATATTAAATTATACAATTAATGGTACAATATATCCATGCTACTTTTTAAATTAGGAGGCGATAAAATGGCATACAGCGGTCTAGTCCTAAGAGCTATTAAATCCGAATTGGATGAAGAAATTTTAAATAAAAGAATAATAAAAATATATCAACCTAATGAAAGTGAAATAAGATTACATTTTTCTGGCACAGAAAAAAATCAAGTTTTAATTTCAGTAAACCCATCTGAATCCAGGCTCTATCTCTCAAAAGAAAAAGCCCAAAACCCCATGACTCCTCCGAGTTTTTGCATGGTTTTGAGAAAACATTTAGAAGGCGGGCTTTTGTGCGGCATAGAACAAATAAAAACAGATAGGATAATAAAATTTATAGTAAAAGTGAAAAATGAATTTTACGAAGAAGTCGACAAATTTCTCTTCGTAGAGATAATGGGTAAACATTCCAATATAGTTTTGACAGATGAAAATATGAAGATAATAGATTCTATAAAAAGAATCAGCCCCCTTATAAACAGAGTAAGAGCAATTATGCCCGGAAAAATATATGACCCTTTAGTAATCTCTAATGGACTTGATCCGAGTCAAATTGACGAAGATACTTTTGAAAATTTATTAGAAGAAAAAAAAGAGTCCAGCCTTAAAAATTTTTTCTTGAAAAATTTCACCGGCTTTTCCCCTCTTTTAATCGAAGAAATCTCCGCCTTTTTAAACTTATCTTCAAAAGACCTTATACTTTCTTTGGATGCCGAAACGAAGAAAATCTTAAAAAATAAATTTTTCGAACTACAAGAAATTTTATTGAATAATTCTTATTATCCCAGTTCATTTTTATATAATGGCAAAAAAGATTTTGAGATTATAAAAATTGTAAACTTAGATATAAAGGACCTTAAGACATATACCAAGGTATCTCCAATGTTAGATGACTACTATAAACAAAGGTCTAAACTTGCAGGTATAAGTCAAAAAAGCTCAGACCTTTCGAAAAATATAGAAAAAATAATAGAAAGAACTCAAAAAAAATTAGAAAAACAGGCCGGGGAACTAAACGAAGCCCTGGACAGAGAAAAATATAAGGTCTATGCAGACCTAATATCTGCAAATTTTCATAAAATTCCAAGAGGATCAGATCATGTCTTTTTAGAAAATTTTTATTCAGAAAATTTAGAAGAGATAAAAGTGCCTTTAGATATAAAATTAAATCCAGCTCAAAACGCCCAAGTTTATTATAAAAAATATTCTAAATTGAAAACAGCTGCCAGTCGCCTAAATGATGAAATTGAAAGAGCCAAGGCTCTTTTACTCTATCTTGACCAAGCCCTTTTAAATATCGAACTTGCAAAATACAAGGAAGACCTTGAAGAAATCAGAGCCGAACTTGGAAGGTTAGGTCTTTTGAGAAAATCTACTTTCAAAAATAAGTCTCACGAAAAAAAATATGAGAACTTAAAAAGTCCTTCTGGTTTTCAAATTTTATTGGGTCGCAATAATAGACAAAACGAAGAAATCACCCTAAAAATTGCCAAACCTGGAGATACATGGTTTCACATTAAGGAAGGTCCCGGCGCCCATGTTGTGATAAAAAATATGGGTCAAGAACTCACAAGAAAAGACATAGAATATGCTGGCCAATTGGCACTTGAAAACTCCAAACAAAAAGATGCAAGAAGGGGCGAAGTTGTCTACACAGACAGAAAATTTATAAAAAGGCATCCTTCAAAAATCCCCGGCCTTGTAATATACACAGACTTTAAAAGCTTAGAGGTTAAATTGTAAAGGCCATGGCATTTTTGGTATTCTCTTTAAAACACAACAAAAAACCAGAGAAGTCATAATACCTCTCTGGTTTTTATTTTGACTTGCTTTTCGCAATCCTTTTTTACTCAACCTTGTGGTTGTGTTTCTGATTCTGAAGTTTGTGAACCTGCAGAAGCATCTGGTCCTTGATTATTTGTTTGTCCGGTTGAACCTGCTCCTTCTGCTGTAGTTTCTGTATTAGAATCTCCTTGTGATCCAGTTGTAGCACTATCTTCACCAGTTGTTGGAGTTGTGGATTTTTCCTTAAAGTTTTTAAGAGCTTCATTGAGTAATGTTACAGCATTATTTATATCATTTGTAGCACTTGTAGTAACTGTTTCAAAATCATATCCTTTTAGTGCTGTAATTGCAGATTTTACAGTATCAACATTTCCCTCATAGTTAGTTTCATTAATTTCTTTTGTAAATTTTGCATCAAAAGACGATATTGCTTGTTTAGCACTTGCTATAGCAGTTTCAAGATCTTTAACCTTTTGCTTAGCTTGAGCTACAAGTTGTTCAACTTCCTCTGGACTTGTAGCATTTGCTATTTTTGTTTTATAGCTTTGAGCATCTGTTTGGTCTAACTTGGTCAGACCATCTATCGCCGTTTTTCCTTCTGTTTTTTTAGCTTCAAGTTGTTCAGGTGTTACTTCAGGTTTTTTTGCTACATTGGCAATTGCTTTTTCTATAGCTTTTCTTGCAGCATTTACATAATCTGAACCGTAACCATACCATCCGTTATAATAGTATCCATTGTTGGACCATACCTTGTAAGCATAATCTCTGTCATAGTTGAAATATGCCTTGTAGTTATCATAGAAGGTGTCAAAGTTTGTATACCATGTCCAGTTTCTATAATATTCTGGATAGTAATAATATCCATATCTGCTACCATAAATATTTTCAAATTTAGTTGTCAAGTAGTAGTAACCATTTGATGCTCTTTCTACATAGGAAGCATCATAAGTTATACCTTGATTTTCTATAAAATGCCTTGCATCGTCTAACGTAACAAAGCCATTATTATAGTATCCGTCATAATAATATCCATTGTAATAATATTTTCCGTTGTAATAATAGCCATTGTAAGCATTGTTATAAGCTGTTTCGCCTTCTTTTACAGCCTTTTCAAGATCTGCCTTGCTTGTTTGTGTGAAAATGTATTTGTCTTCAGCGTTAGCAAGGACTACTTTTCCGTCTGCAATTGCAGATTTTAAAGCATTCAATTCAGCTGCTGTTGCTCCATAGTATCCATAGTAGTATGGTGAGTAGCTTGGCTTTTTAGCTTCTTCCTTTACCTCTGCTATGTTTTTGTTAGAGCAATAAAGAATTTTTGCAATTTCTCCTCTTTTTACGGCTGCTTGTGGTTTGAATGTCCTGTCTGGATAGCCATTTAGAACCTTCTTGCCTACTAAAGCTCCAACCGCTCCCTTGTTTGTTATAAGGGCTGAGTCGGAAAAGATTTCAGCCAAAGATGAGTTGTTTCCAAGTCCATAGATATAAGCTAGGATTCTTGCTACTTCATCTCTTGAAATTGGTTCATTAGGATTTAAATTTCCTCTTGAATCAGAAATGTATCCAGCGTAAACACCAAGAGCCACTTCTTCATAATACCAATTTCCTACTCCTACATCCGAAAAACTAAGTGGAGCCTTCTTGGAGTAGCCCATAAGACGATTGACCATCTTATAAAATTCTGCCTTTGTAACATAGGCATTAGGCTTAAAGCTAGAGTCTGAATAACCTATTACAAGATTTTTGTTGCTTGCCCAATCCACATAGTCTTTTGTCCAAGAGTTTGTGGTATCAGAGAATACTGCAGCATATGAGTTTGAAAAAGTCGATGCTGCAAGCACTGCTCCCAAGGAAGCTACTAAAACTTTCTTTTTTAACATATAGATTCTCCTTTCTGCGCATTCGCATTTATGTACTTATAGTTTACCACATTATTAAGTTTTTCTCATCATCTTGTTAAGTGCTTTATCCAATTTTTATCAATTTTTAGTAAATTTTTCAGATTTTTTTAACAATTTATACAAAGTGTCATAATAATTATTACGTTTTATAAAAAATAGTGAAATGAAAAGTGTAAAAAATAGAGGCCCATTTAAGAGCCTCTACTTTTTATTTCACAACTATATTGTAAATCTTTCCTGGTACGTATATTTCTTTTACTATATTTTTGTCTCCAAGATTAGATTTAAAACTTTCGTTATTTTTTACAATTTTTTCTACTTCAGACTTGTCCTCATCTCTTTTGATTTTAACCAAAAATTTGACTTTGCCATTGAATTGTACTGGAAGTTCAATGGTGGATTCAAGGCATTTTTCTTCTGAGTATTTAGGCCAAGCTTGTTTGTTTAGGTAATCTCCAGAGTATTCGTGGTAGAGTTCCTCTGTTATATGAGGAGCAACTGGATTTAAAAGCAGCAAATAAGTCAGAAAATCGTCTAGAGATATCTTGCCCTTGGCGTTAAATTCATTTAACAATTCCATAAGAGCTGCTATAGCTGTGTTTGCTTTGAGATTTTCATAGTCATTTGATACTTTTTTTATTGTTTGGTGTATCTTGGTTTCTAGCTCTTTGCTATACCCTTTTTGATTTTTATCTACCAAATCTCTAAGACTCCAAACTCTTTCCAAAAATCTTCTTGCTCCTCTTACTCCCTTGGTACTCCAAGGCGCAACTTTTTCAAAATCTCCTACAAACATCTCAAAAACTCTAAGTGTATCTGCTCCAAATTCTTCTACTATGTCGTCTGGATTTATTACATTGCCTCTGGATTTTGACATTTTTGTGCCGTCTTCTCCCAAAATCATCCCATGTGATGTTCTGGTCATATAGGGTTCCTTGGTGTTTACTATTCCTTGGTCGTAGAGGAATTTGTGCCAAAATCTGGAATAGAGCAAGTGCAAAGTGGTGTGTTCCATTCCTCCGTTGTACCAGTCTACTGGCATGTAGTATTCAAGATTTTCTTTCGAAGCAAGCTCTTTGTCGTTGTGAGGGTCTGTATAGCGAAGGAAGTACCATGATGAGCCTGCCCACTGAGGCATTGTATCCGTTTCTCTTCTGGCTTTTTTGCCACACTTGGGGCAAGTTGTCTCTACAAATTCTTTTATGTTTGCAAGAGGACTTTCTCCAGTTGCCGTTGGTTCGTAATTTTTCACTTCTGGCAGCAAGAGTGGAAGTTCTTCTTCTGGAAGTGGCACCCAGCCACATTCATCGCAATGTACCAGAGGTATAGGTTCTCCCCAGTATCTCTGTCTTGAAAATACCCAGTCTCTAAGTTTAAAGTTGACATGTCTATGGCCAATTTTATTTTCTTCCAAGTATTCAAGGATTTTTTTCTTGGCATCTTTTACTTGTAAACCGTTTAAAAATCCTGAATTTATCATTGTGCCTTCCTGGGTGTCTGTGTAGGCTTTTTCTGATATATCTCCTTCTATTACAGCAAGTATTTCCAGATTAAATTTTTTTGCAAAATCATAATCTCTTTGATCGTGAGCAGGCACTGCCATTATAGCGCCTGTTCCGTAACTCATTAAGACATAATCACTTATCCAAACAGGAATTTCTTTTTGTGTCAAAGGATTTATTGCATATATTCCCTCAAGTGGCACTCCTGTTTTATCTTTTGCTAGCTCTGTTCTTTCAAAGTCAGACTTTAGTCTGGATTTTTCTTGGTATTCTCTAACTTGAGCCAAGTTTTTAATCTTGTCCTTATACTTTTCTATATAGGGATGCTCGGGGCTAAGTACCATATATGTTGCTCCAAACAAGGTATCTGGTCTTGTTGTGAAAATTTCTAAGTATTCATCTGAATCCTTTATAAAAAACTTTACTTCTGCGCCTTCACTTCTGCCTATCCAGTTTTTTTGTTGCGTCTTGACTCTTTCTATAAAGTCAAGATCCTCAAGACCGTCTATGAGTTTTTGCGCATACTCTGTAATTTTGAGCATCCATTGGCTCTTTACTCTTCTTTCAACTTGTGTGCCGCATCTCTCGCAGGCTCCATTTACTACTTCTTCATTTGCTAGCCCAACTTTGCAAGACGGGCACCAATTTATAGGCATCTCGCTTTTGTAGGCAAGTCCATTTTTAAATAGTTGCAAAAATATCCACTGAGTCCACTTGTAATAAGATGGGTCTGTGGTATTTATTTCTCTAGACCAATCAAAGGAAAATCCTATAGATTTCAATTGTTTTTTAAAGTTTGCAATATTTCTTTCTGTGACTATGGCTGGATGAATTTTGTTTTTTATAGCGAAGTTTTCAGTTGGAAGTCCGAAAGCATCCCAGCCCATGGGAAAGAGTACATTTTCTCCTTCCAATCTTCTCTTTCTTGCAACTATGTCCATAGCTGTGTAGGGTCTTGCATGACCTACATGAAGTCCTTGACCTGATGGATATGGAAACTCTACAAGAGCATAAAATTTCTTTTTATCGTTTGGTTCACTTTTGAAGGTCTGATCTTTATCCCAATAATCTTGCCATTTTTTTTCTATATCTTTTGGATTGTAATTATTCATTTTATCTCCTAAAATTCTGCACTTCCTACCGTTCTAGGGAAGGGAATTACATCTCTTATATTCTTCATGCCTGTTATATACATTACAGCTCTTTCAAAGCCCAAACCGTAGCCAGCATGCTTTACCGAGCCATATCTTCTAAGATCCAGATACCATTTATAGGTATCCATATGCATGCCCTGAGCTTTCATTTTTTCTTCTAAAACTTCCAATCTATGCTCCCTTTGAGAGCCTCCAATTATTTCTCCGACTCCAGGCACTAATAGGTCCATGGCGGCTACTGTTTTTCCGTCATCATTTGCATACATGTAAAAGGCCTTTATTTCTTTTGGATAATTTGTTACAAATACTGGCTTTTTAAACACTTCTTCTGTTATATATCTCTCATGTTCTGTTTGAAGGTCTATACCCCATTTCACAGGGTAGTTAAATTTTTTGCCAGATTTTTCCAATATTTCTATCGCTTCTGTATAGGTTATCCTTTGGAAGTCAGATTTCACAATGTTGTCTAACCTATCTAAAAGTCCTTTATCTATAAATGAATTAAAGAAATTCATTTCATCTGGACATTTTTCTAGCACATATGATATTACAAACTTCAACATTTCTTCAGATGAATCCATTATGTCGTTTATATCTGCAAATGCCAATTCAGGCTCCATCATCCAAAATTCTGCCGCATGTCTTTGAGTGTTTGAATTTTCTGCCCTAAAGGTTGGCCCAAATGTATAGACATCTCTAAAAGCCATGGCAAAGGCCTCTGCTTCAAGCTGGCCTGATACCGTAAGATTTGTTTCCTTACCAAAAAAATCCTTTTTATAGTCAACTTTTCCATCTTCGTCCTTTGGAAGGTTGTTCATATCAAGTGTTGTAACTCTAAACATTTCACCAGCACCTTCAGCATCAGAGGACGTTATAATAGGTGTATGAGCATATACAAAATTCCTTTCTTGGAAATACTTATGAATTGCATATGCCAAGACAGATCTAACTCTAAAAACTGCACTAAAAGTGTTAGTCCTTGGTCTTAGATGGGCTATTGTTCTTAGAAACTCCATGGAGTGTCTTTTCTTTTGAAGTGGATAGTCCTTTTGTGCAATTTGAAGTTCTTGTATATTTGTCGCATGAATTTCAACAGCTTGTTTGGCTCCGGGAGAGCTTACTAATTTTCCCTCTACCCTTATTGACGAGGCTAGAGAAAATTTTTGAACCTCATCAAAATTTTCTAATTTATCATCATAGACAACTTGTAGGCTCTTGTAACAAGAACCATCACTGATTTCTATAAAACCAAAATTTTTAGATGCTCTTGAATTTTTTATCCAAGCCTCAACAACAACATCGCTATCTATTAAACTTTCTTCATTTGAAAAAATCTCTTTTATCGATTGCATTTTTCCCTCCCGTAAGATTACTAATAACTTATAATATACCACAAAATAGCGAATTATTACACTTCTTCGGATTTGAAGTTAGTAATAATTTTAGCAGTTTAACCTAATCAATATCTTTTTAGCGCGAATTTTAAAATTCCCAGCAGCTCATATTCATTTTCTAATCCATCTCGGTAATTTACAAGGTTATATTCAAAATTATCCAAATATAGAATTATTTGCCCGGATTTCGCCCCATCTGCCAGTTCAAAAAATAAAAGGTCCCCCTTTTTAAATCCCAGATCCAAAAAATCCCTATCCAGACCGTAAGCAAAGAGTTTCTTATCTTTCACATCTTCAAGACTTAAAGGATAAGTTGCTTTTATATTAGAGATGGAAGTTAAAAGAGCGCCCGTTTGGATTTGCTTTAATATTGGCACAGATAGAGTCTTTTTGTCTTTCAAAGCTTCATCTTCCATATCTAAATTCAATTCAAGACCTCTTGATTTTGACCCTCTTCTTTTTAAATATCCAAGGCTTTCAAGAATTTTTAGCTCCATATGAACTGTAGAAGTAGATTTTATGTTTGTAGATTCTGAAATTTCTCTCACTGTCGGCGGAAAGCCATAAGTTTGAATGTGCCTTTTAATAAACAATAGAATTTCAACTTGATTTTCTTTTAAATTTTTATACATTTAATCACCATGCCTAATCACGCAATAATTAAAACTTGCATATATGTATGTTTTTTGTTAGAATGTTTAAGTGCTTAGGGGTATAGTTCAGTTGGTAGAACATTGGTCTCCAAAACCAAGTGTCGTGGGTTCGAGTCCTGCTACCCCTGCCATTAGCTGTATTGGTATGGATTGATACACCTTGCAATTGCTGGGTTTCATCAATCCATACTTTTTTTGTATGTTGTACTAATTTGTATAAATTAGTCTATATTTTCGCTTAATGTCAAAAAAATCCCACCACCTTTTATTGGCTATTTCAACACTATTTGCCCTATATTTGTAGGGCATTTTCCATAATGTTGTTTATTTTATTATTTACTTCGTCTACAGCATGAAGATAAATTTCTGTTGTTGATAAATTTGTGTGTCCCATAACTTGAGCTATATTTGGGATTGGAATATTATTAAAAGCAAGTATTGTTGCTGTTGTATGTCTTAGACCATATGGAACTACGTGTCTTATATTATTTTTTTCGCAAAAATTCTTCCAATATTTTCTAAAAACACCTTGATTTAAATGTTCCATATTAGAATTTGTAAAAACATAAAACTCTTTTATACTTTTATTTTTTTTCAATTTTATTTTTTTCTTCATTTCGTCATCTAAATGTTTTTTAAATAATTCCACTATATAATTATTTAAATTAAATTCTCTAACGTCTTCGGTTTTAGTATTTTTTTCAATATAGCCCTTATTTTTTACATAAGTCAAAGCTCGATCTATTGTCATTTTTCTAGATTCTAAATTAACTTTGCTCCATTTTAGCCCATACATTTCTGACGGTCTTAGCCCATATGACACGCAAAGAGAAAACATAAGTTGGTGTCGTGTGTTTGATTTTTTTGATAATTTTTCAATACAATCTTTTATTTCTTCTGGATTATAAAATTTATCTTTTAAAGATTGTTTAGGAACTTTTATTTTTATATCCTTGACTGGATTTGATGAAATTATTTCTGCATCTACTAAAATCTGAAATAAAGTTTGCATTATTGTTTTATAATGTTTTTTAGTCTTCTGAGATAATTTTTTCCCAGTTCTAGGAGATGTAATTTTATCAAGATAGTTAAAGAATTGTTCAATATCCCCTTTTTTAATTTCTACTAAAGCTTTTGTTTTAAAGAAAGATTCGATATATCCATTAAGATAATCTTCATACCATTGAATTGTTGTTGCTTCTAATTTATTTTTATTTTTGTGATGTTCAAAAACTTGTTTGAAATCAGCAGTAACTAAAAAAGATTTTTTCCCTGATATAATTTCTAATTCATTTAAAAGAATTATTTCTTGCTTCTTTAAATAAGCTATTAATTGTGTCCCCTCATATGCTGTTGTTACTCTTTTTGACCTTCTATACCTCCTATCTGTTGTTATCTCCATTTGAACTTGATAGTTATATCTTCCAGTTTTTGTCCAAGACACTTTAAATCCCCTTTCTTTTGGTGGGAGATTTATTTTGGAGAGTGCAAATCTTCTAGTCTTGTTTTTTAATTTATTTTATTGGAATCGTAATTATTCAAATAGTTACATTTCTACACTTCCTCTCAAAACTTGTATAATTTTTTCTTTATTTAATTATATATTACTCACTAGATTGCTTCAATTTAATTAGATATTTGTTTGAAAGTAGCATTCTTCCTTGTAGATTTCTGAAATATTTCCAAGTTGTTTTTATGGGGTATTTGGGGTAGTTTTGTAGACTAGCCAGCAAGTGTTCGTGGATATCCACAAACATAAAAAAATATAAATTTTTTTACTGGTTAGGGAAACCCCTAATACCCCCTTTTTTATTTCTAAAAGAAATTTTTTTGCAGCATTTTTATTGAGATATCTCAAACTCTTATTATCTTTTTCATAAATTATATTCATTCTTTGAATATTTTTTTTCATTTTTTCCAAGAAACTTATCTCCATTTTCTTTTATTTTTTTCAAAACTTTCAAATCATTTTTTAAAAACTTTTGCTCATTATATAAATCAGTAATCATTTGTTTTTTGTCCGCTATGAGTTTTTCTTTATCCAAATCTGAAATATTTGAACTGCTAATTTCTTTTATTTCATTTTTAAATTTTAAAATATTTATATTATTTCTATCAATGTTTTCATTATATATTGCAATTCTTTCTGTTATATCTTCAAATGTATTCATTCCATATTTATTTAAAATAATTAAATTTTGAGTAATAGTTTTTAAATTATTTTCAAACGAACTTTTATATTTTTCATTAATTATTCGCCCAGGATTTTCAAATTCTAATTTATTATCTTTATTTTTTATTCTTTCAAATATTCCATAATAAGTATAATGCGTACCTAAAATTTCACTTCTGCAAGTTATCTTTTTTAAAAATCCGCTTTTGTCGAAACAAAACTCATTCTTATTTTCTTCAATTTTATATCCGAGTTTTTCCATATTTAAAATAAATTCTGATATGGAACTAGATTTTTTTATAGAAGTATCAATCGCATATTTAAGTCCATTAATATCTTTATATGGTATAAATTCTTTTTTATAGAAATCTTTTTTTTCTTTTTTATTTATAAAACTATCAATTATGGCATCATACCTAAATTTTTTATTTAACTTGTTTTCTGGAACTTGTAAAAAGCTTTTTTCATCTCTAAAATTAATTTTTTTGTTTAATGTATCAAACTTTATATCTTTATCTTCTAAGCTAGAATGAAATTCGTTTAAATTATTAGAATTTAATATTGAAATTTCAATTTCACCTTCTAGGTTTTTTATTTTTTCATTGGCTATTGATTTATCTAGAATAAGTGGGTTAATGTTTTTTGTTTTGCTTAATAATAAATTTTTTTCTTTTATTTTCTTTATTATGTCTTCCCTAGTGTAGCCTTCTCCAAAATTTTTTTCACTACATCTTATAAACCTTTCTTGAGATATGTGTTTTATTTTTAAATACTTTCCACTTTTAATATTGTCAACTTCAAAGTTCAAAGCTCCCATTAATTCTGTAAATTCATTTAAATCGCTAGCTTCATTTATACATAAATCTATCGCATATTTGGTTTTTTCTTTCCATGATTTACCAGCCTTTAAACACATATTTTCATAATAACTTTTATGTCCTTTTATAGGTTTATCTTTATTTTTTTCAATTATAGATAGAGAATATTCTTTGCATATTTCATCTGAAATTTTACTTATAAGCTCATGATCTTTTGTTATGTTATAGCATTTGAAATCTGTCATTCTTACATTGTTAAGTATAATATGATTATGAATATGATCTGTATCATTGTGTGTTGCTAGTACATATTGATATTCTCCATTTAAAAATTTTTGGCAAAAATCTAAGCCGATTTGATGGGCTTGGATTGGATCTACTTCGCCAGGTGCGAATGATTGAACTATATGTCTTGCTAAATTCTCTTTTCTATTATTTTCATTTAAATTATAAATTTCTTGAAATTCTTTTGCAGCTGTATCTTTACCTTCAACTCCAAAATAACTAATTAATACTCCATTATCTGTCTTTTCTGGATTGGTTATATAGTCAATCGACCTAGATAGAGTTTTTTTAATTGGTCTCAATATTTTTGTATATGCCATCTTTGCCCCCAGGTATAATATTTAATAGTTCTTTAAATTGTTTTGTACATTCTTTGATTTCATCTCCTATATTTATTATTAAGTCAACATCATGTTTACTTATAGATTTTTCCATATTTGCACGTCTTGCAATTTGATTTATGTTGTTTCCTATCTGATAAAGATTCGTTCTAATATCTTTAATAATATCCATATCATAATAAAGATTTATGATTCTCCCATTTTTTAACATTGCTAGTACAAAATCATTTCTATTTTCAAACCTACTAGCAGAAAACAGTTTTTCAAATAAATATCTTTCACTTGGTGTTACTCTTAACAAAATAGCATTATTTCTTGTTCTATTAGCTTCCATATAACCTCCATAAAAGAAATAGAGGGCAAATACGCCCTCTAAATAGTTAAAACATACTTTCTAATCAACATTGTAATTAAAACCCCTTAAAAAGGATTTTAGAGCCTCATTTCTTCTAATCCTATATTTCTACTTCTTTCTTTTATTACAAAATCTATTATTTTTTCTTTTCTTTCTTTTATAATTTTTTTAATAAAACCCTTGTGTAAGTCAGTCATATAATCAGTATTGTCAATCAATTTATTAATTTTATATAAGTTTATTCTTTTTCCTATTTTAAATAATGATTTTAAACAGAGTTTATTATTTGTATTAAGCAAAAAATTAAAATAATTTATTTTTACATTATTTATTTTTATCATGGAATTTGGAAAAGTATATACCCTATTTTCTATCTCTTCTTTAGATTTTATTATTTCTGCTAGACCTTTTTCAGTAATTTGAGGAAATAAACATGAACCACAATCATAGATAGGAGCAGGTAGAGCTATTTGTCTATCTTCATTCACAAGAATACCCCAATTTCCATTGTGCCTGTCAAAATTTCCTATTAAAGCATCAACTATGAACATATCCCAAAAATAAGATTCTAATAATTTTGGATCTATGAGCGTCTGTTCATTTATTGTTTCTATAATCGAGTCTAATTCAGTTCCATATCCAGATTCAGAACTATCTATAATTTGATTTTTTAATTGTGCAAACTCCATTAAAGAAAACCCATTTGTATTAAAGTCTTTACAAGCAACCACCATTTTATCCTTATATATTCCTAGTATAGTTTCTTGAGCTTTAATGCCAATTATATTAAATATATTAGAACCTAAATATTCACTTATGCAACCATTTGAGTAAGACATTTTTTTATTATTTTTCGCCCTAGGCTGAAACTTTAACATATAAATATTGTTATCATAAATTATAGATATTTTAGAGCCGTTATTGCCTCCATAGCCTCTAAACTTATTTATTTTGCAATTGCTAAAATCAATCATAACTAATCTTCCCTTGTTATTCCTAAATACTTCTCTCTTAGATAGTCTGCTACTTCTACTGGAATTTCATCTCCCCATTGCGAACCATTTATAGATCCATATAATTCGCACCAAACATCTCCATAACTTAAATCTTCAGGATCTAAGCTTTCTAACCATTTTATATCATGTTGGATTGCCAAGGGCAATGTTCTTACATCAATATTTTTTATATTCTTAGCCATTTCTTTTCTTACCTCTAAAATTTGAATCAGCTCATCAATATCATCTGGAGTTGCATATTTTCTTAAAAACATCTTAGCTGTAGACCTATATGAAAGATATTTACTATATTTTTTATTTTTTCTTCTCCATTTTAAAGTTGCTTTTCTTTGACCCTCAGACACTATTTTCCTCCATTTGAGATTTAGCCCTCTTAATAACATTATTTAGTGATTCTCGGTTTGTATTAAACTGTTGTAAAAATAAAGCTAACCTTTGAATCATTTTATCTATTTCAGCGAAAAGCTGCCTTATTTCCTCTACCGAATAACTTTTATGATTAATATTTTTTAAATCCTCTATATTTTTCCTGGAAAAAAGAAATTTGTAAAATGTTAGAAAATATATGTTACAAAAATCGTTGTTACTCCTTATGTTCGCTCTTTTAAATTCCATTAGAACATCAAAGCTCCTATCGATCTTTATATCATTGAAATATTTTAGAAACTTTTCAAGTGATGTTTCCAAAATATTTTCTTTTTTTCTTTCTTCCTCTTTTTCTGAAATGATATCTTTTTCTTCAAGAGTAGTTAATATACCTATTTCATATCTCCTTTTATCTGTCATAGATATCATCTTGGTAAATAATTTACCGATATATTCTCCATTATCAAATACTTTTAGCATATAGAATTTTTGCCCAAACAATGAAGACTCCTTTATTTCTAAGTTATATGTCTTATTATAGCACCACATTTCAACAGCTAAGTCATTATTAAACAATATAGCATACTTTTCGCCAACACCTTTAAATTGTAAGAAAATTATATCTTCTTGTGTTCTATTTTCCACTATTAGTGTTGAATGTCTTAAAATTTCATTAAGTTCGTATTTATTAATTCGTTCAAAAACGCTTTGATAAATAGATTGTATAAGTTTAATTGATTTACTGGAGAAATTTCCTTCCTTAATCTCGTCATTTATTTCAAGTATATCATCAGACAGTAAATTTATTGAATTTTGCATTATAAAATCAAATATTTTATCAACATCTTCTATTTTTTTAGGCTCTAGATATTTATATAAAATTACCTTTATATATAGTTCTTCATTTAATAAAAAGTTATTATATGCTTGTTTAAATTTTTCTAAATCCATATTATTAAATCTCTAAATTACTTATATCTAGCTCTTTTGCCGATATTTTTTCTTCTGCCACTAATTTTTTTAAACTTTCATCTATATTTAAAGGTTTTATAGAAAAGTCAATAAAATCTTTTAATGATTGATTCTCTTTGACATCTATTACTTCTGAATCGTTTAATATTGTTTTTAATTGAAATTTTTCTAAATCTGCTACAAATTTTACATCATTGCCTAACACACTTTTATTTGCAATTTCAACATTATTTATATCCGAAAAATTTATCTCAAATGATTTTGAAAATTCTTCAGCTTTTTCAATAATATCTTCTTGAGCCTTATATAAGTCATATTCGCTATATTCACTATCAAATGTAAAATTTATTTCTTTTAATCTCTTTAGCTTTTCCATATAAATATCATCTTTATCATAAGGTTTATTCACTTGAATTTTAGCATCTTGTAGAGAGTTTTCTTCATCTTCTAAAAAGCTTTTCTTAGAATTAATGATTTTATCTATATTTTCGATTGCATTCTCTATTTTTTGCATATTTCCAACTCCCGATTCTCCTAAAGTTACGCTATAGCTGTAGTTATCTTTTATGTCTAAATATTTTGATTTATCAAATTCGTTAGTTTTTAATGTCAGTATAAAATTTTTATATTTACCAATAGCCTTTCCGTTGCTAGAAGATCGATCTATTATTTCTTTTAGCTTTTGCCCAGCATCTGCTTTTTTATCAAATTTTATTCCATCTAAAACTATTTCAAAATTTTTATTACAAGACAATAAATTTTGCCTATCTTTAGATAGATTTTCTATATCGCTTTTTAATAAACTAATCCTTTCAGGAATAAATTTTGAAATCATAATCTCCAATTTTGCTTTATTAGCCAAATGAGCAGATTTTTCTATATCCATTTTAGATATGTCATTCTCCAATTCCATCTTTTCTTTTATTAATGGATTGTCAGCACATATGGCTTTTATTTCTGCATAATTTAAAACAACTTCATCTACATCACTATAAGATCTATTTATGTTGTCGTTATTCATTATTTGGGATAAAAATCTTTGTTTATTTTCTAAAGTTTGGAACATATACGCATCAAAAGTCCCTTTTGTAACATATGTGAACTCTTGTACTTTTTTATTGATGTTGCCCTGCCTAACCATTCTGCCAAGTCTTTGAGATAAATCTGCTGGTCTCCATGGTGCATCGAGATTATGAAGTGCTACTAATCTTTCCTGAACATTCGTTCCTGTTCCCATTTTTTGAGTTGATCCAATAAGAATTCTAATATCTCCTTTTCTTACCTTGTCAAATAAAATATCTTTTTCGATTTCAGTTTTTGCGTCATGAATAAAAGCTATTTCATTTTCTGGTACACCACTTGATATTAATTTAGACTTAATGTCATCATATACATTAAATCCAAGTTTTTTAGCTGATTCTCCGTCTGGGGTCGAATTATCACAAAATACCATTTGAGTTAGCTTATTTTCTGATGTTTTATTCCATATATTATATATATTTTCTACAGCTTTGTTGACTTTGCTATCAGGGCTTTCTGGAAGGCTTGAATCTAACAATCTTTGGTCTAGTGCCAATTTTTTACCATCTGTAGTTATTGCTAAGAAATTATCTATGCGACTATCCAGACCACCTCTGACTTTTTCTGCTCTTTCAGCAATAGATTGAAAAAGCTCTTCTTGAATTTTACTTTTTGTACTTTCTACAACTATTTTTTCAAGTTCAGGAACTGGTAAATTTAATTTATCAGCAGTTAATATGTCTGAATTTTCCCTAAATAAAAACATTAGCTCTGGGACATTCTCAAATCCAGCAAATTTTGTAACCGACTGATAGCCAGTCCCTTCCACCTTTAAATCAATTGTGTTTTTTATATCCCCGAAAGTAGATACCCATGAGTCAAAGTTTAGTAGACCTTTTTCTTTTAAAAGATCATGTTGTAAATATTTTTGCATAACAAAAAGTTCAGCCATTGAATTGGATACGGGTGTTCCAGTCAAAAACATTATCCCTTTTTTGTTTGTTGCCTCATCTAAATATCTACATTTTGAATATAAATCAAAAGCTTTTTGAGATGGCGATATGCTAACTCCTTTTATATTGCTTAAAGATGTTGCAATTTGAAGATTTTTAAATTCGTGTGCTTCATCTACTATTAATTTATCTATCCCTAACTCTTCAAAATTTACAACATTCAAATCTTTCTTTGATTTGTCTAATAAACTATTAAGTTTTGATTTTAATTTTTTTTCAGCTTGTATCGCTTGTTTTACGCTATATGACTTATCATCAGCATTTTTTATTTTTTCTCTTAGCTCATTTAATTCTTCATTTATAAAGCGTGTTTGCGTCTTGTCGGATAGTGGAATCATAGAAAATTGAGAGTGCGATATTATTACTGCATCATAATTTCCATTTGCTATTTTCCCAAATAACTCTTGTCTTTTTTCTTTTTTAAAGTCATTTTTCGTTGCTATTAATATATTCGCATTCGGATACAATTTTAAAAAATCATTTCCCCATTGTTCAGTTATATGATTAGGAACGACTATAAGGGCTTTATTAGTAAACCCTAATCTCTTAGATTCCATAATAGAAGCTATTGCTGAGAAAGTTTTTCCCGCACCAACTTCATGACCTACCAATGTATTGCCTCCAAATAATGATCTTGCTACTACATTTTTTTGATGTTCTCTTAAATCTATTTCTGAAGATATTCCGCTAAAATATAATTTGCTGCCATCATATTTTCTAGGCACTATACAATTAAATTTGTCATTGTATATTCTTTCCAGTCTTTTTCTCCTTTGTGGATCTTCAAAAATCCAATTCTTAAATTCAGATTTTATTTTTTCTTGTTTTTCTCGAACAAGCATTGTTTCTTTAGCATTTAAGACTTTTATTTCCTCTCCATTTTCTGTTTTTGTATCATATATTTTTAAATTTTCATTTAAGTTTAAAGTTTTCTCTAAGATATAGATAGCTTTCATTCGCTGTGTTCCATAGGTTATTTCATTAGCTATTCCATGATAACTTATTTTATCGTTTATATGCCATTTCGAACTAACATCTGAGTATTCTACAGCTGATCCGCTATAAGAAAATGAATATAAATTTAATTTTTGACTTATAAATTCTGATATATATTCGCTCGGAATCCATGAAGCCCCTAATCTTACGGATATGTCGCTTGCCTCTATATCTTTTGGCACAACTTTTTCTAAAGCTTCACAATTTTTTTTATAATCTGAATTAAATTTAGAAAGTGAATTTGCTTCTTTTAATTTAGCTTTTACATCTCCCGATAAATACTCTGTTTTTTCAATAAAATTTTTGGGGTTTTCAGGGTCTAAAAATATTAATTCCTTTTTTAATAATTCTTCTTTTGCAGACTCAATGCTTACTTCTCTAAGTTCTGCAATATATTTGAGATCTACCTTTCCTTTGGTATTTATACAAATTAAAAGAGCATCTTCAATGCTATTTGCTTTATTTGGAATGAAATTTCCTTTTACTACTCTTTTGCTAAAAACATCTGCTTTCCCTTGATATTTTCCATTGTCAAATTTTTCAAGAGATTTTAAAATAGCTATAGAATCATCATTTTTGAAAAGACTTAAATTTTCTTTTTTATTTATATATCCATTTTTATCGACAAAACTGTCATATAAGCTATTTATTTTAATACGTTGAGCCTCAACTTCATCATCAGAATTATTATTAATTTCCAAATCATAAAGTAGCCTTAAATTGTCTCTTAGCCTTATCATTGCTTTTAATGCTTCAGGTCTATTAGTCTTAACTTCTTCCAACGTATTTGAATAATAAATTTTATTATTTTTTATTCCATATGAAAAAGGTCTTATCTCTGAGTCATTTTCTTCATACGATACATCATAAATTCCCTTTGTATTAGAAAATACATTTTTAGGTAAATTATTAGTTGCAAAAATAATCTGATCATCTATTGGAATAGTTGAATTAGGCAAACAAGATAGTTCTGATCCAAAACGACCTGAAACCTCTTTCATTTCCCCAAGAACCATTTCAGGGTGATTTATAAAATATTCATTATATTTTAGTCCATTTTCATCTTCAGCAATTTTAATCCACTTTTCATTATCTATTTCAAATGATTTATTCGTGTTTTTTTGAAAAAACAATATATCACTAGTTACGCTAGTGTCGCTGAATGTATTATTTGGAAGTCGCATTGCTCCTAAAAAATCAGCTTTTTTAGCTATATGTTCCCTAAATTTTGAATTTACTTTGTCTAACGTTCCTGATGTGGTTATAAAAGCTACTATTCCGCCATTTCTTACTTTATCTATGGACTTGTCTATAAAGTAATCGTGAATCATAAAATTATTTTTATATTCCTTGTCAAAAACTTGAAAATTGCCAAATGGTATATTTCCTATCGCTAAGTCAAAGCTGTCGTTCTTAAAATTAGTATTTTCATATCCGCCAAGATAATTCTTAGCATTTGGATATAAGTGTTTAGCAATCCTATGGGAAATATTATCAACTTCTACAAGGTGAAATTTCCCTTTAATATCTTCAGGAGCGTTACCTACAAATTTTCCAATACCTGAACTAGGCTCTAATATGTTTCCTTCTTTAAATCCTAGCCTCTTCACCCCCGAGTAAATAGCCTTAATAACTTTGTTTGGTGTATAAAAACTTGTTAAAGAACTTTCTTTAGCACTGTCATATTCAGCAAGGCTCAAATTTTCTTTTAAAATTTTTCTTACATATGTGTATTTTTCTTTTCTAGTATCGAATACTTCCGAAAGTCCGCCCCAACCCACATATTTAGATAAGACTTCTTGAGCTGAAAAATCAAGGCTTCTTTCTCCACTTTCTACCCTATTAAGCATTAATATAGCTTCAACGTTATTGTTTAATCTTTCTGAAAATGAGCCATTTTCTTCCGAACTATAATATCTAAAATTATCTAGCTTTTCCAAATCTCCAATGCTTTGTACTTCACTATTTAATGGTGCAGAGTCGTAACGATCAGGTATGCCATCATTGTCAGAATCTACGCTTAACGGATCATATGATGAATCGCTAATTTTTGTTATATTTTCATTTTTATTTGGGATATTGTTTATTTCTTTAGATGAACTTAATTTATTTGAATTATTTACTATTTCATAATTATTATTTTTAATTCTTTCAGTATTTGAATATTTAAAGTCTTTTAAGGTTTCATTCCAATAAGCATCAAATCCATATAATGTAATAGGAGCTGTATACATATCTGTATATTTTTTAATATTTTTTATTAACCAATATTCATTGTCATTTATTTTTACAACATCACCTATTTTTATATTTTTGTTATTGACATCATTTTCTTTCATCGAGTTCTTTTCACTCAATTCAATTTGTTCTTCTATATATGAAAATTCACGTTCATTTACATCTTTTCCATCGCCTATGTCAATTCTATGATGTTCAATCACTTCCCCATCTACGTAATGGTCGAAATAAAATTTAAAATATCCTATATAATCATCGGTTATTTCTCCGAACTCATCTTCACCATGCAGTTGATTTTGCAATTTTATATCTATATCTTTTTGTCTTAAAAAATTTATCAACTGCTTTGTTACTTGTTGACCGCTATAATCATCAATAAATTCACCAGTTTCATTAAATTCTACAATCCAATAATCACTTTTATCTTTTATAGGTGAATCTAATATCTCTAATTCCTTATTTCTATCAACTTTAATATCATTATTTTTTTTGTTATTTGATTCAATAAAAGAAGCCATAGAAATTTGTTCTATGACTTCTTTTTGCTTTTCTTCTGAAATTATTTTATCTTGATCTAATCTTTTTGAATAAATCGCCTCATCTTCTACATTTAAACGTAAATTATTTGACTTTCGATCATCTCGTTCACTATTTCTCTCGCTTGTGTCGCTAAATGAACCCAATCCATATAATTTGTCGACTTCATATTCTCTGTCGCTCCTAGCTCTTTCAGCACTTGAGGTTCGTACATTTCCATGAAACTCTCCGCTATCTCCTCTATATCCGCCAAATGTTTCCATAGAGTCATGTTCCAGCGAAGTTCTCGGTAAAAGTTCTTGATCCTCTTGTCCTTGCTCGTCTTTAAGAAATCCAGCCTCATATATCCCCATTTCCCTATCGGTCTTTTTTCCTCTTCCATTTCTATTTCTGGAATCCACATTCCATTTTCCTCCCGATAGGTCAGCTTCTTGCCATCTATTATCTGATAGCCTATTTTTTGTCCGTTCTCTACTCGAAACTTCAATTCGCTCATTTTCTACCCCTCTTTCTATCTCAATTCTTAACATATTTATAAGCTCTTTTGACTCAGTACATATTGTTTCGCAGCACTCTGAAAATTCTAAAATACTCATAGATTTTGGAACATCTAAATAGCTAAAATTATTTTCTTCTAATCCTATATTTAATCTCGATGATACTCTATATAAAATTGAGTCTTTTATGAAATTGAAATGCTTATTATTTATTAAATCTTCCTTGGAATTTATTTTATCTCCTACTTTTCTTAGAAAAGAATATCCATAATTTTTATTATTAAAATATTTTTCTAAGTCATCAGATTTTAATTCCCATACGAAATTTTCAATTTTTGATTCTTTAGCACCTCCAGTTTGGCTAATATCATATATATAATTTAATTGCCTATCATTTCTGCTTGAAATCGCAATCCCTTGGCTTCCTCTTTTCACATATCTTTTATACTTATTCCAGAATCCGTAAGAAGCACAAGCTCTTGCATTTTTAAATTGACTAAAAATTGATACCTGATCTTTAAAATCATATTTATAATTATATGCCCCATCTTTTAAAAACTCTTTATATTCTTTGTTTCCCAAAAAATTTGTAAGTTTACTTTCTAAAATTTCTTTGTATTCCGAATATTTTATAGCCATTTTCTACCTCCATTATATTCCATGGACTATATATTTACAAGGTATAGTTAAATAAAAAAAGAGGGGAATTTTTCAATCCCCCTTATTTTTATTATTTTTTTACTATCATGTATTCATCATCTTGATCTAATATTTCCATTTCAGGTTCGCTCACACGATTATTCATAAAATAAACTTTATTTACTTGTATATTAAACCTATTTATAACTTCTGCACCTTGCGTTGCTTCATATATTCTTAAATTACCTTCAATTGCAATATAGTCATCTTTTTTACAATAATCAACGATTAATTTTGCAACTTTATTGTATGCAACACATGGAATATATGAATATTGCCCCGCTCCCTCTCTAACTCCAATAGAAAAAAATAAAGAAGAAAAATCTTCTCCATCTCTATTTTTTTTGACTTTTAAATTAAGTTCACTGGCTATTATTCCATAAAAATCACATCTGTTCATTTTTTACCTCCTCTAATTTTTGACTTTTTTTCAAATTTATTTTTCTTTGCAACAAATGCTATTAATAACAGAAAAAAACCTCCAAACATTCCAGCAAAGAAGCTTGGATATTCTAATTGCGATAAGAAATTCATTTCTTCACCCCCTTAAACTCAAACTCTATTTTCCCGTCTGTTAACTTTAATTTGGCACTAAAACTTTTTCCAGCTTTCGATTTCATAGATAAAAATTTACTTGAAATATTATTTGTCAAAAGTTCTTTTGCTAAATTTACATCAATTTGAGCTTTACAAATTTCTTTATAAATTCTAAAATCGCATTCTTTATTAGCACAAAAATATGCTTTTTTCCCAATTAATACATCATTTCCACATATCGGGCATTTTCCAATCATATTTTGGGATTCTTTTTTATACTTTTCTATTACATTTGTGTTTTGACAAACATTTTTTATTTCATTACAAATATTATCTATAAAAACATCATCTTTAAAATTGCCAGTAGATATTTTAGCAAGCTGATTTTCCCAATAAGCAGTAGTCTCTGGATTTTTAACAGCTTCTGAGACAATATCTATTAGCGCTTTTCCTTTATCTGATGCAATTAAATTTTTCTTTTCTCTAATAACATACCCTACACCTATTAATCTTTCTATAATGCCAGCTCTTGTGGCTGGAGTCCCTAAGCCTTTGCGTTCCACTTCAATACCTTTCTCAATGGCTTCACTACCTGCTACTTCCATGCTTTTTAATAGTGTGTTTTCTGTATAATGTTTTGGTGGTTGTGTATATTTTTCTTTTAGTTCCTTATCTTTTATTTGAATTCTATCCCCAACGTTGATATTTGGTAGAATAATATCTTCACTTTTTTTCGATCTATATTCTTTTAAATATTTTGTAAAACCTTCATTTTCGATGACAGTTCCAGAACTTGTAAATTCAAAACCATCATATTCAGCTATAATTTTTGTTGTATTTTCAATAAGCGGATATCCAAAACTTGCATATAACTTATTTAAAATAAGTTTATATGTTTTTGCTGCATTTTCAGAAAGTTCAGATAATCCTTTTTGTAATGAACTTGCTGTTGGGATTATAGCATGATGGTCTGTAACTTTTTTTGAATTAAATACAACTTTTATTCTTTCAGCATCAAAATCTTTCTCACTTAAAATACTGTTAATTGTACTATCAATCATATCTTCAGTTAAATATCTACTATCTGTTCTAGGATACGTAATCATCTTTTTTTCATATAAGTCTTGTGCATAGTCTAGAGTTTCTTTAGCTGAGAAACCAAAATATTTATTGCATTCTCTCTGCAAGGTTGTAAGGTCGAATGGAAGATCTGGAGATGTTATATTTTCTTTTTGAATCACGTTAGTAATTTCAATTTCATCTTCGATTAAATTTTTTAATTGGTCGGCTGTGGCTAAATCGTCAATCCTACCAGTAGAAAGAGTAAATTCATCCGATATTATGCTGAGTGTATAATATTTTTCTTTTTGAAAATTATTAATATCTCTATCTCTATTTACTATCATGGCAAGAGTAGGTGTCTGAACTCTACCTACAGAAAAATTTTGACCATACAAAACGCTGTATAGTCTGGTCAAATTCATTCCAACAAGCCAGTCCGCCTTTGCCCTTGCAAATGCCGACTTGTATAGATTGTCAAAATCTTTACCTTGTTTTAAATTATTAAACCCTTCTTTGATTGCAATATCTTCCATCGAAGATATCCACAATCTTTTGAATGGCTTATTTGATTTTATTTGATTGTAAACCAATCTAAAAATCAACTCGCCTTCCCTTCCTGCATCTGTTGCACAAATAAGCTCACTTATTCGATCAGATGTTATTAAATCTTTTAAAATTTTATATTGGTTACTTGTACTCGTAACAACACTCGTTTTAAATACACCTGGTAAAATTGGAAGATCTTCTATTCTCCAACTCTTATAAATGTCATTGTAAGCATCTGGCTCACATAATTCTACAAGATGCCCTAAACACCAAGATACAATATATTCCTCTCCTTCAAAAAATCCGTCTTTTTTAGTATTCGCACCAATTACATCAGCAATGCTTTTTGCAACACTTGGCTTTTCTGCTATTACAAGTTTCATCTCCACCTCCGTCATAGTTTACTATTAATAATTTTTTTTAGAGCCTTAAAATCGATTTTACGAGGCTTTTTTCTTTCTTTTCATTAGTAAAGTTATTATAATTAAACCTGCAATTAAAAAAGGAATAATCTTAATCATTGTGCTAAGATTACTTAAACTTCTTTTATCTTTAGACTCTTGTTCCTCTTCTCTCTTTTTTTCTTCAGCTTTCTTTTTTTCAGCTTCAATTTGTTTATTTAATTTTTCTATCTCTTGTCTTTTTGTTATGTTATCTACCATTGAAGAAAGCTCTTGTTCATTTGCAATGCCAAGTAAAACAATATTATTTTCTTTTTTGCTATAATCAACTAGAAAATGTAGATTATTTCCTGCATTAGTCTTGAAGTCAAATACTTCTATTGTTTTTTTATTTTTAAAACTTTTCCCTTGATCGTCTAAATTTTCTATAATAGTGCCTTTTGATGTATAAAAATCATTCTTTTTGTTAGGATTTAAGACACTTTTTTGAACATTATAATCTTCTACTTTTAAGTCTGAATTTTCAGAGTCCGAAGGGGTTGCATTTACCAATACTTCTTCACTCTCAACTGTTGTTCCATCTGTTGGGTTTTCAGCTAGTGCCAATGTTGGAGTGAATAGAAGTATAAGAGCTAAAATACAAACGTTAAATTTATTTTTAATCATTTTCTTCTTCCACCTCATCATCTTTATATTCATTATCTTCTCCAAGATTGTAATAGTCAGAGTCTTCATCTTCACGATTTTCTTTGTAATCATCAAAATCCATTTCAAATTCATCATCTTCATCGAAATCATCTTTATTATTAGGTTGAGTGGATTTCATCTTTTTGAAAAGAACAACACCAGCTATAGCTAGACCTATTAAAATGTATGTCCCTGATTTAGATTTTTTCTTTTCAGGCTTGGCATTTTTTAGTTTCTCTAGCTCCTCTTTTTGTTTTTTTAATTCTTCTTCTTCATATTTTAGTTGATTTTCTTTATCTATTTGCGATTGACTTTTGCCACTTGCTAATAATTGAAGTTTCTCATCATTCATTTCAGTATAAAGCTTTGTGGTCTTATTCCCCTTATTATCTATAAGGTTTATAAGATAGTAAATTCTGCCATTGTCAGCTCTAAATTTTATATATTGATTAGATGTATTTTCTTCAATCTTATTATCTTCTTTTTTTATTTCATCTTGTTTTTCTTTAACAAGTTTATTTGTTGAATTTATCACTTTCTTTTTAGATGTTTTTTTCTTAGGCAACTTAATAATATCTTTTTTTGTGTAATTTTGTTTTTTATCAACATTTTTTTCTATATTGACATCTAGCATTCTAGATATATCTGAATCACTATATTTAGGCGGTGATAAAGCCTTGTTGATATAATTATTTTCAGCACCATAAGATTTAATGATTGAAAATAGTATAATAGACAGTAAAAGCCCTATCAGCTTAAATTTCTTTAATTTCATTTTTTTCTGTCTTCTCCTTTACTAATAAATCTTCAACTAACCCAAAAAAATCTTTTGTACTCAATTTGTTATTCTCACAAATTTTATTGACCTGATTTGATATATCTTGATTTAGTTGATTGTCAACTTCATCTAATTGACTTTTAAGTTTAGAAATTTTTTCAATTAAAGTTTTTTTCTTTTTTATTAATCTTTCCATTTTACCTCCTTGCTAAAACCTTCCAAATCCAGCAATTTTTCCTCTCCAGTAGTTGTCATCTATAGAACCTACCTTGACAGGATTGCCAGCATGAACCATTTGCCCATTACCTAAATAGATTCCAACATGAGTTATTGAACCCCATGGGTGAGCTGAGTCTTTAAATGTATATCTAAAAAAAATAAGATCCCCTGGCTGTGCCTCAGACCTTGATATCTTTTGAGATTGTGCGTATTGATTTTGCGATCCATGAGGTATATTTTTACCAGCTCCATGAACATAAGCCCATCTTGTGAAACCAGAGCAGTCAATTCCACCACTTCTAGGATCCTTAGAGCCATATGCGTATCTAGTTCCTAGCCACTTTTGGGCTTCATTTATAATCGCTTTGCCATCTTCTGTTGTAGTTATCTCAGGTTTATATGAATCAGGCAAAATAGCAACTCTAACTGTCCTTATTCCCCAGTTATTTGCTTCAGTATCTGAATCCATTAATAAATCTAGTCTTTTTCCTCTAATAGCTCCGCCAGTATCTTCGGCTCGACCAACACCATAACCCTCAACCCAAAGTTTAGTTCCTAAAGATATAACTGAGGGGTCTACAGCTATTACACCTCTTTTTAAAGGTGTTCCCATTGCAGTTGTGTTATATCCACCATTTTCCGCAGGATCAGAAGTGTATGCTGTGGCTATAAACAAGTCATCTAAAAGTTGCCCTTCTTCAGGAAGATTTTGACCTTGACCCCAGTTATTAAATTCAGACCCTTGAGATTCTCCTTGTATTAAAAGACCAGATTCAGAATATAAGTGAAAATACGGATTTAAGTAATTGCCTTTTTCATCTTGAATTTTTATAGTTAAAAATTCATTGGCTTTACCTATTTTTTTATCAATTTCTATTTTTTGACCAATGTAAACATTGGCATTTGATATATTCTCATACGTTATTCTCCAGCTATCTGTATCTTCTAAAACAATTTTGTTTTCAGAAACTTCAATTATTTTACCTTCAGCAACAGCGAGAACATCTTCACCTTGACAATTTATGTCTATTCCGTTGTATTCTTCAATCTTATTATTAATGACATTTGTTCCAAACATTTTTTTAATTTTTGGCTTCCAGTCGCCTTTTATTGGAGAATTAAAAAACATAAAATTTCCTTTTGAAATCATATACTTATCGAACTGTTCTATGTCTTCTTTAGATCCCAATTTTCCTTTAAGCACTTCTTCTAGGTCATTTGTAAATAAGCTAGCCTCAAGTATTTTTACTTTGTAAGGTTCTCTAATACTTATTATCCTTCCACTTGGATCTATAACTTTTTTTATCCTATATCTCGTTTCTACTCTTTTTGTAACTTGATATTGATATTGCCATTTAAATATATTATCTAATTCTCCTTTAATTTGAATAAAATTAAAATCTTCATATTTAACTGTTAAATATGCCATTAGTAAATGTGGATCGTGTCCTATTGTATCTTTTGAAATTTTATACTCATCGTAACCAGGATAAACTCTTTTTATGTTTTCAAGTTCGTATTTTAGCTTTGCCTCTAAATCCATGTAGTATTTATCTGCATCAGTTACATCTTGAAAAGATGCTAAGTATGATGAATCAGCTATAGCACCTGCACCTAACATAGCTACATTTGCACAAGAACCTAGTATCGCTAATAATAAAATTAAAACTACACCCACTATAAGTAATGGTTTAAAAGCTGAGGCTTTTGCTACTTTAACTATGGTATTTACAGCTTTTCCTCCGCTAGAAAATATTTTTTCCTTAGAAAAAGTATTTTTGAATCCATTTCTAATTCTTGTGGATATTCTTGTTTTATTTTTTTTCTTCTGATAATATTTGTTTCTATCTCCAGAAAAAATATTTTTTGTTCTTGAGATTACTCTTTTTGACCTTATAATTTTGCCTGATGTAGTAACTGTGGAAACACCAATGTTTTTATCTTTATTTTGTCGATCTAAGACGTCAGAAGCAGCGACTATAAAATTTGCTAACTTATGTCTTCTTACTGCTGAATAATCATCATCAAACCTAAGTTTTTCTTCTCTATTTCTTAGCTCTAAATCTTCTTTTATTTTTTTATCTTCAGGAATTAGTTTAGACCTTATAATTTCATTCTTTTTATACTGCCTTAGCTCTTTTGTTCTTTTGTGAGCTTTTGAAATCATAATCCCAGATTTAGTAACTGTGGAAACACCAATATTTTTGTCTTTATTTTGATTTTCAATACTTTCAGACACTAAGCCTAAGTTTTTAAAAATTTGACCTTCATTAGATTTTAACTTGTCTGAATATTTTGTTTCGATATTAAAATTACTTCTAATACGTTTTCTGAAATTTACTACATTAAAGTCAGCCCTTGTTTTATTTGTTCTAAAAGCCTTAAAACTATTTTTAGAAGTTTTATTAAAAATTTTACTTAAATTGTTTCCAAATAAATAATCATTATTATCCGACTGTCTAAAGTTGTCTGTTGAATTTTGATCTGTTGAGTTTAATATTTCTCCTACTTGGTTTTTTATATTAGTTTTTCTAATTATTCGCCTTTTATTGATGTCTTTTTTGGAATTAAATTTGTTTCGAAAATTTATATCTGACGAGTTTTCCCTAAAGCCTTTTAAACTATCCTTTTCTCTTAATCTTGAAGCTTTATTTCCTTTTTTGTTAAGTTTGTTAAACCTTTCTTTCCTCGCTCTTAGGTCAACAACTCTTTCATCTGATTTATTGTCAGTTTCTTCAATTTTTCTAGATAAATTAAAGTCTTTTCCTCTGATTCCTTTTTCCATATTTTCTATGGACTTTTTTGTGTTTTGGTAGATATAACTAGAATTAAGACTATCTCCTTTTATACTTTCTTCTTTTGCAATTTCTTCCTGGTATAGTTGGTATTCTTTCTGTCTTCTTTCTTCTAGTTTCCTTTGCTCGTCAGCCTTTCTTTCATTTTCAAGCTTTACATTTTCTTCTTGTTTTATCTGTTCTTCTTTTTTTGTTTTTTCTTCCGACTTATTTTTATTATTAGCTTTTCTAATTATTCGCCTTTTATTGATGTCTTTTTTGGAATTAAATTTGTTTCGAAAATTTATATCTGACGAGTTTTCCCTAAAGCCTTTTAAACTATCCTTTTCTCTTAATCTTGAAGCTTTATTTCCTTTTTTGTTAAGTTTGTTAAACCTTTCTTTCCTCGCTCTTAGGTTAACAACTCTTTCATCTTCTGGGGGAATATTTAGGCTATCTTTAGATTTTTTTAAATCATATTCATTACTTCTATTAAAATTTTTATAGTTGTTATTTCTTATATCGTTCCCCATATAAACACACCCTTAGCCTAATACAATTTCATCAGGCTTTGTTGTCATTAGTTTGTATAGCTTAGTATCTTTGGGAAATTTATCTATAAATGGAATTATTATACCACCATAGTAAATAAGACCTTCTCCAGGTCCTCTATTTGTAATATATGAAAGTTGATCTCTTGAAATTTTTAGAGTTTGGGCTAAAATCTCTCTATCTCCAGATCCTTGATTTAACATCAACACAAAGTCTGAATTTTCAAAAATGTTTTCTATTTCTTTACTTGCTAATAAATCCTTTATATTTTGAGTAATTCCAGTAGGTATTCCGCCCCATTTTCTGAATCTTTTCCAAATTTCTACTGAGTATTCCGCTGTTTGTTTTTCTCTTAAAAGTAGGTGAAATTCATCTTGATAAAAAGAAGTTTTTTTCGACGTGCTTCTATTTGTTGACACTCGATTCCAAACTTGATCTTGTATAATTAGCATTCCTATCTTTTTTAAATGTCCTTGTAACTCTTTAATGTTGAAACAAATAACACGATTTGTAGTATCTACATTAGTTCTATTGTTAAAAACCTTTAACGAACCATTTACATAGATTTCTAATGCTGTAGCTAGTCGCTTGGATTCAAGTTCAGGCTGTTTTAATAGTTCACTATATAAGTCTTCAAGAATCGGAATGTTTTCTTTTTTAGGATGTTCGATGTAGTTTTGATAAATAGCCCTAGTACATCTATCTATTACTGATATTTCAACAGATTGTAAACCTTGAGTGCCGCCTTTTATAAGCTCCATTAAAGATAAAACGAAAGAAGCTTTTAACATTACTGGGTCATCTCCATCTCCATAGTTTACGTTGATGTCTAAAGGATTTATATAGTCTTTTGATGTTGATGATATGTTAACGACAGTGCCACCTAAAGCCCTTGAAAGATCTAAATATTCAGCCTCTGGATCACAAATCATGATGTCATTATCTGTTATTAAAAAAGAGTTAGCCATTTCTCTTTTTGCTGCAAAAGATTTTCCTGAACCTGGTGTTCCTAAAATTAGCCCATTCGGATTGTTTAAGCTAGTTCTATCAACCATTATCATATTGTTAGATATCGCATTTAGCCCATAATATAGTGATTTTCCTCCATGGAAAAGTTCTTGTGTTGTAAAAGGTATAAATGCCGCTAAGGCTGATGTTGGTAAGCCTCTTTCTAGTTCTATTTCATTTCTACATATTGGAAGCGAAGAACAAAATCCTTGCTCTTGCTGGTAATCTAGCCTATTTAGTGAACAGTTGTATTTTTGAACAATTCCATTTACTTGAAAAATAACATTTTCTAATTTTTGAATTGTGGGTGCAAAATTAGTAATTTGAAAAGAAACTTTAAAAAATCTTTCGTTTCTTCCTTGCAATTCATTTAATAAAAATTTGGCTTCTTGAGTCGCATCTGCAAGATCTGGAGGAATTATATCCATATCATATCCTGCCCTTACCGCCTTTTTCTGCTCCTCTATTTTCATCTTATCAAGATCGGAAATTTTTCTCTTTACCTCTTTGATTATTTCTCTTTGGTCAATTGATTGAGCGTGGATATTAATCACTAAATCTTCTTCTATGTCAAGAAGTTCTGCAAGCATTTTGTCTGAAATTTCTGGAGCAATGATCATCAAAAAAGAAGAAGCCCCAAATACCGATCCCATCTTAAAATACTTTGATGATTTAAAATTAAAAGATGTCGGAGCAATATAGTCTTTTGTAGTCATTCCACCACTATTTACAGCAGACCAATCAAACTTTAATTTATTTTTATTGCCTTGGTTCATTATTCGCCATAATAGATCTAGTCTTTCAAGTCCATTTAAAGATTCTGCCTTTACACCTAAAATTGCAAAATTATTGATTATATCAGATTCTATTCTTTCTAGCCTTGGAATTGCTTCCTTTAAGTTTTTTGCCTCTATTCCAAAACTTAAATACTTAGTTTTTACAATCCCATTGTTGCCTTTTGCTAATTGATTTTGGAGCATATCAGAGTATTCTTCCCTGATCTCATTAAATCCATCATCTTTATCTGAAATTTTTATATTATCTTTCATGTCTGAAATATATCCAGTTTGATTTATAAAAGAAAATTGAAAATCTATAGATGAGTCAAAATAATTCAACAATTCGCAATATTGATTAAATATTCTTTGTTGGTCTTCAGTTTGAGCCAACCTATAATTTATATCATTAAATTTTATTGACTTGTTAAAGTGTCTTTCATCAGTTTTACAAATTCCATCTCTATACATTTTGTCAAACGGAATTGTGTCTTGAGTCGTTGTTACATTATTTTCTTCTTTATTTAAATTTAAAAGTTTGGAAAAAAGAGAATATTTTTTCTTTTTTGCTTTACTATTACCTTTTAAAGAATTTTTATAATCGTCTTTTCTACTTTTTGCTTTTTTTATATTTTCAGCTAGTTTTTTTTCTTGTTTTTTTCTTATTTGATCCAAATTTCTCCTCTCCTATTAAAATTTTTGTTTTGTACGTTCTAATATGTGGTCTATAATATTTTTGCCTTAAAACAAAATACAAGTATTTTTCTAAAGGTATCCCATCTTTTTTATATACTCCAGCTAAGAAGAAAGGAGACATAATTAAAAAAGCAAAAATTGAAGCTATGTCTGTTGGTATTATATCTTTAAGGATAAAGTATGTCGGAATTCCTAAAGCTCCTCCAATACCAAAACATATTAGCTGTCTTTTAGTTAAATTAAGTGCTAGCTTTGCTTCAACTTTAGATAAATCTCTCGGTACTTGAACATATGCCATAGTCCACCTCCTAACTTGCTCCCGTTACACTCATAGCTATACTTTTTGTTCTTAAAAGCACAATTACCGCCAATAAACTTGCACCTACAGCCTTTCCTAAAAAACCAACCATATCTGTTCCAGGATCTACTGCTAGCCTTTCTACAAAAGTGGAATAAAAAGCTATTGTCATAATCATAAAAAGTCCCTGAAGTCCTAATGCTACAGATGTTTTTATATAGTTATCACCAACTCCTGAAAATCTTCCTGATGTCAAAGTGGCAAATGGCAGAGATGATACAGATATCACGAAGTAGATTTCCGCCATTCTACCAAGAGTAATGACCCACATAGCAATATATAAAATCCTAATAATAAACGCAGGAATTAATGTCTGTATATATGTTGATGCAAGTTCGAAAAAGCTAAGTTTTTCTAAATTTGCTCTTATTGCTTCTATATTCGATGCTGTGTTGATAGCTTCCGCTGTTGCTCCACTAACTTGTCCTACCATATTTTGGCTTATAGAAAAAATTGCCATAATAAAATCAAATGAGTGGTTTACTAAATATATGCTTAGGTACGTTTTTACAATCCACTTGAAAAACACAAAAGTGTCGAAATCGTGCATATTATTTTTTTCTATCACTAATGCATATATTTCACTGATCGCTATAAATGTTATTATTATCATTGCAACTGGGACTATTACATTTCTATTTACGTTTTGAGCGATTGAAAATAAGTCTGAATTATATGATCTAGGATCTGCTCGTGCTATATCGGTAACTTGACTTAACATTCCACCATCTGTTGATGCTAAAGTAAAATTATTGATTATCGCATTTATAACAGAGCCTTTAAGAGATGATAGTAATTTTTCTAGTAATCCCATATCTTACCTCTAAAAATTTAATGGATAAGAGGAATTCCCCCTTATCCATTAAATTGATTTGCTAAAAGAGGAATTACTTGTTGTGCTATTAAAACAAGTCCCCCTCCAGCCATAAGCTGCTTAATGCCTTGTGATTTAGCTCCTGGGTTATCTCCGCCATATCCTTCAATTAAGTTTACGATACCCCAAGCTCCAAGTCCTGCTCCTATTGCTGTTACTAAAGTTCCTAATGCTTGTACTGATTGTTGAATAAAATCCATATTATTCCTCCTAATTTTTAAAATTTAAAGAAGGCAAGTAAAAATCTTGCCTTCTTATTGTCTTTATCTAACTATATTTATGGTTACTGTCTTATCATTTTGATTCCATTCGATATCTTGATCAATTCCATCATCTGTATCTCCATTTGTAATATTAAAAACTCTTGATATATTTGTTAGAGATACTAGAATTCTGTTATTGATGTTTAGTGGCTTTGAATCCATAGTGTAGCTTTTTCCATCTGAGGTAACAATTTGATTTCCGTCTATTTGAATCTTAGCTGTTATACCATTTCTTGTAAAACTAGCTGTTCTTGTGTAATTGTCGTAAGCTACATCAGCACCTAAAACATATCCTACATATCTTAGAGGCATCATTGTTCTGTCATTTCTAACAACTGGCTTAACATCTATTTTGTAGATATTTATTTCCTTATTTGTTGCCTCTGCATACTTATACGCATTGATTTTAAAAACGTATTTCAAGCTTGTGTAGTTTCTATCATCGCTAACTCTCTTGCTTTCTAGTAAATCTTTTGAAGATTTTATTCTGATTTTATCCAAATAATTTTGAAGATTTTCACTTCCAGCTTCATTAATAATTTTTGATAATTTAGATTCATTTTTCCTATATTTCTTGTATTTATCTACAAGTTTTTTTAAATTATCAGCTTGTTTGTCTACTTCGTTTTGATTTGATTTGTAGTCATAATATACTTTTTTAGCTTCATTTATGGCTCTATTTAAATCGTCTTCTTCATATATATTTAGAGATTTTTTATCTATGCTTTCTGCATCTTTAATGGCTATTTCAAGTTTAGATTTATTAACTCTTGTAAATATATTGTCTGCCACTAGAAGTGAATCTAGAGCATCTTCTAGTTTTCTTTTTACTTCTTTTAAATCATTTCTGTCCGCTTTTTTGTTTATTAATGTTTCTTTAGCTTCATCAATTACATCTTCAATTTTTCTTTGCTGAGTTCTTGAAACATCTTTGTTCTTTTCAATTTCTCTTTCAGCTTTTTTTATTAGTTTTTCTATTTGCGTTCTTAGATCTTTATTTGGGTCAGTTTCTTCCAACTCAACTTTATTTAATCTTTCTTGAAGTGCATTTTTCTCAGCCGAGTCTGCCAACTTATTTATAGCATTTTGTGCCTTGTCTTTAGCTTCTTTTGTCTTTGTTTTTTCAGCTTCTTCTACAAGTCTTTTTGCTTCTTTTAGATCGTTTTCTCTTTTTATATCTTCTATAGTTTTATCTTTATTTTTAGATTCCTTATTGATTTTTTCTAACTCAGCCTTTAAATTTTCTATCTCTTTGTTAAGCTTTGCTAGTAATTCATCTTTAGAATTATCTTTATCTAGTAAATTTTTAATTTTTTCTTCAAGGTCTTTCTTTTCGTTCTCTAAGTTTGAGATTTTTGTTTCTAAGCCTTTTATGTTATTTTCTTTTTCAGTAATTGTTAAGTTAAGTTTTTCTATTTCTTTATCTTTTTCTACAATTTTATCCCCAAGGTCTTTAGTTTTTTGTGTTAATGTTTCTTTTTCTTTAGTTAATTCTTCTTCTTGTTTATTTTTATCAACAATTTTATTCTCTAAATCCTTTATTTTTTCTTCGTTTTTATCTGTCTTAGCTTTTTCAGCATCTAGATTTTCTTGTAAATTATGTTTTTCTTCTTGAATACCTTTAAGCTTCTTGTTTAAGTCCTCAAGATTTTTATTAACTTCATCAACTTGTTTTTGTAAATTTTCTTTTTCTTCTTTGGCTTTAGTTTTTTCAGCTTCAAGTTCTTGCTTCAAGTTTTCAAGATCTTGTTTTGCTTGTTCAAGCTCAGATTTTTTGTCATTTATTTCATCTACTAGTTTTGCTTTTTCTGCTCTTAATTTTTTTATTAGTTCATCAGCATTTTCAAGCTCTTTTTTAATATTTTCAAGGTTTTTTTCTTTTTCAGCGATTTGTTTTTCTAAATCTTTTATTTTATTGTCTTTTTCAGCATTTGCTTCCTTTAGAGTTTCAATTTCCTTTTCAAGATTGGAAATTTTCTCTTGAAGTTTTTCATTAGATTCTTTACAAGTAGCTAATTGCTCCTTTAAGGTTTTTATTTCTTCTTCTAAGGCTACCTTGTCTTTTTTAAGTTGTTCGTTTTCTTCTTTCAGGGTTTTTATTTCTTCTTCAAGTGTTTTTATTTTTCTTTCAAGTTCTGTTATTTTATTGTTGGCAGCTTCTAATTTTGTTTTTGACTCATTAAGTTCATTTGTAATTTTCTCTTTGTCAGAATTAGCTGTGGCTACTTCTTGTGTAAGTCTATTTACATTTTCTTCTAGCTTGGTCTTTTGTCCTTGAAGCTCTCCTATTTGTCCTTCAAGTTCTCTTATCCTATCTTTTAGAGGCTTTGTTTCTTCACAAACAATATTTTCAATCTTTACTGGAATTTCATATTCTGCACTTGAGCCATCTTTAAATGTTACCTTAACTTTTCCACTAGTTTCTTGAATTTTGTTAATATCGATTTTAGGGTTTGATATATCTTTTACGCTTGCTCCTTCTGGCAAATTGCTAATATTATCAGTTAAATCAATAGGGCTTCCAATAGTTACCTTTTCTTCTACTATAGTTGGTTTAAACATGACAGCTTTTGATAAAAGTATAGATATTTCTCCTTTGAAATTACGTTTTTCACTATACTCTTTGCTCACTTGAGCTGTTATATGCCCAGAATAATCTGAAAGAAATGTTGTTGACTTTCCCATTTGATGAGAATCAAATGGAATAATTATTTTTTCTTTAGATGTATCCTTTATAGTTATTGTATTACCATTTATTAAATACTTTGTATCGTCTTTTTGATAAGTTATCTTTGAATTATCTGGTGTTTTTAAGGGATTTTTAATAGTCTTAGAGTTAGCCTTAATTTCCACATGTTGATTGCTTAAATCTAAATTGTCGAAATTTGTATTTGCTAATGGAGTTATATCTGAAATAAAGTTATCTGATAAACCTAATGCCTTTAAATTTAAACCAATTGCACCAGTAAGTTTTGACAAGTCTGATATTTTATTGTTATACAGTTCAGCTCCAGCTAAGCTGGGTAATTTAGTTAATATTGAAATATCTGATATCTCATTAGATTGTGCCGCTAAAACTTTAAGGTTTCTTAAATTTTTTAAAGGACTTAGGTCTTTAATATATCCACCGTCTATACATAAAAATTTTAAATTTGTTAAATTCGAAAGATAGCTTATATCTTTAATATTATTTCTTTTAATTTTCAAGTTTTCGTTATCAAATTTTCCCCAATTAGCAAGCATTTTCCCAAGTTCTAAGGCTGAAAGATTGGTTAAATCCTTTAAAGGACTTAAATTTTCTAATTCTGTTGGTATTTCTTTACTTGTTGTTAATGAAAGTATTCTGAGTTTTTTTAAGTTTTTTAATGGTGTCAAATCTTTTACTTTTCCATTGTTTATTACCAGAACTTCTAAATTCGCAAAATATTCTAAGCCTTTAAGAGATACAATATTAAATGTATCTCCAGGGATAGCTGTGTTTATACTTCCATTCGTTTGGTTAGGGTAAGCTTTAAACAGCTTTGCCTCTTTTACAGTTATTTCGTTTTGATTAGAAGGTTTTACATAATTCATGTCTGTAAGTAAAACTTGAGCTTCTTGCCTACCATTTAAACCTGCTGAATATCTGCAATTTCTATCTTTTAATATTCTTAAAAAATCTTCTTTTAATTTTTGATTTTCAATATAAACATACTCATTGTCTTTAGCTGTAGTCGGATCTGTAGCATATTTAACATTTTCTTGTGCAAAAATGTTAGTTGGAATAATTCCTAAGATCATTATTACAGACAATATTATGCTTAATATTCTATTTTTCTTTTCCATTGTTTACATTCTCCTTTTGCATCAAAAAAAGACCTTTAAAGGTCTTTTAATTTTCGCTTTTCAATTTTTCTAAGTAAGCTATTTGAGGTTTATCTAACATAATCATTTCCTTTAGGTCTATCTTCTTTTTGCCGATCTTTTTTTAGATCTTCTTTAAGTTTATTTTCTTCTATTTTCATAAGATAATCGCTCAGCCATTCAATTCCATAGGCTTCTGCAAAACACTCTAATATAATTGAAGAATCTGGATTAAATCCTCTTTTGTTAAGTTTTGCTTCGAGTTCTTCAGGATTGATTATTTTTAATATTTTTATTAATCTGCTTATATCAAATATATCTTTTTCCCTCATACTTTTCATCTTCATTCCAATTAAGTATTCTACTGGAACTGAATATACAGTAAGATTCGAAAATGAATAGTCGGTTTGACATTCTTCTATGGGTGGAATTTCGTTAAGATTTTGTATTGAATTATTCAACCAATTTTCTTTGCTTGAATTTATAGATAATTCTTCTCCCACTTTTTTTATGATCCCATCAATTTCTTTGTCGGAAGTAAAAAAAGCATCAACATCAATTGTTGTCCTTATTCCAAGTTTTTCTAAAATATATCCTCCAGCACATATTATTGTGAGATCCCTATTAATTTTTTTTAATTCATCATTTAGTTTTTTAAATTGTTCCTCTCTCAATTATGCTGTCCTTTCTTTTAAAATATTCTTGTAGGTTTTTGAGTTTAGCTGGCTTGTTAAGGCTTATTACGCATTCATTTACGCTACTTCCTTTTTTGATGGCTAATTTTAAAGTCACTTTTTGATATTTTGTGAGCTTATTTGATTTGTATAGCTTATTGAAAGTATCATCATCAATATAGATTGAGTCTTCATAAATGACCTTGCTTAGATATCTAAACCAGTGATTAGCATTATATTTAGAATGTTCTGCTGCCATTACCATATAATCATATCCTGTCATTTTTTCTCCTTTCTATATTTGACTTTATTAAAATTAATTTAAGGTTTTAAAATATTCTTCTATATCGGACTCTTTTAACTCTGTAACTTCTTTTGTCCATGGATCTATTTTATTTGGGTTTATTTTATCCATGTATTTTTTAATATCAAAATTATTCTTTTTTGAATAGTCTGATGTTTGAGAAAATCTTTTGTGATCCTCTAAAACATATTTATTACTATACCAAGGTCTGGCACCTCTAATTTGTAAAATACATCTATTGCCTGGCATTACCGCTATCTCGTCTTGACTCATAAGAGATCGACCAAGTTTTTGATAGTTTGTGCCTGCTGATTTTTCTCTGCCTCTAGTTTCAGATGTGTTAAATAATTCTATTGTTTCCTTTCCTAGAACTTTTTCTAAAGATTCTAGTGTAGAGTATTCCTTTCCACCTAAAAAAAGAGTTGTATCACAGTTTCCTATGATGGTATCAGCTTTTTCTTTATAGATATCTTTTAGCTGTGATTGAGCTTGTAAGATAACACAAGCAGATATTGACCTTGACCTTATAGTTGCTATAAGTTTTTCAAATTTAGGAATTTGCCCTATATTTGCAAACTCATCAAGTATACATCTGACATGATTTGGAAGTCTTCCGTCAAACTCATCATCTGCCTTATCGCATAGTAAGTTGAACAATTGAGTATAAAGCATTGCTACAACAAAGTTAAAAGTGTCGTCTGTATCAGAAATAATGATAAATAAGACTTTTTTCTTTTTATTAAGTCTTTGAACTTTAAAATATTGATCTGAACATTCATTTTTAATTTTTAAGCAAGCTTTCTTAGATAAATATATTTGTTTATCTTTTATATCGATCTTATCGCCTTCAAGAAGCTCTTTTCCTCTAATTCTTATGTTTTCATTATACCCTCCTAATTTGTCTAACTCAAGTTCATCGTAAGACATTACTTCTCTTAGTTCATTTATATCAAATGGAGCAAGTCTAGCTCCACAAGATATCAGTATTGATTTTGCAGTTTTTCCAGCTGCAAGCTTGTATTTTTTATATTGCCTTACAGAGAAAATATTTCCTTTTTTCTCCTCTAGCTCTTCAAATATATAGTCAACTAGACTTTTGAAATTCTCATCATCTTCTTTAACTTGCGAATTATCAATCAAATCGATAAGTGTTCCAAAATGTCTATCTTCTTCTTTTAATTCAAACACTATATAGGCAATCAAAGCATTGTATAAAAGCCTTTCAGCTTTTGTCCAAAAATCTTCTGTTGCCTTTTCTCCTTCTCCCTTAGTGTTTACCATTATTGTTGTAACTAGTTTTAGAATGTCTTTTTCAGTTTTTACATAAGAAAACGGATTATAGTGCATTGATTTCGAAAAATTTATAGTATTAAATGTCTTTATATCATATCCGCTATCTTCGAACATTTTCCCAGTTTCTACGATTAAGCTACCTTTAGGATCAGTTACAACATATGAGGAGTGAAGCTGCATAAGATTTGGCTTTACAAAAAAACGTGTTTTACCTGAGCCTGAGCCACCAATTACAAGTACATTTTTATTTCTGGAATATGCTATCTTGCGTTTTGGTAGTCTTTCTTCCATTGTTAATACTTCTGTTTTTGTCAATATTATGTTATTATCAGGGTTTTCTAAATCTATAAACGGTTTTATCTCATTGGACTTAGCCCATCTCGCTGATCCATACTCCTCACCCTTTCTGAACTTTCTTGCGTTTTTTAATTTATATAGTACAGCTATTTTTAAAGCCATAGTTCCTATTAAGCTATATAATAAGCTCTTTCCTATTGGAAATAGCTCCATATCCATTGTAAAAATTGTGTTCAAATTTTTAAAAGACTGCCAGAATCCAAGTTCTAAATATATATAAAAAAATCTGTTCAGAAAGAAAAAAATAAGCAAATAAGGAAAATTTTTTATAAATAGATCCTTTTTGCTAATATCTTTTAGGTCGTTTTTTTTAGACTGTATTAGACTGTTTAAGTCGCCTTTTATTCCTTCTAAAATTTTGTTCATTTCATCGTTCCATAGAATTATCCTTTGCCTTATCTTGTTTACTATTTTCTTTGCTAAATTCTTTTAGCATTTTTGCTTTCAATAATTTTATATTTTTATATTCTTTTCCATCTTTTGATTTGCTTATCTTTTCTTTACCAAAAATATTTACAAAATCCGATTTTTTAAATTGAGAAATGTCTTTTATTTTTTCTCCATAGGCTGAAACATTGTAATAGTTTTTTTCTCCTTTATCATCTTTTGCTACAATTGTGAAATTTGCAACCTTTATATTTTCACCATTTATGCTAAGTGATTTAATTTCTGGGTCTGCCAAAAGATTACCAGAAATTCCGATTGAATCTTTTTGTTTTATATCCTTTTGTTCCCTTTCTATGTTATTACCATTTACCATATCAAGTATTTCTTTAGATAATAGATCAAACGTATCACTATTGGCATATTTCTCATAAATTTCTTCTAATTTTTTTTCATTGTTTAAGCCAGTTTCATAAGAGATTAAGGCTTTTATTGTTTCTTTGTAATTTGATGTGAATAGCTCATCTAAAGTTTCTTTTATTTCTTTTGCGTTCATTTTTACATCTCCTTTCTTGTTCTAAAACTCGTCATACCCTTTGCTGTAAAACTCTCTATTTAATGGATCGTCTAAATTTATAATCTCCTCCCTTGCTATTTCTCTCATTCTGTCTTCCATTGTTCTTTTATATATTTCATAAATAAATCCAGCACATAAAATGCTGGAAATAAAAACTTTTATATAGTTGTCATTTTTTTTAAATCTCATACGCTTACCTTTCCAAGTCTTGATTTTTAAATTTAACTTTATCTTGTTTACTATTTTCTTTATCAAATTTTTCTTGATGTCTCGATTTCACATCTTTAAATTTTTCCTTATTTTTATCTTGAGCTTTTTCTTCCCTAGATAAATCATTTAATTTTTCTATAAAGCTTTTGAATGCTTTTTCTACCTTGTTTTTATCTTGTGCTAGAATATATACCTTAATTTGATCATCTATTTTTTCAAATCGGTATTTTATTCCATGCTCTTTGAAAATATCCGCTAAAATTTTTTCATCTTTTTCTGGGATATTTACAGTCATTCCAAAATTCATTCTTCCATTTTTTAATTTTTCTTTTATTTTCTCTCCGTCTCTTTCGTATTTCATTCTTTCACCTGACGTAGCATCATATTCTGCATATTTTACATCATTTTCTATTTTTTTAAGCTCATTATTTGCTTCAGAAAATATTTCTTTTAAGATTTCCCTAGATAAATCATTTAATTTTACAGCCAACATGAAGCCTCTAGAATAATCAGCTTCAATAATGGCTTCTTGAATCCCCATGGACATGTTCATCACTTCCTTTCTTGAAATAAAAAAAAGAAGACTCTCTTTGAATCTTCTTCTTTTTATTAAATTTGGTCTTTAGAATCTATATATTAATACACTTATATTATATATGACTTTCAACTATTATTTACTATTATTTACTATTATTTACTATTATTTACTTTAAAAATCTGTGGATAACTTTCTAAGTCAATCATTTTTTTATATTTTTCAATCGTTCGTCATAATATTCTTTTACAAACTTATGATTTTTATGTTTTTCTATTTGCTTAGTTACAAGCTCAATAATTTGGTCGTTTTGTTCCACTGTGTAATTAAAATTTTTCCAATGAGTAACGTTATTTAAACATATTTCAACTAGCTTTTCAAAAGTTAGAACCCTTTCATTGTCAAAATAGTATGCTTCTTTTATATTTTTCGTTGTTGTAACTTGTATATTAAATTCATATAGTGTATTCAAGACATCTGAACTAATAGAAGTATCAAGAGTAGCTAAAAACATCTCTCTAGCACCTGTTCTTCCCATTTCTTCAGGTACTGCTGTTCCCGTCATAAATGCAATTGCCAATAACATTATTAAAATACTTGATAATAGTAATAAAATAGAGATTGATTAAAATCAATCTCTATTTTACATATCAACACTATATTATTTTAAATTATTTTCTTTAATCTTTATCCAATACTTTACTTGTTCCAGTTCTTCTTTCTCTGTTATAAGTTCTAAAATATATTTTTTAGTTGCTGATTTTCCTCTAATTTTATCATGTTTTTCTTTATTTGCTTGATTCCATTTTACGCTAGCTCTTATTTGAGATGGCGATGTTTTATTTATTTTAATATTTTCTGACAATTGCATTATCTCCCCATGAATTTTCTATAATTTAATACATAGTTAGTTGCATCATTTATATTTTGAACATAACTTTTATTAAATTCACTATCTTCAACGTTTGAATTGTACCTATTTATTAAAAATGTAGCTCTATTTTTTATAGTCTGATCAGTATCATTGTGCATACAACCGAGCAAATCTAGGTATTCATAATACGTCTTTAAATTTTCATCTAAGTATATATTATTATTTATATAGTTTTCAGTTTTTTCTTCTGTGTATGGACTATTTTCCTCTGTGTAATCATAATTTTCTGCAAGAAACATCTGTCTTTTCTTTAAAGTCCACCTTCTAAATGCGATTGTCAAGACTACTGTAATTAGTATATTTATAGGCAAAGCACCCGTAAGACCAAATATGTAAAAGCCTAAAAATTTTGCGCTTTTATTAAAAATCTTTGCTATTAGTAGCGTAAAACAATATCCCGCTATTGTAGACATTATTTGATTATATATTTTGAAAAATTTAACAGATCTTTTAGCAATTCGTTTTATTATAAAATAAAAGATTAGACTAAAAATTATTCCAATTGTCAATCCATATGCCAACATGTTGTCTTTATCTATAAAGTTGAAAATTCCTAACCCCAATATTAAACCTATGCAAAAAATAAAGAATAAATCTATATAGATAATATTGAATTGGATAAGTTTTATTAAAGCCACAATTAGTAACAAAATTAATATTATAGCTATTGGTCCAAGTATAAATTCTAATCCCATTTACATTCTCCTTCACTAAAAGATAATTAATCAATTGGTTTATTTTCATTTTTATTATACGTCTGATGTATATATCTTGCAAGAAGTAATTTGATTTTTTATACTAAATCACTTATTAATTTTTAAAATTGTGTATTTTAAAATAATTTAAGTTAAACTAAATATTTATTTTTTTCAATTGAAACTAAAGTCTCCAATCCTTTACGTCTTAAATAAAAGCATTGGGAAAGACTCCTATCAATTCTTTCAGATATTTCTTGCCAATCCATTCCCTCAAGATATTTCATCTCAAGTACAAGCCCTTCATCTCCATCAATTTTTGTTATATATCTTCTAACTTCGTTAATTCTGCCTATAATTTCCGCCGCTTCGCTAATTATCTCCTTTTCAAAAGTTAGTATTTTATCTGAAAGCTTGTTTGGATCGGTATTTCCGCCACTTCTTTTACAAAAATCATATGAAATAGCCTTTATATATGTTCTTTCTTTTTTCAGTGCTTCAAGTTGCCCTTTTTTTAGATCTAATTTTTTTCTCAGAAAAGCAACATTTTCTAATTCTCGTATTATAGAGCCCATCTAGACCTCCAATTTCAATTTTAAACCGTCTAAAATCTGTTTAGACGTTCGATTTTTATTTTGTAGAGTCATCCTATCATTAATTTTTTTAGCGCATTTAAAGCGCCAAATTTTACGTCTGGTCGTTTTCTGCATCTCCAGACTCAATCTGCTCTAGAAGTTTATCCCTTTTAGCTTTTACCATTTTCTCAATTTCATCAGCTGTTAAGTCCTCTGTATGCCCCTCAAAGTTATGAAATGAATTTGTCCCCTTGGCAGACTTTTTTTTGTTCCCATATCCCTTGTTGCTTGTAAAATCAATGTATTTGCCTACTAAAATCATTTTCAAAAAATCATCGTTTAAGTTTACAAATCCAAAGTTTTTTTGTAACCAGGTAGATTCTTTAATTCTGTCTAGTAGCTCTTTTAACGTTTCTTCGCTATACTCATCTATAAAATTTTTTATCTGGGTTGTTGTTGATTTTCGTTTAAGCAGTTTATCAATTTCGCACTTGTATATATTTACATTATGTTTATTATCATCATCAACTATAGAGTTGTTGTTGTTGATGATATTATTATATATATTATTATATATATCATCACTTGGAGTCGATTGTTCTGTAACCTCGTTATTATCAACGTTTTCTGTGTTTTTGTACCCTAGAACATTTTTTCTAGGGTATAGAACATTTTTTCTAGGGTATAGAATATTTTTTCTAGGGTATAGAACATTTTTTCTAGGGTATAGAACATTTTTTCTAGGGTATAGAACATTTTTTCTAGGGTATAGAACATTTTTTCTAGGGTATAGAACATTTTTTCTAGGGTATAGAACATTTTTTCTAGGGTAATTATCATTTATTATAGTTGAATTATCATTTGATGGCATGAAGTTTTCTTCACCATAGAACGGATTTTCTAGGGTATTATCATTTAATACATCATTTAAGTTTATAAATACTAATCTTTCATTGTTGTCAATTATTTTTGTTTTTATATAACCGCAATCTTCTAAAAGTGCAATCCAATTACTTATTGCCCTTTTTGAAACCTTATATAATTCAGCAAAATATGAATTAGTAGCTTTACAATATCCTTTTTCATTACATAAGGCTGTAATTTCCCCATATAATAATTTTGCATTAGCTGTTAGTTTATCGTCATACCTAATATTAGCTGGTATTATTGCATAGTAAGACTTTTCCATAACTTTATACTCTCATAACTTTTATATAGCGACTTGTTCCATTTGAATCTCTTATGACATCACTTTCTATGTAGCCATTGCTTAGTAAACTATATAACCAGTTACTTATTGTTCTCTTTGAAACTTTATATAGTTCAGCAAAATATGAATTAGTTTGGCTACATATTCCAGCCTTATCAGATAAGGCAATAATTTCACTGTATAAAATTTTGGCATTTGGTATCACATTTTGGTCATATAACAACTGTTCTGGAATATCAAGTAATTTACTTGTTTTTGTTTTCATCGCTAACTACACTTCCCCATTTATACGTTTTTTTAAATCTATATGGTAATTTATCGCCTCACTAATACATCTTTCTAAATTTGTTTCAAAATATCTTGTAAGTAAAATTATATTTGTCAGTCCATTGTATATGTTAAAATAATCAAATCCTACATCAATAAGACTACTTAAATTTTCTGATAAAAGACTAATTAATCTTAACTTATCACTTGAATAATATTTGAAATATTCTATTAGACCATATTCTTCATTATCCATAATTTCCTTATAGATCATAAGAATATTACATTTATCTGTAATTTCATTTCCTTTTACAAGTCCTATAAAATATTGACCAATCAAATGCTTGTAGTTCATTCCACAATCTAATATATCAACAATCAGAGATGAAATAACTTCTGAAATATTATATGTCAGCTTTTCTTCTACAACATCTTCTTCGTCAAAGAATAAATCAAATTCAGAAATATTTTTCATCAAGGCTTCCAAATTTTCTAAATCCATAATTATACCTCCATCCAGTCATCAAGCCATTCTTTTTTGAATAGTCTTTTATTACCTAAAATTTTGTACCTAATGTTTCCCTTATTAACTTCTCTTATCAACGATGAGTAGCTGATTCTTAAATAATCAGCCGACTCATACATATCAAAGATTTCTTTTTCTGGGCTAGCTACTAAATTTATTAAGTAGTCCAGCTTTTCGTTTATTGCTTCATTTGAAATTATATTTTCCATTTGCACTCTCCAAATAAATCTCAAATTTTAATTTTTAACATCATTATTCTCCATGATATAATCACTTCATAAAGAGAGGTGATTATATTGTCTAAAATTTATGCTTGCATTCTTGGGAATTGGGTTTGTTTAAATGACGATCCTAACTGCGTCATAATTCCCAACAACATTTCTCCCAGCGAATGGGAAAAAACTAGAACACCAATTTATGCTCCTTATAAAAGGAATATGGAACACGCTTGGGATCAATTCCCGTCTTTAGTTTTTAAATATTTTGGCAAGTTATATACAATTCCTTGGGTACATATTCAAATAGTTAGCGATATTGAAAATAATTCCTAAGTTTAGTGATGTCGTCAATTTTGATATTGGCGGCATTTTCTTTTTGTTTATATGCAAAATATAAATCTAAAGCTTTTTTTATGCTTTCCCAATCTGTTAAACTAATCCCTTCAAGGGATTTTATAACTTCTAACATTTTTTCTTTATTTTCCATCTTAAACACCCCTTTCTTATTCTGTTAATATCTATAACCTTTTTATTACTTCAAATTTTTTAGCGAAAATCTTCTGGATAAAAGTAGTCCCCATAATTTATAATATGCTGGATTTGCTCCTCTCTAGAATTTCCTTCAACTGTACCAATGTGATATCGAATCTCTCCGTTGTTTTCAGTTTTTACTATGGCTATCCTATTTGAATCTGATAAAAATGGCGAATACCAAAATATTCTTAAAACTTTAAACACTTTTTGACCTCTACATTTTTTGATTTTATTAATTAATAATTTCTTTGTCCGTTACAAGTGCAGCTCCCTTAATTATGTATAAAATTTTTTCCTGCTCTTTTTGGGACAGTCTTTTAAAATATCTTACAAACTCTTTTGAAGATACTTTTTCTTCTCTGGTATAACTTGCTATTTTTGATTCTCTGGTATTCATAATCATTCCCCTTTATCTATTCTTTGAATAGAGTATATTAAACTAAGAATGATATGTCAAGCGTTTTTTATTCTTAGAACATGATTAACTTGATTTTTTAGCTTAAAACCCATATAATTGTTGTAGAAAGGGGAATGAAATGAACGAAAATGAAAGACTTGCACTTCTCAGAAAAAAATTAAATCTTACACTAGAAAAATTTGGAGAACGAATAGGAGTAACTGGAAGTGCAATAGGAAATATAGAAAAAGGAAGACGTGCTTTAACAGATCAAGTTATTAAATCCGTTTCTCGTGAGTTCAATGTAAATGAAAATTGGTTACGCTATGGAGAGGATAAAATGTTTGACAAAAGTAAGAATTCTCACTTATCAGAACTTGCCAAACAATATGCCTTAGACGATATGGGAATTAAAGTTGTTGAAGCTTTTTTAGAATTAAGCCCAGAAAAAAGAGAAGCAATAATAGAATATGTTCGATCAATTGCAGAAAATTTTAAAAATAGATCTGAAGAAGATATTATAAGAGAAAGAATTGATAGAGAGGTTGAAGCTTATAGACGAGAACTAGAGCTTGAAATTAAATCAGGAAGAAAATTATCTCGCTTAGATGATTTATCAGAAGTAACAAAAAATAAAAAAAATATGCTAGATAGATAATAAAAATACTGCTTGCATAAATTCAAGCAGTATTAAAAAATGCCATCTAGCATTACAATTTTATAAGGAAATTCTTTTATTTTTTTAATAATTTTTAATTTCAAATTTACATTCAAAATTATATTTTTATTTTTCTAAATAGTTTAGAATTTAAAAAAATTAGTGTTCAAGCACTCTCCAAGAGATGTATTTTTTTTTAATATAAAATGTGTTTCCCACCATTTATTTTTTTTATTGACTTATAAGTCAGTAAATATCACATTCTTTGTCCTTGTTTCGCAAGGGTTCGAGTCCTGCTACCCCTGCCAATTTTTTACCGTCATCATGGATGTTTGATGACGGTTTTTTATTTTTAGTTTTATCTTTTATAATGCGAGAATTTTTATAAAAGTTTCATGCCTTCTAAAACTTTTTCGAGGGCAAATCTTCCATGCATATAAGTAAGTCCTCCTTGCAGATAAGCATAATATGGTTCTCTATCTGGCCCATCCGCTGAAAGTTCTATGCTTGAACCTTCTATGAAATCCCCTGCTGCCATTATAACTTGTTCTGAGTATCCAGGCATGTCCCAAAGGCAGGGTATGAAGTGAGAATCTACCGGTGATGCCTCTTGAAGGCTCCTGCAAAAGTTTACCATCTTATCTTTTTCATTAAATTTTATTGCCAAAACTATATCTGATCTTTTGCTATTTAGCTTGGGCATTGTTTCAAATCCGAGTTTGTTGAAGGCCTTGGCAAATAAGAGGACTGTTTTTATGGAGTTTTCAACAATTTGTGGTGCCATAAAAAATCCTTGCAAATTTCTTCTGGTTTGACCATAGCTTAGTCCACATTCTTTGCCTATCCCAGGTGCTGTAAGTCTATTTGCGCAAGCATTTATTAAATCTTTTCTACCGACTACATATCCACCAGAAAGTGCCAAGCCTCCTCCTGGATTTTTTATAAGCGAACCTGCCATTATATCTGCTCCGACTTCACTTGGTTCGATTATATCTGTAAATTCTCCATAACAATTGTCTACAAAAATAATTACATTTGGAGCAAATTTTCTAATCTCTTTTATGGCATCGCCTATTTCCGATACCAAAAGAGCTCTTCTGGAGCCATAGCCAATCGACCTTTGTATGTGAAGAAGCTTGGTATTTTTTCTTATTGATTTTTTTACAGCTTCTACATCTATCAGGTTGTCTTTTAAGTCAATTTCACTATATTCTATTCCATTGTCCATCAAGGACCCTCTTTCATTGCCCTTGATGCCTATTACTTTTAAGAGTGTATCATAGGGTCTTCCAGAAATTGCCAACATGTGGTCTTTAGACTTTAGGCATGCTGCCAAAGCTAGGGATATGGCGTGAGTTCCTGAAACTATGGACTGTCTAACAAGGGCATCTTCAGTTTTAAAGACTCTTCGATATATTCTTTCCGTCTTTTCCCTGCCCTCATCTCCATATCCATAACCAGTTGTCCAGTTGAAATCTGTTGCTTGTAATTTTTCTTCCTGCATAGCATTTAGTATTTTAACTTGATTATACTGGCTGATTTCTTCAATTTCTCTAAACTCTTTAATCAATTCACTTTCGCATTTTGAAACAAAGTCAATTACATTATCTTTTATTCCGTAAGACTCTTTTAGTAGATTCTTATATTCTTTCAATCTTTTCTCCTATATATTCTAAAATATCTTTAAGACATTGAGGCTCTTCTGAAAAAAACCATCTTATATTCTCTCTCTTAAACCATGTGATTTGCCTTTTGGCATAATTTCTAGAGTGCTGTTTTATCTTTTCTATGGCCTCTTCAATGCTTATCTCGCCTGCAAGATAATCAAGCATCTCAACATATCCTATTGCCTTTACTTGTCTTATATTTTCTTCCAAACCCTCATTTTTAAGATTTATGACTTCATTAAGAAGTCCCTCCTCCATCATGAGATCTACTCTCTTATTTATTCTTTCATAGAGTTGAGGTCTTGGTCTATTAAGTCCCAAAAAAATATATTTGTAATCTGGAATTTCTACTTTTTCTATTTCTTTTTTGTAAGTTGCAATCTCCAATGCCCTTATAAGTCTATTTTTATTGTTTTTATCAATTGTTTTTGCCTTTTTGGGGTCTTTTTTTTCAAGCAACTTAAATATTTCTGCCAAACCATCTTTTTTATATATTTCTTCCATCTCTAGTCTAAATTCCCTAACAGGCCCTGTCATGCCAAAATCAAATGGTTTAATTAGAGAATTTATATATAGACCTGTCCCACCCACTATTATAGGGAGTTTATTTTTCTTTTTTATTTCTTCGATTTTCTCTTTTGCAATTCTTCTAAAATCTTTAACAGAAAAATATTGCCCCGGCTCTACAAGATCGAGCATATGGTGGGTTATACCTTCCATTTCTTCTTTTCTTATTTTTGCAGTTCCTATATCCAATTTTTTATATATTTGCATAGAATCTGCAGATATTATTTCCCCCTTGTAATTTTTGGCAATTTCCACTGATATCTTTGTTTTTCCAACTCCAGTAGGTCCTGTTAATATTATAAAGTCAATCATATCTGCCTCAAAAACATCTTTTCTAAATCATTTCTTGAGAGTTCTATAACTGTCGGTCTGCCATGGGGGCAAGTAAATGGCACCTCACACTCTTTTAAAAGGCCAAGAAGGGAAAATACTTCTCTTTCTGATAGAGTATCTCCAGCTTTAACCGCCGCCTTACATGCTTTTTTCATGATTTTATACAAATTTGAGTCATAGGACGTTTCTATTTCGTCCAAATTTTCAATTATGTCTCTTATGAAATTAGCCCTTGCCGGACTGTCAAATACTATTGGAACTTGTCTTATCAAAATCTTATCTGAGCCAAAATCCTCAAGTTCAAATCCCAATCTTTTCAAAAAATTCATATTAGACATGACAGCCGACATTTCTTTGGGATTTAGTTCTAAAGTTTGGGGCATGAGCAAAAGCTGAGAGGCTACTTTTTCGTTTTCAAAACTCTCTCTGAATTTTTCAAAAAGAACTCTTTCATGAGCTGCATGTTGATCTATTAAGTAAACTATATCATCAGCCACATTCTCCATTAAAATATAAGTTTTAAAAAGGATGCCGACAAAATTTGAGCCTTGAATCTTTTCAAATTTTCTTTGACTAGGATTTTCACTTTCAACTTCTTCAAAATCTTTATAAGCATCGTTCAAGGTGTAGTCATAACTTTTTTCATTTTCAGCCACTTTTGAAAAGTAATTGTAATCTCTATCTGAATTTATTATGCCTTCATATGGAGTTTTCTCGAAATCAATTTTTGTTTCTGAAAAATTCTCAGTGTTTTTATCTATATTTTTTTCATCATAAATTTCAAATACAGTTAGAGGTTTTATTTCTTCTTTTTCTTCTATAAAACTTGCTATGTCTCTTTTTGGGTTTAAAACTCTTGCTACATGAGGATATATAGAACCTAAAATGCCACTTTCATTTGATAGCTTTACCTCATTTTTCTTGGGATGAATATTTACATCTACTAAAATCGGATCTAGCTTTATATCCAAAATAAATACAGGGTATCTGCTAAGAGGAATCAAAGTATGGTAGGCTTTTTCAATTTCTTTTGCAATTTCAATATTTCTAACACTTCTACCATTTATGAAAATATATTGATTACTCCTTGTAGACCTGAATAACTTATTGTTTGATATAAATCCTTCTAGAGTATAATTTTCTGTTTCATAAGAAATCGGGATGAGATTTTCTGCTATCTCCCTTCCCAAGACTGTGTATATTCTATTTATTGGGCTTAGGTTTGCATTTTTCATCAAGATATTTTTTCCATCTCTATTCAATCTGATGCTTATGTCCTTGGTCCCAAGGCTTATCTTGTTTACCAAATCTAAAATTTTCCCAAATTCTCTAGTATCTGATTTTAAATACTTTTTTCGAACAGGTGTATTGTAGAATAAATTTTTTACCAGAATACTAGTACCAATCTCTCCTGCTGTTTCTTCTCGCTTTACAATGCTGCCCTCTTCTACAAAAACTCTCATTGCACTTTCATCTTGCTCTGTTCTGGTTATAATCTGCATTTTTGAAACATGACATATGGATGCCAAGGCTTCTCCCCTAAACCCAAGTGTATGAATTGAGTAAATATCTTCTTGAGAATTTAATTTCGATGTGGAGTGATGTAAAATGGCATAATCTATGTCCTCTCTCGAAATTCCTGTTCCATTGTCAGATATCTTTATATAATCTCCAATGTTTCCCCTAATTTCGATAGTAATCGTTGTAGCCTTTGCATCAATCGCATTCTCAAGAAGTTCTTTTACAACAGATGCAGGGTCTTCTATTATCTCGCCAGCTGCTATTTTTGAAATTGTTGCCTTGTCTAAAAGGTGAATCTTTCTCATAATTTATCCGCTACTTCCTTGAGTTTACTCAAAAGATTTAAGCCCATAAGTGGGGTCAAATCATCTATATTTATCTTCCTTATATTATCTATAAAATCCAGTCTTTCCTTTTCAAATATGCTTTCCTGCTTGAAATTTTTTTGCTTAGTTTGGATTTTTACGTCTTTATTGTCTATTTGTTCGAGAATTTCATAGGCTCTTGATGTCAAAATCTTAGAAACGCCTGCTAAATCTGCAACCTCTATGCCATAAGAATTATCCGAAGAACCCTTTAATATTTTTCTCAAAAAAACTAGCTTGCCATCTATCTCTTTTACAGAAAGATGGAGATTTTCCACAAACGACAGTTTTTTTTCTATATCTGCCAACTCGTGGTAATGGGTTGCAAACAAAGTTTTACACTTTAAATACTTGTCAATATATTCTGTAAGTGCCCAAGCTATCGCCAAGCCATCACTTGTAGAAGTGCCTCTTCCAACTTCATCTAAAATCAAAAGAGATTTTGGTGTAGCTTCTCTTGTTATCTTGGCGACTTCTTTCATCTCAACCATAAAGGTCGATTCTCCTTTGCCGAGATTGTCTGAAGCACCTATTCTGGTAAAAATTTTATCAACTATACAGATGTCAGCCCTTGACGCAGGCACAAAAGAACCTATATGAGCCATTATTGTAATTATTGCACACATTCTCATATAAGTAGATTTACCGGCCATATTGGGGCCAGTTATGATTTTTATAAGGGAATTTTCAGAAAAAATTACATCGTTAGGTATAAATTCCTCATCCATCATGACTTCAACACTAGGATGCCTGCCGTCTTTTATTATTAAGTTGTTTTTACTATTTATCTTGGGCCTTGTATAATTTCTTAAAAATGCCAGCTGACCCAGAGAAGTCAAAGCATCTAGTCTGGCAATTTTTCGTGCCAAGTCTTGAATATCTGCAAGCTTTTCCAAAACCCTACTTCCTATAAAATCTAAAATTTCTTTCTGCTTTTCCAAAACTTGACCTTTGGCCGCTAAGATTTTAGATTCCATTGACTTTAGTTCAAGAGTAAAATATCGTTCCGAACCCACCAAGGTTTGTTTTCTTATATAGTCATTTGGGATTTGATCAAGATAAGACTTGGTCACTTCTATAAAGTAGCCCAAAATCTTATTATATCTAACCCTTAACTTGGGTATTCCCGTCTTTTGTTTTTCTCTTTCTTCTAGCTCTATTATAAAATCCGATCCCCTAGTTGCAGCCTCATATATTTCGTCAAACTCAGGGTCATATCCCCTTTTTATAAATCTCTCTTCCGTGTTAAGGCTCGGTTCATCGACAATAGCTCTATCAATAAGATTTTTTATTTCTTCAAGATTTACATAGTTTCTTAGTTTTTTAATGCAAGCATCTTGTCTTTCGTTTAAAAGACTTCTTATATCTTCAGTTAAAAGTAGGGATTGCTTCAAATTTATTAAATCTCTTGGATTCAATGACTTTTCAGAAATTTTTGTTGAAAGTCTTTCTATGTCATATATATCCTTTAAAATAGCTCTAAGCCTGTCCTTGTAGAGAGGATCATGAACCAAGATTTCTACGAAATCAAGCCTTTCTTCTATGGCAGCTTTTTCTTGAAGTGGCTCTTCTAAAAATCTCCTAAGAGCCCTCTTGCCCATGGAGTTATTGCAAAAATCAATGGAGTCCAAAAGAGACCCCTTTCTCTTTCCACTTGCTAGAGACTCGAAAATCTCCAAATTTCTTATAGCGGATTCATCAATTCCCATAACTGCTTTTTTATTGACCATATTTATGCGATTTATGTGATTTAATCCTCTTTTTTGGGTCTTGAAAAGATAAATCAGAAGTTGGTATAGGCTTAAAGACTTTTCAAGTCTTTTTGACCTCACATCTTCTAAAAAATCGCTATTTAAAAAATCTTTAATTTTAAACCAATCTACTGTTTCATTACTTAGATAAAGATTAAAATTCCCATGACCGATTGATTTGAGTTTATCTGCAAATTCTTCATTAACTATAAATTCACTTGGTTCTAGCTTTGCCAAAGTAGACAAAATATCGCTTGTTAACATATTTTTATCTAAAAAACTATCTTCTCTATAAAAAAGCTCTCCAGTTGTGTAGTCTACATAAGCTAGGGACATATAGTTTTCTTTTGCAAATATAGAAAGCAGGTAATTATTCTTGGCCTTTTCTAAAAAATCAGTATCAGTAAAGGTGCCCGGCGTTACAACCCTTGTGACACCTCGTTTTACAATTCCCTCTGCTTCTTTAGGATCTTCTAATTGATCACATATAGCAACCTTGTAACCCTTCTCAACAAGTCTACTTATATACTGATTGGCAACATGATAAGGCACACCGCACATGGGCGCCTTGTTCATACCCCCAGCAGCTCTTTGAGTCAAGGTCAGATCAAGTTCTTTCGATGCCAATAGTGCATCGTCAAAAAACATCTCATAAAAATCTCCCAGCCTAAAAAATAATATGGCCCCCTTATATTCATTTTTAGTTTCCAAATACTGCTTGAGCATTGGAGTCAGATTCTCAAAATCTACATTATTCATTTTACTCTTCCTTCCAAAGAAAAAGTGTTAGCAGATGTGATTTCCACATCCACAATTTGTCCAATAAGCGATTTGTCTCCTTCAAAATTTACAAGTTTAAATCCATCAGTCCTTCCAGATACTCTGGATTCATTATTTTTTGAAATATTTTCAACTAGCACCTTTTGTGTACTTCCAATTAGCTTTTTATTTTTTTCAAGAGCAATTGGATATAAGGTATCCAAGAGTCTTTCAAACCTTTTTTGTTTTTCTTCCTGATCTATTTGTTCAAGTCTATTTGCAGCTGGTGTACCTTCTCTAATAGAATATAAAAATGTAAAGCTCATATCATATCCAACTCTTTTAACCAAATCCAAAGTGTCCTCAAAATCCTCTTCGCTCTCTCCTGGAAACCCCACCATTATGTCAGTAGACAAGGAAATATTTGGGCAGATTTCACGAGCCTTTTCAATTTTTTTGAGATAATCCTCCCTGCTATAATGTCTATTCATCTCTTTTAAGACCTTGTTAGAACCAGCTTGGACAGGCAAGTGCAAAAATTTACAAAGCTTGTCACAATCTCTATAACATTCAAGAAGTTCATCCGATATATCCTTGGGATGAGATGTCATAAATCTTATTCTCTCAAGTCCTTCTATGGCATTTATTCTTCTAAGAAGATCTGCAAAAGATATTTTTTCTTCTAAATTTTTGCCATAAGAATTGACATTTTGTCCTAAAAGCATCACTTCTTTGACACCATTTTTTACTAATTGTTCAATCTCTTCTACTATATCTTCGGGTCTTCTTGAAGTTTCCCTTCCCCTAGTATAAGGGACTATGCAGTAGGTGCAAAAATTGTTGCAACCATACATTATATTTACAAACGCCTTGTGCTTATAGAGCCTATTAGCTCGCACAAACTCATCCCTGCCGGGGTTATCTTCAATGTTTAAAGCTAGCTCACTATATTCTATATTATGGAGCAAGAGTTCAGGCAATCTATATATATTATTTGTGCCAAAAATCAAATCCACATTTTCAAACTTTTCAAGAACATAGTCTCTGGATTCCTTTCTCTGCATCATGCAGCCACATACTCCAATTATCATATCTGGCTTAGACCTCTTTATGGCTTTTAAATGTCCGAGTTGACCATAAACTTTATCCTCGGCGGAATGCCTTACAGAGCAAGTATTTAAAAGTACCAAGTCGGAATTTTCCATATCATTTACAATTAGATAGTCCATATCCTGCAAAATTGCATTTATTTTCTCAGAGTCATGCTCATTCATCTGACATCCATGTGTTATTATTGTTGCCGTCTTTTTTCTGCCTTTATTTTTTTCGAAATTTTTATTTATATTTTTCATATCTTCAATAAATTGAAGAGTATTTTTACTTAATTTGTCCATTTCTTCTCCTTGTATATACATAGTATATTTTACAGAATAAAAATGAAAAGTTCAAAAAATTCATAAAAAAATCATGGTCACTTATCCATGATTTTTAAAAGTTAAATCTCATATAAAATTGTCACCGCATTTTTCCATAGTAAAATATTATTTTCTTATTTGTGAAAGATAATCTATATATTTTATCAGCAGTTTATATAAGCACATACTAAAAAAGAGGGCCGATGCCCCCTTATCTAATCCTATTTTAAGCCTGTTGAACCGAATCCTTCTCCAGCTCTTTGTGTTTTAGACATATCATCTATATCAAAAACTTCTTCAAGCTCAGCCCTCTGCACTTTCATAAGTACGAATTGGGCTATTCTTTCTCCATTTTCAATCTTTATATCTTCCCTGCTTAAATTTATAACTATTACTTTTAATTCGCCTCTGTAATCCCAATCAATAGTGCCTATTCCATTTGGAAGTGATAGGCCCTTTTTAAGAGCAAGACCAGATCTCATTCGCACTTGTCCTTCGTAACCTTCTGGAATCTCTACATATATCCCTGTTGGGATGAGAGTTCTTTCAAGTGGTTTTATTATAAGTGGACTTTCTAAGTTAGCCATAAGATCAAGTCCACTTGCTCCTTCTGATTGATAGGCTGGAAGAGGATTCTTGCTTTTATTAAGAATCTTTAGCTTCATTGCTTTCCTCTTTTTTATCAAGTCTTGGTAGGAGAACTTTTCTAGATAGAGATATTTTACCATCATTATCTATTTCTATTACCTTTACTTTGACTTCATCTCCAACCTTTAAGACATCTTCTACTTTATTTGTTCTTTCTCTTTGGATTTCAGATATGTGAAGAAGTCCCTCAGTTCCCTTTTTGATTTCACAAAAAGCTCCAAACTTCATAATCTTCTTAACCTTGGCTGTATAAATATCATCAACTTCTACTTCTTTTACTATGCTTTGGATGATTTCTATTGCTTCCTTGGCACCTTCTGCATTTTCAGAGATTACAGAAACGTGTCCGTCATCGTCGATATCAATCTTCACGCCAGTTTGTTCAATAATCTTGTTGATGGTCTTTCCACCTGATCCGATTACTTCTCCAATTTTTTCTGGGTCAATCAACATTGAATAGATTATAGGAGCATAAGGTGAAAGTTCTGGTCTAGGTTCTTTTATAGTTCCACTCATGTGATCTAGAATATGAATCCTCGCAGCCTTAGCTTGAGCAAGAGCAGTCTTTAATATATCTTCAGATATTCCAGATACTTTTATATCCATTTGAATAGCTGTTATCCCTTCTCTAGTACCTGCAACTTTGAAGTCCATATCACCAAAATGGTCTTCGAGACCTTGGATATCAGTTAAAATTTTTATCTTTCCATTTTCTTCTATAAGACCCATTGCTATACCAGCAACTGGAGCCTTTATAGGAACACCCGCATCCATCAAAGCAAGAGTTGAACCACAAACTGAAGCTTGAGAAGATGAGCCATTTGAAGATAAAACTTCTGAAACAACCCTAATAGCATAGGGGAAATCTTCTTCTGATGGCATTACAGGTAGAAGCGCTCTTTCAGCAAGAGCACCATGTCCTATTTCTCTTCTTCCAGGTCCTCTTACAGGCCTTGTATCTCCAACACAGAAAGGCGGGAAATTGTATTGATGCATATATCTTTTAGGCTTGTCATCTCCAAGTCCATCGATTTCTTGCACTTCTGAAAGACCAGCTAGAGTAACTATTGACAAAACTTGTGTCTGTCCTCTAGTAAATAAACCTGAGCCATGAGTTCTAGGAAGATATCCTACTTCTGATGAAAGTTGTCTTACTTCATCAAGGACTCTTCCATCTGGACGAATATCATCTTCCAAAATTTCACGTCTTACTTCGTTTATTTCGATTTCTTCCATCACAGCCTTGATGTCTTTGCCAAATTCTTCCATTTCTTCTTGAAAGTGATTGCTTATATCCTCGAAAGCAGCTTCCACATCTGCTATTCTTGCCATCTTATCAGGATTATTTACAGCAGCTACTATCTTATCCTTGCCATACTCTGTGACTTTTTTTCTTATTTCTTCTGCTGGCACAAAAACTTCGTATTCAGATTTCTCTTTTCCAACTTCTCTTTGGATTTCTTCTATAAATTCACAAATTTTTTTGATTTCTTCATGCCCTTTTAAGATTGCCCCCAGCATCAAGTCCTCTGAAACTATATTGGCACCAGCTTCTACCATCATAATCGCAGACTTAGTTCCTGCTAAAGTTAGATTGATTTCGCTTCTGCTTCTTTCTTCTTCATTTGGATTTATGATATATTTTCCATCTACATACCCTACCAAAACTGATCCTGTCGGGCCTTCAAATGGAATATCTGAAATTGTAAGTGCAATAGAAGATCCTATCATGGCAAGCACATCTGGTTGACAATCTTGATCGACAGACAAAGCTGTTGCTATAACTTGTACATCATTTCTATATCCTTCTGGGAATAATGGTCTAAGTGGTCTATCTATAAGCCTAGATGTCAAAATCGCCTTGTCACTTGGTCGACCTTCTCTTTTTATAAATCCACCAGGAATCTTTCCAACTGAATACATTTTTTCTTCAAAATCACAACTTAAAGGGAAAAAATCTATACCTTCCCTCGGTTTTTTAGAAGCTGTCGCAGTAACTAGCACAAGTGTATCGCCACTTTGAACGAGGCAAGCTCCATTTGCTTGTTCTGCCACCTTGCCAATTGTAACTTTTAAAGTTCTGCCAGCAAGATTCATCTGAAAAATTTTTTCCATAAAACCTCCTTATAAAAGTAAAGAGCGGTTAAACCCCGCTCTTTTTCTTTATCCTCTAATATTTAATCTTTCGATTAAGCTACGATATCTTTCAATGTCTTTATTTTTCAAATATCTCAATAGATTTCTTCTCTTACCTACCATCTTTAGAAGTCCTCTTCTTGAATGGTGGTCTTTTTTGTGCACCTTGAGATGTTCGTTTAATTCGTTAATTCTAGTTGTCAATATTGCAACTTGAACTTCTGGACTTCCAGTGTCTTTTTCGTGTAGTTTGTAAGATTCGATTACTTCAATCTTTTCTTCTTTGTTTAACATTTTATTCCTCCTAATTTTTCATCTACCTAATCCAAGTAAAGGGCGAGGACCCACAAAACATAGATTAGCTAACATGGCTTATAATAGCATATCTTAAGCTATTTGTAAACTATCTATTCCTAACAGTTTGGACATCTTTCTCTATCTGATCAAAAAGTTTTTCAATAGACTCAAAATTTATTTCAGGTCTTATAAAATTTCTAAATTTTAAGGCGATCACCTTTCCGTAAATCTTTTCTGAAAAATCCAAAATATGCGTTTCGATTTTTAGTTGTCTATCTTTAGTTGTGGGATTGGTACCAACACTTGTAGCTCCTCTATAAATCTTTCCGTCTATTACTACATCAGTGTCATATACTCCATACCTTGGCACAACATAATCCTCTGAAAAATCTATATTAGCTGTCGGATAATGCATCTTAGATGCCAAGTGTTTACCCTCGACAACTTTGCCAAAAATTGTAAAGGGTCTTCCTAAAAGTTCTTCAACTCGTATCATACGACCAGCTTTTATAGCTTCTCTTATCATAGTCGAGCCTATAATTTCTCCGTTTGAATATACCGGGGCTATAACTTCTAAATCAATCCCCTCCTTCTGACAAAAGGACTTTAAGGATTCTACATTTCCACTAGCCTTGTATCCGAATCTGTAATCAAATCCAACAACTATTCCCTTGACATTTAGATTTTTAATCAAAAAATCTTCAAAGAACTCTTGCGGAGTAAGTTTCATAAAATCACTGTCAAATACAATCTCATACACTATATCTATGCCAAGATCTTCTAGTATTTTATCCTTGTACTTATTAGTAGTAATCAATTCCTGTCTCTTGCTATCGAGTACAGTTTTTGTGTGATTTGAGAAAATTAAAACTGCCGCCTTTACATTTTTCTTTTTCGCCATTTTAATAGCGCTTTCTATGAGCTTTTTATGAGCCAAATGAACTCCGTCAAAATTCCCAAGAGCTATTGTGCATGGATTAGCCGCTTTATAATCTTTTGTAATACTTATGACTTCCATTGCTTCTCCTAAACGATGAGCTTTTTAATTTGAAGCTCTAGACCATCTCTATTTCTAATATATCCAATACCTAAAAATTCTTTTCTGCAAAAAACTCTAACTTCCTGTCCGAGTTCCAAATCGCTACTATTAAATCTAAATTGCAGTCCATTTTTAATTCTGTCATAAAAATAATCAGGTACATAAAATGCCGGCAAATGATTTAATGCCAATTCAGGTTTTAGTAAGTGCCTTTTTATTTCTGTAATCTCCATGGTTTCAAAATCTTCAGTTTTTATAGAGTCTTCAATTCTGAAATTTCCAATGGCAGTCCTTCTAAGCTCTGACATTGCCGAAAGAGATGAAAGGTCTTTTCCCATATCATTTATTAGGCTTCTTATATATGTTCCCTTAGATACTTTTACTCTGAAGCTCACAGCTCCATCTTCCACTTTTAGCACTTCAGATTCAAATATTTCAATATCTCTGGGTTTTATTTCTACTTCTTTTTCATCTCTGGCATATTCATAAAGCTTTTTGCCGTCTATTTTTATCGCAGAATAAATCGGTGGAATTTGAGAATGTCTTCCCGGCAAATTTTTTATATAATTTACAATTTCAGATTTAGTTGGTATATAATCGCAAACACCTGTCACATCGCCTTCTATATCATAAGTGCTATATGACTTGCCAAAAACTGCTTTTGCAATATATTCCTTTTGAGAATTTTGTAGATAATCCGCTATTTTTGTTGCTTGTCCTATTACAAGAGCCATTAACCCACTTGCTAAAGGATCTAGAGTACCTGTATGACCTATTCTTTTTATTTGCAACTTTCTTCTGGCAATATAGACCAAGTCATGGGATGTTATGCCACTTTTTTTATCTAAAAGTAAAATCCCCTTCATAGTTGTTTTTTTATTTCCTCGATTAAGACCTCTTCTGCCTTATCAATCGGCAAATCAATTGTTGCTCCTGCTGCTCTAGTGTGCCCACCGCCTCCAAAAAAAGATGCTATTTTTGCACAATCAAGTTGCGATTTGCTCCTCATAGATAGTCGAACTCCGCCATCTTTTTTCTCTTTTAGCAGGACTGCAAGCTCAAGCCCTTCTATATCTCTTATAAATTCAACAATCCCCTCAGAGTCATGTTTCTCGGCTCCAACACTTTCCATAATATCATTTGTAACTTTTCCAAGACCTACTTTGTCATCAAAATAATATTTTATCTTAGATGCCACTTCTATTAATAGTTTAGTTTTTGACTTAGATCTGTTTTGATAGAGATTCACAGCAATCTCATTTATATCAATGCCTTTTTTCATGAGTTCAGAAGCTGCGTAAAAAGTATAAGAGCTTGTGGAGTCATATTTAAAACTTCCAGTATCGCTTGATATAGCAGTATAAAGACACGTTGCCGCAGCCTTATTTATACCAATTTTTTCAGTATGAAAAAACTCAAATAGAACTTCTCCCGTAGCAGATTTTTCTGATACGTAATTTAAATCAGCATAAGAATCATTAGTCTTATGATGGTCAAAGTTTATAGTTTTTTTTGCTTTTTCAAAAATCTCTTTACTCTTACCTATCCTGTCTAGAGTTGCTGAGTCCAATGTTATGAATAAGTCTGGTGTGAAATTTATCTCTTCAGGTCTTTTTATGACTTCAGATGACGGGAGAAATTTGTAATCTTTTGGAATTTCATCATCTATTATTGGATATACTTCTTTTCCCATCTGTTTTAGCACACTATACATTCCTAGCACCGAGCCCAGATTGTCTCCATCCGGATTTATATGTGAAGATAAGACTATCCTATTAGCTTTTAAAATTTCTTCTTTTATTGCAGAAAAAATTTCTTTTACAGAATTATTCAACATCATCAAAATGTCCTTCCGATTCTCTCGCCTTCCTAATTAGCTCTTCTAACTTCATAGACTCTTCAACTGTTTCATCTAAGGTGAAAATCAACTTGGGTATAATCCTCATTTTAACATTCTTGCCAATTTCTCTTTTTATAAATCCTTCTGCACTCTGAAGACCCTTTATTGCATCTTCTTTACTCTTTTCATCTCCAAATACAGAAACATAAATTTTTGCAAATGACAAGTCATTTGTAAGCCTTACCTCTGTAATACTTGTCATATCTGAAATTCTGGGATCTTTAATCTTGCCCCTTAAAAGTTCAGATATGACCCTTTTTATTTCTTCGCCTAATTGCGAAACTCTTATTTGTTTCACTTATATCACCTATGCTTTTTGCACTTCTTTTAGAATAAAGCACTCCAAAACATCTCCCACTCTTAGATCATTAAAGTCTTCTATCACAAGTCCGCCTTCATATCCAGTGGCAATTTCTTTTACATCATCCTTAAATCTTCTAAGAGATCCTATGTCACCTTCGTGCAAGACAATATCATCTCTTAAAATCTTTATTTTAGATTTTCTCAATATCTTGCCATTTATTACATATACTCCAGCTACTATTGAGTTGTTTGGCAACTTAAAGGTTTGTCTTACTTCACATCTTCCTAAGATTTCTTCGACTATATCTGGCTCGAGCATTCCTTTTACCGCTGCTTCAACATCATTTATTATGTCGTAAATAACCCTATATGTCCTTACGTCTACTTCTTCACTTCTTGACATTTCGAGGGCATTTATATTTGGTCTTACGTTAAATCCTATAATAATAGCTCCTGAGGCAGATGCAAGAGTGACGTCGCTCTCATTTATTCCTCCAACTCCAGAGTGGATTATATTTATCTTTACTTCTTCGTTTGAAAGCTTGAGAAGAGATTGAATTAAAGCTTCGACAGAGCCTTTCACATCGGCTTTTACTATTAGATTTAACTCCTTCATTCCTTCTTCTTTCATCTTTTCAAACAAGTTGTCCAAAGATACTTTTGAGCCTTGATTTATTCTATTTTCCCTAATTTGTTCTCGATTTGTTTCTGCTATTGTTCTGGCAGTCTTTTCATCCTCAACTGCATAGATTGTATCACCAGCATTTGGCACTGTATCCAAGCCCAAGATTACAGCAGGCATAGATGGTCCTGCCTTTTTAATTGGTTTTTGCTTGTCATCATTCATAGCCCTTATACGACCACTCGCAAACCCTGATACAACAGAGTCTCCAAATCTGAGAGTGCCTTTTTGAATAAGAACAGTCGCCATTGGGCCCTTACCCTTGTCTAGCTTTGCTTCAATTACAGTCCCTACCGCCATCCTGTTTGGGTTGGCTTTTAGCTCCTTCATTTCTGCTAATAGTTGAATCATTTCAAGAAGCTCATCTATGCCCTCTTTTGTCTTTGCAGAAACTGGTATTGTTATTACATCTCCACCCCAATCTTCTGGGATAAGATTGTTTTCAACAAGCTCTTGCTTTACTCTGTCAATATTTGCTGTTGGCTTGTCTATTTTATTTATTGCTACAATAATTGGAACATTTGCCGATCTAGCATGAGATATGGCTTCTATTGTTTGAGGCATAACTCCGTCATCAGCTGCTACAACTAGAATGGCAATATCTGTTATAAGAGTTCCTCTAAGTCTCATAGATGTGAAGGCTTCGTGTCCGGGAGTATCTAAAAAGGTTATAATCTTTCCATTTACTCTAACCGTATAGGCACCTATATGTTGAGTTATCCCTCCAGCTTCGGATGCTGTCACATGAGATGACTTTATTACATCCAAAAGAGATGTCTTTCCATGGTCTACATGGCCCATAACTGTAACAACTGGTGGTCTTGGCTTTAGGTCTTTTTCATTGTCTTCATAATCCAAGCCCATTTTTTCCTCAATAGAAACTTCTTCTTCCGGCTCTGCTATTTCAATTTCAACTCCAAGTTCTTCTGCGAGTAAAATAGCTGTATCTTCATCTATACTTTCATTTTGGCTAGCCATAACTCCAAGTCCTATTAACTTTGTTATTACTTGGCCTACAGGTACGAAAATCTTTTCAGCAAAGTCTTTTATCACTATAGGTAATTCAATTACAATAGGTGTGCCTGGCTCTGGAGCCGCATCTTCTTTTTTCTTTTGGCTCTTTAATCTCTTCTTAGGCCTTTTTTTTGTCAAATCTCTAAGCTTGTATTCTTCTTGTTCATTTACCTTCTTTTTAGATTGGCTCTTTGATTTAGCTCCGTCCAAAAACTTGCTATCATTATGAGATTTTTCTTTTTTATAAAACTTTTTATTGTTTTTCTTGGAATCTTCGCTCCTTGAAGGTTTAACTTCTGGAGCCGTTGTATCTTTAGCCTTAGAAAAATTCTTTTTGCCATTTTTATTTTTTAAATCTCTTTGTCTGATTTGATTAGTTTTTTCATTTCTGGGATTTTTTTCGTCTTTTTGGAAAGAATTTTTTCTATTTTTATCGAATTTTTTATTGTTATCACTTTTTGTATTTTTATTTTTTTCTATGGTTGAATTTTTATTTTGACTATCTCTCATATAAGCTTTATTGTCTGAATCCTTTTTCGGGGAGCCTGTCCTTTCATTCTTATTTCTATAACCATTTTCAAGTCTATCTTTTTTTACAAACTCTCTTTTTACTTGAGATGTTTTATTTGCTTCTTTATAATCATCTTTTTTATTTAAAGACTTTTTTATAAGGTCTGCCTGATTGCTATCAATAGTAGACATATGGTTTACTACTTCAATTTTTAATTTGTTTAATTTTTCAATTAAATCTTTGCTAGTCAGACCAAGTTCCTTGGCCAATGCATGCACTCTAATCTTTGACATATACAAACCTCCTCTTAAGGTTCTTGCATATGTTTTATAGACTCTTCAAGTGAATCTATTATCTCCTTGTCAACGCTTTGCCCAAAAGCTCTCTGCAAGCCCTTAGACTTATTTGCCCTCTCTAGGCACTTGGAGTCAAAACATATATAAGCACCTCTACCGTTTGCTCTTCCCTCAGTGTCTATAAAGATTTCTCCTTCTTTGTTCTTGACAATTCGAAGAAGCTCTTTTTTAGGCTTGGATTCTCCACATCCTAAACACTTTCTCATGGGAATCTTCTTTACCTTTTTCATAAATTACTCCTGTAGAATAATAGTTAATCTTTATCTTCTATGCTCTTATCATTTTCGAGATCTAAAATTTCCTTATTTTCTTCAGCTTCATTATCTGCATTTTCGTCTTCATCACTACTATAAACTACGACATACTCAGATTCTTCTAAGTTTTCGTCCCTTAATTCTAAGCCAAATTTTTCTTTAAGATCTTCTTCTTGCATATCTTCAGTTTGAAGATACTCATAGAACTGAGCTTCAGACTTAATATCTATCTTCCAATTAGTAAGTTTAGCAGCAAGTCTTGCATTTTGTCCTTCCTTGCCTATTGCAAGAGAAAGTTGATAATCTGGCACCACTACAAGGGCTGATTTTTCTTCTTCATTTACAAAAACTTTTACCACCTTTGATGGGCTTAGGGCATTTGCTATAAATTTGCCTATCTCTTTTTCCCAAATCACAATATCTATCTTTTCTTCATGAAGCTCATCAACTATGGCTTTTACTCTTGCACCCTTGTATCCTACGCAGGCTCCAAGAGCATCAATTTCTGGATCTTTTGAGAAAACTGCAATTTTTGTTCTCGAGCCAGCTTCTCTTGAAATCGAATAAATTTCAACAAAGCCACTGTTTATTTCAGGTACTTCCAATTCAAATAATCTTTTTATCAAATTGGGATGCGATCTTGATAAGACTATTTGTGGTCCCTTAGTAGTCCTTTTAACTTCCAAAAGGAGCATCTTGTGCCTATCTCCTACCTTGTAGATTTCTCCTGGGATTTGTTCTGCTGCTGGCAAAATAGCCTCAGTCTTTCCAAGATCAACATAGACATTTCCTCTTGCTATTCTTTGGATTTGACCAGTTATAATTTCATTTTCCCTATCAGCGAAATCTTCAAATATAATATCTCTTTCTGCATCCTTAATTCTTTGAATTACAACTTGTTTAGCAGTTTGAGCGGCAATTCTTCCGAAATCTTTAGGTGTCACCTTTTCATTGTAAACATCACCGATTTCTAATTTTGGGTTTATTGCTTTTGCATCTTTTAAAGATATTTGAAGATTTTCATCTTCTACCTCTTCAACCACATCCTTAACTGCATAAACCGAGATCTCACCCATTTCTCTGTCGATTTGCACCAAAACATTTTGAGCTGTCTTAAAGTTTTTCTTGTATGAGGAAACTAGGGCTGATTCTAAGGCATCAAAGATTATGTCTTTAGATATCCCCTTATCTTTTTCTATTTCCTCAAGGGCATGAATAAATTCCTGATTCATCATTACCTCCCTTAAAATTTGATTTGTTGACGCATGAGAGATATGTCTTTTTGAGCAAATACAAAATCCTCTCCATCAACCTTGATAGTAACATTGTCATCGTCATAAGAAGTCAAAATTCCTTCGAAATTTTTCTTCTTGTCAATAGGAGAATATAGCTTGAGTTCAACTTCTTTGTTTAAATTCCTCCTATAATCATCCTTAGTCTTTATTGGTCTGTCTAAGCCTGGTGATGAAACTTCCAAGTAGTATGGATTTGCGAAATCCGCATCATCCTCTAATAACTTATCTAAACTTTTTGAGACAAGTTCACAATCGTCAAGACCAATCCCTTCTTCTTTATAGATGAAGACTGAAAGTAGGTCATGTTTGCTTCCCTTTTGAAAGCTCACATCAACAAGCTCATACCCTAAATCATCACAAACTTCTTTCGCAACGTTCTTAACTTTATCAATAATTTTTCTGCTCATTAAAGCCTCCAATGAAAAAGAGTGGGCCAACCCACTCCTAAAACAATTTCTTATGTTTATATTATACTTCTAATCCTTATAAATTACAAGTTTTGATATCATTAAAGCAATTTAGATAAATAATGCTCTTTAAAAATTGAAAAGAGAAATTTGATTTAGTTCTTGCATTCCCTTAAAGAGATTATTATCCCTCATTGCATCCATTATAGATCTTCCTGCTCCTGTTCTTTTTGCAAAGTCTTCGATTGATATATAAGGGCCATTTTTCCTATCCTCAACTATTTTTTCCGCTAGATTATCTCCAAGACCTGACATGGCTCTAAAGGGTATCACAATCTTATTGTTTTCCGATACTTTAAATGTTTTGGATTCAGATTTATAAATATCTATCGCTTCAAATTCAAATCCCCTTGCATACATTTCTAGAACGACTTCAAGCACATTTAATGTTGACTTGTCCTTGGCGGTTTGTTTATCTTGATTTTTTATTTCTTCCATCTTTTCTATAACAGCTTGAGCTCCTTTTGCAATCAAAATGCCATCCAAGTCTTGAAGTTTTATAGTAAAATAAGTTGCATAAAAAGCCAATGGATAAAACAATTTGTAATAAGCAATCCTAAAACTTAACATTACATATGCGACTGCATGCGCCTTGGGAAACATGTACTTTATCTTTTGACATGAGTCTATATACCAAGGTGGCAAGCTCAATCCCTTCATCGCTTCTTGTGCTTCTGGACTAAGGCCCTTACCCTTTCTAACTTTTTCCATAGTCATAAAGGCCATCTTATCCTCCGCTCCCGCATTTATCAAATACAACATTATGTCTTCTCTAGTTGAGATTACATCTTTAAGCTCCGCTTTGCCAGCTCTCACAAGTTCTTGGGCATTATTTGTCCATACATCAGTGCCATGTGATAAACCAGAAATTCTGACAAGCTCAGAGAAATTTTGTGGTCTTGTTTCCAATAGCATTTGCTTTACAAAATTGGTTCCAAATTCGGGTATGCCCAAGGTACCAGTGCTTGAATCTAAGATATCCTTGTTAAGTTTTAAAGGGTCGGCCGATGCAAAAAGTTCCATTACTCTTTTATCCCCAAGATCTATGTTTTTCGAATCAAATCCTGTAATTGTCTCAAGCATCTTTATTATTGTCGGCCCGTCGTGACCTAATATGTCAAGCTTTAATATTCTACCTGAAATGTGTTCATATGCAAAATGAGTTGTTATTACTCCAGATGACTTATCATCTGCTGGGTACTGAATCGGCGTAAAGTCAAATATTTCCTTGGACTTGGGACATATCATTACCCCACCAGGGTGTTGACCTGATGTTCTTTTTATTCCCATGCACAATTGTACAAGTCTTTCAACCTCTGCATTATTTATATTTTGACCTTCAAAATATTTCTTAACATATCCATAGGCCGTTTTTTCAGCAACAGTTCCAACTGTTCCAGCTCTAAACACATAGCCTTCTCCGAATAAATCTTCAGTATATTTGTGAGCTCTCCATTGATACTCTCCAGCAAAATTCAAATCTATATCAGGCTCCTTGTCGCCATCAAATCCCAAAAATACTTCAAATGGAATATTGTGGCCTTCTTTTTTGTAAGGAGTACCACATTTAGGGCAAATTTTGTCTTCCAAGTCAACACCAGAGCCTATGCTCAAGTCCTCTATGAAGTCGGCATTCTTGCAATTTGGACATACGTAATGTGGAGGTAGAGGATTTACCTCTGTAATCCCTGCCATAGTGGCTGCAAATGACGAGCCAACAGAGCCTCTCGAGCCTACTATATACCCATCATCATTAGATTTTTTTACAAGTTTTTGAGCTATTATATATAAGACTGCATATCCATTTTTGATTATCGAATCGAGTTCCCTTTTTAGTCTTTTCTCTACTGGTTGAGGTAATACTTGCCCATATATTTTTCTGGCATTTTCATAACATATTCTTGTAAGTTCTTCTTCCGAGCCTTCAATAACTGGCGGAAAAGTTCCATCTGGCACTGGATATACATCTTCAATTGAATCTGCAATTTTATTTGTATTTGTTATTACAACTTCTTTTGCTATTTCATCTCCAAGATAGGAAAAATCTTCGAGCATTTCCTTGGTTGATTTGAAATATAGGAAATTATTCACATTTTTGTACTTGTCAAAATTAGAAATATCCCCATTTAATATTATCCTTCTTATCAAGTCATCTTGAGGCTCTAGATAAAATACATCTCCGCTTGCGATAACTAATTTTCCAAGTTTTTGACCCAATTCATATATTTTTTTATTAATCTCTTGAATTTCTTTTGTAGTGTTTAATTTTTCGCTTACTATAAGTACATTGGCATTTGATTCTGGTTGAATTTCTAGATAATCATAAACTGATGCCAAGCGCAAAATTTCATCATCATCTTTACCATATAAGATGCCATCAAAAAGATATGAGTTATAATTTCCAGAGCCAAGTAAAAGTCCTTCTCTATACTTTTTAAAAAGTGACATGGGTATTTTAGGCGATCTGAAATAATAATTCATATGAGATTCTGATACAATCTTGTAGAGATTTTTCATTCCTATTTGATTTTTTACAAGAATAGTACAAGGGCTGCCATGTGTGGCTTCAATTTTTCCACTTGGATAAAGTTTATTTATCTCTTCAAATGATGATGCTCCCTTTTGTGCCGCCAAATCCAATAATTTAAGTAAAACTCCAGCCGTTGCTTCCGCATCATTTACCGCTCTATGAGCTCTAGTCAGTATAACACCCAAATTTTTGGCTATGTTTGATAGAGTATAAGATCTCAAGTCTTCCAAAATACTCGGTGCCAATTTAAGTGTATCTAAGACTGCGTAATCAAACTTTTTACCCATGGCCTTCATCTCTCTTCTGATAAAGGCAGTATCAAAATCTGAATTATGAGCTACCAAAACGCTATCTTCAATAAAATCCAAAAACTCAGGAAGGACTTCTTCAATAGTTCTTTCCTCATCTAAGAGAGCATTTGAAAGTCCTGTTATTTCCTCGGCTCCTTGGGACATTTGCATTTGTGGATTTATAAGTGCTGAAAATCTATCTACAATTTCATTATCGACAATTTTTACGGCTCCAATTTCGACTATCTTGTCCTTACGCGGAGAAAGGCCTGTTGTTTCTAAATCGAATACGACAAATTTATTTCTCGGAGTTTCTTTTTTATAATTTTGTATTATGCCAATCTCATCATCTACCAAGTATCCATCAAGCCCATAGATAATCTTGATGCCCAAATCTTTGCCAGCCTTAGCCGCATCTGGAAAACCTTGAACGCTTGCCCTATCAGTTATTGCCAAGGCCTTGTGTCCATAAGAACTTGCTCTTTTTAAAAAATCTCTAAAGTCATTAACGCCTTCCATCATGCTCATATTAGAATGTAATCTAAGCTCAACTCTTTTTTCTTCTGAAAGATCAGAATAGACATCTTCTTCGGCTTCTTCTATATAAGTTGCTGAAAAAATTTCTTCTCTGGCAAAATTATCATATTTCAAACTTCCAACAAAAAAATAGTTCTTATTTTTCTTGAAATTTTCTGACTCGAAAATCTTTTCATTTTTTAGAAAGACTTTAACTATTACAGAACCAGATTTGTCATTGACATAAAGAGATAATATCCTGAATTTACCCTTATCAGACTCCACATCTTTTGTATCAATTTTAAATACCTTAGCCTTAATGCAGACCTTATCAGAAAAATTCCTCAAATCAGATATCATAATTACTTCTTTGAGCTTACCCTTGCCCCATTTGAAGCTTCCCTCTTCAACTTTTTCTTTTTTAGTCTTTGTTTCTTCTTTTATTTGAGCTTTTTCATCTGCCATGGATTGAGCTTCTTTTTCTATATCTTCAAGCAAAAGACTGTCCGTATTTTTCCCGTCTTCTAAAAAATCTATCCTAAATCCTTCATCAAAAGCGCCAAGTTCAGCATTCATTTGTTTTTTCATTTCTTCGACAAAGTCCCCATTGTGAAGAATGTTATAAGGGCAATAAATTTTAAAATCTTTATCTTGCCTTTCAATTTTACATTCTGCTACCCAGCCAGCATTTGATGGATACCTGTTTATTACATTTTTGATAATTTCTTCCGGCGATGTTTTCTCAATAACATCGTCTTCAAAACCAACTTCGGTTTCATATTCTTTAAAATAAGTGACTAAGGCCTCTCTAATTTTTTCTTTCACTTTAGTATCTAGACCTGCTCGGTTTATAAATTCAACCTTTAGCGATTTATCATCTCTAAAACTTACTTTTTTTAAGTGAATGTCCAAATTTTTGTCTAAGTCCAAACCGAGTTTGCTGCAAAAATTTTCAAATTCAAAAGCCATTACATATCTTCCATTTCTTTTATAAGTTCTTCAAGTAATTGTTCTTCCTTGACCTTTTTTACAATCTTTCCCTTCTTAAATATAAGCCCGCAGCCCTTGCCTGATGCAATCCCAATATCAGCTTCTCTTGCCTCTCCTGGTCCATTTACTGCACAGCCCATTATAGCTACTTTTAAATTCTTGTCCATTTTTTCAAAATGATCTTGAGCCTTTTTTACTATCTTAAATAGGTCAACTTTAGTTCTCGCACACGTTGGACAAGATATAATTTCAATGCCATCATTTCTTAACCCAAGTGACTTAAGTATTTCTCTTCCTACTTTGACTTCCTCTAAAGGTCTTTCAGTTAAAGATACCCTTATAGTGTCTCCAATTCCTTGACTTAAAAGTGTTCCAATGCCAACAGATGATTTGACTACACCTTGTAGCCCTGGTCCAGCTTCAGTGATGCCCAGATGAAGAGGGCAATCCGAGAGCTCAGAGAATTTTTTATATGATCTCAATGACAAGTTCACATCAGATGCCTTTAGGGATACTTTTATATATTTAAATCCCATAGACTCCAAGACATTTACCTCATTTAATGCACTTTCAACAATAGAATTTTCATTTACTCCAGAAAAAGCATCGAGTATTTCTTGAGATAAGGACCCAGCATTTACTCCAATTCTTATAGAAATGCCCCTATCCATGCAGGCCTTGGCAACTTCTTCAACCTTCCATCTAGCTCCTATATTGCCCGGATTAATTCTTAGCCCGTCAATCCCGTTTTCGATAGAAGCAAGTGCAAGTTTGTAATCATATTGTATATCTGCAATAGTCGGAACTTTTATTCTGGACTTTATTTCCTTTATTGCAGCTGCGTCCTCCAGATCATTTACTGCAAATCTGATTATATCAAGACCATATTCTTCCATCTCATTAATCTGTTTTGCAGTTTCTATATAATTTTTAGTATTAGTATTTGTCATTGACTGAATAGAAATGGGGTTTGTCCCACCAATAAGAACATCCCCCACTCTAATAACTCTAGTTTTTTTCCTGTTCACTCTACCACCCTATAATCCTTTTTAAATCACTAAATATTGTCACATAAATCATAAGGCCAAATAAAGCGACAAATCCTATAAGAGAAAATTTCTCTTCAATTTTAGCATTTACCTTTTTGCCCCTAATTGCTTCAATAAGTAGAAAAACAGCCTTGCCTCCATCTAGTGGTGATAGTGGAAGTAGATTCATAACGCCAAGATTTGCAGATATCAGACCAAGAGTAGCAATTAAAGGTGTAATCCCCTCCTTGCTCTGTTTTCCAATAAATGAAATTACTCCAAGAGGACCTGACAAATCCGTTGTCTTAAATCCACCATTTAGCATAGTCCACAAGGCCTTATATACAGAAGATATGACATTTCCCGTAGTTGCAAAAGCATTTGTTATAGACTTTATAAAATTAAATTCATTTTTAGGCATTATTCCTATTACTTTTCTTTCAGCCTTGCCCTCTTCTTTTATAGTATTCAACTTTACATTGAATTTTATCTCTTCACCATCTCTCATGGCTTTTAATTCAATATCATTGCTTGTTTTATAAGCTATAAATGATGTTATATCTTCCCAAGTATTAACATTTTTACCATCTATTTGAATAATCTTATCTCCTGCGAGTAAACCTGCATCTCTTGCTGGTGAAATATCTGTAAAATTTCCTATGGTAGATGTCGGATATCCAGAAATCAAATTCAAAATTAAAAATGCAAAAACCGCCAGCACAAAATTCATAAAAGCTCCTGCTACAACAACAGCAAGTCTCTTACCAACTCCAACACTGCTAAAAGCTCTTGGATCTTTTGATTCTTCTGATTCTCCTTCCATTGCAACATATCCTCCTATGGGAAGTAGCCTTAGAGAATACTTAGTCTCTGCACTTTTTTTGTTTAAAATGGAAGGTCCCATGCCTATGGAAAATTCATTAACCTTTATACCAACTAATTTAGCTACTGTAAAATGCCCAAACTCATGAAGCATTACTACAAGCAGAAAAATAATAACAGCACTTAATATGCCCACTACATGACCCCCTTTAAAATTTGATACGCTAAATATATGACTGGAGCAACCATCAAAATGCTATCAAACCTATCCATAAAGCCACCATGTCCTGGCAAAATGTGTCCAAAATCTTTTATTCCTGTAAATCTTTTAATCTTTGATGCTATTAAATCACCTATTTGACCCGATATGGATGCCAATATTAAAAATAAAGCTATCCAAACTGTAAGATGTATCCCTCTAAAGTAAAGATAGAACATAGATAATATTAAGCTTCCCAAAATGCCTCCTATGGCGCCTTCTACACTCTTATTTGGACTCACCTTAGGAATCAGTTTGTGCTTGCCAAAATTCATTCCGACAATATAGGCAAATGTATCTGTTCCAAAAGCAACCAAAAATACCAAAACTAAAAAAGGAGTCTTATCCAAAAACCTAAGCGTGGATATCAAAACGGGTCCATATAAAAATGCGAAGCAGGTATTTATGCCATCTTCGACATTGTACTTATCCGTGGCCAAAATAGACAAAAATGTAAGAAAAAGAACTGCAAATATGGGCAACAAAAATGGCAGCTCATAAAAATATTCTAAAAATATCAAAATAGAGCCTATTAACATAGACGGTAAATTCAATTTTATATTTTTTCTTTTTAGCGCAGATTTTAATTCTAAACACATGAAAATATCCACAATCAATATTGCCACTTGTAAATATAAACCGCCTAAATATAGAATTAGGGCTAACAAGGCCCCTCCAATCAAACCTGTTGCTACACGCTTTTGTATTTCATTCAATTATAGTCCACCAAACCTTCTATTTCTATTTTGATACTCATATATAGCCTTATATAAGACCTCTTCTGTAAAATCAGGCCAGAGGACATCCGAAAACCAAAATTCACTATATGCCAATTGATAGAGCATGAAATTTGAAACTCTCATTTCCCCTGATGGTCTAATCAGTAAATCCAAGGGAGCTTGTCCAGCTGTATATAAGTATGACTCAAATCTTTCTCCTATTTCATCAAGAGAAATTTTTGAATCTTTATAATCTATTGCAATTAACTTAGCGGCTCTTTTTATTTCATCTTGACCGCCATAATTTAATCCAATATTTAGTATCATTTTATCATTCTTGCAAGTTTCTAACAACGCAATCTCTACTTCTTTTTTAACCCAGTCTGGAAGCCTATCAACTTCTCCCATTAGCTGAATTTTTATGTTGTTTTTCTTTATTTTTTCTAGCCATCTTTTTATGAAAGATACGAGAAGTTTCATTATTTTATTCACTTCATCCTCTGGTCTTTTCCAATTTTCTGTGGAAAATGCGTATAGAGATAGAGATTTAACTCCAAGTTTATAAGAAGCCTCAACTATATCCAAGACTCTGTTTGCCCCTTCCTTGTGGCCCATAGTTCTAGGAAGCAATCTATTTTTAGCCCAGCGTCCATTACCATCCATTATTATTCCTATGTGTCTTGGAATCCTAGTCAAATCTATTTTTTCTAAAAACAAATCTTTGTTTTCCATTAATACCTCACATCAATATTTACAAATAAAAAAAGAGGGTCAAGCCCCCTTTTTTAGATTTCCAAAAGTTCAGCTTCTTTTTCAGCTGTCACCCTGTCAACTTCATCTATATACTTATCTGTCAACTTTTGCGCATCGTCCTCATAAGTTCTTTTTTCATCTTCGGTGATTTCTTTATCTTTTTCAGTCTTTTTAATTTCATCCATCATTTCTCTTCTGACGTTTCTGATGGCTATCTTGGCATCTTCACCGTTTTTTCTTACGACTTTTGTAAGTTCAAGTCTTCTTTCTTCAGTGAGTTGCGGAATATTAAGTCTGATAATCTTTCCGTCATTTGAAGGAGTTAGACCGAGGTCTGATTTTAAAATTTCTTTTTCAATCTCTGGAATTAAACTTACATCCCAAGGAGAAATAGTTATAAGCCTTGGTTCTGGTGCAGAGATACCCGCAACTTGATTAAGCGGAGTCATCTGTCCATAATACTGTACGCTCAAGTTGTTTAGAAGTGCTGGGTTTGCTCTTCCTGCTCTTATGCTGGCAAGTTGTTGCGAATATACGGAAATTGTCTTTTTCATTCTATCTTCGCTTATCTTAGTAAGATCTTTTATCATGATAATCCTCCTATTTGACCACAGTACCTAAATTTTTTCCTTTTACCACTTCTACTATTGTTGACGGAGTGTCTATGCCAAATACAAGAAGTGGAATTTTATTTTCCATACAAAGTGATATTGCAGTCGAATCCATAATTTTAAGCTCATCTGACAAAATTTTATGATATGTTAATTCATCATATTTCTTCGCATTTCTTACAATTTTCGGATCCGCATCATAAATTCCATCTACACCTTTTTTAGCAACCAAGATAACTTCTGCATTTGTTTCAGCCGCTCTCAAAGCTGCTGTTGTATCTGTCGAAAAATAGGGAGCTCCTATTCCGGCAGAAAAAATCACAACTCTGCCTTTTTCCAAATGCCTGATTGCCCTTCTCCTTATATAAGGTTCGGCTATATCCTTCATTTCAATTGCAGTCATTACTCTGGTGGCAACTCCCATTGATTCCAAGGCATCTTGAATTGCCAATGAGTTCATTACAGTGCCTAACATTCCCATATAATCCGAGGTGGCTCTGTCCATATCCGAGGCGTCTCTTCCCCTCCAGAAATTTCCTCCACCTACAACAACTCCAACTTCAACGCCAAGATCTCTTATGGCTTTTACTTCTGAAGCTATTATTTTTATGGTGTCAAGATCAATGCCTACCTTTTCATTTCCTGCCAAGGCTTCGCCGCTTAATTTTAAAATTACTCTGGTGTATTTTGGATTCATTACTTTTACCTATTATTGACCCATTTGCTTTCTTACTTCTTCTGCAAAATCTTCTTCTTTCTTTTCAAGGCCTTCGCCAACTTCGTATCTTGTAAATCTTCTGATTTTAATATTTTCACCAATCTTAGCTACAAGATTTGTAAGCACGTCTCTGACTTTTAGGTCTCCATCTTTGATGAATTTTTGATCCAAAAGAACAATTTCTTCAAAGAATTTGTCCAAACGTCCTTCAACCATCTTTTCTACAATTTTTTCTGGCTTTCCTTCGTTAAGAGCTTGTTCTCTTAAAACATTCTTTTCATGTTCAACTTCTTCAGCTGGTACATCTTCTCTGTCGATATATTTAGGATTTACAGCTGCAACTTGCATTGCCATGTCTCTTACAAATTGTTTGAAGTCATCATTCTTAGCAACAAAGTCAGTTTCAGAGTTTACTTCTATAATTACACCTATTCTTCCGCCATGAATATAAGCATCAACAAGTCCTTCTGAAGCTATTCTTGAAGACTTCTTTGCTACTGATGCAATTCCTTTTTCTCTTAAATAATCCATTGCCTTATCAAGATCCCCATTTGTTTCTTGTAGGGCCTTTTTGCAATCCATCATTCCAGCGCCTGATTTTTCTCTCAATTCTTTTACTTGAGCTGCAGTAATATTTGCCATTTTTACCTCCTATAAAATAAGAGTTCAATCAATATTCGAACTCTTATTACAAAACTTTATTTATCTTAAAATTTTATTCTTCTGTTTCAACTATTTCAGCTTCTTCTTCAAGAGCTTCTTCTACTTCAACTTCAGAATCGTCGTTTTTGTCTTCAGAGCTGTTGTCTTCCAATTGTGTTCCTTGTCTTCCTTCTAGAACTGCATTGGCAATTGTTTCAGTCAAAAGTTTTACAGATCTTATCGCATCATCATTTCCAGGTATTGGAAAATCTACTTCATCTGGATCACAGTTTGTATCTACAATTCCTATAACTGGAATTCCTAAGATATCAGCTTCTTTTACAGCTATTCTTTCTTTTTTAGGATCAACTACGAATAAGGCATCTGGTATTCTATCCATGTGCTTTATACCGCCCAAGAATTTTTCCAATCTTTCTCTTTCATGCTTCAATTGGATTACTTCTTTTTTAGGAAGAACTTCAAAAGTTCCGTTGGTTTCCATTTCTTCAAGCTCAAATAGTCTATCTATTCTTCTTCTTATTGTCTTGTAGTTAGTCAAAAGACCACCTAGCCATCTTTGGTTTATATATGGCATTTCGCATTTTTTAGCTTCATTTTCAACAGCATCTTGAGCTTGCTTTTTAGTTCCTACAAAAAGAATCTTTCCACCGTTTTCAGTGATGTTCTTTATATATTCATAGGCTTCTTCAACTTTTTTAACAGTTTTTTGAAGGTCTATTATATAAATACCATTTCTTTCTGTGAATATAAATTTTGCCATTTTGGGGTTCCATCTTCTAGTTTGATGTCCAAAATGAACTCCTGCTTCTAACAAATTCTTCATTGAAATAACTGACATATTTTCCTCCTTGTTTTTTCCTCCACCGGCCTCTACTTTGAAAGAACCCTTGGGCAACACTTTCAAATCCGCCAATGTGTGTATTTCATACCTTATGTAGTCTATCATTTTTGCAAGTCTAAGTCAATATTTGTTCTAATCGCAAGTTATAAAATCTTTAAAAGATTCAAACTTTTTGTCTCCTATGCCCTGTACTGATTTTAGGTCTTCTATGTGCACAAAGGGACTTTTTTCTCTATATTTAATTATCTTTTCTGCCGTCTTTGGTCCTATACCTGGTATCTTGGTAAGCTCATCTAGGCTTGCCTTGTTGATGTTTATCTTATCTGAATCGGAGCTTTGAATGGAACCTTCGTCCTCACTCGAACCAGGCCCTTCAACTGTTATCTTCTCCTCATCTTTTAAGATTCTTGCCCTGTTTAATTTGTTTATATCGCCATCGCCAATTGGTCCTCCAGCTGCCAAAATAGCATCCTCGACCCTGGATCCATTCTTTAATTCATAAAGTCCCGGATTTTTCACAAGCCCAGCCACATGGACTACAATATTTTCTTTTGAGTCTTCAATATCTTTGTCATTTTCAATTTCTACATTCTCAACAAAATCTTCATTTTCTCTTGTTTCAACTCTATATTCGAAATATTTTCCGGCAAAAAATATCAAGGCCAAGCCCAGCACAATTGTGGGTAAATATTTTTTTACAAATCGCATATCCATAAAAAATCCTCACCAAGGTCGATGTTTAAATCTAGTTTGCTTCTGCTATTGCCTCAATTTCAAGAAGTCCGCCCTTTGGCAATTTTGCCACTTCCAAGCATGATCTAGCAGGCTTGTGCTCTTTAAAAAATTCCTCATAAACTTCATTTACAGCTGCAAAATCGTTAATATCATTTAAGTAAATGTTAACCTTTATTATTGATTCTAGACTTCCACCGCCTGCTTCTACTACTGCTAAGACATTTTTCAAAGATCTAATAGTTGCATCCTTAATTGAAGATGTAACTAATTCGCCACTTTCTGGGCATAGTGGCAATTGTCCTGATGTGAAAATTAGTTTTTTGCCTTGGCTTGATACGCCTTGGCAATATGGTCCTACTGCGGCTGGTGCTTTTTTGGTTTGTATTATCTCCATTAATTTTCCTCCTTTTTTTCTAAAATGCTTTTAGAATCAGACCAAAGTCTTTCTATGTTGTAATATTCTCTTTCTTCCTTATGGAATACATGGCATATTACATCTGAATAATCTAAAATAATCCATCTATTTGAGCCATATCCTTCCTTGTGTATGGCCTCTTCTTTTTCTTCAAACATTTTTTCTTCTATATATTCAGCAATTGTCTGAACTTGCCTAGAAGAGTCAGCAGACATTATTATAAAATAATCACTAAGACCGTTTCTCTGTCTTATGTCTAATATTTCAATATCACTTGCCAACTTGTCTAGGCCTGCATTTTTTATTATTTCCAATTTCTTTTTAGTTTCCATCTTTCCTCCTATTTCAGATTCAAGGATCTCAAAAGTAAGGCACTCTCTTTCTCGTCATATATAAAATAAGACACTCTATTTATATATTTAGGGCTTCCTGGAAGTGTGTGGCCTTCCATCTTTTCACCATCATTAGATTTTAATAATTTAAAGGCTCCAATCATCTCATTTAAAGTTATGTTGGTATTGATTCTTTCTTGATATATTCTCAAAAGTGAAGGTAATTTTAAAATTCCAGAAGGCTTAGTGACTTTCTCGAGAACCGCATCAATAAACATCTTCTGAGAATTGACCCTATCCAAGTCTTGATTCTTGTAGCCGCTTCCTCCTTCACCCTTTCTAAACCTCAAAAATTTTATTGCATCTTCGCCATTTAAGGTTTGATACCCCTTTTTGATGTCTATTTCAAGCGGCGGGTCATCCCAAGTATCGGTGTATTTCATGTCTACTGGAACATCTATTGAAATTCCTCCAAGTTTATTTACTACATCCTTTACTATTCCATAGTCCACAACAAGATACTTGTCCAGATTCAAATTAAATACAGTATTTACAGTCTTTAGGGCAAGTTGCTCTTTACCAATAGCGTAAGCCGCATTTATCTTTTGATAATTCTTTTTCCCTTGAATTTTAACACGTGTATCTCTTGGTATTGAAACTATAGAGGCTTTTTTGTTTTCTGAACTTATAGAAATCAGCATCATAACATCTGATCTTGTTGATTTGTTTTTATTTTGATCGCTTGAATCAACTCCCAAAAGAAGAAATTGCAAATCGCTTGGCTCTTGCCTAAAGGCCTTGATTACATCTAAGGGACTTGATTTAGTCGCTGTAAAAGCCGAATATAGGCTAAATCCTACAAAGGCTACAATTAGTATCAAAAGAGTTATAAAAAACCCCTTAAAAAATCCTTTCATTTATCGCTCCTGATAAAAAAATTTCTGCTTATAATTGTTTCGATTCCTATATATTGACCCTTTGCTATTAGATATTCTATTGTCCTATCCAAGGCATAGAGCATAGCCTTATCCAGATTTTCTTTTGAAAGAATTCTAGCATTTTCAACATCTTTAAAGTTTCTCATAGGCTCTATATAGTCTGCTAAAAAAACAATTTTTTCTATATCTGTCATATTCTCTCTTCCAGTTGCATGATAGCAAATGGCATTGAGTATATCCTTATCTTTTATTCCATATTTTTTTTCAGCCAAATACCTTCCGTAGTATTGGTGAATTATTTGCGGGGAGTTTATAAGATCATCATTCAACTCCAAACCCGCTTTTTTAAATTCGCTCTTGGCTACTTCCAAATCTCTTATTTTGCCACAATCGTGATAAAGACCAGCTATATAGGCTTTTTCTTTATCAACGTTGTGAATTTCTGCTAATTCATATGCGGTATCTGCAACTCTTATGCAGTGGTTAAATCTCTTTAGTCCTATTCTATTTATAATGTCGGACTCATCTTCTTCGCTCATATAATCTCTTATCACTAATATATTCCCTCACTTTCTCAGGCAAAATATATTTTAAGCTTCTTCCTTTAGAGATATCCTCCCTTATATCATGAGAAGAAATGTCATAAAGTGGTCCAGTGACCTCCTCTATTTCAAATCCAAATTCTTCTTTTAACCATTGTATCTCCATATTCAAATCTTTTTCTAAGTCATATCCCGGTCTTTTCATAAAAATAAATTTAGTGTACTCGGGTAATTTTTCAAAACTTTTCCAAGTTTTTAATTGAAACACCGTGTCCGAACCGATTATATAATTTATATTATCATATTTTTCTTTTAAAATTTTCAAGCTGTCGATTGTATAACTAATTTTTTTGTTTTTGACTTCTAGATCTGAAACTTCAAAAGCATCATTGTCCATGCAAGCTAATTTTACCATGTTTAGGCGGTCTTCTGATGATACATAAAGACTTTTGTGGGGAGGATTCCCAGTGGGTAAAAATATTATTTTTTCGAAATTCTTAATCTGTCTTATTTCCTCAGCAAGCATGAGATGTCCTAAGTGAATCGGATTAAATGTTCCTCCAAAAATGGCTATTTTCATGGCAATATTATCTTTTTATTTTCTTTAGATTCTCTATAAATGGTTAGCTTATTTCCTATTTGTTGAACAAATTCTGAATTTGTCTTTTCCAAAATTTCTTCAACTATCTCTTTTACATCTATGGGAGAATTTTTAAGCACTCTTATTTTGACAAGTTCGTGCGCCTCTAAAAGCTCATTAAGCTGCCATAGACTTCCGTCATTAAGACCCTGTTTTCCTATCTGTAATAGGGGCTCAATTTTATGAGCTAGGCTTTTTAAATAAGCCCTATCTTTTCCTTTCAGCATATTTATCTCCTAATTATTCAAAAAATTCAAATTCATACTCACCGATAAAGACGCTCTCGCCTTCTCCAACTCCAAGTTCCTTTAATCTATCAACTATTTTATTCTTTCTAAGGTTTTCTTGGAAATATCTCAAAGACTCTCTGGAATTGAAGTTTGTAGATCTAAGTAGCAAGTCTATATATGGACCATCTACAAAATAGTTGCCATTTTCTTTGTAAACTTCAAAAGCTGGTGCTCTGTCCTCTGTTTCAACATACTCTTCATCGTATGTTTCATAGTCATCTTCCTGCTTTTGAAGTAAATCATAGGCATAATACATAAGTTCCTTGATTCCCTTATTCATATAAGCTGAACCAGAAAATATCTTATAGCCTTTTCCAAATTTATCTTCAAATTCCTTGACCTTGCCCGATGAATCTGAAAGGTCTATTTTATTCAAAAATATTATTTGTGGTTTTTTAGCAAGTTTCTCGTTGTAATCTTCAAGCTCCTTATTTATCTTGTCAAAGTCATCAAGAGGATCTCTGCCTTCAGAACCAGAAATATCCACCACATGAATGAGTACCTTAGTTCTCTCAACGTGTTTTAAAAATTCATCTCCAAGACCTTGACCCTTGCTTGCTCCTTCTATAAGTCCAGGTATATCAGCAATTACAAATGACTTTTGGTCGCCTAAAAACACCATGCCAAGATTTGGGCTCAAGGTTGTAAAATGATAATTTGCTATTTTAGGTTTAGCCGCTGAAACTACTGAAAGTAGTGTAGACTTGCCTACATTCGGGAATCCCACAAGCCCAACATCCGCTAAAATTTTAAGCTCTAAAATAATAGATCTGGATTCTCCTTTTTTGCCGGCTTGAGCAAAAGTTGGAGCCTGTCTTGTTGCGGTCTTAAACCTGGCATTTCCCTTGCCGCCTCTTCCGCCTCTGGCTAAGATAATCTCCATATTCTTGGCCTTTAAATCATGTATGACCTTGCCACTTTCGGCATCCTTTACAAGAGTTCCTACTGGGACAGACAAAACTATATCCTGACCATCTTTGCCGAACTTCAATTTGCTTTGTCCATTGTCTCCATTTTCAGCCTTATATTCTCTTTTATACCTAAAATCCAAAAGTGTGTGAAGACCTTCATCTGTTTTTATGATGACATTACCACCATGGCCTCCATCTCCTCCAGCAGGGCCGCCTGCAGGGACATATTTTTCTCTTCTCCACGCAACTGCGCCGTCTCCGCCTGAACCCGCTATTACTTTTATCTTTGCTCTATCTATAAACATATAACCTCCGAATTAATATAAGTATAACATACGAAAGCCTAAGACAAGTTAAAGCTCTTACAAATATTATCTTAACTTTTATAAATTTAAAACATAAAAAAAGTCGTACTGAGTACGACTTGAATTATGCTAATTTTTCTTCATATACGCTAACAACTTTTTTGTTTCCTCTGCCCTTGGTTTCGAATTTTACATAACCATTTGCAGAAGCAAAGAGTGTATCATCATTACCCCTTCCAACGTTTAGACCTGGGTGAATTTTAGTACCTCTTTGTCTTACGATGATGTTGCCGGCAAGTACATAAGATCCGTCTCCCTTTTTGACGCCAAGTCTTTTGGATTCAGAATCTCTACCGTTTTTTGAACTACCTGCACCCTTCTTAGATGAAAATAGTCTAAGATTTAGCTTTATCATCCTAGCACCTCCTGTTTCATTTTTAGGTATCCCGGATAATCTCTTTCGAGCATCTGAAAGGCATGAAGAACAAATTCAAAATACTTTTTAAATCTGTCATCTTCATAGACCGTATCATTCAAGGCTCTAAAAAATAAATATCCATCCTCAATTTCGTATTCAATATTTTCTTGACCATATCTTTCTAAAATCAAATCTAAAAAATTCTGAGTTAGTATTGATATGGCTGCACAAACTACTTCTTCGTCAGCGCCAGAAGAAGCGTGACCCGAAGACCTAAGTCCTGAGTACATTCCCTCCACCTGAAACAAAGTTATTTGGGTCATAGAGATATACTTTCTATTTCAAGTAAAGTATATGGTTGACGATGGCCCTTCTTCTTTCTGTAGTTTTTCTTAGCTTTGTATTTAAATACAACTATTTTCTTTGCCTTATCGTGCAAAAGAACCTTAGCCTTAACGCTAGCTCCTTCTAGATATGGCTTTCCAACAGAAATTTCATCTCCACTTACAAGTAGTACCTTATCTAGGCTTACAGTTTGACCTACTTCAGCTTCAAGCTTTTCAACTCTAACCTTGTCGCCTTCTTTAACAGTGTATTGTTTTCCACCAGTTTCCACTATTGCGTACATTGTAGCACCTCCTCATTACAAGACTCGCCAAAACAGGCAGCTCTCGCTTTAAAACCTGATATGTGCGGTTACATTAAGGTATATTAACATATTGTTTGCTAATTTTCAAGTCTTCTAAGGGATAAACCAAAATTTTTTCTTGAAACCTCAACCAATCCAAGGCTAGTATAACCATAGACTTCGTTTTGAGACTTATCTCTTTCAAGTTCGTCCTTTAGTTTTCTTATGACAAGTTCCTTGTCCTCATCCTTTTGCATATTTATAAAATCAAAAATTATTATCCCGGACATATTTCTAAGAATAATCTGTCTTGCACCTTCTTTCGCTGCTTCCAGATTGCTTAATAGGGCAGTTTTCTCAAAATCCGTGCCATCTCCATAAGATGAGTTTACATCAATGCTCCAAAGAGCGGCTGTCTTTTCTATTATTATTTGCCCGCCGCAATCCAGATTCACACATGGTTCAAATAAATTATTATAATCTTTTGATAAGTTTCTGTCTGTTTTTATCGAAAAATTTTCATCCAAAATCAAATTTTCAAAATCTAATCTATAATCGTCATATATTTGTTTAGAGTTTATTATGACCTTGCTCTTACCACTTCTTTTGAGAAAATCTTTTACTCCATTTGGTTCATAAATTAATTTGGGTACTGGTAAAAAATTCTTTTCTTCCAAGACTGTTTTAAGCCTTTTTTCAAGGTCCTCTATTTCATTTTTTAGTGCGGTTCTAGTAGAGTTTTTAGAAGATGTTCTGTATAAAATTCCATAGCAAGACTCAATTCCATATGATTTTAGTCTTTTAACTTCATCGCTTTTTAATTTGTTTGAGAATTTTTGCAGTTTTTTTTCAAACAAGACTAAATTTTGACCTCCTATGGATATCTCCATAGTTACCCTGTGTCCCTTGGGAGGAGGGAGAGTCTTTTTTATCTGCACAAGAATTTCTTGACCCTTTTTTAATTTGGCATTTGCAGGATAGGTATCTTTAAAGGAAAGATATCCATCCTCTTTATAGCCAATGTCGACAAAATAAGCTGAAATTTTTGGTAAAATCTCCTTTACTCTGCCTCTGTATATATTTCCATTTTTGATATCTGGGCTAAGCTCGGAAAGTTCCACAAACTTTCCATCTTCAAACTCTCCCATAAGCCCGGCAGAATCTATGAACAAAGTCATATGTGTCCCTCTCTTGCTAAGGAAACAAATGATCTGTGTCCAATTATTATGTGATCTATTACTGGAATATCTAAAATTTCCCCAACTTCTACTAGTCTTTTAGTAAGACTGATATCCGCCTTTGATGGACTAGGATCTCCTGTTGGATGATTGTGAATCAAAATTATTGTATGAGCCTGATTGCTTATTGCCTCTTTAAAAATTTCCCTAGGGTGAACATGGCACACATCCAAGCCACCTCTTGCTACGGTGTGTATTTTTTCCAAATCTTTTTTAGTATTTAAAATGGCAATTCTAAATTCTTCCACATCCAGAGAGGACATTTCATTTTTTAACACTGCGTATAGCTTCTCCGGACTATCAATGCGAATTTTTCTAAAAGACGGAAGATCGTTCATTCTTATGCCAAGCTCTATTGCTGCTAAAATCATGGCAGTTTTAGAAGGACCTATGCCCATTATTCCATCGAAATCGCCTATGTTGGCATTTCTCATCTTATAAAGAGCTGAATTTTCTCTCATTTTTATGTCATTAGTCTCGATGTCAAAACCTGATGCTTTTTCTTCAAAGACATTCAAAAGTCTTTGGCATAGTTCAACTGATGTTTCCTCTTTAGTGCCTGTTCTTATTATAAGAGCCAAGAGTTCAGCATTTGAAAGCGCCTTTACTCCCCTTAAAAAAAGTTTCTCCTGGGGTCTGTCCTCCACAGGAAGATTTTTTATATTATATTTTTTCATACTTCCTCCAAGAGATTTATATCAAAATGTCTAATCAACAACTTGTTTAATAGACAAATAGGAAGACCCATCACATTGAAATAGTCTCCTACTATTTTTTCAACAAATAAACCAGCTTCATCTTGAATGCCATAAGCTCCAGCCTTATCCATATAGTCTGCATTTCCCATATAATTTGCAATCTCCCTTTCTGACAAGGTCTTGAATATGACATCAGTTTTTTCAAAACTAATTATCTTCTTATTTAATTTTAAATTAACAAGGGCGAGGCCTGTGTAAACTGAATGCTTTTTCCCGGACATCGCTCTTATCATTTTTTCTGCATCATCCATATTTTTGGGTTTGCCAAGGACCCTTCCTTCCAAATCAACTAGAGTATCAGCGCCTATCACAAGAGCATCTTCTCTTTCTTTTGCTATCGAATGCGCCTTTTCAAACGCCAACCCCATTACAATACTTTGGGAAGATTTATAAAATTGCTTATCTTCTGATATTTTTGAAACTTCAACTCTGAAATTTATAAATTTTTCTAAAATACTCTTTCTTCTTGGCGATGCCGATGCAAGTATAAAATCCATCACGAAATTCTCCTAATATTTTTCTTCAAGTAGAAAGATATATAATTAGATGCCAACCCTACAAAATAACCAGTAAAAATTCCTAATCCAGCCAAAAACGGCAAATAAGAAATTATCATAAGATTTTTTAATACTAACATCGCAGCTAAAACTTGTCCTAAATTGTGAAAGAAAGAGCCCAATTCTGATATTCCTATAAGAGACAGATATTTAGCTAAAAATTTATGACTTAGAATCATCACAAAGGCCGAAAGTATAGTTCCTGTGAAAGAAAAGATAAAAGCCGAAACGCTTCCACTCACAAAAACCAACAGCACACTCTTTAAAATTGCTACGATAAGACCTTCCTTGTAGCCAAAATTTACTATTGTAATTAAAACTACTATATTGGCAAGACCTAATCTTGCTCCTGGAAAAGCTACCGGCAGGGGGATAAAAGATTCAAAAAATCCTACCGCCAGTCCTATGGCAGTAAGCATGGCTAATAAAATATATTTTCTTGTCTTCATTTCAGCACCGCATCCACTTCGTCTAAGTCCTTTTGATCTTTAACCTCTACTATGAGCTTGTGAGGTAAACAAACCAACATATCGCCACTAAGATTTATGGCAGGCATATGCATACATATCTTATCAGGACAATCCGCCGCCACAATCTTGACTCCATCTTCTGTAAATTCGAGAGTATTGTATCCATAAGAAGTCTTTATATTTATTCTCTTGCCCTTTAGTTTGGGATCCAAGTAGACTCTTTCGATTTCTTTTCCATCGACTGTAACTCTTATGTACTTTTTACCTTCACTCAAAAGCCTTCTACTAGTTAAAAAAAACGTGAGTAAGCTTGAGATTATTATTAAAAAAATTACTAGATAATCGCCTTTTTTCATAATTTCACCTTCTTGATTATATCATAGTAAAAATTATTATAGGCTAAATTTTCACTTAATAGTTTCATGTATTTTACTCTATAAAATAAATTAACCTATTTTAACTTGAGTATTTAGGCATTAAAAAAAGGCACTCGGATAAGTGCCTTTGTGTTATTGCATAATAAATTCTCTTAGTTTTCCAGTGAGCTTATATGGTGTTTTTTGTAAATCCTTAATTGTAGATGAACCAGTAAGCATCATGAGCATCTTGGACTTGTAAATTAAATTTGAGATGTATTGCATGGTGTATTCATATCCACCATGAATGAGGTAAGTTAGAATTTCTCCACTAATGCCTACCATATCCGCTCCTAGCACAATTGACTTTATAAGCTCTGTGGAATTTCTTATGCCACCAGATGCAATAAGTTTCATGCCATCCTTTTTTAAACTCTTAGCCTCTATAAGTGCAAGAGCTGTGGGTATACCCCAAGAATAAAGTTCTGCCAAGTCTTGATTTGGACTTCTCAAATTTTCAACTTCGAAAAAGTTGGTCCCCCCATGACCTGAAATGTCTATATTTCTGACACCTATGTCATAAAGCCTTTTTGCTACGTCTTTGGAAATTCCAAAGCCGACTTCTTTTACTATTAAGGGCTTATCTAGCCCGTCAAGCAAAACTCTTATATTAGATAAAATATTTTTAAAAGACCTGTCGCCTTCTTCTTGCGCTAGTTCTTGTGCAGGATTTAGGTGGACTTGTATAGCATCTGCATCTATCACATCAATTGCTTTTTGAGCATCTTCTAGTCTAGTATGACCATTTATATTAGCTATTACAATGCCCTCTTCTCCAATTATGTCTCTCGCTACCTTGAAGGACTCTATGGACTCGCTATCTTCAAATATAATTGTTTGACTGCCAACAGCCATAGGCAGGTGAAATTCCCTTGCTACTCTGGCTAAATCCCTGTTAATATCAGCGGAAAAATCTGTTCCCCCTGTCATTGCATTTATCATAAGGGGAAAGTTTATCTTCTTTCCGATAAAATCTGTAGAAGTATCTATCTCATAAAAATCAATTTCTGGTAGAGAATTATTGTACAAAAAAACGTCATCTAATAAATTAGATCCGACAAAAGATGTTTTTAAGTAATTTTCTATATGTTCAACTTTTCGATACTTTCTCATTCGCTCACTCCTATTTCAATTACTTAAAATCTTACCACTAAGGTTAATCTTTTACAATAAAAATCGGATTTCTACTAAAGAATCAAAGCTTGTGCCTTTTTAAACTCGGGGCTTCCAGCCTTTTTTGCCAAATCGAAAAGCACTGTTTCTGTGTTTGTTATAACACATCCCATTTGTCTTATGAGTTCTATTCCATTTTCCCTGTTCTCTTTGGTTCGAGAACCAACTGCATCTGAAACTAATTGCACATTAAAGCCTTCACTCAAAAGATCTCTTACAGTTTGAAATACGCAAATATGAGTTTCTGCTCCAGTTATGACAATAGTCTTGTCCTTATACTTTTTTATTAAATTTCTGAAATTTTCATCTCCCATGCAAGAGAAGCTATTTTTGTCTATGGATTGTATATTCTTATTTACTATAAAGTCCTCATTGTCTCCCAAGCCCTTTTTGTATTGTGTAGTTTGGATGGCATCTAGACCAAAAATTTCTACTAAATTAGCTAAAATTTCAGCATTCTTTAACATTTTTTCACTTTCATACATAGCTGGATTTAGTTTTTTTTGCAAATCTAAAAATAAAATTAGACAATTATCTCTATTTAATTCAAATTTATTCATAATTTCTCCTTTATAATTTTATAATTTCTATTTCTTTCATGAGGGTCTTGATCATTGCCATGTTCAAATTATCATCGCCTTCGTTTGTTTCCAAAAGACTACAAGCGGCTGCCAAATTCAAGCACATCTTCCTGTCATACTTTCTTTTTGTGCCAGATGCCAAACCCGCTAAAAAATGATTGCCATCAATATTAGAAGTATTTGTCTTGAATTTTAGCTTATAGCTTTCATCCGCATACAGGCAGATTAAATATGCCTGATCAGATTCTACAAAAACAGCCTCCAACCCCTTGTTTAAAATATCTTTTCCTATTTGAACAGCTTGAGCTTGATGACTTATCTTTGTTTCATAATATTTCTCCAAACTATCAGAATTTAAATACAAGATGTCTGGGGCCGCTTCTAAAATATCAGATATGTCATCTGGATAGGCAACCATGCTCCTAACCTTCTCTTCTTTACACTTGTAGACTATATTTTTTATCATAGCCTTTGGAATTCTCTCTTCCCCTAACTTGGGAATTAAGAGATAAGATGCAAAATCCAACTCCTTGCTTACAAGACCTGTTATCTCATTTATTTCCTCTCTTGTAAGTCGGGGATGCTCGCTTTCTATATAGGTCATATCTTCACCTATTCTAAGCTTTACAATCTCCTGATTTTCATCCTTTATAGTCACATATCTAAGACCTATGCCATCCAAATCCTCTATTATTTTTTCGCCGTTTTCTCCTCCAAAATATGTCATCAAAAGCGGTCTATCTCCCATGGCATTTAGAATCTTTGCACATGAAATGCCATGTCCTCCTGGGTAGGATAAAGATTTCTTGCACTTGTTGTTTGCTTTTAGCTGCAAACCATCTAACTCATATTCCCTTACAAGGCGGGGTGCCGTTTCCAAAATGACCATATTCCCTCCCCCACTTATCTAAATAAGTAATCTTTCTTCCAATTCTTTTAGGATTAGCTTGGACTTCTTATCAGATTTAGTCTCATCTGCATCAAGAGTGTAGATATATAGCTTAATCTTAGGCTCTGTGCCTGATGGTCTTATGGCAAACCACGATCCATCTTCCAATTTATAAATCAGTACATTTGAAGGAGGAATTTGACCCAAGCCGTCCTTATAATCAATAATTTCTTTGACTTTTAAAGAGGCAATTTTGCTTATGGGATTGTTTCTTAAAGAAATCATCATATTGCTTATTTTTATAGCTCCCTCTTGACCTTCTATGACTATGGACTTGAGGGCTTCCTTGTAATATCCAAACTCTGCGTAGATATCTCTAAGCACATCAGTCAAACTCTTGCCCTTCTTTCGATAGTAAGCTGCCATCTCAACTGCTAGCATAGATGCGCCCACTCCGTCCTTATCTCTTATATGATCTCCATAACAATAACCTATGGATTCTTCATATCCATAAATGAACTTGTATTCTCCAGACTTATCCCACTTATCTGCAAGACCACAAATATTTTTAAATCCAGTCAAAGATTCTTCATAATGCACTCCAAGAGACTTCGCTATGTCAACTGCCATATTTCCAGTTACGATTGATTTTACAATCCCCGCATTTTTAGGTAGCTTGCCCTTTCTCTTTAAGCCATTTAAGATATAATAAGCAAAAAGTCCCCCTATCTGATTTCCATTAAAGGCGTAGTAATCTTTACCATCCTTTGCAAGCATGGCAAAGCGATCACAATCTGGATCTGTTGCGAAAATCAAGTCTGCATCTTCTTTTTTTGCAAGTTCTATTGCAAGCTTAAAGGCATTTAAATCTTCTGGATTTGGATAACCAACAGTTTTGAAATCTGGGTCTGGATTTTCTTGCTCCGCTACTACAAGTATATTTTTAAATCCTCTTCTTCTTAAAACTTCTCTGACAGGCTTGTTGCCAGTTCCATTAAGAGGCGTATAAACACACTTTATATCCTTGTCAATTTCATCTTCTATCGAAAGTGACAAGGTGGTATTAATAAAATCTTCATCCATAGACTTGGGAATTATTTCAACAAGTCCCATCTTTAAAACTTCATCAAAACTTATCCTCTTGACATCAAAAATATCTATGCCCTTCATGTTCTCTAAGATATCATTGGCTGTATCTTCCAAGATTTGTGCTCCAGTTTCCCAATATACCTTGTAACCATTATAGTCCTTGGGATTATGCGATGCTGTTACAACAACACCAGCTATTGTAGACAATTTTCTAATTGCAAATGACAAAAAAGGAGTGGGCCTTATGTCATCAAATATGTAAGTTTTTATTCCAAAAGTTGCCAAAACCTCAGTTGTGATTTTCGCAAACTCCTTAGATCTATGTCTCACATCATAGGCAATTGCTACTCCTCTTTTTACAGCTAGAGGTCCCATTGATGCCACTTTTTTACCAAGTCCATAGGCCGCTTGAGCAACTGTGTACTCATTCATTCTATTAGTGCCGGCACCTAAAATACCCCTAAGCCCAGCTGTGCCAAATTCGAGATTCTTGTAAAAACTTTCTTCAATTTCCTTCTCATCCATAGATTCTAATGCAGACCTGACTTCTTTAGTCAGGCCTTCATTAGAAACCCATCTTTTATACTCATCTATTGCTCTCATTTATTTCTCCTTCGTCAAATCTTTGTACTCTGCTTCTATTATAGAGAGTAAATCGCTAGGATTCAACCTAACTTGTAAGCCAATTTTTCCTGCTGACACATAAATCTTATCTATACTTTTAGCACTTTGATCAATAAAGGTCTTGAAAGTTTTCTTCATGCCAAGAGGACTACAGCCTCCATGCACATATCCAGTCAAGGGGAGCAGCTCTTTTTGTGGCAGCATTTCTATTTTCTTTTCATCAGCACAAAAAGCAGCCTTCTTTAAATCCAGCTCATGATCAACAGGTATAACGAAAACATAGTGTTCAGACTTCCCTTTGCATACCAAAGTCTTAAAAACTTCATTTTCGCTCTCACCTAAAACCTGAGCCACACTTTTACCACTAACAGCATCAGTATTTGAATAATCCACAGTCTCATAAGAAATCTTATGAGAATCTAAAAGTCTTAAAGCATTAGTTTTCTTCATGATATTCCTTCATTATTTCTTTATACTCATCAGCCAAATCGACATAAGTCTTGTAAGCATACTCTAAATAAGCCAGATGATCTTTAGAAACCTCACCTACCCTCTTAGCAGGACTGCCCATAATAAGAGATCTTTCAGGAAATACTGAACCCTCTGTCACCAAAGAACCCGCAGCCACCAAAGAATACTTTCCAATCTTGGCTCTATCCATAACAATTGCCCCCATGCCAATCAAGGCACCCTCTTCTATCACAGGAGAATGGATTATAGCTCCATGACCAAGAGTGACCTTGTCGCCTATTTCAGTAACAAGTCCAGGAGATGCGTGAATCATAACAAAATCCTCTACGGCAACATTTTCTCCAAGTCTTATAGGACCATCGTCTCCTCTTACAACAGCATTAAACCAAAAGCTCGTGCCTTCCTTGCAAACCACATCTCCAATTATAGTCGCATTATCTGCAACAAAACCCGCCTTTTCAATTTGCGGAAATTTATCCTTATATCTGATAATCATACTACCTCCAAAATTTAACCTTTATAAAATATTCTAATCATTTTACTTTATCTATACCCATTAGCCAAAAAACCATCTCAAATATATACAAATTCCTCATCTGAATATTTATTAATTTCTGCTAAAATTTCGCTTGCCAATATAGTATAATATTTAAAAGGAGATATTTGTTTATAATCATGAAATTTTCACAAAGAATTAAAGAACTAAGAACTAAAAATAAAATGACCCAAGAAGATTTGGCAGATCTTATAGGAGTTTCCAGGACAACAATAACTGGCTACGAAACAAGAGGAACAGAGCCATCCTTAGATAAACTCTTAGAACTATCTAAGATATTTGGTGTTGCTTGTGATTTTCTTTTGGGAAACGATGATTATATAAAAAGTTTTCGCATGAAAATACCTCTTGTCGAAACATGCAAAGAAAATGGCATATACTTAGGCCTACAACAAAGCATGGAATATGTATCAATAGATTCAAAAGACGAAGTCGAAGGAGTTTTCGCTTACAAAAATCCAAGCGAAAATAATAAAATATACATATGCAGACCACAAGTCTTAAAAAGTGGTGACTTTGGTCTTTTCTATGCAAATGAAAATACAAAAGCCTGCCACTACTATTCAGAAAACAATCTCCATGTGCTGATCCCTGAAAAAAAATCCCCTTTGATATTCTCTTCCCCGGATGATTTTATTTACTTAGGTCACATAATGGAAGTTAGAAAAAGATTCTAGGAGGTATCCTTATGAGTAAAAAAATAATCGCCCTAATAATTTCAATATGTCTGATTGCATTTTTAGCAATTCTATTTGCATTCTTGTCAAAATCCGATGATTAATGCTGACGTGGCTCAATCGGTAGAGCAGCGCACTCGTAACGCGCAGGTTGAGGGTTCAAGTCCCTCCGCCAGCTCCAAAAATAAAAAATCCTATAAGATAGACGGGTGTCCATTTATCTTATAGGATTTTTTAATGCGAAAATTTATAATATATTTCAAAAAATATCTAACTGCAAATAAATCTAAAAATCATACATCTTTACTGTCCCGCTTTTAAACTTCTTCAAACACAAAAAACAAGATGCCACACATTTTAAATTCCAACAAAAATTTCTACAATTTTTCTGATTTTTTCCAATACTGATTCTTTTTTCTTTTCCCTTGCTCCTTGCCTGTGCGAAGTAGGTGGTATTATACTATCGAGCTCATCGCCAGCATATTCAACATATCCCTTGCCAATTGCCTTTTCTATAAATCTTTTTGAGTCATCTTTCAGTTTTTCATCTTCAATTAAAGATTTAATTTTGAATTGTTTCTCTTTCTTTGCAAAACTATAAAAAGCATCCAAAATGTCATCCGTATTTTTAAGATTCAATAATTAAGCTTAGAGAACAAGGAATTAATTCAATTACTCAACTCGATGATCTAATCAAAAAATCTGCTTATGATAGACAAGATTTATTAGATAAAATAAAGAAAATTGAAACTGAGATGAAGAGTTTATCCCAAGATATGGAAAATATTAATACTATAAATAAGTATCGTGAAATATATAAATACCACAAGAAAAATCCTCAAGATAAGCAATTTGCAGAGGAGTATTATAGTGAACTTTCTGTTTATAAAATAGCGGCTAAAGAAATTTTAGAAAACTATAAAAAACTACCAAATACAAAAGAAATACTATCCACTCTCGATAAATTGCAAGAAAAAAAGAACACCCTTATGCAGGAGTATTCTTTGAATAAAGAACAATTTTCCGACCTTGTTCAATATAGAAAAAACTATGAAAATTATTATGGAAAGGAGGTGGAGAGATAAAAAATTGAAAAAATATTTTTTTCTGGTATAATATTACTTTAAAAAATTTACAAATAATTACCCGAGGAGGTAAAATATGAAAATCTTTGAATCAATAAAAAATAGATGGAAAAAATTCTTGAAAAATCTAGCAGAAGAAAATAAAAAATCTTTTGGAAATGAAAGATTAGATTGTTGTTCAATGAACAAAAGAGAATATAAATAAAGAAAAAAATGACCATGGCGGAGACTGTGTAAAATTTTGTGTATAGAAACCTCCTGATTAGGGTAAGTAAAAACTAATCAGGAGGAATTTTTATGCCTTGAATTTATAATCTAAGTGCAACTCAGCTGAATGATATACTTCATAAGAGGCGTTTTCCAATTTAAACATTTCCTCCTCAGGACACTAAATTGATACTTATTGTCATATATATTATGCCATGTTTCCTTCTTTTTTATTTCATGTTTTAATATAAAAGACTCACTTACTACCGACTATGGAAATTCTTAAATCCTTATAATTTCCTTATTTTTTTCTCCTAAAATTACATTCGTAAAGAAATGATAAGGAGGAAAATATACTATGGATGATTTTATATTACAAACTAGAAATCTATAAAAGCAGTTCGGGAAACAAAAAGCGGTGGACTGCGTTAATATCAATGTTCCAAGAGGAAAAATTTATGGATTATTGGGACCAAACGGAGCCGGAAAGTCTACTCTTCTCAAGATGATTTGCGGTATGATTACACCTACATCTGGTGACATAATATTCAATAATAATCCTTGGAATCGTTCAAATCTCTCTGAAATTGGTGCATTGATTGAAAATGCACCACTATATCCAAACTTAACTGCCTATGAAAATTGTCGTGTACGATCAATAGCTTTAGGGATTGAAGAAGAGCGAATTCAAGAAGTTTTACAGATTGTAGGTCTTACTAATACAGGAAAAAACGTACTGGACAATTTTCAATGGGAATGAAGCAGAGATTAGGAATCGCTTTGGCTTTACTTAGTAATCCAAAACTTTTAATTCTATATGAACCAACTAATGGTCTTGATCCCATTGCAATAAAGGAATTGAGAGAACTTATTAGAGGTTTTTCACAACAAGGAACTACTGTAATTCTGTCTTCTCATATTTTATCTGAAGTCGAACATATTGCAGATCATATTGGAATCATTGCATCAGGACATTTAGGTTATCAAGGTGCATTTGATTCAAAAATGGATTTGGAGCAACTTTTTATGAAAGTTGTTAGTAATCAGCAAGGAGGTTTCAATGAGTAATTCAACTATATTAATGGCCGAGTTCTTGAAAACAAAAAGAACTGCAACAAGAAGAATTGCTATTGCCAGTCCTCTTTGCTTAGCACTAATGGCTATTGTTCAACAAGGTTATTTTTCCTTGAATTTATTCAACTGGTACTATGTAGTTTTTTTACCTGCTACATTCGCATTAATCAGTGCAACATCTGTTAATATAGATAACGGAAAGCACGGACTTCGTGCAATCCGTTATCTACCAGTTTATCAAGGAAAAATATGGAGCTCTAAACTTTTGGTTGTATTAGGATATGCTCTTCTTTTCTGTTTTCTATTAAGTGTTGCTGTGGTTTGTATACCATTTATTTTTAGTTTGTTTGGAATTAATCAAATTAAGCAATTAAGTATTGCTTCAATATTTTTAGGGATTATAGTCGTGTTTGTTACAACCATGTGGCAAATCCCTTTTAGCTTTATAATTTCAAAAAAATTAGGGGTGATCTTTTCGGTATTGGTCAATTTAGCTATTTATTTTTCAGGTGTATTTTTAGCACTAAAACCATATTGCTTGTAAGTAGGGATAAGAAAATGGGAAAATTTCGCAAAACCCCTAGGAGTCTTGTTTGCTATGTTTATTTTTAATGGTTTTTTAGTTATTTTAGTTTTGATCTTTTATTAGCGTTTAAGTATTGATTTTTAAATGAAAAGAGAGACTCGAGTTAACAAGTCTCCCCAAAATTTGACAAATAGCCTATTTTAATCATTATCTCTTTGCATCAATAATAATTCTACTTTATTTATTTTATTAATAGCAATAATTGAAGATATTGGTCCTAACAAGGTTCCCAAAATTATTACTATTATTAACATTAGAATCATAAGGAATATATTCGGTCTTAAAAAAGGCATATTCAAAATTGATGAAAATACATTATTGAAAGTTATACTTAAAACAAAGGAAAGCACAGAACCTATGACTGCACCTGTACCATTAATTAGCATAGATTCAACAAGAACTACTTCACTGAGTTTTTTCTTTGTTGCTCCTAATATCCTTATGGTTGCAAATTCTCTTTTTCTTTCCTTAACTGATAAGGTATTTACAAGACTTAAAATAAAGAAAGCTAGTATCCAAATCAAAGCTATCAATATATACACATATATAAGCATGTTTTTTGCTGAATCTGAAACTTCTGTCATTATTTTTCTTGGCAATAAAGGATACACTTTTTCTTTTTTAAATTCTTCTTTAATAAATTTTTGAATTGTTTTTGGATCTTTGTTTTTTTCAACTTTTACTAAAATAGAAGATATCTCATCTTTTTTTGCCACCGGATGATTAATTATCTTTTCATATTCCTTGGCTAATCTATGAGTTTCTTCTATTGTCATAAAAACTGAATTATCAAAACCCATGCCCGTTTTTGCAAGCCTACCTCTTATATCAAATTCTTGATTAAAAAATTTAACCTTATGATTAATATTCCCCACAATGTTAGCACCAACAACAACTTGCCCAGCTTTAATTGGCGTTTTAATCTGTTTTTCAAGCCAAGGTTTAACGCTAAAGTCATCAGAAAAGTCAATTCCTATAACTTGAATGGGAAAAGAACAGCATCCAGCAGAAAGTGTAGCTAGATAAACTTGGCCACAAGCTTTTTCTATGCCCGGTATTTTTTTTACTCTACTTAATATGTCCTTGTCAAAAAAAAATGTATTAGGTTCTCCCCTTAATATTGCACCTGTAATTTTAGAATCATAACCTTCTGGAACTACTATAATGTCTGCTCCCATTCTATCTGATAAAGATTTCATGCCATTTTTAAGAGAAAAAATTATAAATGATGACATGAATAAAATAAAAGTTAAAATTCCTACAAGAAAAATCAAGGTAATTGATCTTGTCTTCTTATTTTCTATATTTTTTTTTGCTAAATTAATTGTGTATAAATCTTTCATTATTTTGCACCATCAAGAGCATTATTGCAAGCTTCTATAAATTGCTTGTAAGTTCCTGTTGCCCCCGAAATAACGTCCACTCCTTCAGGATTTCCTTTTTCCACTAATCTATCTGGGTATGACTTTGCAAGATTTATAGCTTGTTGGGCTATCTTATATAGTCCTTCATTTTGGCTTTGACCATAAGATTCATCCTTTTCTTTTCCATCTCCATCAATGTCTTGCATTGTGCAAGATTCAATCTTATTGTCTTTAACAGTTATATCCACCTTTACAAGTCCGCCTCTTTCATCTTTGGCAGATTCTCCATGATATGTGCCGTCCTTATAGCTTACGCTTGGAGCTTCTTCTTTTTTATCTCCTCCACAAGCAACTAGTACAAGCCCCAAAGAAAAAATTATTAATACATTTAAATTTTTTCTCATATAAACTCCTTAAGTTTTTCATCTTTTTTTACAGAATCAAGAACTGGTCTTTTTCTTTTCATTTTTTCTTCTTTTGAAATTCTACCATGTTCAAGAGTTATCATTCTTTCAGATTCTTCACCGACTTCAGGGTCGTGAGTTACAACAATAATTGTTGATCCTGCATTGTGAAGTTTTTCAAATATATCAAGAACTATATATTCATTCTTTTCATCCAAATTTCCTGTAGGTTCATCGGCTAAAAGTATTGTAGGATGATTAATAAGAGCTCTAGCAATGCATACTCTTTGTTGTTCCCCACCTGATAATTGGTTGGGTAAGTGCTTGGCTCTATCAGCAAGACCTACTGCAGCCAAAGCTTCCATTGCTTCTTGTGCATCTGGCATAGAATGATAATATTGTGACATCATTACATTTTCCAAAGCACTTAAATAATTAACTAAATGAAATTGTTGGAAAATAAGTCCTATCTTATCCCTTCTAATAACTGTTAGTTCCTTAGATGATTTTTTTGCCACATCTTCACCATCCAAAATAACTTCACCAAGTGAAGGTTTATCCATGGCACCAATAATATTCATCATTGTTGTTTTACCAGAACCTGATGGACCCATTATAGAAATCCATTCGCCCTTTTCTACACTTAAATTGATTTTGTCAAGGGCTTTAAGTTCACCATAAATTTTTGAAACATCTACAAGTTTTAATATATCCATAAAATTCCTTTCTATTCTCCACGAAGCACTAAAGCTGGATCAATATCAACAGTTTTAGATACTGGTATTAAAGATGCAACTATAGTTATTACTATACAGACAATAATTGTCATAGGTACTAAAAGAGGCAAGAAACTTACCTTTCTAGCAAATACCGAAATACTTACTCTATTGGCAAATATATATCCTAATGCAACACCTAAAAGTCCACCAAAAACCCCCAAAAATGCTCCTTCACCTAAAAAGTCAACAATTACTGACGAATTTGTGGCGCCCAAAGCTTTCTTAAGACCTATTTCTTTACGCCTTTCAGTTACAACTGCCATCATTGTTGTGGATACACATATCATCATTATGAATAATATTATTATCGTTACAATGAAGACAAGAGCTTGTAATTTATTCAAAACTATATCTTGTGAGGCGGTAACTCTTTTTACCATTTGTGGAGTTAGAGATCCATCCTTTTGTGAAATATTTGATACTATTTTTGAAAGTTCATTTTGTTCAGCTTCTATTGAATATTCTACGATATCAAAATTTTTGTCTTTAACAAGCTGTGAAATATCATCAATACTCATAAAAATAAGTTCTTCTTCTTTACCACCTGTTGTTACAACTCCTGAAACAACAAAATTAGTATCTATAGAACCTTCTCCATTAACTTTGGGAGTATTTATAATAATTTTATCTCCCTCTTTTAATTCCAAAGCCTTTGAAACTTCATTACCTATTAAAACTTCTCTCGATTTTTCAGGCCATGAACCGTCAATAAGCCAGTATGGAGAATTTTCTTTCGCTCCCTTTAAATCTGTACCTGCAAGCATATAAGGTTGTTCATTAACTTTTGCATTTGCATAAATATAGGGTGCCTGACCGACAAGCTTTCCTGAAGGAATTAACGATTTAACTTCATCTAACTGTTCATTGGTAATTTTTTTATCAGGGTTAGTGGGAATTACCAACATATTTGCACCATAAGACCTAAACTCCTTACCCATTTGTCTAGGAATATCATAGTAAATAGTAACAAGTCCTGAAATAATTGTTGCTCCCATAGCTATAGCAAGTAGTGCTGTTAACATTCTTGCACGTCTCCTTGCCAAGGAAGTCATTATCATTTTTAAGTAAAATTTATTTTTACTTTGTTTATCTGCCATGTAGTACCTCCGTTGGATTTAAATTCAAAAGGTATCTTATAGCTGGTATTGACCCCAATATTGTAACAAGAATAATAAGTATTGCTACAATAGGAACTACCATAGCTGTTGGAGCTATTGCCGAGCCAAAAACGGTTAGGCCAATAATCTGAGTAAGTAGCAGACCAACACCGTAACCTATAACTGTTCCAAATATCGCTGTCAAAATTATTTCCACAAGAATTATGCAAATTATCCTTCCATTTGACGCCCCTATAGCTTTTTGAAGTCCAATTTCATTAGATCTTTCCATTACAGATGCTGTAATAAGATTAGAAATACCAAAGCCTGAACCAATCAAAGTTAATACTGTAATTAAAACCATAAGAAGAGTAGTCTTATTTAAAATATCTCCTTCACTTTCTGCAACTTGGCGAATTGGCTTAGCCACAGAATCAGTCATTACTTCTGTTATTTGATAACAAATAGCAGAAACATAAGCTGTACAATACCATACTTCCCTTTCCTTAATAGTTAAAGATAGTGGGTTTCTGGCAGCCTTTCTTGCTAAGTCATTGTCTGGTGTAGTAAGAGCTGATACTTCAACTTTATTTACAACTCCAGTAACTCCAGCAAATTCTTGTGCTGTTTTTAAAGTAGAATATATAAATGCATCTTCATCAGAACCTGATGAGAAAATACCCTTAACTTTTAATTTTTTGTCTAAATTATTGCTTTTTAGTTGGATTTCATCACCAACTTTAAATCCATTTCTGTCTGCAAAAATCTTTCCAAGCATAACTGAATCGCTATCATTTTCTGATAACCACTCGCCTTGAACTTCCCACCAGTTTTTAAGTCTAATCATACCAGTATCAACTGATTCTCCAGTAGGCAAATCCATATGATTATTAAACCATGTTCCTACCATCTTAGTATGTTTAGAATCATTATTACAAGAAACCCAAGTGTTAAGATATGGCGTATAGTCTACAATATTGTAAGCCCAAAAAATAGTTTTAATGTTAGGAAGTTCTGATTCCTTTAAATATTTTTGAACCTGCCCCTCTTTTTCTTGCATGCCATACAAATCATCAAGAAGAGAAGCTTCCTTAGGCAATACGTTAATATTTGCTCCATAAGTCTTTAATTCTTGATTAACTTTATCTCCAACACCGAGCATGGTATTTAACATTGAAGTGGCAAGAGAAGCTCCAAGGGCAACTGTAAATGCAATAAGAACCATCTTTCCCTTTTGTCTAAAAAGCGCTCCTTTAACTATTCTCCAAAACATAAGCCCTCCTACTTAAATACATAAGACAATGCGTCAAGATCCTTTGGCGCAATCTTTATCTTTTTATCATGGACAATGTATGGGAAAGGTATTGGGTTGCATCCACCCTTAAAACCTATTGTACCCCTATTCATTACAACGTCGCACAACTTACAAATAATATCATCGCCTCTTTCAAAATATCCTGATGGACCACATATCTCGCAGGCATCAAGTACAACTCCATAGGAACCTTCTGATTTTTTAATACAGAAAAATCTCATTTGTACACCATCTTTTGCCTTATACAAATATCTGTGCAAATGCATATCCTCTAAGCTGCTTATAGGAATAACAATCATTCCATTTTCAGTTTGATAATCTTCTGGTGGTGAAAGAGCCTGTCCCTTATTAGCATATGCCTTTCCAGCCGTTAATGAAAAAGTATTAATAAATAAAACGACAAGGAAAAAAATTGCCCAACGTCTTTTATTCTTCATTCTATACTTTATTTTCCTTAACTGAGCTCTATTGCTATATTCTTCATTAACTTTAATATTTTGCTTATATAAAATTACTGGAATAACTATCATAATTAACATTGTTGCAAATAAAAACACATTTTCGTGATTAGCTATAAATGCAATAACTCTAAAAAAGTTAACATTTCTAGGAATAATCCCTTTAGAATAAAACCTTTGAATTATGATATTAAATTGGCTGATACCCGAACATACCAAGCTCAAAAAAACAATAATCTTTAAGTTTTTACCTTCAAGTTTAACTGAAGACTTATATATAGCAAGCCCTGATAAAATCATCATGATTATTCCAAAAACAAAGCCTAAAATCCTAAAAAGTACAATAGTTGAAACAGCACTTTCGCCATAATATACAAATTTGTTTGATTGGTTAAATACATACGGTAAATAATAAAAACAAATTCCTACAAGATAAACAACAACCGATGATGAAATGAAATTATCATAAATTTTAGCATTTATCTTATCTTCAAATATCATAAAAATTAATATTAAAAATACTGAGATAACTATGGGTACCATAGACCAGAAATTCAATTCTGTTCTATTAATAAAATTAGGTATATTTCTTATAATTATTGAAACAAATGCTGCAATTACCCCTAAAACTAAAGAAATTATAATAACATACTTTTTATATTTGCTCTCTTTAGTTGTATAATAGGCAAGTATTAAAGAAATCATTAGAGAAAAGGCTATTCCCGCCTCCATAACTTTAATAAAAATTTTTAAAATAATTTCACCCCCCATAAATGCATATAAGGGGAACGTGAATTCCCCTTCAAAATATTAAAAATTTTCAAAATTTTACCATTGTGGTCCGTTCCATTCGAAGTCAGTCCATTCTGCAACAAGTGGTTCTGTCCAGAATCTACCTGTTACACCAGTTTCTTTATCTACGTGTAGTAAGTAGTCATTACCTGGTGCAGCTACTTCGAATTTTACATCATAAACACCAACACCTTCGTCAAATTTAACATTTGCACCATAGTGCGGACCATCAGATGCGTTCATTGGCATGAAAGCTACTTCTTGAACATGGTCTGAACCTTTCTTTTGTAAATAAGCTTTTACTTTTAACCATGGAACAAAATCACCAACACCATAACCTAATGTTGAACCTTCTTGTGATGCTGTAATGTCAGCTTCAATATGGCAGTCAGCTTCTTCTTTAGGAATTGAGTTTCCTGCTGGTTCCATATCAACTGGTTGGAAATATACACCAGAGATTACTAAAGGTCCTTTAGTTTGGTCATCGCCAATTGGAAATTCTTCAAATCCTGCATCTTCTCCTGGAGCTGCAGCTTTTGCATCTCCTGTTTCTTTTTTGTTTTCTTCAGCTGGTGCTTTTTCTTCTGTAGAAGTTTTAGCTGCATTATTAGCTTTTGTATCTTCTTTTTTACCACAAGCTGTAAACATTAATGCACCCACAAGCGTCATAACAACAAGAAATAAACTTTTCTTTTTTAACATAATACCCTCCTATTTTTTTTCTTGGCTGGCTTCAAGCTCAGCTTTAATTTTTTTGTTTCTATTATTTTGATAGATAACAGAAACAATGGTTACTACTAATAGAATAATTTGTGGAATAAGATTTTCATACCTATCATATATACCTATAACTTCAGCAGACCATCCATTCATCCAAGGAACTATAGTTCTGCCAATTACATCTGCTTCTTGTAATTCTCCTATGCCCTTTCCTAAGAAAGACAAGCAAAGTATAAACATTAGCCAAGAAGTAAATGTAAAGAATGGTTTTAATGGTAGCCTTACAGAAACTTTAGCAATTAAATAATATACAATTGCAAGTATTATGGCGGCAACTAAAAGTCCAATCCACATATGCATTGGATTATCAGAAATGCCTGTTCTCATACCTTGGAAAAACAAAATAAGTTCTGCACCCTCTCTTGCTACTGCTAAGAATGAAGTGAAAGCTAAGGCAAAATAATTACCCTTGGAAACAGATTGTTCAACTTTGTTTTTAATGTATCTATTCCAAACTTCAACTTCAGATTTAGAAAGCATCCAATTGGATACATAAAATAGTACGATAACAGCAAGAAACATCGCAATTCCTTCGAATATTTCTTGTCCCATTCCAGACTCAACTTCTCCCACTGTATTGGCGATGATATTAAATACTCCAGCTAGGACTGCTGAAAAAACAATGCCTAGCAAGGCTCCAATATATACACCTTTTAAATAAATTCTATTATTAGTCTTTGATAAATATGCAGCAATGGCAGCTACAACTAAAATGGCTTCAAGTCCTTCACGAAGTGTAAGTCCAAGAACCGCAAAAAATGTGCCAAATCTTTTTAGCAGCTCTCCCAACAATTGACCTGTTGAAAGGCTGTTTGCATCTTCTTGACTTTGACCACTGGACTTAGAATCTCCAGAGGTTCCATCAAGAGTATGAGCATCTTCATGAAGATAAGTTATAAGTGCATCAATTTCATCTTTAACTTCTTTTGGGTCTGCATCTTCTTTGATAGAATTTTTTGCTCTGTAAAATTGATGTTCAACCATTGAACCCCTTTGGCCTGAAATTGCAGACATAGTTGTTTTTTCAAATCCTATTTTTTCATAGAATTTAAAGTAAGCTACATTAACTGCATCTGTGGCTGCTTTTTTAGCATCCTTATCTCCAGGCTTGTAAACTTCCACAGCTTTTTGTAAATGTTCTGACATAGCATCAGCGACTTCAACCCAATTAGTGTACTGTGTTTCTGCTGCAAAAGCAAGCGTTAAAGTCATGCTAATCATGATTGCCATAATTGCAAAAATGCTAGTCATTTTCTTTAATAAATTCATCTCTATCCCTCTTTTTTTATTAAACTTCCATCTTCCATTTGGCAAAGTGTATTGCCATATTTTAAAATATCAAGCTCATGAGTAACTATAATAAGTGCAGTACCTTTAGAATTTATTTTTTTTAATAAATCCATTATCTCCACAGTAGTATTTTTATCCAAATCACTTGTAGGCTCATCTAAAATCAAAAGTTCCGGCGAATTAATCATAGATCTGGCTATCAGCACTCTTTTTAGCTCTCCTCCAGATAAATTTCTAGGAAAATCATCTTTCAAATGCAAAATTCCCATCTCATCAAGAAGCATAGCTGCTTTTTCATAAGAAGAGTCATCTCTTTTAAATAGATAATAAGGAAGAGACACATTCTCTAAAACATTTAAATTTGGAAGTGTTCCTAGACTTTGTGGCACAAAACCTATGATTTCATTCCTATATTTGCTAATTTCTCTATCAGAAAAATCACTCATATCTTTGCCCTTAGCAAAAATTTTACCTTCAGTCGGCTTTAATAAACCAGACAAAAGATTTAAAAAAGTTGACTTCCCTGAACCACTTCTGCCAATTATATTGACAAAATCTCCCTTCTTCAAGGTAAAGTTTACATTTTTAACTGCAAAAAGTGTATTAGAACCTCTCTTAAAACTCTTACTTAAATTCTCAGTTTTAATTATTAATTCCATTATGAATGTTTTTCTTTCATACAATAATAAATATTAACTAAAACCAATATGACTGACAACAATGTGCAAAATGGAATGGCTCTTGCTCTGCAAGCCATATCAGCTTTCATACATCCACCAATAAGCACATGAGCGTTTAGTATCTCTAAAATACCAATTACTATATTTGAAATAGATAATCCTAAAGATATTTTTGAATCTTTAACTACAATAAGAATGATTGCTAATACTAAAATGACTGCGCCAATACCTATAGTCATATTTCCCATCCAGTGGCATTTCATGAACATCCCATCTTCCATAGGAGGGCAAACGGGTGTTATAAATTTTGGTGCAAGCACTAACAAGAGACCTATAATAGCCGAAATATATCCTACAATCTTTTTTCTACTCATTTTAATCATCCTTTCTACTTATCTTTATTAATAACATTGTAACATTGTAACATAAAAACGTGTTTATTTTTTATACTTACCAGTCTTTTTTTTAACAGTTACCCCTGGCCAGTTACCAACATATTGGTTGGAACCAGTGAGGCCGTTAAAAAGTGTTGACTTACCACTATTGGGGTTGCCGGCAAGTGCAATAGTGGTAGCCATCTTAGTCCTCTTTCTTTTCTATTTCTTCAATTGCAATTAATTCAGCATCTGCTTTTCTAATGCTAAGCTCATAATATCTAATATTAATTTACACGGGGTCGCCAAGTGGCGCCACCTTCCTTATGTAAATTTCTGAATTTTTTGTAATTCCCATGTCCATTATCCTTCTTTTCAAAGGACCAGAACCATTGATTTTTTTACGACGTAGTATTTTCCTACAACTACATCTCTTAAAGTTTGCAAGTCTTACATCTCCTCTACTAATATTTTTTTGCTATATACTTTCCGATTGCAACTCTGGAATCCTTAATTGAAACAATTAAATTACCATCATTCTCATTAACAACCTTTATAGCTGCATCTTTGACAAAACCAAGACTTGCCAGGCGGGACTCAGTTACATTACTATCTCCTAAAGACTTAATCCTTAAAATCTTATAATTAACATTTAAGGGCGCCATTACTAAGCTAAGCATTTAACCACTTGTTTATAGTTTTAATTTTATTAAAATAAATTACTAATTGAATTTGATTGTCATCTTCTTAAGCATTATAACATAGAAAATTAAAAATTCAAATCAATTTCTCAGTTTTTTTAAAGAATGGAATATTTTTAATTTCTTTATCTATCTCCATATCAGAGATAAGTAAAATATGAGATTTCTCATGATTGTATGTCGAGCTAAGTTCTTTGGAACTCAAGAGAATACCTTCATTAATTAGCACATTAATAAATTGATCTATTTCCTCTATCGAATAATATTTACTAAATTTCTTGTGTATTTTTTCTCTATTTCCAAATTCTTTTACTAAATTGAATACCTCATTCAGTATTTCTTAATCACATTCAAGAGTTTTGAAACAATTATCTTGATAAATAGTGATTTGATTATTGTTAATTTTAGATACCGAAATTGTATCATTTACTTTAAGATTCACATCTAACCTCCTAATATAATAGTTAATTTGTGGCATTTAAGATTTAAGATTTAATTTTTATTAATTAATCTCTCTTCGCGAATATTAGTTATAATCATGATTTTTATTTGCAATTTGCTATTTATCCCAATAATATCTATTCTTTTCTAATTTGAAAACTATCACTGATAGAAAAGCACACTCATCTAAGGGTTATGAAGTCTGGGCAAGAAAACATAATATCAAAACAATGGCTGATTCAATAATTAAGCTTAGAGAACAAGGAATTAATTCAATTACTCAACTCGATGATCTAATCAAAAAATCTGCTGATGATAGACAAGATTTATTAAATAAAATAAAGAAAATTGAAACTGAGATGAAGAGTTTATCCCAAGATATGGAAAATATTAATACTATAAATAAGTATCGTGAAATCTACAAATACCACAAGAAAAATCCTCAAGATAAGCAATTTGCAGAGGAGTATTATAGTGAACTTTCTGTTTATAAAATAGCGGCTAAAGAAATTTTAGAAAACTATAAAAAACTACCAAAAACAAAAGAAATACTATCAAACCTCGATAAATTGCAAGAAAAAAAGAACACCCTTATGCAAGAGTATTCTCTGAATAAAGAACAATTTTCCGACCTTGTTCAATATAGGAAAAACTATGAAAATTATTATGGAAAGGAAGTAGAGAGGTAACTACTTCCTATCCTAATATCTTCTTTGTATTAGCTTGAATTTGAATGGTAATATCCTCTAAGTTACTTTTTTTATTTTTGCTATTTGAGTAATAGTATCTTCTAAGATTTTATAATCATATCTTTTTTTACTTTCTTTTGTAAAAAGAGCATCTGTTTCTAAAACAATTCTATCTATAGGTACACTGTGAATTAAATCAGCACCTTTTTTTGTTGTTGTCATATCTAAATTGACAGATATATATGTTTTGATTTTTCATCATACCATCTAGTAGTCTTTTAAGAGTTCCTGTGTACCAATGTAGAATATATATTATTGTTGTTAATTAGTTCTTCAAATATAGAACTTTCAGCTTTTCTTGAGTGAATTGATATAATCTTACCATCACTTTTATTGCACTCATCCATTATTTCTCGAAATATTCTTAGTTGTTTTTCAAAAGATTCTTTATTTCTTTCAGAATTATCTATACCTATTTCCCCTACGAACCTTGTCTTATACAAATTTCGTTTAATTTTTTCAAAATAATTAGGGTACTCTTCAATCAATTCTGGATGATAGCCTAAAGCTAAAAAATTATTTTTAGAATCTTTATATTTTGGATAGTATCTTTCAAACAAAACTGGTAAATTTGTCATAAAAACTATTTTATTACCATTGTTTAACATTTTAAAATTGTCATTATATAAATCCGGATGGCAATGAAAATAAATCAACTTCATTCAAATCTACCTCATTAAATACTTTATTTAATTCCTCTATACTCCTATTATAAACGTCTGCAAACTCTAATAAGTTATCTGTTAACAGATCAGATTTCTGTATCTCAAATACCGCTCTTTTAGGATTATTCTTTTCAAGCATTTGTAAAAAAGCATTTTTGTTTAAGATTCCAGCTTCAGATTTTTCTAAGGTTTTATGTCTATACTCCGTTTCATCTTTCCCATAAGCTGATACTATAGCTACTTTTCTAACTATTCAAGGTATGCAATCTCCACAGTGTTTTGATGTCTTTTCTTTTTTAAATCTACCATTATCTGTATGTGAGCAAGACATAGTCTTAACATACTGCTCTTTTAGGAAGCTACTATTTTTACACTCTTTCAACATCTCGCCTTTAGTCTTGAATTGATATGGATTAATGATTTTAATATCTAAATTCATATTATTTATTAAAGTTTGTAGTTTTTTCATGTAGTATGGGTGTGTAGTTCTTGTACTGCTACTCCCAAACCTTGATCCAGATAAGGGAACATTTAAGGAGATGTAACCATTTTCAAGGATATATAGCTGAGTTTTTCTACCAAAAGCTGAGCCATAAACAATCGCATGCGAAAAAAACATAAAAGATCTTGTTCTAGTTCTATCTTCTTTACCATTCCTAGCAACAACATATGATTGAACCTGATCTCTATCATCTAACTCATATTTATTCTTTACAGCTTTAAAAATATCATCTTGATAGCTTTTAGTTTCTTTTCCTCCACCGTAATGACTAACTAGTAATATTGAAGAGGTTGAATCTTCGAGTAAGTCTATTGCTCCTATAAAAGAGTCTAAACCACCTGAAAACATACAAATTTTGTCATAGCTGCTCTTATCCAACTCTTGATACTTTTTAGATGAATAGTATATTTGCTCTTGATACACAGTTTTAGGTCTAAATTCAAAAGTCCAATTGTCACCACTTAAAAAATTCAACATATCAGTTACTAATATTTTTTGAGAGTTCCAAAAATCAATGTCAGATACAGGAACATTTAGTTTGATAGTCATAGTCCAACCATCATTTTGATTATCTCTTTTTACTATTCGATCAGCTACAAAAACAAAAATAGATATATAATAAATCAATGGCTGATTTTGAAAATTCTTTCTCTAACTTAATGTAATTATCCCAAAAATTAAAACCAATATCTTTTTTATTTGTTGTATCTAGTTTTTCATCAAATCCTTCAGGAATATTATCAATTGATTCATTTGTACAATATATTCTCATTTTATTCCTCCATAATCTCTAAGCAAGAAGTTAAAATCTTATTAAATGAATCTTCTGTGAAATAGTCATCTTTATATGAGTTAAATCCCACCTCAACGCAAGCTTGAATATATTCCTTAATATTTCTTTCAATCCTAATAGCTTCTTGAATATTGCTACCCTTTTTTTCAAATGAGTATCCGTAATCAACTAACATTAATTGCCAAATTAATTCCCTAGTAAAATACTGAAGTAAGTATTTTGATTCAATTTCAGTTAAAGAATTTTTGTCACCTAACAACAAACTCATTTCTTCCAAAGTGTTTACTGTAGCACTCCTTATAACTATATCATCTTTTGATATAGAATTTTCTACTACATAATTTACCAAAAGTGATATAGACTCTACGGTGGATTTATTTTTAAATTGATTCCCTAATGAAGCAATTGTAGTAGTGAATCCATTTTTTGTTATACTACTCAATAAATTAGAAAAATTACTCCCTGCAGAACTTATCCCCTGCCTTGATGAGAAAGCTTTAGCTCCACCATTTGCCCCAATATAATTACTAACAACTTTCTTCGAACTTCCAATGTTCCCACCAGAAGAAATATATTTACTCATAGATGTTTTGGCTGATGTCCAATTCGGCTTATCTAAATCTTTTTTATTGTCTTTGTCATCGTTATTGTTATCTTCTTGTAAAAAGTCATTTGGTAATAATGTACTCCCTTTTTTCCCTTATTCGTATATTTCTAAAAATTAAAAAGCTTGATAAACTTATTAATTAAAAATTTATCAAGCTTTATTGCTCCTATTAAACTATTTACATCAATTTCGGCAAGTCTAATAAATGAATTCCCATGATATTTAAAATATCAGAAAATGCCACTGTATTAAATTCATTTTGATATTGGTCAAATATTTTCTTTAACTCTGCACTGAATTTTTGAAAATACTTTTTATCAAGTAAGACTTTCAAATAAAATATTGCCACTATAATTCTCTTGTTCTAAGAATCTTTTTGGGCGTCCATCTGTAGGTACAATAAGCCCTCTTTTTCTTAAGATTCCTTGCTATACAATTGGATTTTCTATCAAAATTTCTATAACTTTCTTTTCAGTCTTATTCAAACCGATATTTTTATTGTCTATTTGCTCAATTACTTCCTGTTTAAAAGGAATAGTACATCTAATATAGTCGCTTTCAATTTCAAAAACATCTTTGACATTTTTTTCTATTTTAAAATCAGACTTTGTTCTTATATCTAAGTTTATTATATTGCTAAAAAATCACCTAATATAAAACACCTTCTAACTAGGAATTAGTCAGTTTTTTACTTTTATAAAATGATATTTTTCTTTACCTATCTTAGCCTAACCTATTACTATGAAATTTTTTCTAATAAAAAGCTTCAGCTATTTGCAAATACAAATCAGTAAATATTGAATTTTTTCTGGCAACAAGGGATAAATCATGAACTAGATTGAAATCTTCTAGATCCACAACCATGAGGACACCTTCTTCTAGTTCTTTTTTTACACAAGATTCAAAAATAAAACTTATGCCGCAATCTGACCTGAGCATTTCTACTATGGAACGCATATTATTTATTTCTATGATATTTGCAAAATCTTTCGTATCGATATTATCCATGCTTAGAAAATTTTTTAATATAGCTAAGGTGCCAGATCCGTCTTCTCGAATAATAATTCTTTCATCTAATAAATCTGCTAGTTTTTTTACTTGTTTTTTAAACTTGTGGGCCTTGTGGCTGATGCAAACAATCCTATCGCTTTTGTATTTTTTAATAAAATAATCACTAGATTTTATAAATCCCTCTATAATGGCAAAGTCTATCCTCCCACTATCAATATCGCTTAAAATCTCGTCCGTATTTTCATAATAAATATGGAAATCACAAGAAGGTTTTTCTTTTATCAAGGCTATAAGCTTATCCAATATTAGATATTCTCCGACCGACCTAGTAAAACCCAAGGAAATTTTTTCACTCTTAGTTTTTTTCTCAGCTAATATCATCTTCAACTTATCTTGATCATTTGACATAGAAAGCAAAGCAGATTTTAGAATCTTGCCCTCATCTGTTAGAAACAAATTCCTCTTACTTCTATAAAAAAGTTTACAATTATAATATGTTTCTAAATATTTAATATGAGTAGATATGGCTGGCTGTGTTATATTAAGGCTTTCAGCAGCCTTTGTAAAATTCATATATTTACATACTTCCAAAAAACTTTCTATCCTAAAATCTAACATGGTATCCTCCACATCAATCATAACAAATTTTTATCATACATCAAATAATTATAATTATACATTATATCTATTTAATATATAATAAAAAAAGTGAAAGGAGAATATATGATAAAATCTATAGAAAAAAATATAAAAGGGATTATTCTCTGCCTTATAATTGCAATAATATCCCAGATAATAGGCAAAAAAATCCCACTAGTAGGCCCAGCCGTCTTTGGTATTCTAATTGGAATGGCCCTAGGTCAAATTATAAAAGACAAAAAACCTTATATTGGTGGTGTGAGATTTGCATCAAAGAAAATCCTTCAATATGCTGTAATCCTCCTTGGATTTGGTCTTGATCTTGGAATTGTTTTAAAAACTGGTAGACAATCACTTCCAATCATCCTATCTACCATATCAACATCACTTATAATCGCATACCTAGCCTACAAGTCTGGACTTATAAAAGGACATATCGCAACTCTCGTTGGTGTTGGATCATCAATTTGTGGAGGCTCTGCAATTGCAGCTGCCGCTCCAGTTATAGATGCAGATGAAGAAGAAATAGCCCAAGCCATATCTGTTATATTCTTTTTTAATATCTTAGCAGCCATCCTGTTTCCAAGCCTAGGCCGTATGATAGGATTTTCTACTATCGACGGTCACGCCTTTGGTATATTTGCAGGATCTGCTGTTAATGATACATCATCAGTTACAGCATGCGCATCAACATGGGATACAATATTTAATCTAGGTAGCCAGACACTTGACAAGGCTGTAACAGTGAAATTGACTAGAACACTAGCAATAATTCCAATATGCTTAGGACTAGCCTTCATTAGAATGAGAAATGCTGAACAAGAAGCTAATAAAAAAATATCTATAATACAAATTTTCCCATTCTTTATAATCTACTTCATCCTTGCAAGTTTGATTACAACCATAGCCCTAGCCAAAGGAGTAAATATTGAATTTTTCAAACCCTTTAAAGACTTATCCAAGTTTTTTATTGTAATGGCTATGTCAGCTATTGGTTTCAATAGCGATATAGTAAAGCTATTGAAATCAGGAGCTAAGCCACTAGCCTTAGGCGGAGTGTGCTTTATATCAATCACATCCATAACCCTAATACTAGAAAAAGCTCTAGGCATCTTATAATCTTTTAGAAACTGACTCCAAAAGTTAGCAATAAAACTAACTACTAGGACCAGTTTTTTTTATTAAAAAAATATAAGACCAGTAAGCAGAAAGCTTTAAATTATAACTAAAAAAAGAATAAACCAAAGCTTACCATTTATAGATATTTTTACTCTAATTATTCTTTTCCAAACGTCCGATATATCCCAAATCATTCAAAATACTAGGTTCTATTTTTTAGAGTATCACCAAATCCACCTAATTATGGGACGTTTTAGGATTTTTAGTCCCGTCTCGGTTCAGGTACCGAATAATATGATTACTTTTATGGTAAAAACTATCTATTAAATTTTTAAAGAATCTTATCTTTCTTATGGAATCCTTAATTATGTATTTTATACTAAGTTTATTTACAGGATATATTGGATTAAGCAACCTCTTTTTAATATCGGTAATTCTTGTATTTTTAGCAATCTGCATAAACTTAAAATACCTGGGTGCTGTAACATTCTTAGCGGTTCTCACATCCTTAGTAAGGTTTTCCCTAGCTGTACAAAACATTCTACATTTTGATATACAAATATTTTTAATGACCTATCTAAGTCTTGAAATGGATATTTTTAGGCATCTTGCTCTCCGGCATATCGGAGTGCTTAGTCTAATTTCTCTTGTAGAATCTTCATTATCTATTATATTAGCAACTAAATTATTAAGATATCAAAAACAAAAGAGCACATATAGTCTGAGAAGAGTAAAGAAAATTCAAAAATAATTACAAAAAAAACAAAATATATTGTGTCAAATATACTTGTGCAAAATATAAAATACGATATAATACAAGCAAGATGAAAAAATAGTCTAATTGTTTTTAATTAAGCAAATGATATTTAAATTAATTTTTAGGGAGGGTTAATATGACAGAAATTTATAATTATAGCGTTAAAACCCAAAAGGGTGAAGATATTTCTTTAAATCAATTCAAAGGAAAAGTATTATTGATAGTAAACACAGCAACAGGTTGCGGGTTTACTCCTCAATATAAAGAATTAGAAGAAATATTTGAAAAATATCATGACCAAGGATTTGAAATAATAGATATCCCTTGTAATCAATTTGCAGGTCAAACACCTGGAACTGATGAAGAAATAACTAATTTTTGTACGCTAAATTATGATACAAAGTTCCCACAAATGACTAAATCCAATGTAAATGGTGATAATGCTTTACCATTATTTGAGTATTTAAAAAGCCAAAAAGGATTTTCCGGATTTGGAAAAGGACCAAAAGCATTGATAATGTCATTAATGTTAAAAAAGATTGATAAAGATTATAAAAATAATCCGGATATAAAATGGAATTTTACAAAGTTTTTAGTGGATCGTGATGGAAATGTAGTTTCTCGTTTTGAACCAACTGAAAGCATGCATGAAGTTGCAAAAGCAGTTGAATCATTATTATGATTGATAATCTTAAATTAGAAAATCAATTGTGTTTTCCACTATATGCAGCAAGCAGAAAAGTAATATCTGCATATACACCGTTTCTTAAACCGCTAGATTTGACATATACTCAATATTTAATTATGTTAGTTTTGTGGGAAGAAGATGGGCAAACAATTGGAGATATATGTAGACTTCTTCACTTAGATAATGGAACAGTTACGCCTACAATCAAAAAAATGATAGATAAGGGCTTAATTAATAGAAAAAGAAAGGATAATGATGATAGGGTAGTAGAAATATTTTTAACGACAAAAGGCAAGGAATTAAAAAAAAGAGCGTGTGAAATCCCGGATAAAGTTATTTGCAATTTGGGATTAAAAAATGTAAATGCAGAAGAACTTTATAATATCCTATATGAAATCATTAATTTTGAGCCTTCAAAAAAAAAGTGAATTATGTATAGGATTATGAGTAGAAAAATATATCAATTATAAGGTATTATTTGGGTCTGTAAATAATTATGTGTATCAACCTTAATCCTCCTAAAAGGGTAAGAGTTGATACACTTTTTTATTTATCAATGTTTATCCATTCCTCTAGAATTTGAGTTTTACTTAATTTTACTTGGGCTTGATAAACTGCCAATTCTTCATGAAAATTTAGAGTTGATTTTATAGGATGTATTTTGTAATAGCCATACTAATTACTTTAACTTTTTTTAATCTATTAAGCAGTAGATAATAGATCTGCCATATTTCTCTTGATAATTTTTCTATCTGCTTATTCATAGATTCAATTTCATTTTTGTAAATAACACCGGTTATATTAGTAACCTTTGCAATCTAGTTTATATTATTTGTTGCATTTGAAATTAACCATTGTAGATCTCTAAATAAATTAATCGTCATAATATATACGCAAATAATCATCCCCCGGCGTAGCCGGGGGTTTTTCTTATGCGGCCCAAAGGGCCTTTTTTACTTGCTGCGTCTCAAGGACGCCTGTGGTTTACCACTTGCAATTTCTACTTGCTAACCCCTAAAGGGGTCTATATTGTCCATTGTTATCTGGCCGCTTAATTCGTCTTCTTTGAGTTGATTTTGTATATACTCTTGTATTGCTTTGGTGTTCTTCCCTGCAGTATCTACATAATATCCTCGGCACCAAAATTGTCTGCCTCTGTATTTATATTTTAAGTTTCCCCATTTTTCATATATCATTATGCTGCTCTTTCCTTTTAAAAATCCCATAAAACTTGATACTGATATTTTGGGTGGTATTTCTAATAGCATGTGTATATGGTCAGGGCATACTTCTGCTTCTATTATATTTACTTCTTTCCAACTGCATAATTCTCTTAATATTGCTCCTATTTCTAATCTTTTACTTTCATAGAATTCTTTTCTCCTATATTTTGGGGCAAATACTATGTGATATTTACAGTTCCATTTTGTATGTGATAGACTGTGAGTATGATTTAAATTCATTAAAGACCTCCTGTTATTTTTGTGTTTTGGTAAACCACAAATTTATTTTAACATGGGGGTCTTTTTTATCAGTTTTTCATCGCTGAAGCTAAACGGAACCCCCAGTCTAACTGGGGGTTTTCTAATTACAAAAAGACCGCAGCTTGAAACTACGGTCTAATTTTTTGTCCAAATGTAAACCACTTGGAACTATTATTCAATTTATTCTTTTTAACAAATGTTCCCATTTTAATCCCAGTTGCAGTTTTTTATCTTCTGTAACCATTGATTTTACAAAGTTTTTTGTTTTTTTGCTACTATTCCCATTCTTCTTTTCCAAACGTCCGATATATCCCAAACCATTCAAAATACTAGGTTCTAATTTTTTTAGTACTACAAAATCCACCTAATTATAGGATGTTTTCAGATTTTTAGTCCCGTCCCAGTCCCAGTACCGGAGAAATATATCTACTTTTAGGATAAAAACAAGCTATTAAATTTTTAAAGAATCTTATCTTCCTTATGGAATCCTTAAATTTGTATTTTATACTAAGTTTATAAAATGAAGAGGAGGTTCATTTATGGACAAATTGATATTAGAAACAAAAAATCTTACTAAAACCTTTGGCAAGCAAAAAGCAGTAGATAATATTTCTTTAAAAATAAAAGAGAATTCTATCTATGGATTGCTAGGACCTAATGGAGCAGGTAAATCGACTACATTGAAGATGATTACTGGAATGATTCATAAAACATCTGGTCAAATCTTTTTTGAAGGTCACCAGTGGAGTCGTGACGATTTATCAGATATTGGTGCCTTGATAGAAATGCCTGCCTTGTATGAGAACTTATCGGCAGGGGAAAATTTAAAAGTTAGGACACTCCTACTAGGATTACCAGATTCTAGGATTGATGAAGTTTTGGAAATAGTAAGTTTAAAAGATACTGGTAAAAAGAAAAGTGGTCAGTTTTCTTTAGGCATGAAACAGAGGTTAGGTATCGCCATTGCATTATTAAATAATCCTAAGCTTTTGATTTTAGATGAACCAACAAACGGACTTGATCCACTTGGAATTCAAGAATTACGTGATTTAATAAGAAGTTTCCCAGAAAAAGGAATAACCGTTATTTTGTCTAGTCATATTTTAGCAGAAGTTGAACAAACTGCTGACCATATTGGGATTATTAATAATGGAAAATTGCAATATCAAAACATTATTAATCATAATGACAATTTAGAGGAACTTTTTATGGATGTTATAAAAAGTGGAATGGGAGTGTAAAAAAATGATAAATTTTATTCTTGCAGAAAATTTAAAACATAAGGGCACCTTCTTGAAGAAGTTATTAGTTATTATGCCAATATCTTTAATCTTATTGTCACTCTTTCTTATGCCAAGTTATTTCACTACTAATTCCTATAACTGGTGGTATGTCATAATAATGCCAGCAATTTTTGCCTTAATACCAGCAATGATGGATAGAAAAGAAAGTAGAAAATTAAACTACAGAGCAGTTTTCCCTCTAAATATTAATCTCAAAAAGTTATGGGTTTCAAAAATAATTACAGCATTTGTTTATATGAGTATTGCTACTATAATTCATATGCTAGGAGTGTATATTTTTCAATTTTTAATTGGTGGACAATTAAGTCCAAACTATGGATTTTCAACATTACTATTTGCAAGTTTCTTACTAATAATAACTAATATTTGGCAAATCCCTCTATGCTTTTTCTTAGCAAAAAAATTTGGCTTTATCGCATGTATTGCAGTAAATGCAGTATTAGGTTTAGGATCAGGAATATTGTTGTCTGACGGTGCTTTTTGGATTTATTGCCCATATTCTTGGGGAATTAGGTTAATGATTCCTGTTATGCATATTTTACCAAGTGGTCTTTTAACGGAAGCATCAAATCCAATAATATCAAGCACATCATTATATATTCCTTGTATTTTATCTGTATGTCTATTTACATTACTTGCAGTAATAAGTGCAAATTGGTTTTCAAAACAAGAGGTAAAATAATGATAAATATAATAAAATCAGAAATATACAAAATTAAAGGCACCTGGCTTCCTTGGATTCACATAGTTTTACCTATAGCCTATTCTTTATTATTTTATGTGGCATCAAAAACCACTGGATTAAAAAATTTTGAAGAAAACGATATAATACAAACTTATTTTGTACTTTTAGGAGCGATAATGCCAATAATATTAAGTTTTATAACTTCAAAAGTAGTTGATATGGAAATGAGTGCTGGGAAATTTCAAGTGCTTTTATCTACTACAAAATCTAGAAGCAAAGCCTATATAGGAAAACTCCTTGTATTAGAATTGGGATTTGTTATTTCTCTTGCTTTAGCTATTATAATTTTCGCAATATTAACAGGATATCAAAATATATTAGATTGGCTTATTGAATTTTTCTTAATTCTTATTAGCAGCCTTTCTCTATACATGATCCATCTTTGGGTATCAATTGAATTAAGTAGTGGCGCATCTATTGGATTAGGTTTTTTAGAAACAATGATTGCTTTACTTTCAATGACTGTCATCGGTGATAATATTTGGTATTTTATTCCTTGTACCTGGGGCGCAAGACTTCCTGCCATGTATATAAGGCTGGGCAAAGCTTTAGATCCTTCATATTTTTATAAAGAGTTAGGGCTGTGGGGTTTAATAGCATCCTTTATTATCTTAATCCTATTTATTTCCTCAATTATTTGGTTTAATAAGTGGGATGGGAAATCTGTTAGTGAATAAAAGTTTTTAATTTAAAATTAGGAGGTGATAAAATGTCTTTAATTCTTGCAGTTGATGACGAACTAGATATGCTTGATCTAATAAAAAACATTTTAAAAAAGAACAACCATAAGGTCGATGTATATCAAAACCCTTTAGACGTTGATAATAGTAAACTTAGTAAATATGATTTGATTCTACTTGATGTGATGATGCCAGGTATTGACGGAATTAGTTTCTGTAAGGATATTCGAACTAAAGTAGACTGCCCTATTCTTTTTTTAACAGCGAAAACTATGGAAGAAGATATAGTTGAAGGCTTATTAATTGGTGGTGATGATTACATCACAAAACCATTCGGTGCAGCAGAACTCCTAGCTCGTGTTGAAGCACATTTAAGACGAGAAAAAAGAGAACGACACACTAGTTTAAATCTTGGTGAAATTCGATTTGATTTATCTTCCAATGAAGTTTTTGTAGGAGAGGAAAAAGTTCATTTAACAAAATCTGAGTATCAGATTTCAGAATTACTAGCAAAAAGAAAAGGGCAAGTATTTTCAAGAGACCAAATATACGAGCTTGTCTTTGGATTTGATGGTATAGGAGATGCATCTGCAATATCAGAACATATAAAAAATATTAGGTCAAAGTTTCAAAAACATGGGAAAAATCCAATTGAAACAGTATGGGGGATCGGATATAAATGGAATTAATATCAAAAGGTCAATCTCTTAAAAATATACTTTTTAAATATTTGTTAAGTATTGCACTAGGACTAGTAATCTCAGTTGGATTAATAATAGCTTTTATATCTGCTTCTTACCAATTTAAATGGATATTTCCTGCGAACTATACTGAGAATTTAATTCTTGAAAAAAGGACAGATATTGCCACTTCAAAAAAATTCGAAAAATCATTACTTCCAGATAATACATCTTATCTATTTATATCAAAAGACGAAAAAGTTATAGAAACAAATATGAATAAGAATATCAAAGATATAGCCTTTAACTATCATAAGGGCTCTGGTAATTCTAATGCCAACTTATCCTTTATGGAAATACAGAGATCAGATGGATATGTACTAGTAGCTTATAAGCTAAAACCTTATTATAGAAACCCTTGGATGCAAAAAAATCTACCACAAATAAATATTTTATTACTAACTTTACTGATAATATTTTGTTTTATTAGTATTATTACTATCACATTAATTTGGGCAAAGAAAATATCAAAAGAATTAAATCCTTTGCTAGAAGCTTCGGAAGAAATTGGGAAACAAAACTTAGACTTCCAAGTTAAAAAGTCAAATATTCAGGAATTTAATGCTATATTAGATAGTTTAGAAAAAATGAAAATAGGATTAAGTGAATCTTTAAGGACAAACTGGAGAGAGGAAGAGAAAAAAAGAAATCAGATTTCAGCATTAAGCCATGATATAAAGACTCCTCTTTCAATTATAAAGGGAAACTCAGAATTATTAGGAGAAACAAACCTAACAGAAGAACAGCAAACATATCTAAATTATATTAGAAAAAACACAAGCCGTATTGATAAATATATCCAAACTTTAATGCTTGTTAATAAATCTAACCAAGCAAATGAATTGAATTTTCTTGAAATTAAGACAGAAAAATTTGTCGAAAACATTGAAAAGCTAGCTAAAGAATTTACATCAACTTATAAGCTAAATTTTTTAGAAGATATTAACTATGAGAATGGTATTTTAATAGTAGATTTAAAAAATTTTGAACGAGCCTTTCTTAATATTCTTAGCAATGCTGAGGAACACAGTCCTAAAAGCTCAACTATTGAGTTACTTATATGTTCAAAAGCTGATGAGCTTAAAATATCAATATTAGACCAAGGGCATGGATTTACAGGTGAAGACCTATTATATGCAACAGATCAATTCTATCAAGGAGACAAAAGTAGGCATTCAAAAGAAAACTATGGAATCGGATTATTTGTTGCCGAACAAATTATTAAGATGCATAGAGGAAGTCTTATTTTAGAAAATAGAACTGATGAATGTGGTGCTAGAGTCAGCATACTATTGCCAGTAAAGAATACTCAAGAATAGGGGTATTCTTTTTTCTTGCATTTATGAATTTTATGTGTGTGGTGTTTGTATATCTTTTAAAAGCACTTTCATAAGTTTTTTCACTTTTAGTAATATAATCTACTTCTAAATTTACAGCTTATTTTAAAGGATATATTTTTGTAATACCCATACTAATTACTTTAACTTTTTTTAATCTATTAAGCAGTAGAGAATGGATCTGCCATATTTCTCTTGATAATTTTTCTATCTGCTTATTCATAGATTCAATTTCATTTTTATAAATAACACCGGTTATATTAGTAGCCTTTGCAATCTAGTTTATATTATTTGTTGCATTTGAAATTAACCATTGTAGATCTCTAAATAAATTAATCGTCATAATATATACGCAAAAAAGACCGCAGCTTGAAACTACGGTCTAATTTTTTGTCCAAATGTAAACCACTTGGAACTATTATTCAATTTATTCTTTTTTACAAATGTTCCCATTTTAATCCCAGTTATAGTTTTTCATCTTCTGTAACCGTTGATTTTACAAAGCTTTTAATTTTTTTGCTACTATTCCCATTCTATTGTTGCTGGTGGTTTTGATGTGATATCGTAGACTATTCTATTTATGTGTTTTACTTCGTTTACTATTCTCCTTGAGACTATGTCTAGTATTTCATAGGGGATGCGTACCCAATCGGCTGTCATGAAGTCTGTTGTCTTTACGCATCTTAGGGCTAGGGTGTAGTCGTAGGTTCTGAAGTCTCCCATGACTCCTACTGTTCTGTTGTTGGTGAGTACGGCGAAGTATTGGGATATTTGATCTTTGGACATTTCTTTTTCTAATTCTTGTCTGAATATATAGTCTGCTTCTCTTAGGATGTCGAGTTTTTCTTTTGTGACTTCTCCCATGACTCTTATTCCTAATCCTGGGCCTGGGAAGGGTTGTCTATCTACAAGATATGCGGGCAAGTTCAGTTCTCGTCCGAGTTGTCTTACTTCGTCTTTGAATAAGAGTTTTAGTGGCTCGATTATGCCTTCGAAGTCTATTACATCTGGCAAGCCGCCTACGTTGTGGTGTGATTTTATTACTGCCGCATCTCCTGCTCCTGATTCTATTATGTCTGGATAAATTGTACCTTGAGCGAGAAAGTCTATGTGTCCTAATTTTTTGCCTTCTTCTTCAAAGATTCTTATAAATTCTTCTCCTATTATTTTTCTCTTTTTTTCTGGGTCGGTTTGACCTTTTAGTTTTTCTAGAAATCTTTTTTCTGCGTTGATTCTTATAAAGTTCATTCCTGAGTTTTTGAAGGCTGATTCTACTTCGTCGCCTTCATTTTTTCTCATAAGACCTGTGTCGACAAATATACAGGTCAAATTTGGTCCGATTGCTTTTGAGAGCAAGCTTGCTGCGACTGATGAGTCTACTCCTCCAGACAAGGCAAGGACAACTTTTTTGTTTCCGACTTTTTCTCTTATTTTTTCTATTTGTTTTTCCTTGTAGTTTTTCATTGTCCAGCTTTTTTCTTCTTTACAAATTTTTACTACAAAGTTTTCTAAAAGCTTGTTGCCAAAGACTGAGTGTTCTACTTCTGGATGAAATTGAAATGCGTAGAGCTTTGCTGCTTCATTTTCCATTGCGGCTATCTTGCATGTTTTTGATGATGCTGTTTTTTTGAAGCCTTGAGGCAGTTCAACTACTTGATCTTGATGACTCATCCAGACTTGTTGGGATTTTTCGGTGTCTTCAAAAATTTTCGAGTCTTTCCATTCTACGATTATTTTTCCAAATTCTCTTTCTCTTTTGTCAACTTTTCCACCGAGTGTATGTGCCATGAGTTGCATGCCATAGCAAAGTCCAAGTATGGGTATGCCCAGTTTAAAAATCTCTTTTTCGATTTGTGGTGCATTTTCTTCGTTGCATGATGCTGGGCCTCCAGTAAATATGATGCCTTTGGGCTGCAATTCTTTTACTTTTTCCATAGCTTTTTTGTATGAGTGGACTTCGCAATATACATTCAAGTCTCTGACTCTTCTAGCTATGAGCTGGTTGTATTGTCCTCCGAAATCTAATATGAGTATCATTTACCTTTTTCCTCCTTGTTTATCTTATTATATATTGGCTTTGGACAGATTTTCAACTTTATTTGTTAATCTTTCTTTGTGCTGGTTTCAAAGTCCCACTTTTAAAATTGTATTTATTTTATGATTTAGACAATTGATATGCTAATATAAATATATAAAAAAGATGGGAGATTGATATGAAAAATGAAATAAAAAGTCAATACAGCTTTCATTATGCCTGGGTGATTTTAATAGTGGCTTCTCTTGTTTTGGGGGTTTATGTTCCTGTGGTCAATGCTTTATCAAATAGTTGGCAGCTTGCTGTGACGAGTGAATTAGGCTTTTCTAGAACTGCCTTTTCTTTGACTGTTACTATTACTCAAGCTGTCGGGATTTTCTTGGGTCCAATTATTTCTTTCTTTTTGACTAAATACAATTTCAAAAGAATTTGGACTTGTGCTGCTACTGTTTTTTCACTTGGTGTGTATGGCTATTCTATGGCTCAAAATCAATATCATTTTTACATTTTGTCTTTTGTGGTTGGTGCCTCATATATAACTACTGCACAAATTCCTATGATGATGCTTATTAACAACTGGTTTCAAGAAAAACGAGGTCTTGCCACTTCTATTGCTGTGTCTGGCATTTCTGCTGGTGGTGCAATTTTAAGTCCAATCATCAGCGGCTTAATAAGAGATTTTGGGTGGCGAACTTCTTATAGAGTTTATGCTCTTATAATTTTTTTGCTGGCTCTTGTGGCTGGTCTGTTTTTGATATATTTAAGACCTGAGGACAAGGGTTTGAAGCCCTATGGATATAAGGATTACGATGTCAATAATAAAGATAAAGCAAAGGATTCTAATAAGTCCTTGAATGTTGGGCTTTCTATAAGTGCTTCTATAACTTGCAGCTTTTTTATTTTTCTAATTATAGGATCAGTTACAAACGGACTTTCAAATGGTGCGAGTCTACAATTTCCACCTGCCTTGCAAGAAGCTTGCGGTTTTGCAACTGCTTCCAAGGTTGTGTCTTTTTACCTTTTGCTGGGTGTGGTGGGCAAATTGTCCATTGGAAAAATCGCTGATAAGTATGGAATTTATCGAGCCCTTATTCTAGGATCTCTTATATTTAGTCTTACTTTTATATGTATGCTTTTTATTAATAGAATCTGGGGGCCTTGGATTTTTGCAGTCGTCTTTGGCTTTGGTCTTTCTATGGGGTCAGTCTTTCCTCCCCTTATTACCTCGTCGATTTTTAACAGGGATATGTATGGTGAAGCTTACAGCTTTGTTCAATCAGGTATGCAGATAGGCGCCGCCCTCGGTCCTCTGCTTGTTTCTCATATTTTTGACTCAAGTGGAGCCTATACCCTAGCCTGGATTTTAAATTTTATATTTGCTTTGCTTACAGCTGTGTTTTGGTTTTTGGCTCACAAAAGTTCGAAAAAGTATGAAAATAGGAGTGAAAAATAGTTTTTGGAAAGGATTTTATCATGGAAAAATATTTGGATGTGCTACAAAATTTAATAAAGCTTGAGTCTGTTAATGGTAATGAAAAGGTAGTGGCAGAATATATAGCTTCTTTATTCTACAAGTATAGAAATGTTGATGTGGAATTGATTGAGTCATATCCTGGAAGGGATAATATACTTGTCAAAATTAGTGGAAGCAAAAAAGGCAAGATTTTGGCCTTCTCTGGTCATTTGGATGTGGTTGCACCCGGAGATGGATGGGACCATCCTCCTTTTGCTGGAGAAGTGGTAGATAAAAAGCTCTATGGTCGTGGAGCTTGTGATATGAAAGCAGGTGTTGCCGCTAGCATCTATGCGATTTTAGAAATACTAGAAAATAGTATTGATTTTGCTGGCGAGCTTTGGTTTATTGGAACAGTCGGAGAAGAGGTTGGCATGCAGGGGGCACTTGATCTTGTAGATGGTGGCTATTTAAAGAATGTAGATGCTATTATAATACCCGAACCCACCAAAAGAGACGGCGAAAATCAAATCATATTCGCATCCAAGGGTTCTATTATGTACACTGTGAAAGCCCTAGGTAAAACAGCCCACTCCTCCATGCCTGAGCTTGGAATAAATGCCATAACAAGTATAGCTAAATTCATCTTGGCTGTCCAAGAAGAATTCGATAAAATAAGCGCCACCGAAGCTTTTAAAAATAAGTATTTAGGCTCAACATTAAATGTATTTTCCATGATTGAGGGTGGATTGCAATTTAACTCTGTTCCTGATAAGGCATCAGTAAAGGGAAATATCAGAACAGTTCCAGAGTTTGCAAGCGAAAGCTCCATAAAAGTTTTAGAAGATGCCATAAGAAAAAATAATGCAGATGATAAAAATGCGAAACTCTTCCTTGAATTAAATCAAGTTCTAGATCCTGCTGAAGCTAAAAAAGATAGTGCCCTTATTAAAGCTTTGACAGAAACTGCCAAATCTAAAAATATACAAGTAAGGGCCTTGGTTGGCACTTGTGAATTGTCTAGATATATTCACATATCAGATGATGTTGAGCTTTTAGTTTATGGTCCCGGACTTACTAATAAGGCTCATACAATCGATGAATATATAGAGCTTGATGAGTATTTTGATACAATTGAAATTTTTAAAAATACTGCTTTGAAATTTTTAAATTCAACTTTATAATCATTTTCTGCGACTTATAACTTGTCACTTAAAATCCAGTATAAAAATACCGACGCAAAATACACAAATCTTGCGTCGGTTTTTGTTTGCCAAGGAGCTTATCTAATTTTTATTTGTGCTTTTCAAAAAATTCAACCAATTTTTCAAGAGCCCTTGCTCTGTGAGAAATCTTGTTTTTTTCTGCTCCCATCTCTGCAAAGGTCTTATCATAACCATCTGGTATAAATATAGAGTCGTAGCCGAAACCCTTGTCTCCCTTTTCCTTATCTGAAATTTCTCCTTTGCAGATTCCTTCTAGATAGTGAACATCCTTATTTTCATCTATCAAACAAAGCACCGTTTTAAAATATGCCCTTCTATCCTTTCCTTGTAAAAGCTTTAAAAGCAAGCTTCTATTCATCCTGTCATCATGGTCTTTTGATAAGCCATAGTCATAGGAAAATCTTGCTGAATGAACACCAGGTTTGCCGTCAAGCGCCTCTACAAAAAGCCCTGTGTCGTCTGCGATTACAATGTAATTCGTTTTTTTTGCTAAATGACTTGCCTTTATAAGGGCATTTTTTTCTAGAGTGTCTTGGTTTTCTTCCGGACTGCTGCCGCCAAGCCCAGCTTGACTTTTTGATAATATTTGAAATTTATCTCCTAAAGTATCCCTTATTTCTTCTAATTTGTGATCATTGTCTGTTGCCAATACTATTTTTTTCATCTGTCCTCATATTCTCCAACATAATTTTCTATCCCTCTTACCAGGGCTTGACACATTCTTTCTATATAACCATCTTCCATGATTTTATCCATCTCTTCATCATTTGACATAAATCCTAACTCAGCAAGAGCCGCCACATTTTTAGTTGTCTTTAAAACTATTAGATCTGGTCTATTTTTTATGCCCCTATCTACTGTGCCAGTTTCATCAATGAGCGCTCTTTGAAGGGCTCTTGCGAAATGCCTTTGCTCCACTGTCTTTATTGGCACTTGTTTCTCATCAGCATATAAGACTTCTATACCACTAGCAGTTTTTGAACTTGCTAGATTGTAGTGGATACTAAGAAAGAGTTCCGCATTTTTGTCATTGGAAAGTCCTGCCCTGTCCATCAACTTTATATACTCATCTCGATCCCTTGTCAAAATGACTTCATAGCCCCTGTCTTTTAACATATCTTGCAAAATAAAGACAGTTCTTATGGTAAGTTCCTTTTCAGGCACCCTGCCCTCAGCTACTCCTCCTGAATCCTTTCCTCCATGACCAGCATCCAATACTATAGTTATTTGCCCGTCTGATTTGAATTTCTTGGTGATTTTTCTGTCCTTAAATTCGTCCAAGTCGATTCCTGCTTCTTCATAATATTTTTTTAGAGATTTTTTTTGCGTCTTTTTTATCTCATTTCTTTCATTATTCGAAATAAAGGTATTGCCACCGATTAAGTAGCCTTCATCGGACTTGAACCCTGAGATTTCTGGTCCCTCGTCTTTTTCTCCCTCTCCATTTTTAGATGCAATATCTTGATTTAGCTTGTCTTTTGCTTTTGACTTTGAAAGTTTTTCTCCAGTTTCGATCATAACCAAGTCATCTGCAGACCTAAAGTCCACCTTGTAGCCAAAAGTTTCTGATATAAATCTAAGCGGCACCACAGTTTTTTGTTCCATTCTGGGTTCAAAATATGATGTGAGCTTGGGGATTATATTGTCATCTAACTTGGTCTTTTTGCCGTCTACATAGCAGATGTTGGAATCTATCTTGAGCTTTATTTCTTTTTTATTCATAGATATTTCTATGGCCTTGGTCTTTTGATCCCACTTAACCTTGGCTCCTAGAGCTTCGGTCAAATCTCTAATGGGGACAAATGTTCTGCCCTTTAGAATGTATGGGGCGAACTCTGTATCTATTTTTTGTCCGTCCATCTGTAGATCCACACTTCTTGTTGTATAAGACTTTTCTTCTAGCTTGATAACCACCTTTCCAAGGCTTGTTTTGGGAATTACTACAAAAACTAGCAAAAGTCCAAGCATTTTTAATATACTTTTTTTCAATTTAATCCTCCATAGTCTAAGACCCTACTTTTTATCTTTTATCAAAGCCAAGGCCTTATAGAGATGATCCGCAAGTGGCATCTCTATATTATTTCCTTCTAAATCTATTATACTTTTTTCTTTTTTGAGAACTCCAATCTTTTCAAGCTCTATTCCACATTCAGCTAATTTTCCTTTTAAAGTTGTGTAATTTTCTGCCCCTATCAAGATGAGCATGGAGCCACTTGATATCAGGTTATAATGGCTTATTGAGTACTCTTTACAAATCTTTTCAAGTCCACTGTGGACTGGGATTTTTTCTCTATCTACATAAACTCCAAAACCACTTCTTGTGGCAAGCTCCCATATTCCTCCAAATACTCCTCCCTCTGTCACATCATGTAGTAAACTTGCTCCATACATCCTTGCAAGTTTGCCCTCTTTTACAACAGAAAGTTTATCTTTGAAGCCCTCTATGTGATTTATTTCTTCTGGAGTCAAGATTTTTTCAAGATTTTCCTTATCCTCTAAAAGCAATATTAAGGCTCCCTCTATGCCAGCTTCTTTTGTCATTGCTAAATAGTCGCCTGGCTTCGGTTGCTGCGGCTTTAGGGCCTTCTTTCTTCCTATTACTGTCGACGATACCAGAGGTTTTGTCACAGCATCTGTTACCTCAGAATGACCTCCTATAAGATCCATGCCAAGCTTCTCACATTCTGCCAAGGCCTCATCTATAATTTCTTCAAACTCTTTCAAATCAGATTTTGGCGGCATTAAAATTGTTAGTAAAAGTGCCACTGGATCTGCTCCCTCTGTTGCTATATCATTGGCTGAAACATTGACAGCCAACCTTCCGAGCCCCTTGCTTGCCCCTGTGATTGGATCTGTTGAAATTACAAAATCATCTCCAGCAAAATTTAAAATTCCAGCATCTATTCCAAGTCCACTTTTTTGAATGACTTCGACACGTGGATTTTTTATTTTATCAAAAATTATTTCTTCTAAATCCTTGTTAGAAATTTTCCCAACTTCCATAAATATATTTTTAATCCCCTTTTATTTCTTCCAACTTTAATTCTAGTTTTTTATAATCGCTCTCGGCTCTCTTTAACTTGAAATCAAGACCTAAATATAAAAACACATTTAAAATTATAATAGCTATTACTAACAAAGACAAATAAGTTAGTTTTTTGCTTTTTTTATACCTTCTCTCAAAGGTAAAATCCATAAAATTTTTTCTCAAATACTTGTCATAGACTTCCCTATTTTCACCTGCATATGGCAAATCGAGAATCTCCCCTTCGAATCCAAGTCCCTTTAAAAGAAATCTCTGCTCCTGTCTTTCCGATATGAAGTGAGCTTGCAAATCTTCTATTAATGACAAATCATCTTCTCTTAATTTCTCCCTTATGGCAAAATATCCAAGCTTTTTTTCTGCAGCAATTTTTTTATAGCCAAAATACTGCCAAGTCTTTTTGTAGGTCAAATCATCATCATACTTGTAAAAAAATCCCTGACCTAAGCCAATTTGTCTTATAACCATATTTTTGCACAAAAGACCTGCCGCTCTTGGAACCAGTTTTATTTTCAAGTCGTATTTGGAAAAAAATTTAGAAAAAGCCTCTGTAATTTCCTTTTTTACAGCAAAAATTCCCAGACTTTTATCTGTCATTTCCCCAAAAGAATATGATAGGTCATCTGCGGAGTCATAAAATAAGTCTTGTAATTTGTAGTAGATATAAGATTGCAAATCTTTATTTTTTAAACAAGGAGCGTCGATTCTTTTATAAAGAAGCCCATCAGAGTCAAAAAACACATATATATTTTCATTTTTATCACCAAGAAAGTCCAGAGCCTTCTTAAATATGTAATGCGCCTCTAAGGTGTCTTTTATGAGCCCTGCGTTGAAAGTGTTAAGACCGGCAAAGAAAAATTTATCTTTTACTATTCTCTTATTTACTTTAAATGCATAAATTCCTTCATCATATAAGTCAAGTATGCAGAATTTTCCAACCACCACAGACCTCCCAAGTTCAACAAAAGACCCAAGACCATAAAAGAAGCAAGGGGAATTTCACTCTTCAAATTCTCTCTTTTTATAAAGAAGAGAAAAATTCCATAAATCCCTGCAAGGACATAGGCAAATAGCATAGAGTAAAAGAACATATAGGATTTTGTAAAAATTCCTATTATAAATGCAAAATAAACATCACCCTCGCCAGTCGCTTGGTCCCACATTTTATAAATTATAAGCATTATGAGCAAGTAGCAAAAGCCAGATAAAATGCTTTCATAGAGATTATCTATATTTATTAAAAGACCAAGGATCAAGATTATACCAAGGTCTTCTAGATAAATAAACCTATACAAAAAATCATAGATAAACACCATGCCAAGTCCAGCAAGTGCCATAGACCAAATAAGGGCTTCAATCCCAAATGAAAACCACAAACTCAAAAAGAAAAATAAAGTAAAAGACAAAATCATATGAAAGGCTAAAATCTTTAAGGACTTTTTTTCTACTCTTTCTAATAAAGCGCCCTTACTGTATTTTTCTCTTGATTTATCATTTGAAAACTCATAAGACCTATAAATAAATATTTTGTAATTAAAATATAAAAAAATCAAAAATAAAATTGCGAAAAGACAATACACCTAATCCACCTTGGGTTCAGCTTTTCCATTCACAATCTGCATTTCGCCAGGCGTTACATTAACACTGCCATCAGTGCCAACGCTTATAGAAAAATCACTAGCCCCCGAATTTTTCATAGGCTTTGGAAACTTGCCTTCAATATATGGTTTGATATCATCCATGCTTATGCTAGTTTTTTCTGGATTTTCTGATAGATATAATACAGCTGCATTCTTTATGACCTTAACATTGGCATTGTGAGCAGCTACCTGAGCTGTCAAGCTCGATCTAGCATATCTTGGAATCGCAATAGACATCAAAATTAAAATTATGGCAATGACAACAACCATCTCTAATAGAGTGAAAGCCTTTTTTTTCATTTTATCCTCCTACAAAAGCGAGCCTCTTATGGCAAAATTCATCTTCAAATAGAAAATATACACAATTATCATAATTAAAATCGGCCAAAAACTAACTATATCAAACTCATACTTAAACTTCATTTCCTGAATAGCCAAATCCTTATTTGAATCTTTTTTTATAGCCTTATAAAGCTTTGCTATCAAAAATATCGAAAATCCCGATAGGAAAACCAAAATTATTATGGTAAAAAATTGTATTGACCCCACTTCCCAAGCTGCCCTTGTGGATTTTAAAAAATCAAAAATAGCACCATTGCCATACTTAGCCGCCAAAATCGCCAAGACATTATTAGTAAAATGGGCGACAAAAGCTGCATACAAGGACGACGAAGCCTCCATAACCATGCCAAACAAAATACCCAGCATAAAAGGAGCCATCAGATTTTGTGGGTCAAAGTGAAAGAGAGCGAATATAAAAGCTGAGCATAGTACTGCAAACTTGGGACCATAATGCTCATAAGCATTCATTAAAGCCCCTCTGAAAAATACCTCCTCACAGATACAAGGTATAAACGCCATATAAAATATATATGTCAAAAGAGATTTCTCATGTTGCATGACTTGTAAAGAGAAGTCCTTCAATTCATAGAACTGCGACAAAAAAGATAAAAACAGACCATTGCACAGCAAAACTAAGGGATAAAATAAAATAACAATCAAAATAACCCTTGCAGTATCAAGCATCGACAGTCTATTTAATTTCAAAACTTTTTTGACATTGCTCCTTCTAAGAAGCACTATGGCTGGAAATAAAATTATTATAAATTCATTTACCATAAGGCCATTGAAGAAATCTATCCGCTGAATCAAAGAGCCTACACTTATAAAAATCAGCCCCAGAACAAGCGCAATAAAATTGACCTCTGTAACACCTAGTCTCTGTATCTTATATTTTTTTCTCATGACCTTTTATAAGTAAACACATAGGGCACATTTCTATAATAATCCCCATAATTCAAACCATATCCGACAACAAAAAGATCTTCTATCTCAAAGCCAACCATATCAGCATCAATGTCAACTTCCCTTCTAGATGGCTTATCCAACAAGACACAAGACCTCAAAGACTTGGGATTTTCTTTCTTCAAATGTTCCAACACAAATTTCATAGTCCTGCCTGAATCCACTATGTCATCTACAACTAAAACATTTCTGTCTTTTATCCTAGAAGAAAAATCTTTCACTAGTTTCACTTCACCACTTGTCTTTTCCTGATCCTCATATGAAGATGTAATCATAAAGTCCACTTCCAACTTAGTTTGCATAGACCTTATCAAATCAGCTGCAAATATAAAAGAGCCCTTTAAAAGCGATATTACAAGCAAATCTTCCTCATCTTTATATAAGAGATCAAGACTGTGTCCCATAGTTTCAATCCTCTTTTTTAAAGTCGCTTCATCAAAAAGCACTCTCTCAACCTTATCTTTCATAAACGCCTCCGTAATTTATAATCATCTTATGACTTATTATAGCAAAAAGCTTAATTATTCTAAATATAGAAGTCCCTTATAGTTTATAAATTTAAAAAACAATATGACAATTCCATCATCAAATCCTATAACTTTTCTCTTACGTTTGAAATCAAGCTCCAACTAAGAAAAATCCATGTTTTTTACTTGCCATTTCTACTTATTAATTCATAAAATTATATGATTTCTATCTTTACACTTAGGTAATCTTGTTTTAGTCGTTTTTCGTTTTTAATATATCATTATATTTATTAAAAATCTCATTGTTTTTGATACAATTAGTTTTTATATTTACTATATCTTATGGATATGATTTAACTATTATGTTTATCCATATTTTTAGTAACAAGCTTTTAGATTCTGACGCATGGGTGTTTTCATTTGTCTTTCATCTCTAAGTCTAGCACCAAAAAACCTAAGTGTGAGTTTTCAAATAAAAAAACATGTGTGGATTATTATCCACCCATGTTTTTTTATTTGTCCAGTTTTTTGCTGTAATCTTTGAATACTTGATGCCAAACTTCTTCCAAGCTAGAATGTCTTCTATGATATTCGTGAGTATTTGCAGCTTCTACCATTTCATAATAGAACCAATCTGTTTTATAAAGATCGATAAAATATTTTATCTTTTCTTGATTCTTGTCTACATACTCCTTATCTGCATATCTATCAAAAAGTCTATTCAATATTTTTACAGCTTCTGCTCTTGTAATGTCATCATCTGGTCTAAATGTCTTATCTGGATAACCATCGATTCTTCCATTTGCATACGCTCTTTCAATCTCTTTTTCAAATTTGTGGCCTGTTGAAGATCAGCTCTCATTTCTGTCATTTTATTAAAATTAGATCGATTTTCTAAGCTTGAAAACGTATCAAGATACTAATAGCTACAAAAACAATTAAGTATATGAATCGTAAGACCCTGCTTTTAACCTTCATACATTAATCCCCTTCTTTAGCTAAAATTGCACTTACTTATATACATTCTAATGCATGTATATATATCAACCCTCTTTTTTCTTTCTATTGTAGCTCGAGATTTTCTATATTTTGATTGTAAATTTTTACCAAATCTTCTTCTGTAATTTGACTTGATGGAAGGTCTAAGCTTACTCTACCCTTGTTTAGCATTATTATCCTGTCTGAATATTCTATTGCATGGGCCAGATTATGACTTATCATTAGTGTTGTCATTTTTTCCTTTTTTATTAGTTCTGAGCTTATCTGCATTATAAGTCTAGAGGTTTTTGGATCCAGGGCTGCTGTATGCTCATCTAAGAGTAAAAGCTCCGGTCTTTTTATGGTTGCCATCAAAAGGGATAGGGCTTGTCTTTGTCCTCCTGATAGGAATTTCACTTTTGTATTTAATTTTTTCTCAAGCCCGAGATTTAAAATTTTTAGCTTTTCAATTATTTGTCCTTCTAGTGATTTTTTTATAAGTTTTTTAAAGGTGAATTTTTCTCCTTTTTTTAGTGCCAAAGACATATTTTCAAGTATTGTCAAGTCTGGTGCGACTCCCTTTGATGGATCTTGATAAACTTTTCCTATGTGAGATGCTCTTTTTTCTTCTGTCATTGATCCCAAGTCCAAATCACCAAGTAGAATATCTCCTCCATTTTGTTTTACTGAGCCTGAAATTATATTAAGTAAAGTCGACTTTCCGCATCCATTTGGCCCTAAAATGGCTGTGCATTCATTGGAATTTATTTCAAGTGATAAGTTGTCAAAGACTATGTTTTCTTCTTCTGTCCCTGGGTAGAAAACTTTTTTTATTTCTTTTATTTTAAGCATTTTTAGACCTCCTTGAGAGTCTCTTTAGAGATTTATTAAAGGCCACATTGTTGTATACAATCACAAGAACAACTATAAGCGCTGTGATGCCCTTTAGGTCGTTTGGGTTTAGCCCTGCTTCTATTGCAATTGCATAAATTAATCTATAAATTACTGAACCAAGTATGGCTCTAGATGTAATTTTTAGTTTTTTTGAGTTTTTCATGATTGTATCGCCTATTACAATTGAAGCTAAAGCCATTACAATCATTCCCTGACCCATGCTTATATCTACAAAGCCTTGCGTCTGTGCTTGAAGAGCTCCAGAAAGAGCTGCCAGGGCATTTGAAAGAACAAGGCCTAGCATAATATAGGTTTCCGGACTTTTTCCAAGGCTTTTTACCAATTGATCATTATCGCCTGTCACGATTAGAAGGTAGCCTTTTTCGGTCTTTAAAAACCAATCCAAAATTAATTTTGCAATGACTACAATTATTGCCAAGATAAAAAGTCTTGGAATGATTGCATCTGTAAAAATAGTTTTTGTATCAAAAAGGGGTATGTTTGACTTTTCGCCAACTCTTAAATTTATGGAATACAAGAAAGTCATGGTCAATATCCCAGCCAAAATTGATTCGATTTTAAATTTTTTATACAAAAAATAAGTGATATATCCACCTATGCCGCCTGCTATAAATGCCAAAGCCAAGGCAAGGTAAGGGTTTACTCCTTTTATTAAAAATCTTCCTATGACAAAGGCTCCTAAGGGAAAAGTTCCCTCGATTGAAAGATCTGCTAGATTTAATATTTTAAATGTAATTGCAACTCCTATTGCCAATAATGAAAAAACCAAACCCGACTCTAGGGCCGCCAATATTACTTGTTCCATTCCTTCTCCTCTTTTTAATTTCAAAATTCTTATGCTTATCTCTAATTAATTTTCTTTTTGACGATAGATTTATTTAACTATTTCAGCTCCCTTGAAAAATTCATCATTAAGATCAAGTCCTAGTGCTTTTGCCGCCTTTTCATTTATCTTTTTTACCATATCTGTATGCTTTGCTACTGGTAGACTTGCTGGGTCTTCTCCTTTTAATATCTTTGCAGCTTGTTTACCTGCTAGCTTGCCATGCTCATAGTATGAAATACCCCTGCTCATCAAAAGACCTTTTTCTACTTGACCTTCTTCTGCCGATATTGAAGGTATCTTATTTTTATTTAAAAACTCAGCCACTATCGGTGCCGCACTTGCAACTGTGTTGTCTGTTAGAGCAAATAGAGCATCTACCTTGCCTTTTATTGATGCCACAGCCTGACCCACATCATTTGTAGTTGTAACACCAACTGCATAAATTTCTAGACCCATCTGTGCAAAATTTTTCTTTAGTTCTTGCAGTTGGACATCAGAATTGGACTCTGATGTGTTGTAGATAACTCCAAATCTCTTGGCATTTGGATACAATTTTAAAAATTCGCTCACTTGGTCCTTAGCTGCTACATAATCTGTCACTCCAGTCACATTAGCGCCCGGCTTATCCAATGTTTTTACAAGACCCGCTCCAACTGGATCTGTAACAGCTGCAAATACTATCGGAATATCTTTTACACTATTTACTGCGCCTTGAGCTGCCGGTGTCGCTAAGGCATATATCAAGTCAACCTTATCCGCTTGAAATTTTTTGGGAATTTGCGTTGTCAAGGACATGTCGCCATTTTCATTTTGAAGCTCTATTTTTGCCACGATACCCTCTTCCTTTAAAGCATCCTCAAAACCAAGTCTTGCCTGCTCAAGTGATAAATGATCTATAAATTGAACTATGCCTATCTTGTATTCTTTTTCATTTTTATCAGCTCCTAAAGCATCACTCTTTTGCGTCTTGCTTGAACATCCCGTGCAAAGCATAATTGCCAACAAACTTAAAATTAATTTCTTTTTCATTTTTTCCTCCTGATTTTGGTATAAAAAAAAGTCCTTCGTCCTCAAAGGGACGAAAGACATATCCGCGGTACCACCCTAGTTGTGAAAAAATTTCACCACTTATCAGAGTCTAACAACTCCTATCCTCTACTAACGGGGGAATCCGGGACAGCTTACTACACTTCTACTATCCAGCTTAGGAGTGAATATTACATGCCCATCTGCTTGCCAGCTCTCACCTATTCTGGCTCTCTTTGAAACAAACTTTGACATCTTTCTCTCCGTCATCGCTTTTAATTTCTTATTATTTTATCATCATTACTAATTTTGTCAATAAGTTTTTCATTTTATTTTAAATTTAAAATAAAATTTTGAATGCATTTTAGATGATTTTATATAATTTTAATACCAATATTTTTTATAAAAATTAAAACATGAATATAAAAAGATATTCATATCTCAAGAGTTTTCAAATCTTTTAATTTATTTTATGGTTTAGCTAGTAAATTTTATTTATAAAATAAAAAACCCACCATTTTGGTGGGCGAAATTTACTTATTTACAACTTCTTTTAGTGCTTTTCCTGCTCTGAATACAGGTGCCTTTGAAGCTGGAATCTTTATAACTTCTTCAGGGTTTCTAGGATTTCTACCTTCTCTAGCTTTTCTTTCTCTAACTTCGAAAGTACCAAAGCCAACAAGTTGTACCTTTTGTCCATCTGCAAGAGCTTCTTGTACTGAAGCTATAAAGCTGTTAAGAGCTGTTTCAGCATCCTTCTTAGTAAGATTGCTTTTTTGTGCTATGCTTGCAACTAATTCTGACTTGTTCATTTAAAATTTCCTCCTTATTTGTTGTTTAGAGATTTCTTGGCCTCTTGCCATAATTCCTCCAACTCATCTAAAGTCATATCGTCTAAATCAGAGTTTCGTCTTTCGGCAACATCTTTCATAAAATTAAATCTTTTTATAAATTTGTCAGTTGTCATGCCAAGAGCCTCTCCTGAGTCTTGGTTGAAAAACTCACACATATTTACACATGTGAAAATAAGATCTCCAAGTTCCATTTTCAAGTCCTCAGCTGGGCCATCTATGGCTTGGAAAACTTCATTTTTTTCTTCATCAAGCTTTTGGAAAACCCCTCTATAATCTTGCCAAGCAAATCCTTTTGAAATGGCATATCTAATAATTTCTTGAGCTAATTTCAAAGGATTTTTGTCTTGCTTTTGCATAGATTTACCAAGAAAAGGCATCTCTTTTTTCAACTCATCCCCATTATAACCCATGTATAAAGGTTTTTCTACATCTTTTTTGCATTTTTCAATCTTTTTAGCGTATTTATCGCAAAAAATATGCAAAATATCATAAAAATTATAGTATCCCAGCTCTCTAGCCTTGTTTAAAGCTGAAAAAACATAAAAAATCATATCTGCTAGCCTTTGTTCATCTTCTATTTCAACATCTTCCATGTTTGAAATTTCAAAGGCCCTTGCCATTGACATGTCGTTTGATTTTGGAATATAAACAGATGATTGGTAGTTGGCTTCTTCAATCCTATCTAGCTCAAAAATTTTTATATATTCACAAACTTCAGATTTTAATCCAGCATCTTTTATAAAATAAATGTCATATTCGTCTCCATAAATCTCAGCTAAAAGAAGCTTTACATCCGACAAAATCCTCTTGTTGTATACTTGTGTCAAAAGAATATCCGCATCCTTATCAAAATCATAAAAACATATGTCCTCAGCATTTAAAAGTTTAAATCCTGAAAGAGGATCTCTTCCAACGGCTTTTAAAACTGGTTCAATAAAACTCACTCCAGAGACAATATTTATGTCTTCTTGTGACTTTATTAGTAGCTCGACTGTCTTTTCGGCAATCATGGGATCTCCTGGCACATAATAATTTATTTCTTCTTCTCTGCCTTCTTCTATTAACCTTTTTACTATGCTCTTGTAGACCTCATCAAAGTTGGCTGACTTTTCATAAATTTCATCGAATGATTCAAAATCTATGCCCTCTTCTCTAAAATAATCTGCTGCTTCGTGTCTTGAAGTTCTCAAGTAATTTTTCTTGCCCGAATGGATATGTTTAATCGCCTTGAGACTTAGGTAGTCTTTGTTTGATGGTCCAAGTCCTATTATATTTATCATGATACACCCTTAAAAAAAGCCTCCCCAGAGGGGGAGGTTTTACTAAAATTATTTTTTGTTCTTATCTGATTTGTCAGCCGCTTTTTCATTTTCTGCAGGCTTTTCTTCAGTTTTTTTGTCTTTCTTGTCTTGATTTTCAGCCTTATCTTCGCCCTTGTCTTCAAGTTGATATTTTTCTGGTATGTCAACTTCTTTCTTTAGGTCTAGGAACTCTTCTATCTTTGCATTCTTTTCAAGATCATTTGCCCACTTGTCAAATTTTTCTTGTTCAAGACTTTGTTTTATTTGATCCTTTACTTCAGATAGGTCCTTTACACCTTTTTTGTTGAGTTTTATTATATGATATCCGAATGAAGTCTTTACAGGATCTGATATTTCGCCTTCCTTTAGCTTATCAAGAGCTGCTTCAAATTCTTTTACCATAGTACCCTTTGTGAAATCTCCAAGATTGCCACCCTTTTCGGCATTTGATTTGTCTTTAGAGTGTTTTTTTGCAAGTTCTGCAAAATCTGCACCTTCGGAAAGTTGCTTCTTTATATCTTTGGCTAGATTTTCGTCATTAACAAGAATATGATCTGCATTATATGTCATGTATTTATCCTTGTTCTTTTCGTATGCAGCCTTTATTTCTGCATCATCGGCCTTGAAGTTTTTAGAGAATCTGTTGTAGAACTCGTTAAACATTATTTGATTGCTTGCATAGTTTCTCAAGAATTCTTCTGTGTATCCTTGCTTTTTAAGCTCATTTTCGAAAGCTTCCTTAGAGCCATAGCTTTCGATATACTTATCTATTTGATTTTGTACATCTTGAGGATTTACAGTATAGCCTTCTTTTTCTAGTTCTTGTCTTATAATTTCTGCTTGTTCAAGATTTTTTAACACAATTTCTCTCAATTTCATTCCCATGGGTACACCTGTTTTTGGGTCTGGTTGTTTGAAAAATTCTTCTGGGTCTTGACCTTGAGCCTTTGATCCCAAAATTATCATGTTCTTTTGAGCTGCATATTCTTCAACGTATTGTTCAAGTGTAATGTTCTTATCATTTACCTTGGCAACTACTCCGTCTACCCCATTTGCTTGCTTTTTGCTGCAAGCTGTTAGCACAAGGCTCATAGACAAAAGTGCAGTTGCAAGAATTTTACTTTTTACTTTCAAAATTTACCTCCTAGTTTTTCTCTAATTATTATAACAGATTGAATTCTAACATTAAAATGTGATTATTTCGTGTTAGATACAATTTCTAATATTTTTTTTATATCTTCCAAAGGATATTTGTAGGATTTTAGAATAAGTCTTGGTCTGATGCCCAATTCAAAGCCTATTCTGTCCTTGAAAATACTCTTACATTCATTTATTGTAGAAAGTTTTAATTTGTCTTTGGAAAAATTAATACTTATTTTAGCATCTTTTTCCATTATTTCCAAAATTCTTGCCTTGGTCGCCATGTTTTTTAACATAACTATATCCATCAAATTGGATAGAGGCCTTGGCAAGTCCCCAAATCGGTCAAATAGTTCATCCACTAAGTCTTTATAATCTTCGTCATTTTCTAGAATAGCTATTTTTTTGTATATTTCCATCCTCAATTCGTCATTTTCTATATAGGTTTTTGGAATATAAGAATCTATTTTCAAATCAATTATAGTCGAAAATTCTTCATCTATGTTTACATCTTGCCCTTTAAGATGGCTTACAGCATCCTTTAAATATTTGACATATAGATCATATCCTATGGAGTCCATATGCCCATGCTGACTTGCCCCAAGTATATTTCCTGAGCCTCTTATTTCAAGGTCTCTTAGGGCAATTTTATATCCCGACCCAAACTCTGTAAACTCCCTTATAGCCCTTAGTCTTTTCTCGGATACTTCAGATATGCTAGTGTTTTTTTCATAGGTGAAGTAGGCATAAGCAAGTCTTGATGATCTTCCTATTCTGCCCCTTAGCTGATAAAGTTGTGAAAGTCCAAGTTTATTTGATTCGCATACTATAAGAGTGTTGGCTGCTGGCACATCCATGCCAGTTTCGATTATTGTAGAACATAAAAGCAGGTCAATTTCTCCTTGGACAAATTCTTCCATAGTCTTTTCCAAGATTTTCTTGTCCATTTGCCCATTTGCAATCTTTATTCTAGCTTCTGGAACAAGTTTTTTGAGTTCCAAAAGTTTATTTTCCATATTGGCAACTCTGTTGTAGAGAAAATATATCTGCCCCTTTCTAGATATTTCTTTTAAGATTGCATCTCTTATCATCATGTCATTATATTCTAGTACATAAGTTTGCACAGGTAGCCTATCTTCGGGTGGACTTTCTATTACAGACATATCTCTTATTCCTACCATTGACATTTGTAGCGTCCTTGGAATTGGCGTTGCTGTCAAGGTGAGTGTATCTACATTTTCTTTTAGCATCTTTAATTTTTCTTTGTCCTTTACCCCAAATCTCTGCTCTTCATCAACTATCAAAAGTCCCAAATCTTTAAATTTTACATCCTTAGACAAAATCCTGTGGGTACCTACAACTATATCAGCCATACCAGCTTTCAGTCGTTTTAGATATTCAGTTTGATCTTTTTTAGGAGTAAATCTGGACAGGCTTATTGCCTCTATTGGAAAGTTTTTAAATCTTTCTTTTATAGTTGCAAAATGCTGCTTAGTTAGGATGGTCGTCGGACATAGAAAAGCCACTTGCTTGCCATCCATGACTGCCTTGAAACACGCTCTAAGGGCTACTTCAGTCTTTCCATATCCCACATCTGCACAAAGTAGCCTATCCATTGGCACTGGCGATTCCATATCCTTTTTTATCTCTTCTATGGATTCTAATTGTCCTTCTGTTTCTTCATAGGCAAAAGCATCCTCAAAATCTTTTTGCCAAGGACTGTCTTTCGAAAATTGATATCCCTTAGATGCCGCTCTAGCAGCATATAGTTTTATTAAATCTTCGGCCATTTCCTTTACAGATGTCTTGGCTTTTTGCTTGGCCCTTTTCCATTCTATTGAATTTAGCTTGTTTAGTTTGGGGGCCTTCCCCTCTGAACCAATATACTTATAGATTTGTGAGAGTGAATCAATTGGCAAAAATAACCTATCATCTCCCCTGTACTCTATGCTTATATAGTCTTTTAGGACTCCTCCAATCTCCATTTGGCTTGTGCCTGTATATTTGCCCACTCCGTAAGACTCATGCACGACATAATCTCCGATATTTAAGTCTTCAAAGTTTAATCCGCTCTTCTTAGTTTTTTTCTTGGGCTTTTGTATTTTTTTATAAATTTCATTGAAGTTTATTATTGCCAGCTTTTCCTTGGGAAATTCAAATCCTTCATGCACAGATGTTGGAAAAATTAAAAGATTTCCTTTATCTAATTCATCTTTTGAACTTGGAAGGATTGCCGCTAGTCCCTCCTGTCTTAAATTGTCCAAAAGCCTTTTTGCTCTTTTTATATCTCCTGCCAATATAGCAATTTTATATTCTTGGCTCTTGAGATACTTGGCCTCTTCTATAAAAAGGTCCACCCTTCCTCTAAAATTGTCAACTGATCTCATTGCCAAGTCAAAAATTTCTTTGGGTATAAAAACTTTTGGAGTTTTTACAAGAGAGCTTAGGTAAATTTGCATTTTCCCATTTATTTTTTCTCTGATTTGTTCAAAGGAAAAATTAATATCCATGTGATCTTTTAGCAAAATTCCTTCTCTTATCAGCTCTAAAACATTTTCCGTTTGCATCTCTTTAAGCTCCAAAAAGCTAGAGTGTGAAAATTCCGCTTCTTCAAAGAGCAGCAAATAATCGTCTTTAAAATAATCAAAAATAGAGCAAACTCTGGATTTTTTTAATAGAGCCAGCAAAATTTCCCTATTTTCAATTTTCAAATCCCCGTCAAGTGCATCCAAATATGGCAAAAATCTATCTTCTAAATTTTTTTGTTTATCTTCTTCTAGCTTAGCTGATTTGATTTTTTTTATAAGAGATTCCTTCAAATATGACCGATCCTCTTCGGAAAAGATTACTTCTTCAGAAGGACTTATTCTGATTTCTTTTACATTTTCAACAGATCTTTGCGTGTTTGGATCGAAAGTCCTTATAGAATCCACCTCATCTCCAAAAAGCTCAATCCTATAAGGTAGCTTATCGCTGGTGTAGATATCTATAATGCCCCCTCTTATTGAAAATTGACCTCTACCCTCTACCAAATCAGCATTTTTATAGCCTGCCTCTTGAAGTTTCTTCCTCAAATCTTTGATGTCTAGACTGGAGTTCAAATCAATATTTAAAGTGAGCTTTTCAAACTCTTCCAAGGGCGTGAATTTTTCAAACATGGCCTGATATGAAAGCAGCAAAACATCGAGTTTATTTTCAGCAATCGCATTTATGGCAGCTATTCTCGTCTGATATTTCTCTAAAGATGTGGCATCTTTTTTAAAAAAGAAATTTTCCCTTTTCGGCATATAAAAGGCCCTAAGTCCAAGTCTAGAAAAATCTTCGCACATACTCATGGCACTCATATCATCACGGGCAAGATATATAATGGGTTTCTTAAAATCATTTGAAATATTACTTGTCAAAAATGGATATAGACCCGCTACGCCACCATATATTAAAATGGGCCCCTTTTTGACCTTAATACTTTCTTTTAAGTCTTTATAAAATTGTGTATTTTCTAATAAATCATCAATTATATTCATATTTTTATATTTTTAAGCACAAGAATAAGCTCAAAATCACTTTTGAGCCCTCTTGTTATACTTATTCATAGCGGAGTCTATGCCACTTCCTATCATGTGAAGTATGCCATCGACACCGTCTTCTATACTTTTTTCTATAAGCGGCACCTCGTCTTTTGAAAATCCTTTCAAGACAAAATCCGCAAGATCATCTTTTCTATTTTCTCTTTCGATTCCTATCTTCAACCTTGGAAAATCTTGGCTTTGCAATTGGTAGATTATCGACTTTAAACCATTATGTGTACCTGCCGAGCCAGATTTTTTAAATCTAATCCTGCCTAAATCTAGATCTACATCATCTACCACAATTATAATTTTTTCAGGTGGAATTTTGAAAAAATTTGCAAAATCTCTAACGCTTTCGCCACTCAAATTCATATAAGTTTGAGGCTTTAATAAGATTATATCCTCATCTGCATATTTGAACTTGCAATACAAACCCTTGAATTTTAACTTGTTTACTTTTTGGCCCAATTTTTCAGCCATATAATCAATAGTCAAAAATCCAACATTGTGGCGGGTGAACTCATATTGGCTTCCTGGATTTCCAAGTCCAACTATTAAATACAAGTAATCACCTTTTATCAAACATTTCGCTTACAGAATCATTATTATTAATTCTTCTTATAGCTGAAGCGAAAATTCTAGCAACACTTACAACTTCTATCTTTTCTATCTTCTTTTCTTCTGGAAGAGCTATTGTGTCGGTTATTATGAACTTTTCCAAGACACTGTTTGCTATTCTTTCTACTGCAGGGCCTGACAACACGCCATGACTGGCTGCTCCATAGATTTTCTTTGCCCCTTTTTCTTGAAGCGCCTTGGCTGCATTGCAAATTGTTCCGGCTGTATCTATTATGTCGTCAACCAAGATGCAATTTTTTCCTTCAACCTCACCTATTATATTCATAATTTCTGATACATTAGGTCTTGGTCTTCTCTTTTCTATTATTGCAATCTGTAAATTCAATTCATTTGCGAATTTTCTAGTCCTTGTTACTCCACCCAAATCAGGTGATACAGCTATCCAATCTCCATCTTCTTTTACAAGATCTTTGAAATAAGAAGCAAGTGCTGGTACTGCAGTCAAATGGTCAACTGGTATATTAAAATAGCCTTGGATTTGTCCTGCATGAAGATCCATTGCGACAACCCTATCTGCCCCAGCAACTGTCAATAAATCAGCTACAAGCTTAGATGTTATCGGTTCTCTAGCCTTGGTCTTTCTATCTTGTCTAGCATATCCATAATATGGGATTACGGCATTGATTCTAGATGCCGAAGCCCTCTTGCAAGCATCAATAAAGATAAGCATTTCCATAAGATTATTGTTTACAGGGTTACTTGTAGATTGGATAATATAAACGTCTTTACCCCTAACAGATACTCCGATATCAATTTCAATCTCTCCGTCAGAAAATGTTTTTGCCTCACACTTACCAGGCTCAACCCTCAAGCATTCACACACTTTTTTTACAAATTGTTGATTTGAATTGCCTGTAAAAACTATAACTTCCCCATAGTTGTGGCTCATCTTTCGTCCTCCTTTTGAACTTTTTTTACCCATCCTATGATATTTTTTTGTTTAGACCTTGCTATTGCAAGCTCTCCACCACTTACCTTATCCGTAATTGTAGAACCGGCAGCTATAAAAGCATCTTTTCCAATTTCTACCGGTGCAATTAAATTAGCATTGCAGCCAATAAAAGCTCCATCTTCAATTTTAGTTCTAAACTTATTTTTGCCATCATAATTTACAGTTATAGTGCCGCAACCAAAATTGACATCTCTTCCTACATCAGCATCTCCTATATAGGTAAGGTGAGATGCCTTAGTTCCACTTTGCAAAGTAGAGTTCTTGACTTCTACAAAATTGCCAACCTTCACTCCATCTTCGATTGTAGAATTAGGCCTTATATGAGCATAAGGGCCTAACTTAACACCCGCACCAATTTTTGAATCCTCAATTAAAGAAGACTCTATATGACTTCCATCTCCTATTTCAGAGTTTACTATTCTAGTTGAACCTATAATCTCTACCCCTTCTCCTATACTTGTCTTGCCTTCTATAAAAGAGCCTGGATAAATTATAGTATCTCTTCCAATTTTAACACCTACATCAATATAAGTAGAAGCAGGATCTATCAAAATAACTCCACTTGCCATGAACTCACGATTTATCTTTTCTCTTAAAATCCTAGCAGCCTCAGCAAGTTCCACCTTGGAATTTATGCCAAAGATTTCATTTTTATCCTCCAGCATATAGGCACCTATTATCTCACCTCGGCTCTTTAAAATCTCTATTATATCAGTCAAATACATCTCGTTTTTGGCATTGTTGCAAGATATTTTGTTTATACACTCTTTTAACTTTTTGCCATCAAATACATAAATGCCAGAGTTTACTTCACAGATATTTTTTTCAGCTTCAGAAGCATCCTTTTCTTCAACTATCCTCTCTACATTGCCAAACTCATCTCTTACTATCCTTCCATAGCCAAAAGGATTTTCAAATTTAGCCGTCAAAATTATAGCAGCCAAATTTTCATCTAGCTTATAGTTCAATAGCTTTTTTAATGTCTCAGAGTCTATAAGCGGAGTATCTCCATTTAATACAATAACTCTGTCCTCATCTGAAATTTCATCAATAGCACACTTAACAGCAAAACCAGTGCCATATGGATTTCCATCGCCCATGGCTTGCTCCACAAATACTAAATTTGTATTTTCATAAGCTTTTTTGACCTTTTCTTTTCCATGACCCAGGACTAAAACATTTTTTTCAATTCCAGCTTTCTTGCAAGCATCCACAACAAAACCCGCCAAGGACTTACCACAGATTTTATGAAGAACTTTTGGCTTATCTGAAAGCATTCTCGTTCCTTCGCCCGCTGCAAGAATTATAGAAACAATCATAATTCACCTCAAATATTTACGCTTAATCTAGTATATCAATTTTACAATATATCCTCAATTAAAATTAGCAGACTATAAACAAAAAAATAGTAGAAATAAAAATTTCTACTATTCATCTTTTAAATTTAAAAATTCCGCCCTGATTTTCTTGCCAGTTTTAGTGCCAGCAAGACCACCTAAGCCAGTTTCTCTTATAGATTCATGCATTAATTTACCAACTTCTCCCATAGCAACAACAACTTCATCAAAAGGCACAATAGATTTCACTCCACTCATGGCCAAATCACATGACAAAATCGCATTCACAACACCAGATGCATTTCTAAACACACATGGGTACTCAACCAAACCAGCTATGGGATCACATGCAAGACCCATTACATTAATTATGCTTATACTAGCCGCATTCAAAGCCTCTTCAGGACTTCCACCGAGCATCTCAACCCCTGCAGCAGCAGCCATGGCAGATGCAGAGCCACATTCAGCCTGACATCCACCCTCTGCACCAGCAAATGTAGCATACTTTCCTATAATTTGTCCTATCGCAACAGATGTCAAAAGTCCATTTATAAGATCATCTTCAGTCAAATTATATTTTTCCTTCAAAGCCATCAGCATAGCAGGCATTATGCCCGATGACCCGGCAGTCGGCGCAGCAACAACAAGCCCCATCTTGGCATTAGTTTCAGATGTCGAAAGAGCCATAGCCATTGCCTTAGTTATAAATTTCCCCGAAATCGGCTCCTTATCTCTTTGATACTCATAAGCCTTCTTGGCAAAACTATTTACAGTCTTAAATCTCGTTTCAAAGCCTTCATCAAGACCCCTTATAGAAGATTTTTCCATTACATCCAAGACCTCTCTTAAATGGGACTTTATTTTATCTTCAGTGCTTTTTAAATTCTTCACTTGATCTTCAAGTACCAAATCATATATATGGCAAGATTTTTTTGCACAAGCATCTATAATCTCACAAGCAGTATTAAACATTTAAACCTCCACATACTTGGCAAACTTAAATCTCTTATCAGACATCAATTCATCTTCTATATCTGCCTTCAATTTATCATTCAACTCCACAGTCAAAGTGACCTCATCATTTATTTCATCTTTTGTAGTATTAATCGACTCAATATTATAATCATTTTTTAGCAAAAGCGACGACACACTTGCCACAATACCCTTTTGCTCATCATACTTAAAGAGCAAAGTCGGAAAAGATCCATCAAAAGAAACATCGACACCATCAATATTTACAATTAATATATTTCCTCCGCCGATAGAAGATCCAATCACAAACTCCTCATGATCATCATAAGTCAACAAAATCTTAACAGAATTAGGGTGAAAATTCTCTCCCAAATCACAAGTATCAAAACTAAAATCAATTCCATCTTTTTTAGCCAAATCAAATGAGTTTCTTATCCTTGGATCATAAGTAGAAAATCCCATAATACCACCCAAAAGAGCCTTGTCAGTTCCATGACCCTTATAAGTATAAGCAAAAGAACCATGTAGAAAAAAAGATACCTTTTTAAAATCAAATCCGCAAATTTTTCTAGCCAAATTAGCAATCCTACAAGCGCCTGCAGTATGTGAAGACGACGGTCCCACCATTATCGGACCGAGAATATCAAAAACATTATATTCAGTCACAAAAACCTCCTCTATATTAAAATAGATTCTAAAATTTAATAAGCTCTTTGAAAATCTATAATACTCTAAATGCTGAAAAATAGCAATTTATTATCCACGATAAAATAAAGCAGATAAAAGAAAAAAATATAAATTTTTGAAATATAAACCACAAAAGTTTTTAAATTCTAAATAAAAATATTTTCTAAAATAGAAATACACAAATACTCTATCTCGCAAATCACTTTAAGCAAAATTCTTTGAAAACAAACTAGACTCTTATAAGTTTTAAACACTCCCTATTCTGCTATTTATAAAGCTTTCTGATAAATAACCAATATAAAAAATATCGAAAAATATATTTCTCATTAAGAATAACTCTATAAAAATTACTAAATCAAAAATAAAAAATATGTAAAATTCTATGATTAAAACCATCGCATAAGACATACAAAACAAAAATAATTAAAATCAACCATAAACAAAATATACACTAGAATAAAAGGCTTAAATCCACCTATAAAATAAAGATCTAATTATGAGCAATAAAAAAGTATGATAAATATTGAAAACTCAACAATTATCATACCTAAAAATGACCTGGTGCCCAGAGCCGGAATCGAACCAGCGACACGAGGATTTTCAGTCCTCTGCTCTACCGACTGAGCTATCTGGGCTTTTAAAAATTTAAATGGTGGGCCTTCAGGGACTTGAACCCCAGACCTACCGGTTATGAGCCGGGCGCTCTAACCAACTGAGCTAAAGGCCCCCACCTTTTAAATTTGGCGGAGAGGGTGGGATTCGAACCCACGCGGGCTTTCACCCAAACGGTTTTCAAGACCGCCCCGTTATGACCGCTTCGGTACCTCTCCTAAAATGGTGACCCATGCGCGATTCGAACGCGCGACACCTTGATTAAAAGTCAAGTGCTCTGCCGACTGAGCTAATGGGTCATAAAATATGGCTGGGGCGGCAGGACTCGAACCTACGGAATGTCAGAGTCAAAGTCTGATGCCTTACCGACTTGGCTACGCCCCATTACTTTTGGTGCAGCTAGGAGGATTCGAACCCCCGGCACACGGATTAGAAGTCCGTTGCTCTATCCTACTGAGCTATAGCTGCATGTGTGGAGCGGGTGAAGGGAATCGAACCCTCGCAACCAGCTTGGAAGGCTGGGGCTCTACCACTGAGCTACACCCGCACAATTATCAGTAGGATTACACCTACAAATTATAAGTATTAAGTTTAAATTGGTGGAGGAGAGTGGATTCGAACCACTGAAAGCAGTGCTAACGGATTTACAGTCCGTCCCCTTTGGCCAACTTGGGTACTCCTCCAAATGTGGAGCTGGTGGGAGGACTTGAACCCCTAACCTACTGATTACAAGTCAGTTGCTCTACCAATTGAGCTACACCAGCTTATTCAATTTGTAAGCTATTGGTTGTTTGTGTTTTGGCGACCTGGATCGGGCTCGAACCGACGACCTCCAGCGTGACAGGCTGGCATTCTAACCAACTGAACTACCAGGCCAAATATGGTGGGCACAATAGGGCTCGAACCTATGACCCCCTGCTTGTAAGGCAGATGCTCTCCCAACTGAGCTATGCGCCCATATTTTTGTGGTGACCCTGCCGGGAATCGAACCCGGGATACCACCGTGAAAGGGTGGTGTCTTAACCGCTTGACCACAGGGCCTAATATAAAGTTTTGGTAGCGGGAGGAGGATTCGAACCTCCGGCCTTCGGGTTATGAGCCCGACGAGCTACCAGACTGCTCCATCCCGCGTTATTGGTGCCGAGAATCGGAATCGAACCGATACGATGTTTTACCATCGCAGGATTTTAAGTCCTGTGCGTCTGCCAGTTCCGCCACCCCGGCGTTTACGGCACTTCTTGTGGCTCTCAGGGTGGGACTCGAACCCACAACCTACCGGTTAACAGCCGGGTGCTCCACCATTGAGCTACCTAAGATTATTGCCCTCTTAGAAGGGCTATATCCGGCGATTTCCTACTCTCCCAGGCCGTCACCAGCCAAGTACCATCGGCATCTCAAGGCTTAACTTCTGTGTTCGGTATGAGTACAGGTGGTTCCCTTGCATTATTGTCACCGGATTCTTGTTACTACAAAACTACTCACTTCTTTGGTCAAGTCCTCGGCCTATTAGTACTCTCTAGCTTAAAGTATCTCTACTCTTCTACCTTGAGCCTATCTACCTTGTTTTCTTCAAGGGGCCTTACTTGTTGGGAAATCTCATCTTGAGGGGGGCTTCGTGCTTAGATGCTTTCAGCTCTTATCCCTTCCAAACTTAGCTGCTCAGCTATGCACTTGGCAGTACAACTGATGCACCAGAGGTTTGTCCATCCCGGTCCTCTCGTACTAAGGACAGCTCCTCTCAAATTTCCTGCGCCCACGACGGATAGGGACCGAACTGTCTCACGACGTTCTGAACCCAGCTCGCGTGCCTCTTTAATGGGCGAACAGCCCAACCCTTGGGACCTACTACAGCCCCAGGATGAGACGAGCCGACATCGAGGTGCCAAACCTCCCCGTCGATGTGGACTCTTGGGGGAGATAAGCCTGTTATCCCCGGGGTAGCTTTTATCCGTTGAGCGATGGCCCTTCCACGCGGTACCACCGGATCACTAAGTCCGACTTTCGTCTCTGCTCGACTTGTTGGTCTTGCAGTTAAGCTCCCTTTTGCCTTTGTACTCTTTGCACGATTTCCGTCCGTGCTGAGGGAACCTTTGAACGCCTCCGTTACTCTTTTGGAGGCGACCGCCCCAGTCAAACTGCCCAACTGACAGTGTCCTTCTACCTGATTCAAGGTAGGAAGTTAGAACTTTAAGTTTAAAAGAGTGGTATCCCAAAGGTGACTCCACATATACTGGCGTACATGCTTCTTTGTCTCCCACCTATTCTGTACATTTAAACTCAAAATCCAATGTCAGCTTGCAGTAAAGCTCCACGGGGTCTTTCCGTCCTGTCGTGGGTAAGCGGCATCTTTACCGCTACTACAATTTCACCGGATCCTTTGTTGAGACAGTGCCCAAATCGTTACACCTTTCGTGCGGGTCGGAACTTACCCGACAAGGAATTTCGCTACCTTAGGACCGTTATAGTTACGGCCGCCGTTTACTGGGGCTTCAGTTCTAAGCTTCGCTTGCGCTAACTTTTTCCCTTAACCTTCCAGCACCGGGCAGGTGTCAGCTCCTATACTTCGTCTTTCGACTTCGCAGAAACTTATGTTTTTGGTAAACAGTCGCTTGGGCCTTTTTACTGCGGCCTTCCATTTCTGGTTAGGCTCCCCTTCTCCCGAAGTTACGGGGTCATTTTGCCGAGTTCCTTAACAAAGGTTCTTCCGCTCATCTTAGGATTCTCTCCTCACCTACCTGTGTCGGTTTACGGTACGGGCGATTTGTTTCTTGATAGTGGCTTTTCTTGGCAGCTTGGATACGGGCAATTCTCTACTTGTTTTCGATCTGCTTCGCACTTCATCTTTTCTGAGAAACGGATTTGCCTATTCCTCGGACTTTGTGCTTGCACGGTTCACCAACTGACCGCTGCTTTTTTCCTTCTGCGTCCCCACTTACTTTTTTACGATTCAAATCGGTACAGGAATTTCCACCTGTTGTCCATCGACTACGCCTTTCGGCCTTGCCTTAGGTCCCGACTTACCCTGAGTGGACGAGCCTTCCTCAGGATTCCTTGGGTTTTCGATGGGGAGGATTCTCACCTCCCTTGCGCTACTTATGCCAGCATTCTCTCTTGTATATTATCCACAGGGGCTTGCGCCTTCTGCTTCGCCTTTTATACATTGCTCCTCTACCATCTTGCGATCCACGGCTTCGGTATTTGGTTTAGCCCCGGTTATCTTCGGTGCAAAATCACTTGACTAGTGAGCTATTACGCACTCTTTAAATGTATGGCTGCTTCTAAGCCAACATCCTAGTTGTCTCGGTAATTTCACCCCCTTTTCCACTTAACCATTATTTTGGGACCTTAGCCGGTGGTCTGGGTTGTTTCCCTTTTGACAATGAAGCTCATCCCACATTGTCTGACTCCTAACGTTCTAATTTGGTATTCGGAGTTTGATAGGCCTTGGTAATGCTATGCACCCCTTGGCTATTCAGTGCTCTACCCCCAAATTATTTTTTCGTTAAGGCTAGCCCTAAAGCTATTTCGAGGAGAACCAGCTATCTCCGTGTTCGATTGGCTTTTCACCCCTATCCACAGGTCATCCGATAGCTTTTAAACGCTACCCGGTTCGAGCCTCCATTAAATTTTACTTTAACTTCACTCTGCCCATGGATAGATCACACGGTTTCGGGTCTATGGCAACAAACTTTCGCCCTTTTAAGACTCGGTTTCCCTTCGACTTCACCTCTGTAAGGTTTAATCTTGCTTGTTACCATAACTCGCTGGCCCGTTCTACAAAAAGTACACGATTGTGGTGCAGGACCACTTTCGCTGCTTGTTAACATCAGGTTTCAGATTCTTTTTCACTCCCCTCCCGGGGTTCTTTTCACCTTTCCCTCACGGTACTTGTTCGCTATCGGTCACCAAGGAGTGTTTAGCCTTAGGGGGTGGTCCCCCTGTGTTCACACAAAGTTTCTCGTGCTCCGTGCTACTCTTTTGTACTGCTTCTCTTTGCTTTTGTCTACGAGACTGTTACTTTCTTTGGTTCATCTTCCCAGATGATTCGACTAGCTCGGATCTTGCGTTTGTACGGTTGGGCTTCTTCCTGTTCGCTCGCCGCTACTTAGGATATCGAGTTTTCTTTCTTTTCCTCGGGCTACTTAGATGTTTCAGTTCGCCCGGTTCGCTTCCCTATCTTATGTGTTCTGATAGGGATATACAGAGTTTGTCTGTATGGGTTTTCCCATTCGGAGATCTCCGGGTTGTTGGATGTTTGCTCCTTCCCGAAGCTTTTCGCAGCTTACCACGTCCTTCGTCGCCTCTTGGTGCCTAGGCATTCGCCTGATGCTTTGATTAACTTGACCTTTGTTTTTACAATAGTTTTTCTATTGTTTCCAGTGAATTGTCATAATCTTTTTTGAAATTTGATTTGACTTTTCTTTTTGTTTTCGTTTTGTAGTTTTCAAGGTTCTTTCTAAGACCTAAGTCTTAGTTGGTGGACCTGGGTGGACTCGAACCACCGACCTCACGCTTATCAGGCGTGCGCTCTAACCACCTGAGCTACAGGTCCACATATAAAATTGTTCCCATTAAAAATTTAAATAGTGTAAGGTGTTTTCCTTAGAAAGGAGGTGATCCAGCCGCACCTTCCGATACGGCTACCTTGTTACGACTTCACCCCAGTCATTGATCCTACCTTCGACGGCTGTCTCCTTGCGGTTGACTCACCGGCTTCGGGTATTACCAACTCCCATGGTGTGACGGGCGGTGTGTACAAGACCCGGGAACGCATTCACCGCAGCATTCTGATCTGCGATTACTAGCAACTCCGGCTTCATGTTCTCGAGTTGCAGAGAACAATCCGAACTGGGATCGGCTTTTTGAGATTTGCTTGATATTACTATTTCGCGGCTCTCTGTACCGACCATTGTAGCACGTGTGTAGCCCAGGACATATAGGGCATGATGATTTGACGTCATCCCCACCTTCCTCCGATTTATCATCGGCAGTCCCTTTAGAGTTCCCATCTTTACATGCTGGCAACTAAAGGTAAGGGTTGCGCTCGTTGCGGGACTTAACCCAACATCTCACGACACGAGCTGACGACAACCATGCACCACCTGTATATAGACTACCGAGGTAGACTAAACTATCTCTAGTTTATTCCTATATATGTCAAGTCCTGGTAAGGTTCTTCGCGTTGCTTCGAATTAAACCACATGCTCCGCTGCTTGTGCGGGTCCCCGTCAATTCCTTTGAGTTTCATGCTTGCGCACGTACTCCCCAGGCGGAGTGCTTAGTGTGTTAACTGCGGCACCGAGATCTCTCCCGACACCTAGCACTCATCGTTTACGGCGTGGACTACCAGGGTATCTAATCCTGTTTGCTCCCCACGCTTTCGTTCCTCAGCGTCAGTTTGTGTCCAGCAAGTCGCCTTCGCCACCGGTATTCTTCCTAATATCTACGCATTTCACCGCTACACTAGGAATTCCACTTGCCTCTCCACTACTCAAGCTATGCAGTTTCTTGTGCTTACAAGGGTTGAGCCCTTGCCTTTCACACGAGACTTGCATTGCCGCCTGCGAACCCTTTACGCCCAGTGATTCCGGACAACGCTTGCTCCCTACGTATTACCGCGGCTGCTGGCACGTAGTTAGCCGGAGCTTCCTCCTATGGTACCGTCATTATCTTCCCATAGGACAGAGCTTTACGATACGAATACCTTCTTCGCTCACGCGGCGTCGCTGCATCAGGGTTTCCCCCATTGTGCAATATTCCCCACTGCTGCCTCCCGTAGGAGTTTGGACCGTGTCTCAGTTCCAATGTGGCCGTTCACCCTCTCAGGCCGGCTACTGATCGTCGCCTTGGTGGGCTGTTATCTCACCAACTAGCTAATCAGTCGCGAGTCCATCTTTGACCGAAGTTCTTTGATTACTTCCTCATGCGAGATTGTAATGTCATCTGGTATTAATCCCGGTTTCCCGAGGCTATCCCTGTGTCAAAGGCAGGTTACTCACGTGTTACTCACCCGTCCGCCGCTAATCTTATCTGATGTCCCTCCGAAAAGTTCTATCTGATCGTCATCGCTCGACTTGCATGTGTTAGGCGCGCCGCCAGCGTTCGTCCTGAGCCAGGATCAAACTCTCGATTAAAATTTCTTTTTTTCGAAAATTTCTAGCTCAACTTTTTCGTTTCACTGACTTTTTCCGCTTTTTTGCTTTCATGTGCTTCTTGTGAAGCTGACTTCTTTGAAGTCTTTTTTTCCTTACACTATTTAATTTTCATGGTCTGCTAATTCAAGGAATCAGCTTTATTAGTATAACAAGTTTGCTCCTTTTTGTAAAGTCCTTTTTGAAAGTTTTTTTACTTTTTTGCCAACTTGTCGCAGTCATTTTTAAATGACCTCATCTATCTTAACATCGTATTTTTAGCTTGTCAAATGTTTTTTTGAATTTTATCTAATATCTTTTACTGATCCACCTTCTACTAATTTAGCTTGGAGGACTATTTCTTGTTTTTCCATTTCTCTATTGTTTTCTATAGCTTTTAAAATCTTTCTAATGGAGACAGCTCCTATATTATAGTAAGGAATTTTAATAGTCGTGATTCTTGGCCTGTATATGTCTGCCAAGGGTCCTCCTCCAAATCCCGCAAGGGATATGTCGTCTGGTACTCGGATTCCTTCGCCATAAAAGAGGTTTGCTATGTGGATTGCTAGTTCATCTTGGGTACAGATCATTGCAGTGTAGCCAGATTGATAAAGAGCTTTGACCTTGCCGTAGATGTCTTGGGCACCTTTTTCGTCAACACTTGGTGCATAGACTATTTCTCTTTCGAGATTATGTTTTTTCATAGCATTTTTGAAGGCGTCTACCTTTTGTTTTTCCAAAGTTCTGTCTAGGTCTTTTGCCATTGCAAGGTAGGCGATTTTCTTGTGCCCCTTATTTATTACGTATTCGGTTATTTCTTCGGTTGCCTTTTCTTGATTTATGGTAGCTTCGCCCTCTTCCAAATTGTAAAATCTGTTTATGTTCAAATGTGGCACTTTCATTTCTTCAAGTGTGAACATGAGTTTTTGGTTTAGGCTTTCTGAGATTACTATTATCCCTTCAGCTTGTTTTTGAGAAAATATTTTTGCAAATTTTATTTCTAACTCTGTGTTGTCATAGGATGATGCGACAATAATATCGTATCCGTACATTCTCCCTATTTCTTCTACACCTCTTAGAATTTGAGAAGTGTAAGTTGTCCCCAGATCATTTACGATAACTCCAATTATGTTCGATTTTTTCTTTACCAAGGACCTTGCTATCTCGTTTGGTTTGTAATCCAAGACTTCGATTGCATGCAGGACTCTTCTTCTGGTTTCAGGACTCACAGGTTTAGACTCGTTTATAACCCTTGAGACTGTGGAGATGGAAACATCGGCCATCTTTGCCACGTCTTTTATTGTTGAAGCCATTTTTATCTCCTTTCAAATTTCTATATTATAATAATATAATGTTTTTTATTCTCGTACAAGCTAAAAAGCCATCTATTGTCATTTCTTTTCCTTATTTTTCCCACTTGTATGAAATAAAAAAAGAAAGACCCAAAAAAGGATCTTTCTTTAATCTTTGCGAGTTTTATCTCGGATTTCTTTGAAATTTTTCTTGAATGATATTCCAACCTTCAGTGTTGATGTTGAATACATTCTTTTCTTTGTTTATCCAATGAGCTGTGTAGAAAGCGCCTTTGCAAAGCAAGGTATTGCTTGCGCAAAGTATATCTTCATAGGACCACATTTCAGGATTTATGTCGCTATAATTTATAAGACTGCGGTCATTTCTCCTCAAATATGTCTTGTCAACAAGTCTTTTGAAGGCTCTGTTTGTCACAGCCGCAACTTCTTGTCTGCTTATTGGCTCGTCAGATTTAAAGTCAACCAACTTTCTGTCATAAATTTCAAGCCATCCTTCGTTATAGGCTGCTTCAACTTCTGCTGTAGCCCAGTGTCCTTCCTTGAGCATCATGTGATTTCCATTTTTGTCAGCAAGTCCTTGGAATCTCTTGATGGTCGCAATCCATTGTGCTCTAGTTATCTTTTCCTGTGGTTTAAAGTATCCATCCAAATGACCTTCGAAGACGCCAGCTTGAGTTACAATCTTTACAGCTTGCGTGTACCAATAGTCTCCGACATCTGGATAGGAAATCTTGTAGTTCGGATCATATCTAAAGCCATCTTCTTTCAAGGCATTCGCAAGAATTTGAGCTGCTTCAGCTCTGGTCAAGCCATCATAAGGTCTAAATTCATTTTCATAACCTTGCATATAGCTTATTTCTTTTCGAATAGTTTCGACTTTTTGAAGATCGTTTTTGCTTGTGTTTTTATTTCTTTCTACAACGATTATCCTGCCAGGAGCTCCTGGTCCAGGATTCACTCCCGGGTTTTGAGGTTGAACTGGTCTTTCAGAATATTGAGCCACTATATCTGTGTCTTTATCAAATCTGTGTCTTGAGCCAAGCTCAACTTTTTCATCGTTTTCTACAACCTTTGGATCAAGCCCTGCAGATCTAAACATTCTAAATTGCGGTGCTGCAAGCGGATTCTGATTATTAGCTTTCCATTCGATAAAGGTGTAATTATCTCTGCCAGTCGGATCTTGACCGGGTATTATTACAGCTGCATTCTTTCTTACATAGAAGGCTGCTCTTTGTTGATTTACAGCTTTTTCAGTCGGAATAAGCAGTACTCTTATATATTCATCACCAAGGCTTCGCTCGATAGATTTTACATAGTCGGGCTTGCTATAAAAGGTCAGAGCTTGATAGATGTTTTTGTATACTACAATTGGAATTTCAATTTCCTTAGTAGTTCCATTATTAAAAGTCACCTTAGCTTTTATATTTGCAACTCTCGAAAGCTCTTCTCTATCAGTCTTGCCATTTTCTTTTAGTTTTTCGTAAAGTTCAGTTTGAAGGTCGTTGTTTTCAGGCAAGATTTCTATTTTATCTCCAGCGCCCAAAACAACGGCTTTTTTCAAATCAGCTTCTGTTGGGATATATTTATTTATCCAAGCGCCTCTTGCATCTTTTATAGATTCCGAAACGTAGATTGGATTGATTTTTACATCTCCAGCAACTGACGCTTTTTCTGTATATTGGGCACTTATTGTAGTCTTGTCTTTTGAGAATGCTCCTTTAATTAAATCTGTCCATTCTCTCGGCGTATCCTCATCTGATTCCCACTTAGAGAATAGATAGCTAAACTCTGGTTTGCTCTCTGCCTTTGGCACAGTTTTGCCTACAGGCTTAGAAACCGGCAGATTTACCTCTGTGTCCTTTGCCACCCAAAAAGTCTTGGTTTCAGCTACTGTCGCCTTATCCGTGCTTTCTATAACTACTTGAACAAATGAAGCTGGCACATTTTGAGGTTTGTCTTGACCCATTTGTTGGATTACATTTGGTTCATACTTTGCAATCAGTGTCAGATCCTTTTTAATCGTATCTGTATTTGGATCAAATTTTACCTCATTATTGTTTTCTTTATAAACCCAGCCCACAAATGTGTAGTCTTGTTTATTTGGATTTGTAAAAGATGCAAGCTTAGAATCATGCTCTACTTTTTGCGGTGATATGAAGCTTCCACCATCCGTGTCAAATGCTACGTCATGAAGACTCTTGTCCCAATCCGCTGTCGCAATTGTGTCTTCATTTATTATAAAACTTTGACCTGGTTGATATGTCGTTTCTCCTATCTTCCATCCTTTAAATTTGTGATTTGCTTTTGTAAGTCCATTTGCTCCAGCTATGGTTATAGTCTTTCCCTTGTCGTAGGAAATCACTCGATTCTTGCTTGCAGAATCAGCATCATCAGCCTTATAGGTCATAGTTACTTGAATCTTTTTGAAATAAGCAACATAGGTCTTGTCCGATTTTACAGGTTCTTGGGGATCAATAGTTTCATTCCACTTATCAAATTCGTAACCAGTGTTTGGTTTTCGATTTGGAATTTGTAAATTAGCAGATCCTATCTTTACATCTTTAGTTGGATTTACATAGTAAATAGTGTTTCCTTCAAGGCTTCCATTGCCATCTGTTTGGAATTCGACCCTTACATAGCCGAGATGGCTTGTCGTATCAACATCTGGAAGTGATGTGAACTTGAATGTATAAGTTACATCATTTTTATATTCCTTGGTGCTTATAGCCTCGCTCCAAGTTCCTTCAGCAAATCCGACCTTAGGATTTTTGGCGATGCCTTCTGCTTGAGTTGTAAGGTCTACACTTTTATTCGGATTTACATAGTAAATTGTCGTGCCGGAAAGGCTTCCATTTGCATCCGCTTTAAATGTTACGGTCTTGTAGCCTTCTGGCTTTGCTTTGTCTCCAGGCACTACGTCGCTTAGCGGAGTAAATGCCCCTTTTATGGTTGTATTTCCGGGATACTTTTGGGCTTCAGTCGTATCTAGATTCCATCCACCAAATTCATAGCCTATTTCAGCTTTTATTTTCGGACTTGGAATTGTGACATCCTTGTTCGGATCAGCGTAGTAGGTTGTCGTTTGTCCACTCTCTATATTTCCGCCAGAGCCTTCTATTTCGAATTTAACTTCTACATAACCATCTGGCTTCGCTTGGCCGCTCGTATTAGGTAGACAAGCATCAATAGGATTAAAGGATGCTGTTATATCCGTGTCTTTATCGTATAGCCTATAATTAGATATGTTTTCGCTCCATCCAGCAAACTTATAGCCAACATTTCCCTTTGCATCTGTCGGTGGATTCAAGCTCACAAGTTTTTTAGGATTTACATAGTAGCTTGTTTCTGTGACTTTGCCATTATCTCCTGCCTTGAAAGTAACTTTTACATATCCGTTTGGTTGTTCGTTATCTCCACCAGCTGAGTTTTTTTTAGGCATTTGGTCGGGAAGCGACTTATACTGTGCTTCAACAATCAAATCCTCTAGTATATATTCTGGTTTTTCGTTTATAAGATTTAGTATCTTCCATTGGTTAGTTTTATCTAACTCATAACCCACTTTAGCATTTATGATAGGAGCAGTTAGATCTTTCAACTTTTTGTTAGCCTTAGGATTTACATAGTAGAGGTCTTGGCCTTTTTCTAAGCTTTCATTAGCTATACTGCCATCATTTCCTGCAACGAATTTTACTCTAACATAGCCTTCCGGCTTTGGGTTTGCTTTCTTAGTTACTGGATCTTTTGATGGGATTATATCTTGTTTTTTTTCAAATTCGCCCTTTATGGTTGTATCGCTGGGATACTTTTGGGCTTTAGTCGTATCCTGATTCCAGCCTTTAAATACATACCCTATTTCAGTTTTTATCGTCGGTGCAGGAATTTTAACATCCTTGGTCGGATCCGCATAGTAGGTTGTCGTTTCTCCATCTGCTATTTTGCCACCATCTCCACTTGTGACAAAGGTAATTTCAACATAGTTCGTCGGCTTAGATTGATTTCCAATCTTTGGAACGAGAACCCCCAATTGATTAAAAGATGCTTTTATTTCAATATCTTTCTCATAAAGAGTGGGTGTGCTTATGTTCTTATCCCAAGCTGCAAATTCATAGCCATGCTCAGCTTTTGTTGCCGGGGCATTGAGAGTCACATACTCCTTGGGATTTACATAAAAGACATTATTACTTGTAACCTTTCCCTTGCTTTCATCTTCCGATTTGAAGGTTACAGTGATATATCCTTCTGGCTTTTCATTTTTATTACCAGTGGAATCTTTTTCCGGGATGACATTGCTTAAATTTATAGATCTAGCAGTCAGGACAACATCAGAGTTTATAATATCGTACTCGTTTAGCTTTTGATTGCCCTTATACCAGCCGTCAAACTTGTAACCCGTTTTTTCCACAGGTTTTGTGAACGTTATTGGAGGATAACTAAATTTCGAGTCGCTACCAACTTTTACATAATAGGACTTTTGATTTTTTAGAGTCAATCCGTCGTCCGAATCAAATTCGACCTTCCAGTATTGTACTTTTTTGCCGCTCTTTGTGTATTCCGGTCTTGCCATCGGAGTTTTTTGGTCGAATGCCATTATGTTATCTAGGTCGTATTCAGCTTTTATTATGGTAAGACTTCCGAGCTGATTTGGAATTAATTTAACATCAGTATATCCTTTTTTTGGTTTATTAGGGTCTTTTGGCTCCACTCCATTTTGTTTTCCCCAATTGCTGTATTCCCAATTTTCAGAAAAACCAGGGATGTATTCTTTGCCGTAAGGGTTTTTGATTCCTAGTACATATTCACTTAGCTTTGGATTTACCCAATATATAATTCTTCCATCAGTTAAATCTTCTTCGCCTGAAAATTTTCCCTTGTATGTGGGATCGAATACAACTTGGATATAATTGTCGGGCACATCCGGTTTTGTATTGCCCTTTTGTCTAACCCCTCCATCAGAAGTTCTAGTCCAAGACGCTTCTATCGTAGTTTCTTGAGAAAATTTGCCAGTTATGTTTTCGCTGGACCATGTTCTTTTGGGAGTTTCAATAGAAGTCCATTCTTTAAAAACGTATTGTTTTTCATCTCTAAATGAAGTGTCCGGAGATACTTTATATTTTATACCTTCAGGTTTAAAAACCGGCAGAGTCACTTGCTTATCTGGGTTTACCCAGAAAATCCTTGTTTGTTTCTCATTTTCCTTAAGTTTTGCCTTGTCAGTTTTATCAACTGTTACTTTTACATAATTTTGCGGCTTTTTGAGTTCTTGTCCTTCAATTTCCTCTATTACATCATTTGACCAAATCGCATATAAGGTCTTGTCTTGCCTTATGTTTTTAAGTTCCGTTTCTGCAACCGAAGTTTTGTCAGCAGCTGCATTCCCCCAACCTAAGAATGTATTGGTGGCATTTGTCGGATCAGATGGCAGCTCTACAGCCTTATCATAATCGACTTCTTTAATTATAGGATCTTGCGAAGCTTCAAACTTGCCACCATTTGCATTAAAAGTGACTTTTAAAACTTCAGTCATGGTTAGCTTGCCGCCATTTATTACATCATATGAAAAGTCGTATTTGAATTTATGATTTCCGTCGTTAGTTGTGATTGTTTTATTTGTTTCATCAAACTTATAGGTAGGAGTTCCAGTTAAATCTTCTTCATCCTTGAATTTTATACCTTCTACAACTTTGACCTCTGGAACATTTCTTAAAAATTGAGAGTTGAATTGATCTGGTTCTTGAGCGTTTTCGTCATTTCTAAGTTTTATTTCACCATCGCTTGTAGGAAAGAACACAGAGTTTTCTATATCCACGCCCTCTGTATCTTTATTTTTTGTATTATACAGGGCTTCTACCTTAGGACGGTCAGCTTCAGCTAGATCCGTATTCCATTTTGCTACAAACTTAGTGGATGCTACTTGAGCTATTCCTATTTCCAAGCTTATTTTAGCGCATACATTTCCATCCGAGTCTTTTTCAAACTTTGAATTTGATTCATGCTCGTCATTTGTAACTCCGACCTCCATGGTCAAAAGTTTGACTTTATCAGAAACATCATAATCTAAAGCCACTTCATACTTGTAGGGTTTTAGATCTTTTGAATAAAGGGGCAACTTTGCCTCTTTGCCATATTGGTCAGTCCACTTGTAGTCGCCCGCTTCATTGATAAGAAGGGTGAACCTATTGATTTCGCTGCCATCTTCAGCTGATTTTTGCAGAAAATAAATCTTGGCATTGCTAGGGTTGCCATTTGAATCCTGACCGAAAATTTCTTTCCATTGGAAGGGCAGTGTGGTGCTTCCATCTTTTAAGCCAACGGCAGAAAATTTAGCAGTCACATTGCCATAGGCAGATGCCTTTTCCTCGTCTGTCGGACTTTGTCCTGGTAGATAAGGGCTATCTGCACTCATAAAGGTCGTCCCTTGGACAGATCTTCTTCTTCTGGCGTTTTTGTTGGCCCTTGCCTGTATTTTGAAAATTTCTCCTTGATCCCGCCTTACATCTCTTTTGAGATCGAGACTTCCTACCTTGACAAGCTTTTCACTTTGAGTCAAAGGTGGAGTTTCATTCGATGCCCAAGTCATGCTTGGCAAAAAAGTTTGAGCCAAAATCAAAAGGGTCATCAAAAGTGCTATGCTTCTTTTTTTCAATTTTTCTCCTCCTTACTTCACGGTATAGTCTCTTATGTTTTTCAAGCTCTAAGAGAAGTAGACCGAGTTTTAAGGGGATTTGTAACCAAAATACGACAAATTCCCATTCTAAGATTCTTATTTTCTCTTTTAAACTGCTTCAATTTCAGCTATGAACGCTTTAAATTTTAACTTACCCGTGCTTAGTTTAAGTCACTTATATTTTTCAATTTTGTATTTTAATCCTTTAAGATAACCCTCAAGGCCCAAAGTCATTCAAAATGAAAGGCTCTTAAAATGGTTAATTAAAATGAATATGAGGTCAAATACTCTATTGGAAAAATGTACATTCTATAAGGCTACTATAACATATTTCTTTCTCGTGTACAATGAAAAAGTTAGTATTTCACAAGCTTTAAATCAAGTTTTAAGATTTTTGCTTTAGTTAGTTAAAAGTATTTTTTCTTGTTTTAACATAAAAAATAAGCAGTATATTTAATAAAAACTGCTTATTTTATTATACTTTTTCTTGTATTTAAAGTTGTATTTTTGTAAGTGCTTGTTCTAGCTTGTAAACGTAAGTCTTTTAATAGTATTTTTTAAAAATTTATGCTCGACTTACTTTCTAATAATCTCTCTTACCGCATCTATGACTTCTCTGCCGATGTAGAAATAGTCCAAGAAAGACGATGCGCTTGAGCTAATAGTCTTGCCAGCTCCTGTAAAGGTGTCAGCTACAGACACTACCCCATCTGTAACTCTGTTAGCTATTGTGTCTAAATTTCTGCTCACTAGTGTAACGGTGTCAGAGACTCCGCCGACTGCCTTGGCTGCTTTTGAAACTTCTGGCTTTAATTCTTTTACAAGACCTTCAGCATCTTTTGATATGGAACTGGCGCTTTTGGATAGTTCGTCTATATTGTCAGTAATGCTTGGAAGCTTTTTAAGACTGATATTTAAGGCTTCTTCATTGTCTTCTAAAAGCTCTGTTAGTTTTTTTAAAAAAGCGACTAAGTTTTTGAATGCCAATGCTAAATAGACAAGAGCAAAAATGCCTGCCAAGAATAGAATTATCAAAAGCAAGTCATGTAGAGTTATTGTGGCTCCCATTTTCGCCTCCTAATTCTTATTTCTTGAGATCTTCTTTTATATTTTCTCCGGCTTTTTTTACATCTTTGCCGGCTTCTTTTAAATCTTTTCCAGCTTCTTCGGCGCCTTCTTTTATATCTTCTTTCACTTCTTTAGCCTTGTCTTTAGCTTCTTCTTTAGCTTCTTCGAAATCTTCCTTAGCTGAGGAGAATCTGTCTTTTATATCTTCGCCCATCTTTGATGCCTTGTCTTTTAGGTCTCCATAGGTCTTAGATACTTGGTCTTTTACCTTGCCCGCCTTTTCTGATACATCGTCTGCAACATTTTTAGCCGCTGACACAGTCTTGTCTTTTACATCTACTGCTGTTTCTTTGATTTGCTTTCTAGTTTCTTGACCTGATTGAGGCGCAAAGAGGATACCTGTCAAGGCTCCCAGCACTGTACCTGCTGCTACCTTAGATATGTCTTCGACTCTCTTTCTTCTGATTTCTTTTTTTCTTTTTTCTTCAAATAAGTTGTATAAAAAACCCATTTTCGTTCTCCTTTCACCTTCGTCTTTAAATTTCGTCTAAGTATTTTTTACCCTTTGGGGCTAGTTTTAAACAAAATATGTAAAAAACTCCACAATGCCGTCCCCCTTTTAATTCATACCCGCCTAAAAATAAGGTGGGTGTCTTGGTGACAGCTTCTAAAGTCCTTTCAGTGAAGGCTTTTTATCCACTGCCAACGGCTAGATGTCCCGTATCTACTTTGTCGGTTGAATTAAAAGGATTAATACGAACACCGCAGAGTCCACTACCTTTTATTTGATTATATAACTAAGTAGATGTTTTTTCAATCTTGGATAGTCTCTCTAGATTTTTTTCAATTTTAATCACTTATGCATCAGAGACGATAGGATAAAGTCATGTCTTTTTAGATTCTATTTGCCGCTTATGAGTTTTTCCATGTCTTCTGGCAGAGCTGCGTCAAGTTTTATTATTTTTCCATTTCTTGGATGCTTGAAGGTTAGTTCTTTCGAATGAAGGGCTTGTCTTTTTATAAGGTCTGACTGGCCTTCGTAGAGGCTATCTCCCAAAATGGGATGACCCAGGCTTTTTAAGTGGACTCTTATTTGATGAGTTCTTCCTGTTAAAAGTTTTAGTCTTAAAATAGAGCCTTCTTGAGTCTTTCCTATTTCTTCGTATTCTGTTATAGCCATCTTGCCATCGCTTCTTACCTCTCTTTTTATTCCGTCTTCGCCTAGTCCTATGGGGGCTTCTATTCTCCCCCTCCCTTCAAGATAACCTTTTATTGCTGCTATATAGATTTTTTCTATGGATCTATCTATAAATTGAGCTGCCAAGACCGAATGAGCCATAGAATTTTTGGCAAATAATACTAGTCCTGATGTATCCCTATCCAGTCTATTTATAACTCTTACTTTTCTTTTGATGCCATTTTTTTGAAAATAGCCTCCTACAAAATTAGAAAGAGTGCCTTCTTGCTCTATGCCAACAGCGTGGACTATGATACCACCCGGCTTATTTACCGCTAAAAGGTCTTCGTCTTCATAGATTATATCTAGTTTTTTTTCTTGACAAATCACATTGTACTCTTCGTCAGGAATATATAAAGAGATGGTGTCTTTTGCTTTTAACTCGTGATTTTTTGTAACTTTTTGAAAATTCAAAAAGATTTCTTGATTTTTTATGGCTCTTTTTATATATCTGGATGAGATTTCTTGAGCTTTTAAAAAATCTCTAAGCTTTTTATAGCTTTTTTTCACTTGCAAGGTGTAAAATTTGTTTTTGTCTTCAAAGTTTAGATTCAAGCTCTGCCCCCTTTTTGAAATTTTTGATTAGGTCTTAGTATCAGTTTAGTGTATAATATACCATATATTTAGAGATGGGAGAATTATATGAGCAAAATGATTAGCATTGTTTCAAATGCAAATATCCAATCCAAGCAGACAGGCAAACAATTAAAAGAAATTTTTGAATCTTATGGCTACCAGGCTGATTTTGGATACTATAAGGAGGCAGAACTTGTGGTCTGTATAGGTGGAGATGGGGCCTTTTTAAAGGCTCTTCACAAGTACAATTTCCCCTGTCAAAATTTTGTCGGCATAAATACTGGTCATTTAGGCTTTTTTCAGGAGATCCACCCCGACGGTTTGGAGGATTTTGTAAAAAGATATGCAGATGGCAAGTACACTGTCGATAAGCTTCAGCTTGTAAGTGCCGAGGTCTACACAAACAAGCGCTCTTTCTCTATAAATGCCCTAAATGAAGTTGTCCTAAAGGCTAATCACTCTAAAATAATTCATATTGATGTATTTATAAATAGAAATCATGTTCAAAAATTTTCTGGAGACGGGATTTTAATTTGCTCGGCTTCTGGTTCTACTGCCTACAACTTCTCTGGCGGCGGGTCAATTTTGCATCCCGACTTGGATTCTTTGCAGATGACTCCTCTTTGTCCCGTCAATTCCGTAGCTTACAGATCTCTACCGACAAGCATAATTGTGCCTGGTGATTTTACCATTTCTCTGGTGCCCGAAAAAAGGTATGCAAACTCCAATCTGGTCTTGGTCGATGGTAGAGAAATTTTCGTAAAAGACCTTCACAGGATAAATTTCAGAAGTCAAGGCAAGTACGTTTCCCATCTGAGCTTTTCGAGAAAGTCTTATTGGGATAACATCAAGTCCAAGTTCTTATAATCAATCAGATATTAAATCTTCAAAATCTCGCCTTATATGGGCGAGGTTTTTTTTGTCAACAAATACTTTTCTTTCTTGTCGATATATGTATTTTTTTGATTCCCACTCGTTTAAATAGCGATAGATTGATCTGACATTGACGCCAAAAAGATCTGCATAGAAGGATTTCTTTTCTCTTATCTCCATAGGCAGACTCTTGTCCTTTGCCAGATAGTAGATATAGGTTAGCATATTTTCTTCTGGGGTCATGGTAGTTTTTTTGTTCATCTGGTCTATGAGAGCAAGCGAGAAGTTAGTCAAGTATTCTAAGGACATCTGAACGAGCAGAGGGTCTTTTTTTAATTCGTCAAGATAAACTTTAAGAGGCACTTCCAAAAGACTAGTTTGGTTTAAGCAGATCACAGATCCTATGTTTTCTTTTAAACCCTTGATGGCTTCTAGAAGGCAAAAAAACCCAACCCCATCCATGGTGTGGGATATTATTCTCTCTCCTCTATTTGAAAATCTGGATACAAATACTGTCCCCTCTAATAAAATTTTAATTTTGCCCGGTCTCTCGCCCTCTTTGGCTATAAAATCTCCCGGCTTATAGTCTTTTATTTCTAAATTTGCTTCCTTCAGGAGTGAATTTTTAAAATTTTTCTTTTCTTCTAAGAGTTTTTTTATGATTTCTCCTAACATTTTGTCCTCCAAACTGACATCTGTCATATTATTTATTCATCTATGATTATATAATTAAGCTGAAAAAAATCAAAAGAATTATGGAGGTATATTTATGGAAAGATATTTCACTCTTGATGAAGTTAAAAATGCCGCAAAGGCTATTATTCAAAATACAAGTCTTACTTATGGACAACAGGTGTCAGCTCTGGCAAAGCTTGCTGAAAATACTTTGGACTACCCTTTTTCTGATGACCCAACTTTTATAGAGATGGTTGAGGACAAAGAAATCTGTGACCTTTCAGAAGGTATGGCTCCAATCGCCCCCAGATATATACTTCCAGATTATGAGAAGGTAATAAACGAAGGCTGCGAATTTTTGCGACTTAAAAAAGCTACTAATATCCACGAAGCTATAAACAACCTTTTGATCTTCTATCATCATGTGCCAAGTGTTACTAGATTCCCAGTCTTTATAGGCAATTTGGATGAGCTTTTAGAACCTTTTGTGACTGATGAAAATTATGAAGAGGCTAAGTTTGCCATCAAACTATTTTTAAATCAATTAGATAGGACCATAGATGACTCTTTCTGTCACGCAAATATAGGTCCTTATGAAACCAAAGTTGGAAATATAATTTTGGACTTGCTCGGCGAACTTCAAAATGTAACTCCCAATATGACAATTCTATATGATGAAGATATAACTCCAGAAGAATTTGGCAAAAAAGCCATCGTGGCTTCCTTGGAATCTGCAAATCCAGCTTTTGCAAATTTGAAGTTCTATAACAAGGACTTCGGATCTACTCCTTATGGGATTGCATCATGCTACAATGCTCTGCCCAAGGCTGGCGGTGCCTTTTCTCTTTCCAGAATCAGACTAAATTATATAGCAGAAAAGTCTGCCAATCTTCAAGATATGTTAGATGTTAGACTTCCAAAGGTTGTTGAACACTTCTGCAATTTCATGGAAAATAAAATCGACTGGTTGGTAAATGAAACAGCCTTCTTTAAGAGCAACTTTTTAGTAAAAGAAGGATTTGTAAAGCTGGAAAATTTTGTTGGTCTTTTCGGAGTTGTCGGCATGGCCGAATGTCTTGAAATTATAGGTCAAAAAGAAGGCTCTTCCATGATTCTTGGCAAGGATGACTTGGCTATTGAAGTCGGTGAAAAAATAATGGATAGACTTGCTCTTCTAGTTTCCAATTTCACATCCAAGTATTCTCCAGTTTGGAACCACAAGTTCATGCTCCATGCTCAAGTTGGAGCTGCTGGAGATGAAACTACTTCTCCAGGAACTAGAATTAAGATAGGCAATGAACCAGATCTTTATTCACATATTAAAAATGCTGCTCACTTCCAAAGATACTTCCCTTCAGGAACTGGCGACCACTTCCCATTTGAAGAAACTGCAATCAAAAATCCTGGTGCTGTTTTGGATGTGTTTAAGGCAGCTTTCAAAATGGATATGAGATATATTTCTTGCTACTGCGATACTGGCGATCTAATCAGAGTTACCGGATATCTTGTCAAGAAGTCAGATTTGGAAAAATTCAACAAGGGTCAACAAGTTTCCTATGACACAATCCAATATGCCCAAGATCCTCTAAACAAATTTGGCATTTTAGATAGAAAAGTCAGAAATGCTTAAGGGGATTGTAAATAAAATCATCCCCTCATCTCTGGTCGATGGTCCCGGCAATAGATGTGCTATATTTTTTCAAGGCTGCAATCTAAACTGCATGTATTGCCACAATCCCGAAACTATAAATTTTTGTAAAAATTGCGGGATTTGTCTTGAAGTTTGTCCCGTTTCTGCCCTTAGTAGGTCTGATGGACTAATGGCTTGGGATGAGAAAAAATGTATAAATTGTGATGCTTGCATCAAGGCTTGCCCTTATGGCTCCTCGCCCAAGACCAAGTCTTATGAGCCTGAAGAGTTAAAAGAAGTCGTAGCATCCTATATGCCCTTTATAAGTGGCGTCACTACTAGCGGCGGTGAGTGCAGTATTCAATATCAGTTTTTGGCAGATTTTTATGAACATGTCAAGGCTTTGGGCCTTTCTGTTTTGTGTGATACAAATGGATATATCCCCTTTAGGGGTGATCGTTTCAAAAAGCTGATAGATAATTGTGACGGGTTTATGCTGGATGTCAAGGCCTTTGATGAAAAAGACCATATAGAGCTTACTGGCAAGTCTAATAAGACCATAATAGAAAATGCAATCTACCTTGCATCTATTGGCAAGCTTGACGAGCTAAGGACTGTGCTTTTGGATGGGCATGACAATTTTAAAATCGTAAATGAAATTACAAGTTTATTGGCACCCTACTCCGAGCATAAAAAAATCAGATACAAGCTCATTTCTTATAGACCCTTTGGTGTGAGGGAAGAATTTTTAAATCTAAAAAGCGTGAGTGAAAAAGAAAAAGAGGAACTCAAAAAAATTGCCGAGAAAAATGGCAATTACGAAGTGATCTTAATATAAAAAAAGACAGGCTAGGATAGTCCTTTTGGGACTTACCTAAGTCTGTCTTTTTATTTGGTCTTGTCATTCTCCCTCGTATTTTACAAGAGATTTTACTTTTACTCCTTTTAGGTGGTCGCGACCCTTTAGGTCTATAAGTTCCACTGTGAAAAAAGCTCCTAGAACTTCCAAGTTTATTTGTTTTAAAAGATCTATTGCAGCCTTTGCTGTGCCTCCAGTTGCCAAAAGGTCATCTACTACAAGGACTTTTGAACCTGCTGGTGCTGCGTCTTTATGAATTTCAACAGAGTCTTTTCCATATTCCAAGTCATAAGACATGGAGATTTTATCATAGGGTAGTTTACCAGGCTTTCTAACTGGTATAAAGGCACATCCCAACTTGTAAGCCATGGCTGAGCCTATTATAAATCCCCTAGCATCTATGCCTGCAATATAATCTATATCCATGCCATCGCAAAGCTCTGCCATTTGATCTATGCAAGTTTTAAAGGCATCTTTGTCCCCTAAGAGAGTTGTGATGTCTCTAAAGATTATTCCCTTTTTGGGATAGTCGGGGATGCTTCTAATTTTATCTTCCAGTCTCATAATTTTTCCTCTTTTCTTCAAAATTTTTCAACTTGTAATATGTCATATTACAGATTGCAAGTAACTCTTTATTTTCATCAAAAATCGACACTTCAATTAGGCTTATGCTGCTTGTATTTTGAATCAGCCTAGTTTCGCTTTGAATTTCTTTGGCTTGAGAGCCTTTTATATAATTTATGCTTGAACTCAATGTAACTGATGGTTTTTCTAATACTTGGCTGCAAAAATAACCTGAGACTTCGTCTGCGAGTGCAAATAAAACTGCTCCATGGACTAAACCCAAGGGGTTTCTGTGTTGGGATTTTATAGGCATTTTAAAGACCAGATTATCTCCTTCAAGCTTCGAAAAGTAAATCCCGTTTTCTTTTGCAAACTCGTCTTCTATTAAAACCTTGATTATTTTTTCTTCCACTTATTACTTCTCCCTCTTGTAACTTCTGCTAGATAAAAAATCCAGCTGCTCCTTAGTCCTGTCTTTGAAATTTGAAACGCTAAGACCCAAAAGCCTAATCTGATTTTTTACTTTCACTTGCTTAAACAAGTCTAGCGCCGTATTTATTATAATCTCTTTATCTTTAAAATAAAACTGATTAGTCTTAGATCTACTTATTGTTTTAAAATCACCTGTTTTAATCTTTAAATTTAAAGTAGCAGCAGATAATTTTGACTTTTCCAAAAATTGCCAAATTTCTTGAGCATAGGATGTCAACAAAATTTTAAGACCTTCAATATCTCTTGTAGGAGTAAAAGTCCTTTCGACTCCGTACGATTTTCTTTTCTGATTGGGTTCTATCTTTCTATTATCTTCTCCCCTTATCCTATGGTAAATTTCTTCTCCTGCCTTGCCAAAATGCTCTTCCATAAAATCAAGAGAGAGGTTTAGCATATCTCTTACTGTGAAAATCCCCAAGTCTCTAAGTTTCTTGTCCGTCTTTTTGCCTATGCCATGAATCTTTCCACAAGCAAAGTCCAGATATATATCTGGCACCTGGTCTTTTGAAATAACCATAAGTCCGTTTGGTTTATTCCAATCGCTCGCCATTTTTGCCAGAAACTTATTGTAAGATATACCAGCTGAAATAGTCAAGTCCAAACTTTTTTTGAGGTCTTTTTTTAGCTTGTCTATGGTTATAAGAGGATCTCTTATATTTGAAAAATCTAAATAAGCTTCATCTATCGACACTTGTTCGACCTTGTCTGAATATTTTTTAAATATTTGAAAGACTTGGTGGCTAACTTCTATGTACCTATCCATTCTCCCTCTTACAACTAAAAGTTGGGGGCAGAGCTCCCTTGCCATGAAAAGTGGCATAGCTGAATGTATGCCATATTTTCTGGCCTCGTAATTGGCGGTGGTAATTATTCCTCTTTTAGACCTTCCTCCTACAACTAGGGGTTTACCTCTTAGTTTTGGATTATCAGCCTCTTCTACCGAAGCAAAAAAGGCATCTAAGTCCAGATGGCATACTGAATACTCCATCATTGCCACCATAGATTTGTATATCCTGAAATTTTTAATTTTGAATTTATCAAGTACCTTTCTTTAGCCAAGTCTAATAGAGGCTTATCTGCCTTATAGGAGTCTGAATACGCCTTTTCAAACTCATAGTCCTCATAAGAAGGTCCAAGGACTTCTTTTAACTTTTCCACCTTGTTTTGATGTTTGTTGTTGTGGACTATTTTCCCAGCTTTACTGAAAGTTCCTATGCAGATATCAAAGGGCAAGAAGTCTTTAATATATTTTATATATTCGTATGCTGAAGCTGATGAGAGAATGAGAAAGTAGCCTTCGTCTTTTAATTTTTTTAAGCAAAAAATCCCATCTCTATAAGTGTGCTTATCTATCAAATATTTGGCAAATTCTCTAAATTCGTCTTCCGAAAAATAGGAAAGGCAAGAATATAGCTGCTCTTTTAAGCCCAGTTCATCCTTTATTCTAAAAAGACCCAAAAGAATCAATTTGCATGAAAGCCAAAACATTTGTAGGGGTTTTTTCTTGAAAGCTAATTTCACAAGATAAACTATGGAGTCCTTATCGGTCAAGGTCTTGTCAAAATCAAAAAGTGCTGCTTTCATTTTGACCTCGGTATAAATACTTCCAGACTCTTTTGAAGGACTTCCACATCTATTGGTAGATTGTCCCCCTTATCTCCGTCTATATCTGTGCAGATTTCCTTGTCTTCCAAGCTTTCTATTCTGACTTTTTTAGTCCTAAAATATTTTATATTTTCATTTTCCTCGATTCTAGACCAGATGGCATCTCCTAAAAGCGACAACCTAGAGAGCATATCATCTTCTGTCATGATAAAGACATTGGCATAGCCATCATCTATATCCAATTTGGATTGAGAAAATTCATATTTGCCAAACTTATTGGTAAGACATACTACAACGTGGTCGACTTCCCCTTCGAAATCACCATCATCACAGGTGACTCTTACTTTTTTAAGATTGTTTCCCAAGAGTTTTTTTGTAGACTCTATAAAATATGCCATAGGTCCATACTTGGTTTTTTCTTCACTAGTAGACTCATGAATGGCCTCTGAAACAGGTCCTAGAGATAACATATACGAGAAGTAGCGATTGCCCGCCTTACCTATGTCAACCTTGATTGTGTTTTCCATATCCATATTGTCTATGGCTTTTTTAGAATCCATAGGGATTTGCAAGACTCTCGCAAGGCAGTTTACAGTCCCTCCGGGTATTATCATGAGTTTTGGCTTATAGGTTTCTTCTATCATGCCACTTATTACCTCATTCAAAGTTCCATCGCCACCAATGACACAAACCGAGTCCAACTTTTCTCTTGCTGCCTTTTTCGAAAATTCTTTGGCATCAAATTGTTTAGCTGTAAATTTTATATACACATTGTCATAGTAGTCATTTAGCTTGTAGAGCAGATGTCCCAACATTTTCTCATGGTCTTCTCCTCCAGATGTGGGATTTAAAATGACCATTATATCCTTACTAGTTTCTTTTAAGACTGCTCTGTCATTTATATACTGCTGAAATTTTTCCTTGGGTACTTGGCTGGGAGCCTTTTTTATGACTCTGAGAACTCCATCTTCGTAGGATAAAATACTGGGGCTTGCATTTTTGGGTACTCTATTAGACCAAAAATCTTTTAAAGCAAGACCCTCAGCTAGCGCAAGGACTCCCACACAAGTGACCCCATGTGCTACCAAGAGGACATTCTCATAGTCTTTTCCCAGCAAATTTTCTTCGAAGAATTTTTTTATTCTTTCAAGAAAAGTTTTATAATCCTCCGCTCCTTCTTTTTTATAGAGATCTGCCCTTTCTGTAAAAATCTTATAGGCTTCATAGTCAGTCTTTAAAACATCATCAATATGTCTTCCCGACCAATCGCCCATATCTATTTCTCTTAGAAGCGGTGTTGTGATAGGCTCTTTTCCACTTATATATCTCGCTGTGTCAGATGCTCTTTTCAAATCAGAAGAAAACACTCTGTCAAACTTTACGTCCTTTAATTCCTCTCCCAAGTCCTTGGCGACTCTTATTCCTTCTTCTGTAAGAGCTGAGTCATTCCAGCCTTGCAAAATCATTTTTACATTATTTTCAGTTTGTCCATGTCTTACTAAATATATATTCATACATACCTCTATACTTTAATCAAATTCTCTATTTGTAATTTCAACAACTTGAGTCCAAATATCCTTTAGTTCAAGTAGACTTTTTTTCATATTAGCATCTTCGGTTTTTTCTATTAGTTTATTCAAATCTCTACTTCTAAACTCAAAATAGCCCTTGTCATTTCTAACCCTACTGGTATAGATGGGGTTTAGCTTAAAATTCTCAAGCCTAGTACCCCTATCATCCTTTATTAGATTCAATTCAATTCCACTTCCCACTTCTGTGAGCTTTTTGCCTATACTCTGTCTATTCTGGTTGGAGATGAAGTTTCCAAGTGAATAGACCACATACTTTTCTTTGCCATTAAAATCAAAAGCCTCACACTTTTGTGGCACATGAGGATGTGAGCCTATTACTATATCAGCTCCTTCTTCTAGCAAAAACTTCGCCCAAAACTTTTGGCTATCTGTCGGCTCGACCTGATATTCATTGCCAAAGTGGGGATAGGCTATTATAAAATCTGCCCCTCTTCCTTTTAAATCTTCTATGTCTTTTCTTATCTTGTCTTTATCAAGAGGATTTATCATATACCTTTGCTCTTTTTTTAAGCTGCAATCATTGCCATTAAACATTTCGCTATAAGCAATAATGCCTATCTTGATGCCATTTTTTTCAAATATTATGCCCCTTGTGTCATCAATAGATTTAAAAGTCCCCGTATGGGCAAGTCCATTTTTTTCAAGCTCTTCAATAGTCGTTGCTATGCCCTGAGCTCCTGTATCCATGCAGTGATTATTGGCAGTTGTCAAAACATCAAAGCCTACCTCTTTCAAAGCCTTGATGGCTTGGGGTGGAGTATTAAACATGGGATAGCCCGACCACTTTCTATTTGGGTTGCTGGTAGTTTCATAGTTGCCTATGACGAGCCTATCAGCAAAAAAATCTTTCATATCCTCAAACATATGATTAAATGAGTAGTTGCCCTCCCCATCCTTGGTATTCAAATACATAATCTGATGAAAAATTATATCTCCCACACTATATATTAATACCCTCTTGGGATTTTTCTCATCTTCTTTATTTTTAGAATTTTCTTTATCCTCTATCCTTTTAGTCTTTTCGCTAAAAATCTTACTTTCACTTGGAGTTTGAAAACTCACTTCTTTGTTGTGCCTATATAGAAGGCAGATAGCCACTATACCCAGAAGGACGAAGATAGATATTAAAATTTTTTTCATGACTCTTCCAATTTTTCTTCAGCCTCTTTTTTAGAAAAGCTGCAGCCACAATAATCCTGTCTATAAAGGTCATAAGTCTTAGACAATTCTATGCTCCTTTTATAACCGTCTTTCTTTTTAAAATCTGAATAGAGAAACTTGATACCCACTGTTTTCTCCAGCTCAAGGCCTATTTCATTAATCCAGTTGGCTCTCTTGTAAGGAGAAACAGACAGAGTAGTTGTAAAATAATCGAAAGCATGCTTTTTAGCATACAAGGCAGCCTCTCTCATTCTAAATTCATAACACTTGTAACATCTCAAAGAGCCTTCTTTTTGATTTTCAAAGCCCTTTACAGAGGAATAATAGATTGAATCATCATATTCCCCCAAAACAAGCGAGATGCTAAGTCCCATTTTCTTCAAAAGCTCCTTTTGAACCCTTGCCCTCTTGTAAAATTCTTCCTCCGGATATATGTTGGGATTGTAAAAAAATATAGTCAAATCAAAATGACTTGCCAATCTTTCTAAAACCGAAGTCGAGCAAGGTCCACAGCATGAGTGCAGCAGAAGTCTAGGCCTCTTGTCTAGCGAATTTATAATTTTTTCCATTTCATTGTTATAATTAATATTGTTCATATTGCACCAAAATGATTATACCAAAACGAGGAGAAATATTCACTTTTTGCGAGAAAAGAGCTTTTCAATTTCAAATCAGATTGAATTATAAAAAGTATAAATTTTGAAGAATAAAAAACTAAAAATTTGAAAAACTCTTATCTTAAAATGAGTAAATATAAATTTGATATTCTAAAAATTTTAAACGAAAAAGCTATGAGTTTTTATCCTCATAGCCTTTTAGTCATTTTTATTAAATATTTTTTGAATTTTAGTTGTTGAATATTTCTTTGGCTTCTATTTCTTTTTTCAAATCCTCTATGAATTTATCCAAGTCTTGGTCTTTTAACTCTTCACCATTTCTCTTTCTGATTGAAATTTTTCCTGTTTCTACTTCTTTTTCGCCCACGATTACCATGTAGTTTACTTTTTCCAATTGGGCTTGACGAATCTTGTATCCGATTTTTTCGGCCCTGCTATCAAATCTTACTCTGATGCCACTTTCTTCCAACTTCTTGCTCACTTTTTCTGCATAGTCATTGAATTTGTTGGATATAGGCATAACTTTTACTTGAACTGGTGCCAACCACAAGGGGAACTTGCCAGCGAAGTGTTCGATTAGAATTCCCATAAATCTTTCCATAGAACCAAAAAGCGCTCTGTGTAGCATTACAGGTCTTGCCTTTTGACCATCTTCGTTTACATAAGTGAGGTCAAAATTTTGTGGCATTTGAAAGTCTAATTGGATTGTACCACATTGCCAAGTTCTACCTATGGCATCTTCAAGGTGATAGTCTATCTTGGGACCATAAAAAGCTCCGTCTCCTTCATTTATGGTGTAGGGGATATTTCTCTTTTTGAGAGCTGCCTTTAATTTTTCTTCGGCTACATTCCAAGTTTCTATATCTCCCATGAAATCTTCCGGTCTAGTTGAAAGTTCAACATTATATTTAAATCCAAAAGTTGAATACAAGAGATCTGCCAAATCTATTATCTTAAATACTTCGTCTTCAACTTGGCTGGGTAGACAATATACATGGGCATCATCTTGAGTGAAAGTTCTCACTCTGAAAAGTCCGTGAAGGGCTCCTGACAATTCGTGTCTGTGTACTTGACCAAATTCTGAAAGCCTTATAGGCAAGTCTCTATAAGAGTGCATGCTGTTTGCATATATAATTGTAGAACCAGGGCAGTTCATCGGCTTGATGGCATAATCCTTGTCATCTATTTTTGTGAAATACATGTTTTCTTTATAGTGATCCCAGTGGCCAGACTTGTGCCAAAGTTCTTCATTTAAAATTATTGGTGTCTTTATTTCTCCATAGCCATTTTTGATTAGGATATTTCTCCACCAAGATTCCAATTCGCTTCTCAAAATCATGCCATTTGGATGAAAGAAAGGAAAACCTGGGCCTTCTTCGTGCATACTGAAAAGATCCATTTCCTTGCCGATTTTTCTGTGGTCTCTTTTTTCTGCTTCTTCCAATCTTTGAAGATATTCATCGAGTTGAGATTTTTTCTCGAAAGAAATTCCATAAATCCTTTGGAGCATCTTTCTATTTTCATCGCCTCTCCAATAAGCTCCAGCAATTGATAAAAGCTTGAAAGCCTTTATAGCCTTTATGGAGCTTAGATGAGGTCCCTTGCAAAGATCTGCAAAGTCTCCCATCTCATATATTGACAGGGCTTCATCCTCTGGTAGGTCTTCTATTAGTTCAACCTTGTAGTCTTGTCCCTTATTTTTGAAATATTCTATGGCATCCTTGTGGGAGATACTGATTTTTTTCACAGACAAATTCTCCTTCACAAGTTTTTTCATTTCATTTTCTATATGAACAAGATCATCTGGTGTGAATCTGTGATCTAAGTCTATATCATAATAAAAACCATTTTCTATGGCAGGTCCTATTGCAAACTTTGCATCAGGGAAAAGATTTTGGATAGCGTGAGCCATGAGATGAGAGCTGGTGTGCCAGAAAATTTCCTTGCCTTCCTTGTCTTCAAATTTTACAACTTTAAAATCTGAATCTTCATTTATCATCTCTTCCATGCCCATGGTCTTGCCATTTACAACAGCTCCTAGGGCTACTCTTGCCAATCCTTCTGAGATGTCTTTGGTAACATCTAGAACACTCACCGACTTTTCATAAGATTTAATTGAGCCATCAGGTAATTTTATCTTCATAATTTCCTCCTAATAATAAAAAAAGTCGCCCATCCCAAAGGACGAGCAACCGTGGTTCCACCTTAATTAATACTTTCTCGCCGTAACGTGGCATACGCTGCGCATTACCGCAGAGCTCGGGGTTAGTCTTCGTAATTTACGGTTCTAAAAATCTTTCAGCCTTGGATTTTCTCTCTACAAGCCTTTAAAAAACTACTCGTCCCTTCTTTGCTGCAACCTATATTAGCACATATTTAAAAATAAGTAAAACTAAATTTAAGATTTAAATTTCCAAAATTGAGCCAAAATCTTCTAAGGGCAGCTTTGACAAAAAAACATACTCCTTGCCATGCCTATCCAAAAATGAAAGCACTTGCTCCTTGGTGTCCTCATCTTCAAAAACTCCGGTAAAATAAATCTTATTATTTATTACCCCACTTGCTCCACCTATAAACCCATAGGGAAAATCTTTTAGTCTTATGCCACCTGGTCTTATCAAAAGAGCGTGACAAAAGCCCTTGGTCTTTTCATAAATCATCTTATCCGATGTTATAAGCACATCTTCGCAAGCCAGCACATTGCACTTGCTATAACCTTGGTTTACATGAATTAGGTCTATATGCTTTTCTTTCATATAATCCAATATCAGAGGGTCTGTGTATTTTAAATTGTGGATGAATTTATCCTCAAATACAAGTCCATTTAGACCTATATAGGTTGGATAGGAAGTGCCTGAAAAGGTAGATGCCTTTATATCTTCAAAAAAATTTTTATAATAGCTATGGAGATTTTTGTCGCAAATTTTAAAATCCCCATGGCAGAAAAATTGCATATCGGGATGCAAGGCAAGAGAGTTTTCTATGCCCTTTTTGGCACAACTTGTAATTATTTGAAATTCATTTAAAGATGCCCTCATTTCAGGGGGCATGTTTTTATTTATCAAAATTTTTTTCATAGCATTTTTCATAGCATAGAATAAATTATAATCCCACCAGAAATGGCAACATTAAGAGAATCTACTCCCTCTCTCATCCTTATAGAAATCTTTTCATCTGCTCCTTCTAACAAGTCCTTGCTCACTCCCCTTGCTTCGTTTCCCAAAATCAAAATAGAATTTTTCTCAAAGGTTATACTCCTCAAATCTTTGGCTCCATGCAAGGCAGTCGCATAAATTTTAAAATTTTTGCGGCACTTTAAGAGGCTCTTTTTATCAAGCCTATATATGGGCAGCCTAAATAAGGATGCCATAGATGATCTGACAAGCTTAGGAGAATATAAATCCACAGTTTCAGGAGATACTATAAGCCCATCCATAGAAAGAGCGTCACAAGTTCTGATAAGAGTGCCAACATTGCCTGGATCTTGCAAGTCATCTAGGTAGAGAAACTTTCCACAATCTGGCAAATCGGCCGCATCTTTTTCTATAAAATCAAAATAGGCAAGTATACCCTGGGGGTTTTGTGTGTCGCAGAGGTCTTTGAAGAGATTATCATCAAATACTAACACCTTTTCTTTTACATCTTTGTTTTCTAACTTTTCATAATATGTCTTGGACATGCAAAGGTATTTGAAATCTCTATCTATCTCTGAAAGAACAACCGAACCTTCCACTGGAAAAAGTCTAGATTCCTTTCTATATTTTTTTTGAAGCAGGGATTTTAAAAATTTATAAGTCTTGTTATCTTTAGAATTTATTATTTTCATCGATCTTTAAACTTTGCCAGAGAAGATTTTTTGCCAAGGACTATTATATAATCTCCTTTTTCCAACATTTCTGTGGGTTGGGGTTGGATTATGGCATCCTTTTGCTTTTTTATAGCCAAGACAGAAAATCCAAAACTCCTTCGAATGTCAATTTGACTTATGGTCTTATTGACCCAATCATCTGGAATCTTTAGCTCTGCAATTGTAAATTCTTTAGAAAGCGAAATGTAGTCATAAAAATTGCTATTAGAAAGATTATAGGCCAACCTCTTGCCCATATCCTTTTCAGGATAAATTATCCTATCAGCTCCAAGTTTTCTCAAAATCTCGCCATTTCTCACACTGGTCGACTTTGCTATAATCTCTTTTATACCAGCATCCTTACAAACCAAAACAGCCATAATAGATGCCTCCAAACTTTCTCCAATGGCAATTATGGCGCCATCAAAATTGGAAAGTCCCAAATCTTTTTCTACATTCTCATCCATGGTATCAGCCTGCAAGGCCGTTGTCACATATTCAGAAATGGCTTGCACCTTGTCATAGTCCTTGTCAATCACCAAAACCTCATTACCAAGGTCCATCAAAGTCATGGCCACTTCCGAGCCGAATCTACCCGATCCGAATACTACATAATTTTTCATTTATCCCACCAATATTTTCCCTTCAGCATAATTTATTTTTGATTTTTCCTTTCTTCCTATGATACCCATAGCCAAACTTATAGGCCCTACTCTGCCAAGAAACATAGTCATGGTAACTAAAAGCTTAGAAGGAAGCGACAAGTCTGGTGTGATGCCCTTACTTATACCGACAGTACCAAAGGCTGAAACAGTTTCAAATAAGACATCCAAAAACTTAAACTTCTCATGCTCTGCGACTTCTATTATAAAAGAAACACCAGTCACCAAAAAAATTGCCATGACAAAAATTGTCAAAGATTTAAAAACCACATCTCTAGATATAGTCTTCTTAAATACATGAGGATAGTCATTACCCCTCATATAAGAAAAAGCTGCAAAAAGCAAGACCCCAAAAGTCGTGGTCTTGATGCCGCCAGCTGTTGATGCCGGACTTCCACCTATAAACATAAGAGGAATCATAGAAAAACTAGTCGCATCTTTTATCTTAGAAAAATCAATCGAATAGAAACCCGCTGTCCTCAAAGTTACAGATTGAAAAGATGAAACCATAAGCTTATCTTGAAATTTCATCCCGGCAATTGTATGAGGATTGTGGTATTCCAAAATCAAAAACGAAAAAAATCCAGATAAAAACAAGAGCAAGGACACGGACAAGACCATCTTAGTATGCACATTAAGACGTCTGAATCTTTTCTTTTTGAAGATTTCAATATAAACCATAAAACCAAGTCCGCCCAGACTTATAAGTATCATAATTGTAAAATTTACAATCACATTAGTGTTATAAGGCCTAATAGAATCACCCAAGATGTCAAATCCGGCATTGCAAAAAGCGGAAATCGAATGAAAGACCCCATACAAAATCCCCTTCACAAATCCAAACTCTGGCACAAAAACACAGGAAAGGAAAAAGGCTCCCACCAGTTCAATAGCAAAAGAAACCAGCACAACATACTTTATAAGTCGAACAACTCCTGTCATAGACGAATAAGAAAGTTGTTCTCTTATAAGATTTCTAGAAGAAAGACCAATCCTCAAATTGAGCATGGATAAAATCCAATAAAGAATAGTCATAGTACCCAGTCCACCTATTTGAATCAATAAGATTATGACAAGCTTTCCAAAAAAAGAAAAATAAGTAGACGTATTCACGACAGTAAGCCCGGTCACACAAGTGGCACTAGTCGCCGTAAAAAGAGCATCAAAAAAATTCAAAATACTCCCATCTTGCGACGAAATAGGCAGCATAAGTAATATTGTCCCCAGCATAATGGCAAGAAAAAAACTCATAGCCAAAAGCTTTTGGGGTTTATTTGTGAGTTTATTTATATAATTTTTCATTTCATCCTCTATCTAATTTAATATGAAAAATATATCATATAGGCAGAAAAAAGTAAAAAAATAAGGCGAGATAAAACTCGCCTCATCCCATAGCCAAAACTATTTTATTATCTTTACAGTCTTGGTCGCTCCTTCCCATGAAACTTTTGCCCCCAGAATTTCAGAAATTGCCCTTAGGGGTACAAAAGTCCTAGAACTTTTAATAACTGCTGGAGAATCTATCAAAATCTTCTTGCCATTGGCATCAATTTCTTTTGAACCGATCACTAAACTTGCCTTATTATCTCCGATAGTCACAGTCCTTTTAGCATTGTTCCAGTCCACCTTTTCTCCAAGAGCTTCAGATATAAATCTAAGTGGCACCATGGTCCTTCCACTTTCAATATAAGCGGGAGTCTCAGGAGTCATTTCCTTTTCATTTATGAGAATTTTAATTTGAGTCCCTGCTTTCTTGTCATCCTTTATAGGAGCCTTAACATCTTCTTTTGCATCAAGAGCCTTGGCATTTTTCCAGTCAAAGACTAAATAGGCCTTTTGTTCACCAGAACCCTTGCCACCTCCTGCTATTGCATCCATAGCATCAACCCAAACAGCCACCAAAATTTTATCTTCTTTGGCATTTTTTCTTTCAAACTCATGACGTTTAGAATATTCACCACTTATAGGACTTTGCTTAGTTTCAACTCTGTTGGAGTCCTTGTCCCCTTCATAGATAAATAAATTTGTGAGTTCTCCTTCCATATTCATAAACTCCATCTTTTTCAAATAAAGATTATAAATAAATTTGCCATCCCTTTCTTCTACATCTGCTATTTGTTTTAGTGAAGGATTTCCCATAGATTCCTTGCCCGGCTCTCCAAACTTTTCGAGCTTGACAGGCACTTCATACTTTGTCGCTGCAAATCCGAATGAGGATACTAAAACTAATGCCAATACTATTGATAAAAATATTTTTTTCATATTACACCTCGTTTGGGGGACAGCCCTTTGACTGTCCCTGTTTAATAATTAATTGTGATCGATATTAAATAATACTTGTGCTACTTGTGCTCTTGTAAATGGTTTTTTAGGTGCGAAGTTGCCGCCGCCCATTCCACTTACTACTCCAAGTCTTGCCATTTCACTTACTGCGTCTTTTGCCCAAGATTCTATGTTGCTTCCGTCGTTAAAGCTTGTAACAGTTCCCTTGGCATTTAAATTCTTGCCTGAAACTTTTAAGAATTTGCTCATCATGACTGCCATTTCTTCTCTTGTTAAGACTTTGTCCGGTGCAAACCTTCCTTGTCCTACTCCTCCTACTATGCCCATCTTGTTCGCCCAAGCGATGTAGGGGCTGTAGTACATTTGTGAGTTAACGTCTGTAAAGTTTTGGCTCATGTAGTTAGATGTATTTACATTTAACATTCTTCCAAGTACCGTTACAAATTGTCCTCTTGTTATTGATTTGTCAGGACCAAATTCAGATCTTGTAAGTCCGTTAAAGTATCCCTTGCTTACTACATAGTCAATTGATTGTTTTGCCCAGTGACCGTTTATGTCTGTAAATGAATTGGATGAGCTGCCGGACTTAGAGCTTTGAGTTTGAGTTTGTTGATTTTGTTGATTTTGTTGGCTTTGTTGATTATTATTGCCGCCATATCTTCCAACTTCTCTTGCAGCGTTCCAGTTAAAGGAAAGAATTGCATTTTGTTCTCCTCCACCAGGACCCTTTCCTGCTATTTGGTCCATAGCATCTACCCAAACAGCAATATTTACTCTGTCATATTTGCCATTCATGATCCATGACCAAGTGCTACCTGATTGATCTGCTCTGTTCTTGCCTCCGTCAATGATAAACAGATTTGTTAAGTTACCTGTTAAAGGCTTGCCGCCGAACTCTCTTTGTATAGAGTGGAAATTAACACTGTATCTAAATTGTCCGTTTCTTTCTTCAACTCTAGCAGTGTGATTTATTGCAGCATTTGCCATTGAGTAACCGCTTTGGTATGCGTGAAGAACCTCAACAGGCACTTCATATTGGATAGTTAAAGGTCCATTGTTTTGGTTGTTGTTTTGATTGTTATTTTGGTTATTGTTACCCCATCTTGAGTTATTGTTATTGCTTCCCCAAGATGAATTATTGTTTCCCCATCCTGAGTTATTGCCCCAAGCCGAGTTATTGTTGCCTGAATTGTTTTGCTTACTTGTATCTAATTTAAGTCCTTCCGCAGCAGCTTTTAGATTGTCAATGGCAAATTTTACTTGCATGTCCGTAACGTTAGGCTTATTCAACAAACTCATTAAGGAATTATATGCGTTAACATACATCATGTTACTTTGATAAGTGTATTGAGGCCCACCTAAGTTGGCATATCTTCTCAAAGCATCTACAACATCTTCCCTACTAGGTGTAGGTGGCGTAAGTGGTGTTGGCGGTGTTGGTGGCACCTCTCCGCCCGGTTTATCTTCAGCCATATTGCTCTTGTCAAATACAAGTCTTGCATTTTGTGCCCCTGCACCTGGTGTGCCACCGGCAAGGCCGTCCATAGCATCTACCCAAACTTTTACATAAATAGTGTTGTCCTTTAGATTATCAAACTCAGCCTTAGTAAGTTTAATTCTAAATACCTTGGGGAATTGTTTTTGAGATCCATCCATGGCTTTATCTTGCATTTGTTCTAAAACTTCAGCTGCAATTGCATCTCCCCCAAGGACATTGTCCTTAAAGCTAAATAAATTAGTTAAATGTCCGTAAAATTTAGTTGCCCCTAAAGGTACTTCAATGCCTTGGAAAGTTAAATCAATATATACATCATCGCCCTTTATGCTTACCTTGGCAGGAGATATTAAGGCTTTATTGCCCATAGACTCCTTCTTTTCTACCGAGTGCATAAGCTTAACAGGTATGTTGTAAACTTTTTCACTTGCTCCCGGCGTAACATCGGCACTTTTATTAAAAGCTTCTATTGCATTATTTAATGTAGTTACAGCTTCATCTATTGCAGCTTGTTCAGTCGCTTTTAGAGCTAACTTAGCACTTGCTATAGCTGATTTAAGATCATCAAAGGCCTTTTTTGTTTTATTTCCCTGATTTAATTTTTCAGCTTGTGCAATTAATTCCTCTAAACCTTTTGTATTCAGAGTCGGTTTCTTATTTAAAGATTTAACCCTATAGAAATTGATATTTGGAATTCCAAAAAAACTATTTTCTCTTTCATATCGATTGGTAGTAGTGTTATATTTAAATGTTGTATTTTCATTAAGCAATCCTAATGAAGTTTTGTCCAACAAATCATTTAAATCAATATCCTTTATTGTAATTTTATTTGTTACTTTTTTGGTTCCCATATTAAACCATTTTTTAGTTCTTCGTTTAAAGCCCCACGCTTCAATATCTTTAGTTTCTCCAAATTCTACCTCTTTATCTCCAAGAACTTTAACATCACCTGGATTTGTATCTACATATATATCTCCAGTATCTAATTCTAAATTAGCCTTCCCATTTTTTATTGTAATTTTAAACTTATAGTCACTTTCTTGACCAAATAATTCTTCTTCATACATAAATTTTACAGGTTTTGAAGAACTTATTGATACAACATCTGCCAAATACTCTCCATCAGACATATCTATGTTTTTTATTCTTAAGCCTTCTCTATTTGTTCGTGTGCCTTTTAGATATCCTTCTACATTTAAAGTCAACCAAAAACACTGGCTTTGATCGCCCATAGCATCTACAGTAACATATACTGCTTTTGTAGCTTCACTATTTTTTAATGGGATTTCATATGTTTGGGGATATTTCTTATATCCATCTTCCGGGTCCTCATAGTAATCTATAAGCTTGGCTTGGGTTAATTCAGAATCAGCAAGTGTTTTATAATATTGTAAATTTAATAAATGACCATTTAGACCCATTAAATGCATATTTTGAAATTTAGGATATAAATATCTTTGTCCATATTTATTAACTTTAATTTCAGCAATTTCTTTTAAAGCACCCTTCGCCATTGAATACCAGCCAACATCTCCTTGCTTTCTGGCTATTGTTGGAACTTCATATGTTCCCGGCATCATGTTTTCAGGAATCTTAGGCATTTCTTTTCTACTTGCAATGAATATATAATGTTCTTTTAAAATTTCTGGTAGTACAATTTCAGCAGGAATTTTTTCTACATCATATCCTTTGGCACCTATACGTTCTTCATTATATAACCATTGACCATATCTAATTTCATGTAAATTTCTATAGCTTTCGGCGTATTCATTGCTTTTTTCGCAAATTATAACACCGTGTTCCCAAATAGGTCTTTCCATTCTAGTTATTAAAGGCTTACCTTCTTCTTGTATTTCTATAAATTTGTTAATTGGCATTTTTATCTTTGAAGTTCCTAAATTCTCTTGACCTTTTAATGGAATTACCTTTATTTTATATCCAAAATAATTAAGTTTTCCATTATAATCAGAATATATTTTATCATTGAATTTTTCCAAGAACTCTTTCATATTAGGGTCTTCATCAGTTAGTTCTTCTACTTCAAATCTAAAATCTTCCTTTGCTTTTTCTCCAATGATTTTAAAAGATTTAGAACCAGCTCTTATTCCTTGATTCTGCAAATATTCTTGTTTTATTTCTTCAGGTAGATTATCAATATCTAAAGCTTGAAAATATTCAGTTAAAATTATACCTGTCTTCTCATCTTTAATTGCTATATCGTCCCAAGTTTTTGGTCCAGCCTCTTCTGCAAATATATTTATCGGCAAAACAAGTACAGATAATATAAATATCAACAGTATGTTTTTTATATTTTTCATCACTCTCTCCTTCTCTCAATTATTAGGTGGCCTTAAAATTTATTCCTAAGACCACCTTATTTAATTATCTTTCAAACTGAAATATCAGTTATTCTTACAATTAGTTCTTGTCTATGTTGTATAGAATTTGTGCTACTTGTGCTCTTGTAAATTGTGTCTTGGGTGAGAAGCTTCCATCTTCCATGCCTTTTACAAGTCCAAGTTTAGCCATTTCTACTACTGCATCTTTTGCCCAAGATTCTATATTTGTGTCGTCTTTAAATGCACTTGCAGTTCCCTTGACATTTATTTTTTTGCCTGAAAGCTTTAAGAATTTAACCATCATAACTGCCATTTCTTCTCTTGTGATTTCTTTGTCCGGGTCAAAGCTTCCGTTTCCTCTACCCTTGGTTATGCCGACGCTTTCCGCCCAAGCTATATATGGTGCGTAGTATGCATCTGCTTTGACGTCTTTGAAATTATTTGATTTAAATGCTGTCTTGTCGATGTTTAATATTCTTCCAAGTACCGTTACAAGTTGTCCTCTTGTGATGCCTTTGTTCGGTGCAAATTCCCTATCATTTACTCCTTGGAAGTAGCCTTTGTTGACTACATATTTGATGGCTTCTTTTGCCCAGTGGCCTTCAATGTCTGTGAAGTTGTCAGCCTTACTATTTTGTGCTTCTCTTTTTACTTCTTTGGCAGGTGATTTTGTTTCTGCGTTCTTTGTACCTTTATCCGCTGTCGGCTTGGTAGTTGAACCCGCTGTTGTGGAATTATCCCTCGGGTATGATGGGTAGCTTGGATAATTAGGTGTCGGCTTCGGATCCGGTTGCGGTGTAGGTGTAGGTGTAGGTGTCGGTGTTACCTTCTTGTCCGGACTGTTGTTAAAGGTTTCTACTGCTGCTTTTAATGTAGTTGCTGCTTCATCTAGTTGGGTTTGCTCTGTTGCTTCCCCTAATACTTTTTCTGCTGCTGCGATTGCTGCTTTAAGTTTTTTAAATGCTTCGTCTGTTTTCTTGCCTTGTTCAATCTTCTTAGCTTCTGCTATTTCTTTTGTTAAAGCTTCTTTTTTTAGTGGTGCTTGTGGTTCAACTTTATCTGCACTTTCTTTAAAGGCTTTTACTGCTGTTTTTAATGCTTTAACCGCTTCATCTAATTGAGTTTGCTCTGTTGCTTCACCTAATACTTTTTCTGCTGCTGCGATTGCTTTTTTAAGTTTGCTAAATGCTTCGTCTGTTTTCTTGCCTTGTTCAATCTTCTTAGCTTCTGCTATTTCTTTTGTTAAAGCTTCTTTTTCTAATACATTAGGACTATTTTTAAAGGTTTCTACTGCTGCTTTTAGTGTCGCTACTGCTTGGTTTAAAGCTTCTTGATCTGTTGCAGTTTTTAATGTTTCTTCTGCTGCTGTTATTGCTTTTTTAAGTTTTTTAAATGCTTCTTCTGTTTTCTTGCCTTTAACTATTTCTTTTGCCGCTGCTATTTCTTTTGTTAAAGCTTCTTTTTCTAATACATTAGGACTGTTTTTAAAGGTTTCTACTGCTGCTTTTAATGTCGATACTCCTTGGTTTAAAGCTTCTTGATCTGTTGCAGTTTTTAATGTTTCTTCTGCTGCTGCGATTGCTGCTTTAAGGGTATTAAATGCTTCTTCTGTCTTCTTGCCTTGTTCAATCTTCTTAGCTTCTGCTATTTCTTTTGTTAAAGCTTCTTTTTCTAATACATTAGGACTGTTGTTAAAGGTTTCTACTGCTGCTTTTAGTGTCGCTACTCCTTGGTTTAAAGCTTCTTGATCTGTTGCAGTTTTCAATGTTTCTTCTGCTGCTGTTATTGCTGCTTTAAGTTTTTTAAATGCTTCGTCTGTCTTCTTGCCTTGTTCAATCTTCTTAGCTTCTGCTATTTCTTTTGTTAAAGCTTCTTTTTCTAATACATTAGGACTGTTGTTAAAGGTTTCTACTGCTGCTTTTAGTGTCGCTACTCCTTGGTTTAAAGCTTCTTGATCTGTTGCAGTTTTTAATGTTTCTTCTGCTGCTGCGATTGCTGCTTTAAGTTTTTTAAATGCTTCGTCTGTTTTCTTGCCTTGTTCAATCTTCTTAGCTTCTGCTATTTCTTTTGTTAAAGCTTCTTTTTCTAATACATTAGGACTGTTGTTAAAGGTTTCTACTGCTGCTTTTAGTGTCGCTACTCCTTGGTTTAAAGCTTCTTGATCTGTTGCAGTTTTTAATGTTTCTTCTGCTGCTGTTATTGCTGCTTTAAGTTTTTTAAATGCTTCTTCTGTTTTCTTGCCTTTAACTATTTCTTTTGCCGCTGCAATTTCTTTTGTTAAAGCTTCTGTATTTAAAACAACTTTTTGAAGATGCTCTTTATTTATAATTATTCTTGCTTCTTGTGCTCCTTTTCCGGGGCCGCCCATTATAAAGTCCATTGCATCTACCCAAACTCTGCACCATAAGAATTCCGATGCTTCAAATAGATTTCTGTCCATTGTGAAACTGAAGACTTGTGGGAACTCTTTCTCTTGTCCGTCCAGACCCATGTCTGTAAAGTTTTTTTCTATTTTTGTTTCTACTGCACGTCCACCACTTCTTGGATCTTGGTTATTTTCAAAATAGAACAGATTTGTCAAGTGACCTTTCATTCCGCTTAGATCCATGCCTTTAAATGTAAGCTCTACTTTTACTTTGTCTTCTTTTAAAATTAGTTTTGCAATGTGTTCTATCGCACCGTTTGCCATGGATTTTTGTCCAGGATTGGATGCGTGTCCTATTTCCACAGATGCCAAATATATTCCGTCTTCTGTCGGGAGCTTTACGTCTTCACTTGCTTTAAAGTCTTCTACTGCTGCCTTAAGTGTTGTTACTTCTTTGTCCAAATCATCTTGGTCCGTTGCTTCTTTTAATACCTTTTCAGCTTCTGTAATTACGCTTTGAAGTATGTTAAATTCTTCTACTTTTTTATTGCCTTTAACTATCTCTTTTGCCGCTTTGATTGCATTTGACAAGTCTTGTGTATTTAAAATAACTTTTGTGAAGTTGGTCTTGTCTATTACTATCTTGGCGTTTTGTGCTCCTTTCCCCGGAATAACAGTTGGTTCTCCTATTGAAGCAATAGCATCCATTGCATCTACCCAAACTTTGATCCATAAGAAGTCTGATGCTTCAAATACACTTTTGTCCATTGTGTATTTGAATATTTGGGGATAATTATGCTTTTTACCGTCTAAGCCAAGGTCCAACTGTGTCTTTATTACTTCCGCTTCTATTACATCATTATTATTTTTGGGGTCTTTGTTGTCTTTGTAAAAGAAGAGGTTTGTCAAATGGCCTTTCATTTTCATTAGATCCATGCCATTAAATGTAAGTTCAAGTGTAACTTTGTCTCCTCTGTAGACTACTTTTGCAGTGTGTTCTATTGCACCGTTTGCCATAGATTGCTTTCCCAGGTCATATGCATGATCCACTCTCACAGGTGCGGTGTATATTCCGTCTTCTACCGGAATCTTTACGTCTTCACTTGTTTTAAAAGCCTCTACTGCTGCCTGTAGTGTCGCTACTCCTTGGTTTAAAGCTTTTTGATCTGTTGCAGTTTTTAATGTTTCTTCTGCTGCTGCGATTGCTGCTTTAAGTTTGGCGAAGGCTTCGTCTGTCTTCTTGCCTTGTTCAATAGCCTTAGCTTCATTGACCTTTTCTTGTAGGGTAGCTTTATTTAAGCCAGGTTTTGCACTCTCCACAAGGACCATTTTATTCAAGTCAAAGTTAAAAATGCCATACATGTTTTCAGTAGACTCTTCCCCTTTGGCCGGTTTGGCATCAACTTTTAGATCTTCCCACTCACTATAGCAACGTACATATCTGGCATTTTCAAGATATATGAATTGATTTGCATCTCCAAGTTTAGACAAAGGTACATTATCAAGTCTTATCTTTGTAATTCTCTCTCCATACTCGTCTCTAGCCGGGTCTAAAGTAAACTCTTCTGCATCCAGTATTTCGACAGGCTGTGAGTTTCCATCGGCAGTTTTATATATGATGTCTTCATCGTCATCTATTTTTACTAAACCATATTCTTCGGGACTTTCTTCTCCCATTACATTGTTTACATAAGATACTGTAAGATTTGCTTTATTGTCTTTAATTTCAACTTCGTAATATGGATTAACTCCTATTTCCACGTTAAAAAGACTGTTGTTATCTTTATAACGAGCCGCAAGCATCTTATTATATTCTTCTTTGGTGTATTTAAACTTTCCATTTTCCCAAAGCCCTTTTATACCTGCATTCATTGCGTCATTTTCATCAATAAGAGGCATTGCTTCATACTTGATCGATGGAATATCTGCCTTATTTGCTGCTTCTCGTAGCTCAACTGTTTGAATTATCGGGTTTATATTCTCCACAGGTGCTGTCTGGAATGCTGATACTGCTGAAGGGATTATCATAATTCCGACAAGTGTTGCCGATATTATTCTTTTTATTTTATTCATTGGTACTCCTTTCATATTTTTTTGTCTTACTTTTTAGCTCTTAGTTTGCTAACTGTTTTATATTCTCTGCAAAATAGTTTGCAGCTTTTAATAGTTCTTCTTCTGTCGCCTCTCTTGATTTAAGGCTTGTTTCTATCATTTTTTCTTTAATCTTCTTCGGCACTACAAGACCTGTTATCCCTTTTAGTTTTTCTATCATCTTGGGGTCAACTAGGCCTGGGCATATGTATTGTCCCAAGGAATCCCTGTCTATTAAAAGATTCTCTAAGTTTTTTATCACCTTCTTTCCATGTTCTGAGTCTGGCATGGCTCCTAGAGTGGCAAAGAGTCCAATTTTTTTGTTTTCTATTGTTTTTAATAACTTTAGTGCTTTTGTTTCTAATGTTCCTCTGTCTATCCACGCACCCAAGAGTATAAAGTCACAATTTTCTGTGTCTTTTAAATCTTTCATATCTCTTATTATCATCTGGTGTTTCTCTTTTAAGACTTGATAAATTTTTTCCGCCATTCTTTTTGTATTGCCCGTTCTTGATGAATATATTATTAGTCCCTTCAATTTTCCTCCTTTAATCTTCTGCAAGGACATATTTTCTGTCTTCTATGTCCATGATTTTTAGTTTGGTGTCGTATATCTTGCTAATTTTTTCTGATGTTAAGACTTCTTTTGCTTTGCCTTGAAATTCTATTCTCCCGTTCATCATGCCTACTATTGTGTCCGAGTATTCTATGGACTGATTGATGTCGTGAAGTACCATGATGATGGTTTTGCCTAAGTTTTTATTTAAATCTTTTATGAGTTTTAATATTTCTACTTGGTATTTGATGTCCAGATAGGTTGTTGGCTCGTCTAAAAGCAGAATTTCGCTATCTTGAGCTATTGCCATTGCAATCCACGCTCTTTGAACCTGACCTCCCGAAAGTGAGTTGACTCTTTCTTTTCGTATTTTTTCTAATCCGCAAACTTCTATTGCTTCGTTTATTTTTTGCTTGTCTTCCAGGCTAGGCTTTTGCATAAATCCTACATATGGGTTTCTGCCATAGGCTACTAGTTCTTCAACTTTTATGTCTCCTGCGATTTGGTTTTTTTGTCTTACTATGGCTACTTTTTTTGCAAATTCCCTTCTTTCTATATTTTTTATATTTTTGCCATCTAGGCTTATGAGGCCCATTTTGGGTTTTTCTACTCTTGTTATCAACTTAAAAAGGGTGGATTTGCCACAGCCATTGGCTCCTAGCAGGGTCGTTATTTTTTCTTTTTCGATTTTCAAACTCAGATCTTTTATTACCACATTTTTGCCATAGGAGAAAAACAGATGTTTAATTTCCATAATTTTTTCCTCCTATTTTCAGAAGTGTTATAAAGAAAATCCCGCCTACCACTGTCATGACTACCGACGGTTTTATCTCATAGGGATAGGCTATCACTCGTCCGAGTGTATCTGATAAGAGGAGGGTTATTGCTCCTAGTATCATTGAGTAAGGTATGAGATTCTTGTGATTGGATCCGAGTATTATCCTTGCTATATGTGGTACTACTAGACCCAAAAATCCTATTACGCCTACTATTGCTGTTGATACAGAAGCGAGTATTATGGCTATTAAGGCTAGGATGAATCTGTCTCGGTTCACATTTACACCTAGGGATTTGGCTGTTTGGTCTTCTAGTTGGAGTAGGTTCGCTGTCCTTATAGTAAAAAGAGCTAATATCAGAAAAATTATTCCGTATATTGCCATGATTTTTACGTCTGCCCAAGTCTTTTGGGCTACATTTCCCTCGATTATTGATTGGACATTTGTAAGATTGCCTCCCATCATGGATTTTATTGCTTCATTGATTCCCATGAGGGTCATATTTAAAGCGACTCCAACTAGGATTAGTTTTATCGGATTGCTCCCTCCATTCCAAGCTAGGGAATAGATGAGAAGGTAGGCTATAAGACCTCCCGTCACAGAAAAAGCCGGGCTTAGGGCATAGAGACTTGGAAAAATTATCATGCCAAGGCTTGCTGCTAAGCTTGCTGCTGATGATATGCCTATGATGCCTGGATCTGTAAGTGGGTTTTGCATTACAGCTTGCAATAATACTCCGGATGTTGCTAGTGATGCTCCGGCTATGATTGATATTATTATCCTCGGAAATCTTAGGTCATAAACTGTTGCCACGTCTGCATCGTATTCTATGAATAGACCTCTTATTAATTTTCCAAAAGTCATCTCTATGGAGCCAGTTTTGGCTGAATAGAGTATTAAGCCTAATAGAATTAGTATTGATATGAGATAGGCTCTGATGATTTTACCCTTTTTCATTTGCCATCTCCTTTATTTGTTTCTATTTGCTTGTTCTCATTTGAATAGAATAATTTTTCTAAGTCATCCAGAGCTTCCTTGTAGTTGAATTTTGCACTCATACCAAATTTTTTATAGTCTAGGTCATAGACTTGATTTTCTTTTACGGCTCTGAAGTGCTTCCAAATGTCATTTTCTGCAAAGTCTTTTTTAAACATTGCCATTACATCTTCGGGCAAGGCATGTGCTGTCCTTAATATCATGTCTGGATCTTTCTTTAACATGTCTTCGGTATTTATTGTTATGAATTGTTGATCGGTGCCTTCGTAGACATTTTCTGCTCCCGCCAATTTTATTAGGCTTCCTGCGTAGGAATTTTCAGTTGCGACTACATAGGAGCCTGGCAGTCCCATCAAGACTAAAACTCGAGGCGCTTTTTTGTCCTTATGATTTTCTTTGTAGTCTTTTATGAATTTTTTATAATCAGCTATTAGCTCATCAGCTTCTTTTTTTCTGTCTAAAAGCTTGCCTAAATCTTCTATGGATTTATACATGCCATCTATATTGTTTAGGTTTAAAAATCCATAGTCCAAATTTGCCGCCTTGTATTTCGGCAGCAAGTCTGATATTAAAGATACAGGCGAAAATACATAGTCTGGATTTAGTTGTTTTAATTTTTCTATATCAGGTGTCATTGCCATGCCTACCTTGGGTACGTCCTTGTACCTTTCAGGCATCTTATCTATGTCGGAGTCGGGGACGGCTACCAAGTCTATGTTCAGTTTTTCCATTATGTAAACTGTCGCCATAGATGTTGCCGCTATTTTTATTTGACCATCGCCACTCTTTTTGCCTACGTTTTGATTTACACAAGCTGAAAGCATTAGGCAAAGCGAGAATAAAATCAGAAGTTTTTTTATTTTATTCATAGGATTGTCTCCTCTTTTCTTCTAAGTCTTCTTCTACTTTTTGCTTGTAAAAATATGACAAGGTTGCCAAGCTTATGCTAGATGCTGTCAAAATTACAAGAAGTCCTATAAGACCGTATATAAAAGCCATGGTTATCTTGCCGGGCTGTGTTTTTTCTTTTGACTCTTCTTCTCCCTTACTGTCTTCTGAATAATATAGTTTTTTAATTATGGGAGAGTCCTTTGTGAGAAGTCCGTGAGAGTATCCCAAGTCTCCCGCCGACATTTTGGAGTTTACTATTTTTTGTTCTATCTTTTCTCCTTCGCTTTGAGGTCCTAATACTTGTCCTACTTGCACATTGTTCTCTACAGGTGTAAGGCCTTCCATATTTGGCAAGGGATTTTTGGTTTCTGGACTTTGGATGATTGTTTCTTGTCTTTTATCTTCTATGACTTGTCCTTGGCCCTCGCTCGTGCTTTCGCTTTGCAATGGAACAAAGTCCGTATTTCCTTCTACCGGATCAGATATGGTGTAGTAGAAAATTACATCTCTTCCCATTGGCCCCACAAAAAATGTTGCTCTAACCACTGTATTTTTGCTTGGTATTTCAAATCTGTAATCTCTCGTTTCTTCTGTTTGTGCTGTGACCTTAGCGGCTACTGAATAAAAATCGGTATCTCCATAATTTTGCACAGCAAATGTTTCGTTTTTTATGTAGTTGGCTAGATTGTAGCGAACTGATAAAAAGATTCGTCCATCATCTGTGGTTTCCATAAGAGCTTGGGGACATACGACATTTTCTGTCATTCCCTGACCTATGCCCGGATTATTTCCGGGATCTTCAATTGCTCCTGTCACTGGGTGAGCGTAGTAGGGAGTTGCTTTTACTATATCCTGGGTGTAAGAGAAAGCCATATTTGTTGAGCTTATTATTATGATTAAGACTAGAAGGAACCCGTTAATTATTTTTTTCATTTTTCCCAAGCCCTCCTAAAAATATTATTTCTTCTTTCATCTCTTTTATTTCTTTCAAATTCTTCCTTATAAAAAATATAGAGATTGCATTTAAGGCTATGAAGACTAAAACAATACAAACTATTAATGCTTTGGATTCTTTTTCTTCAATCTCAGCTTGAACTTTTACATCTCGAGCCTTACTATTTGCAGATTCAGAATCTAGCTTGCTTTTTATTTGCTCATTTGCAGCCGAGTTTAAACTTGCATTTAGCTGATTAGCAGGTGCTTTAAGTTTTTCTTCTACTTGAGTCTTTATTTGTGCCTTTTGCTGTGAAATTTTTCTTGCTTGAGGTTTTTTTACAGTTTTCATAAAAGACTCAGCTCTTTTTTCTTTTGTCATATCAGTTTTTGGCATCTCGTCTTTATTTTCTTTAAGGCTTGCCCCATTCGCACTTTTTACTAGTAGATAAATTCCCGAATCCTTGGTTTTTATTTCAAGGTGCTGGTCTTTGATTTCAAAGTCTAATTTGGACTTTTCTCCTTTTTTTACCTTGTAGATTGTCAATTTGTCATCTTTATTAAATTTGAGCAAGGGCAAGTCCAAGCAAAAATCTTTTTCGGCATAGATTTTATTTCTTTTTTTCTGTATGTCTTTTTCGTTGTCTTCAATTTGGTCTAGAGGACCCAAAAATTCTATTTCAAATACGTTTACTTGGTCTAGGCTATTGAAATCTTTGCTATATTCTTCTGCTTTTTTGCCAGACAATTTGTTGCCGTAAAAGGTGAATTCTTCTGTGAAAGTTTCTGGTTCATATTTGACTATTATGTTTTTGTTTTCTACTTGGCCAGAGTCGCTTTTGTTGAATTTTGGTTTTGGGGCTCCATTTTTAAACTTGTTTATAAGGACTGCGTCGCTTTCATTTATTTTCTCTACGTCTTTGAAATCAAGCTTGATTCTTGCCCTGATTGGCTCATCTCCCATGGGTTCAACTTTTGGATCTACATATACCTTGGTCATTTCATCCATGTTTATCAAAGAAGTCCTAAACACTTCTGGTCTCTTGTCTTTTTCCTTGGGCACTTCTAATTCAAAACATCCTGCTTCTGCTGCATGATATTTGCCATCTTCCTTTTGAAAATATATGCTTACAAGCGATGCAGTTATATTCATGTATTCCATCTTGCCCGATCCTATGTATAAGAAAGCCTTTTTGCCTTCTACTTCAATCTCTGCTGTCTGTATAAGGGCCTTGTTGCCCATGCTTTCTTTTTCTTCGTAGGCATGCCAAAGTTTTATTGGCACTTTATAATAACCGTCTTCTAGATTGATTTCTTCTTTTGCAGGTGGTAAATCCTGATCGAAATTTTTTTCAACAGAAAAGTTTGCTTTTGGCAAAAGAATCAAAAACAAAGCCATCAAAAAAATATATGTTTTCTTTATTTTAAAGACCTCCTTTTTATTTGATAATTTATATCATCATATTAAGTTATATTTTTTTATTTTAATAGCTTTTAAAAAAAAGAAATAAGTTAACCGCAGCTAACTTATTTCTTGGTTTTTTTATTCTTTTATGATAATCATTTTTAATAAAGGCTTGTTCTTGCTATGTTTTTCTATTCTTTGCCAGGAGTTTTTGATATTAATGTAGGTTAACAGAAAAAACAAAATTTGCCTTTTCTACGTGGGAACCGAAACCAATTTGAGCTTTCAATGTCAAATTTATTGATGCTTGAAGGACTCCATTCCCCAAGTTATTCCAAAATTTTATGATTTTTAAGGGAACTTTAAAACTTCTATCTTCTGAATCTATTTTGTGTTCAGCTTTTTCGTCTTCATAAAATAGGTTTACTGCCATGGCTTTTTTATGGTAGCCATTTTGGGCTCTTTCTACTAGACGAGTTTTTAGCAAGATATAATCTTCTTTGTCTGCCACAATTTGGACTTTTTGCTCAAAGCCCATCATTGCCATTGAATTATCTAAAAATGAGCCTAAATTGTTGTGACTTATTTTATAGATAATCATGCTTATGTCGCAAGAATCTTTTGAATAAATTTTTAAAAAGTCTTCGTTTTTTACTTTATTTCCTAATTTATCAATTTTCCTTCTTCTTCCTGCATACTTTTCTATTGTGTCTTTTAAGTTTTGTATGTGTATCAATTCGCCAGCAATTTTTTCTAAATTTTCTCCTTCAATCTTGGCAAGATTTTTTGTAAATATTCTTGCGTCATCTAGCATTTTGCTGTAATCTTTGGCATATTTTTCGCCTATGGCTGTGAGATTATATTGGTTTAGGTCTTTATAGAAAATTCCCAAAATGAGCATTCTATCCATTATTTTTTTGGCGTTTACCTTGGAGCAGTCGAAATGTCTAGCTGCTTCTGTTATTGTTTTTTCTCTTTTTGTATTTTTTATAAATAACAAATATTCGACTTGTACTTTGGTCAAATTCATTTCATTCATTTTAAGAACTGATGCTCCTTTGCATATTTATTACTTGGTCGCATATTCTAAGTGTGCTTTGTCTATGTGATGATATTAGAATTGTCTTTTCATCTTTTTCTTCGTAGAGGGATTTCAATATTATGCCTTCGTTGTAGGCGTCAATGTTTGCTGTCGGCTCGTCTAAGATATATAGCTTTGCATCTCTCAAAAAGATTCTCGCTATGGCAAGCCTTTGAATCTGACCTGTCGATAGGAGGGTCTTGTCTTTTACAATTTCTGTGTCAAAGCCTTCTTCAAGTGAGATTATGAAATCGTAGATATTTGCTTTTTGTGTGGCTATTTTTAATTCTTCTTCGCTTGCATCTTCTTTTGCTATTAGCAAGTTTTCTCTTATGCTTCCCTTGAATAGATGGCTTTCTTGGGCGACATAGGAGATGTTTTCTCTGAGATTTTTGCTGTTTATTTCTTTTATATTTTCTTCGTTAAAAAGTATTTCCCCTTGATTCGGGTCGAAAAACCTCATTATAAGTTTTAGGATGGTCGATTTTCCACAGCCACTCTTTCCCTTTAGGCCTATTATTCTATTTAGGTCAGCTTTTAGGGAAAAATCTTTTATAAGCTCGGTTTCGTCATAGGAAAATGCCACATTCTCTAGCCTCAAGTTTTCGTATTTTATGTCTTTTTTGTTGATTACTTCATCCACTTGAGCCTCTTCTTTTAGAAGCTCAATCACTCTTTTGCCGCATGCAAAGGTCAGGACTAAATTGTTCCCAAGTGATGCTAGGGCTGATGTAGGGCCAAAGGACGATATGAAGATTGCCGTTGCGAAAATTAAATCTTTAAAGTTTATTTGGCCGATTTTATATAGGCTTGCTCCTAGTAGGATAAATACGAGGTTAGCAAATATTATAAGGCTTGAGGATACTGAAAAATTGTTGCCCATATTTTTTGACAATTTCTTGGATGACTTGTTCAAGTTTCTAGTTAATTTGTCTATCTCTGCAAGTCTTTCTTTTTGTCTTGAAAAATTTATTATTTCTTTTATGCCTTTTAAACTTTCAAGAATTGACGAATTTAAATTGGATAGGTCTTTTCTTTGGTCTTCACCCAGTTTTTTGCCAAATTTTTGAGTTAGCGTGGGGATTATTAGTCCCAACAAAATATGAAAAATCAAAAGGCAGATGGCATATTTTACATTTATTCCAAATAAAATTATAAAAAATATGAGCGTATGGAAAAATGCTATTAAAACTGGTGAAATCGTATGGGCATAGAAAACTTCTAAGAGCTCTATGTCTGAGGTTATTATAGATATGAGCTGGCCCTTGTTTTTGGTGTCCATCTTAGCTGGGCATAGTCTTCTTAAGCTTTTAAAAACTAAGTCCCTTATTATCGCAAGAGTCTTAAATGCAACATAGTGGTTGAAAAGTTGCTCTGTGTATTTAAATAGAGATCTCAAGACTGCAAGCATAAGTAGGATAAATAAAATTAACTTGAGATTTATTTGTTCCCCCATATAAATTTTACCGAAGTAAAAAGCTCCAAGTCCTGGAATAAGGGTTGCAAAAACATGGCCCGAGAGTCCAAATATAACCGCAAAAATCATGGGTATTTTAAGTGGTTCTACTAGTTTTAAAAGCTCTTTTAGCAAAATCTTTTTCTCTTTTAAATTTCTCATAAAACACCCCACATTTCCAAATCCATTTGAGATTTATAAAGCGTGCTGAATTTATCTTTTGTCATCATTTGGTCGAAGGTTCCTTCTTCAATTATTTTCTTGTCCTCCAAGAAATATATATAGTCAGAATTTTCCGTATTCCTAAGTCTATGTGTAATTAAAATTATGTTCATATCTTTTTTCATGTCTTGAAGAAGCTTCAATATTATTTGTTCTGATTCTATATCAATATTGGAAATGGCCTCATCGAGAATTAGAACTTTGGACTTTTTTAAGATGGCTCTTGCTATTGATATCCTCTGCTTTTGTCCTCCAGACAAATTATTGCCCTGGCCTTCTAATATAGTATCGAGTCCATTTTGCTTTTCAAAATATTCATATAGACCGACAGATTTCAAACTCTCTTCTAGCTCCTTATCTTCTGCCGAAGGATTTGCAAATAACAGATTATATCTCAAGCTTTGGCTGAATATAAAGGGATCATTGTCTATCATGCAGATATTTTCAATTATGCTATCTGATTTTATGTCGTTTTTATCATTGTAAAAAATGACAGATTTTTTGTCTTTGAGTATGCCACATATGAGCTTTGCAAGAGTTGATTTTCCGCAGCCACTCTTGCCTACAAAGCAGGTTATTTGATTTTTCTTGCAAGTTAAATTTATGTCTTCTAAAACTTTTTTGTCGCCATAAGAAAAATCAAGATTTTTTATTTTGATTTCAACTTCATCTTCTTTTATTTCTCCACTTCCATCCGCACTTTCTTCTATTTCTAAAACTTCAAACAAGGAGTTGGCTGCTGAAATGCCATTCATAGCGACGTGAAATAAGGCTCCCAGCCTTCTTAGAGGATTGAAAAATTCTTGAGAAAGCAGGATGAATACAAAGCCTGTGAAAATACTAATCTGCCCTTGATAGAAGTAGTAGAGGGTCATGAAAATACTAGTGGCAGTGCCACTGTATGAAACCAAGTCCATAACCGTTATATTGTTTAGCTGAACCATTAGAAGTTTCATAGTTTTTAATCTAAAATCTTCTGCCATCTCGTTTAATTTATCATTGTATTTCTCATCTGCATTGAAAATTTTAAGTGTGCTAAGCCCGTAGAGAAAGTCTATAAATACTTCTCCCAGATTTGAGTAGGAGCGCCAATATGATTTTACAACTTTTTTAGCTAATTTTTGTACCATCATTATGGCTATGGGTATAAAGGGGATAAAAACAAGTATTATTAAGGAAATCTTTATATTTATACTTGCCATAATTACAAATAATATGAGTGGACCAAGAATTGAAAAAATAAGTTGAGGCAAGAGTTCGCCATAAAATATATTAAGTTGCTCTATACCTTCTACACTCAGATTTATTATTTCTGATATCGATATCTTTTGCCCATAGTCCAATTTGAAACCATAAACTTTTTTAAAAAGTCTTTGCCTCAAAGATTTTTTTATCCTTATTGATACCTTATAGGATATGTAGGAGTTTAGTTTTATGATTATAATTTTTACAAGTAAAATTGCAAATATTTGGACTATAAACTTTTTTTCATCATAACTTGCTTTGACGAGCTGATTTATAAAGTTTCCTATGCTAAATATAAGAGCGACATTAGTTAAAAGTTCTAAAACTTTTAAACTTATTAAAATTATGAGGGAGTTTTTTTCCCTTCCAATTTCTCTTATGAGTTTTTTATTAAGCATCTTTTGCCTCCTTTATAGTTTTTATCGCTGTGAAAAAGTAAATATAATGAAATATTAAAACCACTATAAGACAAATCCTTGCATGACTGATTTTTACAAAGTAAAAAGATATGGCTATAAAAAGAGTAATCATGCCCAAAATCTTAAATTTTTTCTTGAGAGTGAGCCCTTCCTTGTCCTTTATTGGTTTGATGTTATTTTCGTAAATTTTTGTAGATGTAAACCACTTATGAAACTTTTCAGATCCCTTTGCAAAAAATGCCGCTGCCAACAATAAAAATGGAGTTGCTGGCAAAAGTGGCAAGTATATCCCCACCACTCCTATGCCTAAAAAAAGAAAACCTAAAATTAAATATATGTATTTCAAAGTCGCCTCCTGATAATTGATATTAATATTCTTATTTTGATACTATCAAAGCTAATTTTTTATGTAAAGTTTTTTGATAATATTTATTTTGCATTTTTGCTTGATTTTCTCACAATTTCTCCTTATACGTCTTGACTTTACAAGCTTATATCAAAGTTAACCCATGTTAACTTTTTGTGACTTTTTGAAAATTTAATCTTCTTTTTTATCTACGGATACATTTTAAAGTTCAAATCTAAATTGCATAAAAATAAACCCAGGAAAAATTCCTGAGTTTATTTTAGGTTATGCCATCTTTAGCTTTTTAAATTATGACAAGAAAAAAGTCTTAAAATTTTCTTCTATTATTTTATTTTTAAAGTTTTCATTAGTAGACAAATTTTTCTGCGGCTAAAGTTTTTTCTATTAGGTTTTGATAGCTTGGGCTGATCTTTAATAGTTCCTTGTGACTACCCACATTTTCGACTCTACCTTCTTTTAAAACTACTATCTTGTCCGCTTTTTCTATGGACTTCATCCTGTGAGATATGATTATTACTGTCTTGTTCTTTATTAATTTGTTTAGGGATTCTTGAATTTTTCTTTCATTGTCCACATCTAAACTTGAGGCTATTTCATCTAAAATCAGTATTGGAGAGTCTTTTAAAAATGCTCTTGCTATTGAAATTCTTTGACGTTCGCCCCCAGATAATTGCTCTCCATTTTCTCCTATAATTGTTTCAAATCCGTCTTTTAAGTTCTTTATGAAGTCGCAATTGGCAAGTCTTGCTGCCTCCATTACATCTTCATCGCTTGCGTTCTTTCTTCCTATTCTGATATTTTCCATAATGCTTGTGTTGAAAAGTTTTACATCTTGGAAAACTATAGATATATTTTCATAAAGGCTCTTGGTTGAGACTTCTTTTATATCCTTGCCACCTATTAAAATCTCTCCTTTTTCAAAGTCGTAGAGTCTTGATATAAGTCTCAAAACAGTGGTCTTGCCACAACCGGATTCACCTACCAAGGCTGTCACCATACCCTGGGGTGCTGTGAAGCTTACATTGTCTAAGATTTTCTTTTCTTTGACATAGGAAAAGTCTAAATTTTTGACTTCTACATCAAAATTTTTGAACTTGGCATCTCTTCCTTGCAAAACTTTGGCTTGTCTTATTTCGTTGATTCTTTTTACTGCAGAATCCATATAAAACATTTCCATGAAAAATTCCATATTGGCATCGACTGCATCTTTAATTTTCATAGATGCCAAGATATAGCCTAAAAGATAGAGAATTGAAATTTCTCCACTTCTAAGTAGAAAAATTCCAAGTATTATTGTCAATGGCAGTGATAAGTGAGATGAAATGCCCGAAAAAAGCATTATAAAGGCATTGTTTCTCTCGCTTGACCATTGAATTTGTTCACTCTCATCTAGTTTTTTATAAAGATCTTTTTTGAATTTTTCTGCAAGGTTAAAGGATGTGATTTCTTTCGAAAGCTCTATTCTTTCTTGATAAGCCTTGGAATTTTTTCTAAGTTTTACATAATGCTTATTGAATTGGGCCTTGGAGTAGTTCTTGGCAAGCAAAATTAGTAAAAAAGATAAGATAGTCGGGCCAACTGCCACAAGCGTCATCTTCCAATTGCCAATTAACATTAAAATAGTTATAAGAGGAATAAATATAGTAAATCCAATTGCCTTTGGTACGGCATGGCTTACTGCGTGTTCTATGCTTGCAACATCTGCCATGATGCTTTGTGCCAAATCAGAAAGGTCATGCTTGGAAAAATATGACATTTCAAGTTCCGATAACTTTTTTGCCAAGTCTATCCTCAAGTTTGCGGCTTCCCTATAAGTCTCATTATATTGAGATTCGTATTCCAAGCTCAAAAGAATGATCATTGCTATTATAGTAAGTATAGAAAATATAAGATAAAAACTCCTACTTCTTACATGATTTAAAAGGAATTTGTCCATTAAAATCATAAGCAAGATAGCTGGAAACATATTGATTACAAAAACTAAAAAGCTATATAATCCAGACTTCATAGCTCCACTTGCGCCTTGATCTGTGAGTGCAAATTTATTTTTAAGAAAGTTTTTCATCACTAACCCTCCATTCATTGGCCTCTGTATACATAGTGTAAAGTCTTTTGTATTTTCCATCTTTTGCAAATAACTCTTCGTGGGATCCTCTTTCAACTATCTTGCCATTTTCTGCAAGTAAAATCTCATCCACTCCTCTTATGGCAGAAAGTCTGTGGGCAATCATAAGAACAGTTTTGCCTTTCATCAAATTTTTGAAAGCCTTTTGAAGTTCATATTCATTGTCTGGATCTATAGATGCCGAAGCCTCATCCATTATTATAATGTTGGAATTTTTTAAAATTGCTCTTGCGATGGCAACTCTTTGAGACTCTCCACCAGAAAGATAAACACCATCAGTTCCTATTAGGGTATCTTCTTTATCTTCAAGCTTTTCCAAAAGACTATCCAACCCAGCTAGCGACATGGCTTGTAAAACGTCCTTTCTGCTTGCATCTTCTCTTGCTATTAAGACATTATTATAAATAGTATCAGAAAAAAGTTTCGTATCTTGAAATACAAAAGAAATTTCTTTTATAAGGGCATCTTGAGAATATGCTTCGATAGGTTTATCGCCTATTAAAATTTCGCCAGAGTCTATCTTGTAATAGGCGCACAATAGTTTAGCTATAGTTGATTTACCAGAGCCTGATTCTCCTACAAGGGCATATATTTTGCCCTCATCAAGTCTAAAGGAAAGATTCTCTATGACTTTTTTATCATCATAAGAAAAACTTACATTTTTAAATTCTATATTGTGATTTTTAAAATTGTCTTCGCTACCAAAAGAAATTTTTTCTTTTTCCATTTTTTCATAAAGATTTGTCAAAGAATCCACTGCGTAATTTCCTTGGAAGGAATACATACTAACATACATTACCTGCATCAAGGCTGAAAACATAAGCCCAGACAAAAATATTATCATCATTAAGTCTAAAGCGATTAGCCTTTGATCCCCCAGCTTATCAATTAAAAATACAAGTGGAATAGTCAAAATTGCAACCAAACCAAAAAATAGAACTTGATAGATGATATATGTCTTTTTACATTTTTGAGAATACTTATAGGCATAATCTGAATATTTATTTATCAGCTCAAAGAGCTTTTTCATAGAAGATACGGAAACTCCAAAGATTTTGATTACGGAGATTCCTCTTATGTATTCAACAGTTTCTGCCGAAAGTTCATCTAGGGCAGCTTGATAAACTTTCATAAAATCGCTGCCACCCATCATGCTTGCAAGGCACGCAAGACAAGTAAGCGTCATAATCAAGATACATATTCCAACTCTTGGACTTATGAAGAATCCCAAAATCAAGATCAAAACCGGTGTTGTAAAAGCTTTTGTGTTATCTGGTATCATGTGAGCAACTATTGTATGAGTCAAAGAAGCATTATCATCTATTATCTTTCTCAAACTGCCAGATGGATGAGTGTCAAAAAATCTAAACCCTGCCTTACTAAGTCCCTCAACTCCCTTTTTTCTAAGTACATTTTCCAAATGAAAACCCACTTTATGAGCCATGAGCAAGGATATAAAATATAATAAAACTCCAGTAAATATAAAGGCTGCAATCCTAAAAGCATAACTTTTTGCCACATCAAGATTAGAATCAATCATAAGCGCTTTTAAAAATTTATAAATTAGATAATAGCCAAAATTCGTCAAAATACACGATGCTATGGCTATGATTACAGCAAGAAATATAAAAGGCTTTAAATCTGCCACATAGCTAAATAATTTTTTGTATACTTTCATACTTTCTCCTTTCTTTTATTGTCGATACGAATTATCAATACAAATTAAAAAAAATTAGTCCTTATTTAAAATCAATAGAAAAATCTCATCTAACAAATCTCTGTTGGCATTTAAAATATCTTCACCATTTAAAATGTTTGAAGATAGTATCATGGCGTTTACGAAAAAAGTTAAGAGGTCAAACTTATCACTTTGCATACTATATTTGCTAAAATCTTTATTCACGCTCTTAAAAGCTTCAATAGTCCTTAGCTTCAAAAGCTCAAACACTCCTTCGAGTTTTTCATTTCTCTTTTTCGCCAGTAAAAATTCCACATAAACATCCATATAAGAAGTCCTATCTGTGACTTTTTTTGTCATTTCACTAGCGAAAAAATCCGGGCTTAATTTCCCTTTAACATCTAAAGATTTTTTCATTATTTCATTTCTATATTCGATACCATCAAGCATCAGATCATAGATAATATCGGTGGTGTTTTTATAGTAATGATAAAATCCTCCCTTCGAAAGACCACTCTCTTTAATTAAATCTTCCATGCTGGTATTGGAAAAACCCTTCTTTACAAAGACTTTTGCTGCCACTTTTTTTATTTCTTCTTTTCTATTTTCAAATGACATTCTTTTATTTCTATTCATAAGCACCTCTACCGACGATTGCGTCTATAAGAAAAATATAAATTCAAATTTAAAAATTGTCAAGCCGTATAATAATATTTATCTTTTAATTTTCTTTTGAATCTCTAATAGCTTTAATTCAAGCATTTCATTTTTATATCTCTGTCTTCTTTTTGCCATGTTTACCTTCTATATTATTTATTTTCTTTATATTTTAATTTTCAACTTAACTTCTAGTTGCCATAAAAAAGGATAAGAAAAAAGCAACCTAGATAATTTCTTTGGTTGCTTCATTAATTTAATGATAAATCTTTATAATAATCTAATACCAATATGTCTTACAATCTTTTGTTCTAGATAATATTTTATAATCTACCATGTATCTTCTTAATATCGCATAATCAATATAGAAATTTTTTAATTTCTCATTAATTTCTTTTTCAGTATATTGTACGTTTTTTTCAAAGGTTAAATTAGCTATATAATTAAATAATTCTATCTTATTTTTTTCTTTCTTCGGAATTTTTTGAATTTTATTATTTTTTATCCATTTGTTTATATTTTGTGTATCCAAACCTTATCTCCTTTCATACCTTTAATGAGGAAACAGTCCTAAATATAAATCTTTATAATCAAGATTATTTTGTTTATACTCGTCCTTGATATCCTTACTTTTTCCCAAGTCTATGTTGCGATAAACCTAAAGGTTTACGGTATTTTTCAATTCTATTATTCATTATTTCATCTTTCTTTAATTGGCTATAGTTTAACATAATTTTGTTTAAATTTCGATACTTTTCATATTTTTTTGATTACCTTTTCCTCATTAGTCCTTACATAATATCTATGCTAATATTTTTACATTTTTTCTCATTACTCTTAGTGTTTATCTAAATTTTTTTGTCTTGGTTGCTTTTCTAGGATTTTTATTTCTTCATCTGTTAGTTCTTCTGCATTTTCTATAAGGCTTTCTAAGATTTCTCCTCTTGTTATGAGCCTATGAGTTCTTTCTTTTCTTCTTTTCACTATGTCTTGTTTTAATATCTTTTTTCTTTTGACTCTTGTCTTAGTTGATCTAATTTTTTCATATAAATCTCCTTTCTTGCAATAAAAAAAGACGATAGATTTTTTAATTTCTATCGCCTAGGCTATATATCCTATTTGTTTTTCTGACTTAATAAATTTTTATATTCTTCCTCCAAGTCTTCTCTTTCACTCTTTGGAATTTCCATAGCAAGTCGATTGCTTATCGCCGTTAATCTAAAATCTATAAGAAAATCTTTAGAACTTGTCTTTTTAGAAGATCTTGCTTTACTTTCTCTATACTGACTCAGATTTCCAATGAATCTATTAAGCTTTTTATTCTCAATCATCAACAATTCATCTGCTAAGTTATTTATAAATGAAATATCATGAGTAACAAAAAGTATTGGTCTATCATAGTATTTTAGCAATCCCTCAAGAGCTTCTATTGCCCTTATATCTAAAAAGTTTGTTGGCTCGTCCATAATTATAAAATTAAAGTCTGATGTTATTAGTTTAGCTAATTTTACCTTTGCTCTCTCTCCATCACTAAGAATATTTATATCTTTAAATACGTCATTTCTTTTAAAACCTAATCTTGCTAATATTATCCTTGTTATAGACTGATCATAAATTGAAGTTTCTAAAACATTTTCTAAGATAGAATTTAATGGATTTAATATTTCTCCTAATTGACTATAGTAACCAATTTTCAAGTTTGGATGAACCCACACTTCTTTATTTATAATCATATTTATAAGGGTAGTTTTGCCTGAACCATTAATACCTAATAAAGCTATCTTCCTATTATTTTCTATTTCCAATTTTGCATTATTAAAGATAACTTTATCTCCAAATCTTTTATTAAGTTTTTCCGACCTAATCAAAATTTTTGAATGGATTTTTCTATTTTCAGGCATTGAAAGCTCAATTGCTTTTTCTTCTTTAGGTCTTTCTTTAACTTCTAATTGATTAATTCTTGATTCTATAGCTTTTACTTGTTTATCAAGTTTTTTCTTATTTTCTTGACCACCCATTTTATGAAGTCTTGCTTCAGAATTCCCCATTCTTTTAGGTGTTGTTTTTACCCTTGAAGACTGTTTTTTTATATCACTTGCTACACTTAATAATCTATTCTTTTCAGAAATATAATTGAAATATTCTCTTTGTAGAAATTTTTGTCTTTTTATTCTCTCCTCAAGGTAGAACGTATAATTTCCATTATAAACTTCTAAACTTTTATTTGATAATTCAAAAATTTTATCACAAGTTTGATTAATAAAATCACGGTCGTGAGAAATAATTATAAATCCTTTGTTTCTATTTTTTAATTCTTTTACTAATTTTTCTTTCTGATCTATATCTAAGTGTGATGTTGGCTCATCTATTAAAAGAAAACTTTCCTCTTTTAATAAAACTTCATCTAATCTTAGCCTTTGATATTCACCAGGGCTGTAAGATTTTTGAATTTTTAAATCATTCTTTTCATTATTTAATAAAGAACTAATTTTCATCTTTACATCTACATAACCACTATATTCAGTATCTATTCCTAAAAGTATTCTAAATAGTGTTGTTTTGCCAACTCCATTATTTCCTATTAGTCCTATCTTTTCATCTTGATTTATGCTTAGATTTTCAATGAAAAACAATTCTCTTGTTCCAACTTCCTTTTTTAATTTGTCAATATATATCATAAATCCTCCTCTATTTTTTGAGAGGACTTAACCTCTCTAACTATTTAAAAGAAAATTTATAAATTACCATTGCTCTGTACCTCCTAGATATCTTAATTTTCTATAATATTATAGTGCCAACTTCTTCCATTTCCTAATCTTAGTTCTAAATGTTCCAAAGGGAGCTACTGTATTTACATGAAAAAACTTATATACTTCCCAAGTAGCAGTTTTGGTTGCTCCATCTGACCATTTTCTCATATGAGCTTTAAATATCTCTCTTCTTCATAATTAAATCTAACAATTCTCAGGCTTTATTAAGACTAACCATTTATATAATCTCTTAGTAATTCTCCATAACCATATCCCAATAATAGTTAGTAAAAATCCAACAATTACAGAAATAATTAGGTCTGGTAAAACTCCTAAACCAAAGCTAGGTTTAGTTAACCAATACAGGTCTATTCTAAATAATTTGAACACAAATTTCAAGATGCTTCCTACTATAACAAGTGGACCACTAATCATAAAAGCCCACCCAGTTATTCCTGTTATAGGAAATATAAATATCCAAATACATGCAGCTATGGTATACCACTTTAAACTTTTCATAATTACCTCCTTAAAAGTAATCAAATCGTGCGTATTATTATACCCAGTTTTTTCATTTTCTATTCTTAGTCTATTGGTTGCATAGTAGTATTATAGCAAAAATATTTCTATCTCCTATATATACCTTATTTCTAGTCTTCTAAAATCGATACTTCAAGGTCTATCTCTTTAAATTCTTTTGTCTTTGTTGCTTTTTCTAGTAGGATTTTTATTTCTTCATCTGTTAGTTCTTCTGCATTTTCTATAAGGCTTTATAAGATTGCTCCTCTTGTTATGAGCCTATGAGTTCTTTCTTTTCTTCTTTTTACTATATCTTGTTTTAATATCTTTTTTTCTTGATTTTTTAGTTGCCTTAATCTTTCTTCTGTATCGTCAATTTTATCTTTTATTTATTTTGATTCTTGTCTTAGTTGTTCTAATTTTTTCATATAAATCTCCTTTCTTGCAATAAAAAAAGAGACGATGAAGATATACTCTCCCCGTCTTTAGATTGTTCTCGACTTAAATATTAAATTTAAAATGAATGTTTGTATTCTCCTTTAAAACAATTACTAAAATCTCTGCTATTTATTATTCAATATATCCCTAATCGGTAAAACTATATTTTCAAATAAATCTTGTTTACTCTTTCGGCAGGCTGGGTGAAATGTCTTAACTATAATCGTATCATTATAAATTAAATAACTTAAATAGTCATAAACATAAGTCCAAGAATTAGTATCTAAATTAAGAATGTTTTTAATGAATATATCTCCTGTTCCTCCACAAATTATAAGGTCAGGTCTATATATTTCAACTTGATTTTTTATAAATTCTCTATCTTCTTTTGCAAACTTATCTATCTCAGAATCATTTGAGGTTGTCTTTCCAGGAGTCTTTTTTAAGTTTATAACAGAAATAGGAGCAAGATATTTTTTCCTATCATATTTATCTAAATCTTCGACCGTATCAAAATCTATATCGTCCCATTGCAATCCTGTGAATTGCATATTATATTTCCTAAATTAAATTGTGTGCCTCAATCATCTGTAAATTCAAATAAATCTTCTACACTAACATTAAATACTTTTGCAATATCCATGGCTAATTTTAATGATGGATTATATTTCCCATTTTCAAGATGTACAATAGTTTCTCTTCTGGCATTTACCATTTCAGCAAGTTCAGATTGCTTATATTTTGCCTTTTCTCGATATTCTTTCACTTTCGTTATAAATGCCATAATTATACCCCTTTAGAATCCATAATTAAAAATATAATCGTACGAAGTATTGTAATTGCAATTACGCTTCCGATAATAAGCCATCCCATCAACGCTGTTGAAATTGCGTTTACATGACCTAAAATTCCTCCTAAATACGCTATAATAACCATTAACACACAAAAAATTTTTAAGCATATTGAATCACATCTGTGTAGATTTTTTTCTGCAAATTCATCAAAGTATTCTTTCTTATATTTTTTTACTCTAAAATAATGCACTATCAGCATCAAAAATAGAATAAAACCCCAATAGCTTGAAAACTGTTGGTATTCAGGCTGATAGTCGTTTCTGCTCCACAACCAATAATATCCCGCAATTAAAATTGCAATAATAATTTTTGTTGCAACAACTTCTCGTATAGATACTTTGTTTTTCATGTCAAATTCTCCTTACGTATAATTTCAAGTGATATATTTCTAACTCGATGTTATAAATATATCACACAAAAAAACTTGATGTCAATGCTTAAGTTATAAATATTTCACTTTTGTTTTTTATTGGTCTAACTCGTTCTGTTTTACCTGTGATAGTCGTTTTTATTGTTCCTGTAACGGCTCTATGCAAGTCTTAACTTTTTCTGCCTGTTTAACTTCTTCTCATATCCCTAATATTTGATTGTAAAGGTTATTTTCTCTTTCTTCATAGTGACAAGTTACGATTTCCATTGGGATATATTTAAGATCTTGCTTTCTCCTAAGTATTCTTTCAGATATTTCTTAAAAATTTTAAATAAAATAAGTTATGCAGTATGCTCATTGTAAAAATCTTCCTGTTTATTTTTTTTAATTTTCGCTCATTATTTTTAGTGTTTCTTTAAATTCTTTTGTCTTTGTTGCTTCTTCTAGTAGGATTTTTATTTCTTCATCTGTTAGTTTTTCTGCATTTTCTATAAGGCTTTCTAAGATTGCTCCTCTTGTTATGAGCCTATGAGTTCTTTCTTTTCTTCTTTTTTCTATGTCTTGTTTTAATATCTTTTTTTCTTGATTTTTTAGTTGCCTTAATCTTTCTTCTGTATCGTCAATTTTATCTTTTATTTCTTTTGATTCTTGTCTTAGTTGTTCTAATTTTTTCATATAAATCTCCTTTCTTGTAATAAAAGTAGATAACATTTTCTGCTATCCCTTTCAAAGTTTCATTATTAAAATTTATAAAATACTCTTTCGATAATATCTGATATTTCCTTTTGTATAGATTCTATCTTTCTATCTATTCCTTTTTGTTGCATGATGTGATTTTGTATCTATGAAATAATTTTCTTCTATTCATTTTTACGATATTAGGATGAAATAATAAATATTTGCTAGTAAATTTTATTCAATATTATAGACTTGACTTGTTTTTTATTATTGTATATAATGATAATGATAATTACAATTAAAATTATTTGAAAGTGAGGAATAAAATGACAAAATTAAACACATATCTTGCAAATCTTGCAGTAATAAACATTAAAATCCATAATCTACATTGGAATATCGTAGGCTCTAAATTTGTATCTGTACATGAGTATCTTGAATCCGAATATGATAAGTCCGGTGAAAGACTTGATGAAGTTGCAGAACTCATCAGAATGTCTGGGGAATTTCCAGTTGCTAATATAAAAGAATATTTAGAAATTTCTACAATCAAAGAGATTGAAACTTCTAAAGAAATATCTATTAAAGAAGCATTAGAAATAGTCCTATCTGACATAAAACTTCAAAAAGAACTCGCTCTAGAGATTAGAAAGGAAGCAGATGAAGCTGATAATTTCCCTGTAGCTAATGTTATGGAAAATCATATAGAGGACTATAACAAACAAATTTGGTTTTTGGAATCAAGTCTTAAATAGGAAAAATTAACTATTGCAGAACTTTTATTACTGTGATCCTATAATTAGGGTCTGTAAATAATTTTGTGTATCAACCTAAATCCCGATAAAAGGGCGAAGGTTGATACATTTTTTTGTGTCAGTATTTAGCCATTCCTATAGGAATGGTTCTTGTCTTGTTTTTCAGATATGCTCACATTCATTAAATTGAAGTTTCTTTCGGTTATATTTCCCTCTAACCTATCTTCATATAACTGTTCATGGCTTCTATCTATTTCTGTTAATTGTTTTTTAAGCTACAGCCCCTCAAAACAAATAGCCAAGAAGTCGAATTGAACATTACAAGTTATGAACTTCTAGTTAAACCAAAACGGTCAGTAAATATGCCAAAATTAGGCTCACGAAAAAGAAGATTATAATTTTTGCAATCTGACTTTTCCCATTAAAACCAAAATTATCATAACCCTTAGCACCAACCGTTTCTGGGTAAACTTTAGTCGGCAATTTTAACTTGGTAAGCATGAGATAATCAAAAAAGATAATATCAAAAAGCTTATATCCTTCAAATAGTATTAAAAATCTAACAAGGGCTTGCTGAAAAGTTAAACTAAATTTTACTGTATCAACAATTTCCCAGCCTAGAACGGCTGCAATGGCTAGCAATCCAAGTATCATGATAAGTCCGCCGATTATATTGACCCAAATCGGTTTATCTGGCAACTTACTCATCATAACTTTGATATCATCAGGTGCGCCGAAATGCTTCGAGCCAAATTTCGGTATAATAAGTATAAAATTCACCATCATAATTGATGCTGTTAAGCAGATGATTGTTAACATACCAAGTGTTTTCATCAATTTAGTTTACCTCCTCTCTTGAAGTATAAACCATTTCGTAAATGGGAGCAATTTTTCTTAGTTGTGTCAACTAAATTCGTATAAATTTTCTTGCTAGTATTAGTGCTATACTTTTTTACAATTTATATAGTTATTTAAAATCTATAATCACAGATGTCTTATTGTCAATGTCATTATACGCATACAGGTCATGTATTAAGAAGTTTTGTAAATTCTCAAATAAATTACTCACAAAACTTTGGATTCCAATCTAAAAGATATTTACAAAATCATTGACAAGATATAAAAACACCCTATATAAAGATTACAATTCTAAAATTGTAAGTAAGCTATCACAAATTATACATTATTTCAATAAAATTTTAGAAACCCTTATTAAGATTTTCTTTGATCCCTTGTAAATCAAGTGTAAAGAACTATAAGAATTTAAATCTCTTTTTCAAATTCATCTTCAAAACTAATAATATCATTAGGAGTGCAAGATAGAGCCTTACATATTCTTTCTAAATTCTTAAATGTAATTGGTTTATCCTTGCCCATTTGTGCCATAACATTTGTTGTTAGTCCCGCCATAGCTATTACATCTGTTTTCTTTAATCCTTTTTTTGCTAACTGTATCCATAATGGTTTATAGTTAAGTGCCATAATATCCCTCTTTTTCTCTTCATTAGATTTATTTAATTATAGTATAAATATTGATTTCATTCAATCTTACATTGATTTAGTGATTTGTTTTAGAGAATTTGTTGTGTTATTCCGTCCTTATTTTGCCATAAATTGCTTAATACCTTGAGATTTAGCACCAGGGTTATCATTACCATAACCTTCCATTAAGTTAATAACTCCCCATGCTCCTAAACCTGCACCAATTGCAGTTACAAGTGTCTTTAAAACTCCAACTCCAGCTGTAAAAAATTCCATATTATTCCTCCTCGTTTTCTTTCTTATTTTCTATTTTGTTTAGTGATTTAACTATAAAATTCTTGTAGACCTTATCTCCTTTTTTATTTTCTTTGAAATATCCAAAGACATGGATTAGATCTCCTTTTTCAAATTCTTTTACAATTTCTACCTTTTCTCCATATACTGAGCAATTTGTATATTCTTTGCTCTTTCCATATTTTTTAACAAGTGCAAAATTTGCTACTTGAACATTTTCTCCATCTTTTTCAAATTCTGAAAATTTAGCTTCCTTAACTAAATTTGCATTTATATTTATCATTTCTCTATCCATTAATTTCTTATCCTTACCATTTTAACCTCCTAATTTTGAGTATAAAAAAAGGCGATAGAGTTTTAATTTCTATCGCCTAATACCTTTGCTATGATACTTTTAAATCTTTTTTGACCAATATATTTTTAATATTTTAGAAAATATTATTTGTACAATTGCAACTATCATTAACGCTAAAAAGGCTTCATAACTTATATATGCTACAATTAAAGAAACAATTACAATAACCATTGAAAATATAGGTATTATATTTGCTCCTGACTTCATCTTTATTAACATCACTCTTTCATCTGTTTCTTTAATATACATCTTTTCCAATATATCTCTATTCCTATATGCTTTAATAAACATTGACATATAGAATACACATGCTAATTCAATTCCAATAAAAAATCCTACTACATAATCTGTCATATCTTCTTTTAATGGAAATTTATATTTTAAATAAAAATTGCCAATAACAACTGCGAGTAATGCAAGTATACATAATAAGAATAAAATATTAATTCTAAATCCTATTTCTTTTTTATATTTTTCTAATTTGTTCATCCTAATCATCCTCCTCTATACTAAATATTTCTTCAATACTCATATCAAAAAACTTAGCAATTTTAAAAGCCAACGGTAGTGACGCTATATATTTTCCAGTTTCAATGGAAGTTATGGTCTGTCTTGTTACTCCAACTTCATTTGCCAATTCTTCTTGAGTTATTTTATTATGTTTTCTTAATTGAGAAATTATATTTTTCATTTTTCTCCTCCAATAGCAAGCTCGCTTTACATATGTAGTATAGTCTGCTTTACTTTTTTCGTCAAGCATACTTTGCTTTTTAAAATAATTTCTTAAACTAAAAAAACGATAGATTTTTACTTTCTATCGTTTATTGCTATATTCAATCATATAATTAGTTTTTTATATTCTTATTTTTAACTCCTTAGATTTTGAAGTTAATATAAAAGTGAAAAAGTCTATTAGCAAACTCAATACTAATCTTACTGGCAATAAAATTATTCTAATTATCCTTCTCATAAATACATATAAAAATGAAACTGGGATTCATAACAAACCCCAGTTTTATAATTAGCGTGTTCTTTAATATAATTTTGATCCTGCTGGAATATTATTATCCAACATTATTAAGTTTAGTTTTTCTTCTCCATCGTACTCACAAATTGCAGATATAATCATACCTTCTGAGTCGATTCCCATCATCTTACGTGGAGGAAGATTGCAAATCGCAAGCAGGGTCTTTCCAATTAAGACTTCTGCACTATAATATTCCTTTATACCAGATAAAATAACTCTTTCTTTGTCAGAACCATCATCTAATGTAAATTTCAAAAGTTTTTTCGATTTTGGAACTTCTTCGCAGTTTAAAACTTTTACAACTCTAAGATCTGATTTTGAGAAAGTTTCAAAGTCTACCAAGTCCTCAAATAGAGGTTCGACCTTTACTTTTGAAAAGTCGATTTTTTCTGTAGTGAGTTTGTCGTAAGTTTCTTGTGATGAATCCCCATTTTCTGCCTTTTCTTGGCCTATTGGCTTCATTGTTGGGAAAATCCTCTCTACCTTAGATAATTGTCTAAATCTCTATAAAAGTCTATTTTATGGTACTTCTCCATTTACGACAATTTGCTAACTCTCTATAAGTGCCTATAGATTTCTAGCAAATTGTCGTAAATTTGTCGTAAGCTGTCGTAAATTCTAAAATATAAATTTCATCGCTTTTTCAAATTCTCCCATCTGTTCTATCTTAAAATCTTCTGTTGCATCTACATATATATCCATTGTTGTACTAATATCAGAATGACCTAGAATAGACTGCATTGCTTTTGTATTTATATTTTGTTCATTAAGCCTTGTAGTAAAGGTGTGTCTGAAAATGTGATTGCTTAAATGTGGAACTAATAGAATATCATTAGAGTTCGATTTATTTTTATCCATTATACTTAAATTGCAATCTCTAACAATTCTTCTTAAAGCTTTATTAAGTGTTCCATTATTGTGAACCTTTCCGAATCTGTTTAAAAATACAAAGTCTTTTAATCCATCAATTGAATCACAACATTCGATTCCAAAAGTCTTTTGTAACTCTCTTTCCATAAGAAAAGCATCTTTTACTTTTTGAACCATAGGAATACTTCGCTTACCTGATGCTGTCTTCGGTGTATTAATAGCATATCTATTGTTTAATCCTTTACCTTTACTATAATATACCAAAGTCCTATTTACATTTATAAGACCATTATCAAAATCTAGATCGTCCCATTGCAATCCTGTAACTTCTCCAACTCTCATTCCTGTCCAAAGCATAACAATGAATATTGGATACCATTTTTTATATTCGTCACTATTAGATAAATATTCTTCAAATAGCACCTGTTCTTCTATTGTCATGGCTTTTTTCTTCGGAGATTCATTTCGATAAGCTACTTTCAATTCCTTCAAAGCATTGTCAGATGGATTAAACCTTATATATTCGTCATCCACTGCTAATTCTAAAACCTGATGTAAGACAGTATGGACACAATCTATGGTAGAAACCATCAATCCCTGATCTTCCTTTAATCTGTTATAAAAACTTCTAACATCAGATCTTTTAATATCAGATAGTTTAATGCGACCAAAAGTCGGTTCTACAAATTGTTGATACATATAGATGTAATTTTTAAAGGTATTATCCTTTAAACCTCTTTTAACCTTTGTCCATAGCTTAAAAGCATCATTTACAGACAAGCTACTTCCTTCGTTGTTGATTCCATCTATAGTATTGCGTAAAATATCTAATTCCTTTTCTCTTAATTCTTTTAGAGTTTTCGCATAGATAGATTTTCTACGACCTATTTTGTCTTGCCACTTAAATTCATAAGTGCCATTTGACCTTTGATATTCACCGTCTTTTAAAACAACCCCTTTACTATCTTTGCGTCTTTTTACCATAAAAATTCTCCTTTTTTGATAAAAGACACGCTATAATTATTATACCGCATTAAGCGTGTTTTATATATAGTTTTAGATTAAATAGAGAACTGTCTATTTAAATATTCTTCCATTAATTTTTTCTTAATAAGACGCTTACTTCCATTAAATAATACAAAATCGCAATCATTTTCATCCGTTAATTGTCTAACTTTATCTTGACCAATATTAAAATATTCAGATGCTTCTTTTAATGTTAGAAATGCTTTCTCAGAAACACGTACACCTTTTATATTTTCGTTAATCATAAATCCTCCAAATAATATATTTAAAATATTTATTTTAATATTTTTAAAGTTTTTTGACATTGACAAGTGCCTTGGATTAGCAACATAGGAATCTCACCTCCGCCTCTGTTCAGGATGAGCCGGCTTCAACCTTAGAAGTATCATTATCCTCATTTTCTTCATAGCGAATAGGGTATCCCTCCCTATATTCAAACTCTTACTTATCGCTCCCTTTCTTCTTCCCTTGCTTTAAGCTTAGCAGTACTTGTTTTGCCGAATTATTCAGCAGAAAGATCTTGGCGGATAGGTTATCACGCTCCAAAAATGATTAATGTCTTGTCTTGGTCTATTTAATTGTTATGGTTCAAATATTGTTTAAATTTCTTTTAAAATAGAAAGAGGACAAAACTCCCCTCACTTTATAAAGGAAAATTTGCCCTCTTTGGTAACCAGAAACTATATTTCTTCTATAAATTTCTTTAGTTTTTCTAAAATCTTATCTCGCCTTTTTATTAAAGCAGGATGTGATATATTTTGAGTCTTTGCTACTGCACGAAGTGTTTCATCATTGAAATATAATCTTTCAATTATTTCTCGTTCATCCTTATTTAACTTTGACATTGCATTTCTCAGTGCTTCAATCATCATTTGTGTAGCTACAACTTTTTCAACATCAACATTTTTATCTTCTAGATTATCTACAAAATTCCCATCGTGATTTAGAGACGAAAAAAAGAGCAAGTGGTTTTTCTTGTCCACCTGCTCTAAATACTTTTCGTGTTCTTTTTCTTGCCAGTAGACTTTGTATATCTGCTCACTTACTTTGATTTTTTGCCCACCGACATAAAGGTAATATTCTTTTGTCATTTATGTTTCCTCCATTCTTTTTTTGTCTTTATGTTTTCAGACAAAAAAAGGAGGACTCCTGCTTTTGGGCATGGTTAGTCCTCTAGAATGAAAGAAACTCTTTCTAATAGTAATTTTATTTAATTTTTAACTGAGTTATCTAACTTGTAAACAGCGTAAACCAAAGAAAAAAGGTAAATTTACTTTAATTATATTTTTTTGCATATTTTACCTCCATTCTTTTAAATCAATCCACTCATTATTCATTACTTGAATTTTTCAAACCAATTTTATCCATCCTATTTAATTCCCCAAACATCATTACTACACCAGCTATTATCATAATTAAATCTACAAGGGGTTCAGCAAACCATACTGCTTTTACTCCAAATATCATTGGCAAAACAATCATGGCAGGTACGAACAAAAATAACTGTCTTAGCATTACTATTATGCCAGCTTTTTTAGCATTTCCTATTGATTGAAAGAATGTTATAGTCATTACCATTACTCCATATAGAATAAAGATAGAATAAAATAGTCTAAAGTTTCCTATTCCCTGAGTTATAATACTTTCTTCTACTCCAAATAAAGACAGAATATTCTTTGAAAATGCTAATGCTGGTATCCAAAATATTGATGCAAGAATTAATCCTCCGATAGAAAATACTTTCATAGCTTCTTTTACTCTGTCGTATTTTTTCGCTCCAAAATTTGTACCAACTACAGGTTGTAAACCTTGACTCATTCCCCAAAGTGGAATGAATGAAAAGGCATATATTCTAAGTGTTGCTGCCATCAAGATAGCATTTGTATCTCCGCCATATTTAAATGACATTTTATATAGCATTGTTTGTTGAATCATAAATAAAATTTGCATCATCATAGCAGATGACCCTACGCCAAACATTTCTTTTTTTATTTCCTGATCAGGTTTGATTTTATTTATTTTTACTGCTTTACTTTTATATTTGAAGTAATGGAGTGTTATTATCGCTTGAACGAATTGTGCTGTAATAGTTGCAAGTGCAGCCCCTTCTATTGCGTATTTTCCCATTAATTTCATTAGAATTGGATCAAGAATTATGTTTAAAAAAGCCCCTAGCCCCATAATTAGCATTGCTTTTTTCATTAATCCTTCTCCACGCATAACCATGTTTGCTGATTGAGTAAAGTTTACAAATAAAGAACCAATAAAAATTACTCGTAAATATCTGATACCATATTCTTTAATTTCTCCACTTGCTCCAACCATATCTAAAAAATGTGGTGCAAGTAAAATTCCGCCTATTGTAATAATTGATGAGAATAGAATAACCCAAAAGATTAAATTCCCCATAATTTTATCAACTGTTTTTTGGTCGCCCTTTCCTATAGCTCTTGATAAAACCGATGCTGAACCTACACCTATGAGTGTAGATACTCCACTATTAAAAAAGGTAAGTGGCATAGCTACACCACAAGCTGTCATTGCAGTTTGTCCTATAATATTTCCTGCAAAAATTCCATCCATTAGTGGATAAAGACCTATTACTATCATTCCTATTACAGCAGGGATAGATAATTGAAAAAGTAGGTCTATAGGTCTTTTGCTTAATAATTGTTCTTTCATATCTTGTTTCATAAAATCATCCTCCTTTTTTCATATTCTTAAAATCCAAACCACTTGTAGGTTCGTCAAAAATTAAGATTGATCTATTACTCAAATTTAAATCTTCCACTTTTCAGATTGTTTTCTGATTTCAATAAAATCCTTATATATTCCATGTTTAGATGCAAGTTCACTATGTGTTCCTACTTGTTTTATAACACCATCTTTTAAAACAACTATCTGATCTGCATTTTTTACAGTAGAAAGCTTGTGTGCAATTACAATAACGGTTTTGCCTTTTAATAAGTTTTTCAAAGCAATCAATAATTCTTTTTCATTTTCTGGATCTACGCTTGAAGTTGCCTCATCAAGAACTACAAACCTACTCGGTTTTAACATGGCTCTTGCAATAGAAATTCGTTGACGCTCACCACCCGATAGATTTGAACCCCCTTCTTGCAAAACAGTTTCATAAGCTTGTGGCAATTTCATAATAAAATCATGGCACTGAGCTTTTTTGGCAATATCTATCATTTCTTCATCTGTTGCATTTGGATTACCAAACTTAATATTGTTTTTTATGGTATCATCAAAAAGATACACGTCTTGAAAAACAAAGCTAAAATTTGAAAGCAATTCATCATACTTGTACTGTTTAATATTTAGATTTCCAACTTTTACTTCGCCAGAATTTACATCCCAAAACCTCGCCATTAAATTGCAAAGTGTTGTTTTACCACTTCCTGAAAATCCAACAAGAGCAGTAGTTTTTCCATCTGGAACAAGCATACTTAGATTATTGAAAAGATTTTCTTTTCCATAAGAAAATGAAATATTGTTCATTGATATTTCTGCTTTATCTACTTCTGTCATTTCACCTTCTTCAATTACAGGCAAATTTCTTAAATTTATAACAGTATTAAGATTTCGTACAGCAACACCCTTAATACTCTGCATACTTCCTGCTAATTCAAATCCAGAAAAAACAACAAAACTCATAACAATTAATATAATAGCTTTAGTAACTTCAATATCCCCTGATAAATATCTTATTATAGAACTAAAAATTATCACACAAATACCAAGTTTAAATACTAACAAGAATAAAAACTGTGTTGGAACTAAAATTTTTTCTACAGCAAGGAAGCCTTTGCGACTTTTTGTAATACTTTCGTTTAGTTCCTTGACTGTATTTTTATCTTTTCCAAATGCTTTAGTTATTCCTATCCCATTTACATACTCAAGCATTTTTTCACTTAAATCCAATTTAAGTCCTAACAATCTCTCTGTTAGTTGATCTGTGCTTTTTTGTGTGAATAAGTTTACTAAGGTTCCAACAATCAAAGTCAACAATATAATTATAGCTGTTGCAAAATCATAAGGTAGTATGAAAATAACCATAATTAGTGTCTGTATTGTACCTACAAGCATTTGCTCAATAATAAAAACTCCTATTGTTTCAAGTTCACCTATAACAGTTGACAATGCTCCTGCTATATTCCCTAAAGAATTTGTGCTGAAATATCCCATGTTTACATTTTTTAAACGATCACCAATATATAATCTATTTTCTGCTCCTAAATTGTACGAAGCAATGTATTTGTTTTTATCAGCCAGATATCCAAATATAATTTTTCCCACCACACTTATAGCTGCAATAATAAAAACAATATACACATCTTTCATTAAAATGCTTTGGTTCGTGAATATATTTTCACAAATTTTGGTCAAACATAATAGAATTGCACCTAAAGAAACTCCTTCAAATACTCCCTTAAATACATCAAAAATAAGCATTTTTGTTATTTTATTTGAATATGACCCTGACACCTCATATAAAGTTTTTATCAATTCTCTCACTTTATATCACCTCGATTTCTTTAGATTCTGTATATACATCCCACATTTTTTTGTATCTCCCATTTAACTCTAGTAATTGTTTATGAGTGCCTTCTTCAATTACTTCTCCATTATCCACCACAATTATTTTATTTGCATTTACAATTGTAGATAACCTGTGAGCTACCATAATCACTGTTTTATCTTTAATTAACTTATCAATAGACTGTTGAATAACTGATTCATTGTCAGGATCAGAATATGCTGTTGCTTCATCAAGTAGTACAATAGGACTATTCTTTAAAAAACACCTAGCTATTGCAATTCTTTGCTTTTCTCCTCCAGAAAGATTTGCTCCTCCCTTTCCTACAATAGTTTCATATCCATTTGGTAGGCTCTTTATAAAATTATAGCAACTCGCTTTTTCACAAGCCTCTTTAATTTCATCCATACTCGCATCTTCCTTCGCCATCTTTAAATTTTCTAATATTGTTTTATTAAAAAGAAAGTTTTCTTGCGACACATAGCTAACAAGCTCCATATTCTGTTTTAAAGGCAATTCGTTCAAATTTGTTTTTCCAATTAAAATTTCTCCATTAGAAACATTCCAAAATCCTGCGATTAGTTTTGTAATAGTAGACTTTCCACTACCTGAATTTCCAACGATTGCAGTTAACTCATTTTCATTTGCTTTAAACGAAATATTATTTAATACATTCTTTGACTCTTCATATGCAAATGTAACATCTTTAAACTCTACATCATAAGATTTTATATCTCTTACTTCTTCTCCTCTTTTTAAGTTAGGAATTTCCATTATTTTTTTTATTTCTTCAAATACAACTTTTATATTTGCTATTGTTTCCATATGACTCATAGCTTTTATTAATGGTTTATATGAAGCATATGATAGCAATATACACATGATAAGAGTCCCTACTTCAACACTACCCTTCATAAAGAAATACAAGGAAGCTGGTAAAACGAATACCATAGTTGACGGGATAGTTTCCATAGTTGCTGTCATTGAAAAACAAACACTCAAATACCAATCAAGCATTGCGTTCTTATTCTCTTCAACAGTCTTTCTAAATTTCCCAAATGATGATGCTGATTTATTAAATGCTTTTATAACTTTAATACCATTTACATATTCAACCATTGTCGTATTCATAGCTTTAGCTGCTTCTTGGTATCTTTTAGATTTTTCTTCATAACCTCGCATCATTAACATTGAGAACAATAATCCCAATGGAATTGTAAGTAAATTTGCAATTCCTATTCTCCAGTCCATTATAAAAATTGTTATGATCAATACTATAGGAATGAATATATTAGCAATAACTTCTGGAATCACATGAGCAATCGGTTTTTCCATTTTATCAAGTGTTTCCACCATAAATTGAGACCACTGTCCGCTGCTCTTTCTTTCAACTTCTCCCATAGAAATTTTACTTAATTTGTCAGCTAATAACTTTCTTTTATCTTCAATAATCCTGTAGGCAAGATTATGAGAAATAATAGTAGATATTTCATGAAATAATATACTTGCCAAAAATCCCAGAAATACAGCAAAAATATATGGATAATAATTATTTAAATTTGTATTTTTTGCAACCAAGTTATTAATAATGGCTGCTACAGAAAAATAAGGTATTACACCAAATCCTACTCCTATTATCGCAATGAATACAGCTGCGAAAATCTTGCTTTTATGTCCCTTTAAGATATCCATCTTTTACCTTCTTTCATAAAATCTTTTTATTCTGCCATCGCAAATTTCCAATAATTTATTACATGTACTATCAATCAATTCATTATCATGCGTAACAATAAATATAATTTTATTATTTGAAAATTCTTTAATGACTTTGCTTATTTCGAGCATATTTGTATAATCAAGTCCACTCGTTGGTTCGTCCAAAATAATAATTTCTCTATTCATTAACATCCCCAATGCTACAGAAAGTCTCTGCATTTGACCTCCTGATAAGCACATAGGATGACGATTATCTAATTTTTTAAGATCTAATTTTTCTAGAATATTATCTATTTGCTTTTCATCTATTTTAGAATCAAATAAACTAAATTCATCTCTTACAGATTCCGAAAAAAACTGATGAATTACATCTTGCATAACCATATAACAAAGTTTTCTTCGTTTTTTATATTTTATGGGACTTCCTTTATAGCTTATTTTTCCTTCGTTTTCTTTCAACAGTCCACACAAAATTCTCATTAATGTTGTTTTTCCTTGACCATTTTTACCTGTTATTGCAATAATATCTCCCTTGTTTCCGGAAATATTTATCTTATCTAAAATTTTTTGTTTCTTATTTTCATATTCTAAATTTGAAACTACAAAGTCATCAGATTCACAAAATGTGACAGGATTTGCAAAATCATCATTTTTCTTTCTTACAAAAGTTCTAAGTCCTAGTTTCTTTCGTGAGTCATCACTAATTGAAGAAAATTCCACATTTGAAAAAACATATTTTATTTTTCCGTCTTGTAAATAAATAGCTCTATCAATTAAATCCATTAAATAATAGAGTCTATGTTCAGAAATAATAATTGTCTTACCCTGAGCTTTAAGATTTATAAGCATCTCTCTTATTCTTTCAATGCCATACTCATCAATATTTGCAGAAGGTTCATCAAACACATATACATCTGGATTGGTAGCATAAATAGATGCAATAGCAAGTAATTGCTTTTCTCCACCTGACATCATAAAAACATTTCTGTTTTTTAATCTTTCAATTCCCAAATCACGTACTACTTGAAAAACTTGTCTTTTTATTTTATCAGGGTTTTCACCTAAATTTTCTAATCCAAATGTTAGTTCACTATCTGAATCTAAATTAAAAAACTGTGTTTTTGGGTTTTGAAAAATTGTTCCCACTTTTTCAGAAATTTCATATATCTTCATTTGTTTTGTGTTTATCCCATTTATAAAAATATTTCCTAATAAATTTCCCTCTAAAAAATGAGGAATCAATCCATTGATTAATTTTGTTATAGTTGTTTTCCCAGAACCAGATTTTCCGCATAATAAGATAACTTCTCCTTGATTAATCTTTATTGAAATTTTCTTTAACTGATCTTCTAAGCTTCTCTTATAGGAATATGAAGCTTCATTTATATTAATCATGTTTCGTACCTCTTATAAAAATAACTTGAACTTTAAATTAAAGAACATCAGAATGCATAATAGAATAATTATTAGATCCCAAATGTTAAATCCTGCATCATCCATAAAGGTCTTTCTTGCAGGATTTTCTATCCCTCTTACTGTAATAGCCTGAGCTAATTCATCTGCGGTATTAGAAGCTGTAACTATTAATGATATTAGTCCTAATTGTATCTTTTTAAATCCAGTCACGCCTCTTATTTTTATTGCATCTGAGATTAATATTTTTTCTTCTCTTAAAGATGGAAAATATCTGATGCCTATTGCTAGAGAAATAATTAGGCTTTTTGGAAAATGCATCATTTTTAAGGCATACATAATATTTCGTATAGGATTAGTTTTTACAAGAATTTGACCAACTAAAAAAATCGGTATTAACTTAGGAGCATGAATCACCAATAATCCAAAATGTGCTGATATGACATCTGGTAGAATCGGCAAAACAAAATATTTCAATCCCTGTAATAATACAAACATAGATAATGCCTTTAAAGATATTTTAACAAGTCCCATAAATAACGCTATAATAGCAACAATTAAAAGAATAAAAAAATCTAATTTTAAGCTATTATTTGCAAAGCTAATAATACTAACTGAAATCAAAAAATGATTTCAGTTAGTGGATTTAGCTTTATAATGCCTCTTACAATACCCTCCATTTACATAATTCCAGCTTTCTCAAAACGTTTTTTGAACATTGCTTTACCTATATATGCACCAATGACTCCTCCAATAAATGCAGTAATGATCATACCGATAAGTGTTGGAATTGAAATTAAAGTTTGTAATTTATTTACATATTCTGGACTCATTCCCATTTTAATAATAGATTTCATATAAGATTCTTGGAACAACCACATAGGCAATGGTGAGCCAATCAACCCAATGCAAATTAATCCTGAAGATACTATTACGCTTTTTTGACTTTTATATCCCAAAATTTTTCTAGTAATTTCTGCCAAAACTCCTGCAATAACGCAAGTTATGACAATTGTAAAAGTGCATTCTCCTATAGCAAAATATATAATCCCTGTAATTGCTATCAAAAGTAAAGCCGTTCCTGGTTTTGGCACCTTAGAGACCAACAACATGTAAATAAAATTACATATTATGCCTGTCATTGCCGGCCATAATAACCAAAGTATCGGTGAAAGTATTGGAATAATCATTACCGCCATGGATAGTGCCATATAAATCACTGAAAAAATGCCGATGTTAACTAAATCTTTTGTTTTTAATTTTGTTTCATTCATTTGAATACCTCCTTTTAAATTTTTATATTTATTTACCAGTTGCAATATGATTGATTCAAAATAATCTTTACTGGTAAATTTTTTTTATTTTTGTTTACTTTCCATAAAACGCAGAAAATCGGGATTAACCCGATTTCAAAATTTATTATTTTTAATTTTATATTATGTTTTCATTTAATAATCCTCCTCCAACCAAAATTCATTGCTGCCTCCATCATATCGATAAAATTTAAGGCTTCATTATATGGATACCTATGTGTGATTACCTCAAATAAAGGCGTACATGCCATTGTATAAAGAACATGAAGTTCATCATCATTCAAATCATTTACTTCAATTTTTTTTTCTTTAAGAACCTCAATTAATTTCTTAGCACCCTGCACTTCAAGATTCACTAAATCATGACGAATTGATTCAAATTCCGTACCCTGAGAACAGTTAAACAGAAGATTAACTATAGGATCGTTTTGGTAAATAAATTCCAATAATTCCCTATTACTATCATCAGATTTTTCTCCAAAAGCTTGTAAACCATTTACTTTAATTTCTTCAATCGCTTGATTTGTCAATTCTTTACTTCTTCTGTATAAGTGATTAAGTATAGGACTTACAAGTACCTTAAAAATATCTTCTTTAGATTTAAAATGCTTATATATTGCACCAGGTGTAATTCCTGCATTTTTAGCAATAGTGCGAATAGAAGCCTCTTCGAATCCATGCTCTGTAAACTCGCTTTTTGCACTTTTTAATATTTTCTTTATTGTAACATCTTTGTCTCTCAGTAAGTTTCACCTCCCAAATTAAGATAACACCGTTTACTTTATTTTAGCATAAAGAAACTAATGAAGTCAATAATCGCTATCAAATATATTTTTTTATGATAACATTTTATTTAATTCTCTATAAATTATCTTGTTAGGTCTGCTACTAATCTCCTTTCTAGATCAACCATACAATCATGACACACATTGTCTAAAACAACTATTTTAGATTTATACAACTTATCTGATTCCATTACTGATTAGCAGAATAAACAATTGTCATTTTTAGAATATATTGTTAATATTGAAATATTCCTTGAAATCTATTCTATGTTGTTTATTAGCTTCGATAAGTGCGGTATAATTAATAGAACTGAATAAACGCTTAACGCTTATAACTTTAATAGCAAGCACAGTAAGTGAGTACCCACTTACGAAAAATTGATGAAGCAGAACCTTTATGGACTGCTTCTTTTTTTATCAATTTTACCTTGTTAGGGAGAACCCTAAGACCCCAATATTTTATGATAAGGAGATATACTATGGATAATAGAAAAAGAAATAATCAACTAAAAATATATTTAACAGATGAAGAAAAAGAAATCTTTGAAAAGAAAATGAAACTTGCAAACTGCAAAACTATGTCCCACTTTCTTAGGAAATGTGTGTTAGAAAAAGAGATTTATGTTGTAGATTTAGAACCATTTAGAAACCTACAATGGCTACTTTCGAATGCAACAAATAATATAAACCAGATTGCAAAAGCTACTAATACAACTGGTGTTATTTACAAAAATGAAATTGAATCAATGAATAAACAGATAGAAAAATTATCAAAAGAAATATGGCAGATCCATTCCCTACTTCTTAATAAATCAGAAGAAAGTTCTGGTGATTAGTATGGCAATTACGAAAATACATCCTATAAAATCAACTCTAAATTTGGCAATAGACTATATAACTAAGAGTGAAAAAACTGATGAAAAAATCTTGGTATCTTCATTCAAATGTCATCCATCTACTGCCCATATTCAATTTATGAAAACACGAGAAGACAATGATACTAAAGGTACAGTTTTGGCTAGACATTTAATTCAATCTTTTCTACCAGGAGAGGTTGATCCTATAAAAGCTAATGAAATTGGAATGGAATTATGTAAGAAAATTTTAAAAGAAGATTATGAATTTGTTCTTGCAACTCATATAGATAGAGGGCATATCCATAACCATATTATTTTTAATAATGTTAATTATAAGACTGGTAAATGCTACCAATCTAACAAAAAAACTTACCATAAAATCAGGTATCAAAGTGATGAATTGTGTAAAGAAAATAAGCTTTCAGTCATTGATAAATATTATGAAGCTTACAAGAGAAAATATAAAACTTCTGGTAAATCCTGGTATGAATATGACCAAAACAAGAAAGGAAATTCTTGGAAGTCTAAACTGCAATTTGATATAGATAGAATGATTAATAAGTCTAACTCGTGGAAAGAGTTTTTAGAAAATATGAAATCTCTTGATTATGAAATTAAGTTTGGTAAACATATTGCTTTTCGTCATAAAGATAAGCAAAGATTTACAAGAGCAAAGACTATCGGAGAAGATTATACTGAAGAAAAGATCAAAGAAAGAATAGATTTAGCTATAATAAATAAAGCTAATCCTATTAAAAAACGAGTAGGAAATGTTATTGATATATCTACTAATGAAAAAGCACAATCCTCTAAAGGTTACGAAGTCTGGGCAAGAAAACACAATATCAAAACAATGGCAGATTCAATAATTAAATTAAGAGAACAAGGCATTAATTCCATTACCCAGCTCGATGATCTGATCAAAAAATCTGCTGATGATAGACAAGACTTATTAGATAAAATAAAAAAATTTGAAACTGAGATGAAGAGTTTATCCAAAGATATGGAAAATATTTATACTATAAATAAGTATCGTGAAATATATAAATACCACAAGAAAAATCCTGAAGATAAGCAATTTGAAGAGGAGTATTATAGCGAACTTTCCGTCTATAAAATAGCCGCTAAAGAAATCTTAGAAAATTATAATAAGCTACCAAATACAAAAGAAATACTATCCAAGCTCGATACACTGCAAGAAAAAAAGAACACCCTTATGCAAGAGTATTCTTTGAATAAAGAGCAATTTTCTGACCTTGTTCAGTATAGGAAAAACTATGAAAACTATTATGGGAAGGAAGTGGAGAGGTAACTACTTCCTATCCTAATATCTTCTTTGAATTAGCTTGAATTTGAATTATAACATCCTCTAAGTTACTTTTTTTATTTTTGCTATTTGAGTAATAGTATCTTCTAAGATTTTATAATCATATCTTTTTTTTACTTTCTTTTGTAAAAGGAGCATCTGTTTCTAAAACAATCCTATCTATAGGTACACTGTGAATTAAATCAGCACCTTTTTTTGTTGTTGTCATATCTAAATTGACAGATATATATGTTTTGATTTTTCATCATACCATCTAGTAGTCTTTTGAGTGTTCTTCAAATAAAACTTCTTTTTTCTTATTCAGTTTTTCTATTCGAATAATTTACCTCCCATATAACAGGCAAGAAAATAAACACTTATTTTCAACTTCATACACAATTCTTGCTTACCATATTTCTTGGGACAGATAAGATAATTTTAAGTAAACAAAAAAGACCTACTAAAGATTTCCTTTAATAGGTCTGAAATATAAAAATAACTATTAACTTGTGATTAGGGATATGAAATAATTAATCGTTCCATTTTCAATCAATATATAAAATCCTAGCCCAATAAACACGACTGGAACAATTATTTTTTTATACTTTTCTACAATCTCTCCGATAGCAGAAATTGAGGCGAGATTTTGAGATAATTTGCATAGAATCAAAATTCCTAACGCAAATATTACTAAACTTATACTAATCTCAATCAAACTCTTTCCTGTAAAATAGGGAATATAAATTCCTAAATTATCTCCACCCATTGCCACTGTTAAACTTGTAAATGCTAAGATTTTTGATCCATCTCCGGTAATTTTTCCCTCGATGTCTTCTTCATCAATATCTTCATCCACAAAAATTGCTCTTATACCAAGACCTAGTGGAATTAGACCAAGGAGTCCGATAATCCAATCTTGTGGAATAAAATTTAAAAAGTAAGCGGCAATAAGACTAACCAGTACAAGCAGTCCTGTACCTAAATACTGTCCTGCATAAATTGATTTCAAACCTTTCTTTCCTTGACTGGCGAATAAAATAGTCAAAACAACTAAGTAGTCAATTGATGTAGAGACAAAAACTAATAAAGCGGATACTATTGTTTCCATTATTTCTCCTTTCAAAATGTTTAATTTTTATAACCAATCAAAAATTGACTGCAAACACATTGTGCCTTGGCAGTTGCCAAAGGAGACAATTGAAGAAATAACTTCACAATTTTCCCACCTTTTCTTTTAAGTATTATTTATAAGTCTAATTAAATTATAAAATTTTGTCAAGTATGATAATAGATATCCACTCAAACTACGAAGATTGTATATACATAAGATTAGATCGAACAAAAATTATTTATCTAATATTGAATCATCTCATTCACTATTTTTAATGCTGCTTAGCCTTTTAATAAAAAAATTAATAATATGATTATTTAGTTCAAAATTCATAAACTTATTGATTTCAAGCTTTACAGAGCCTCTAACCCTCTATTCCCTTGTCATCAATACTAGAGCCTCAGCCGTAGCTTTCATCAATTGAAGCTCGTTATTCACTCGCTTCTCTTTGGGAAAGCCTGGCATGCCCACAGGGCACACGTGAGGCCTATTCAGTTTTTCTCCAAGAGCGTAGCAATTGGCTAAGAAAGACTAATGCCTTTGGTACCTCTGCTTCGCATCGATTAGCTTTGCTAATCGCGCGATAGCAGGGTTAGGGCTTCAACATGTTTCGAGTTGCCTTGATAGCTATCAAAACTGCGTTCTCAACCCCCTATGGTTAAGGGGAACATATCCACACTCGTAGTTGGAAACATATCCAACATTGGCTCTCGTTTGTGGCAAGATATCAACGGTTTTGTCTGTTCGTGAGAACATATCAACTCAAATCATTTCATGGTTAATCCCTTATCAATGGCTTCCTGAATAATCTTATGACAACATACCCCCAAAGGATTGTTTTCCTTACAAAGCGAATTTTTCATTGCTCCAGTTATGGCATTTACTTCTTTAACGGTTTTCGCACCATGCTTTACAACTGCTTCAATTACCTGGTCTTCTGTGACTTTGCTGCAATAACAAGCATACTTAGGATCTGCATCTTTCTTAAACCAAATAGGAACCCTAACTTGGTCTTTTAAGAATTTTATTTCTTTATCTAAGTTATAGTAAATAACGTCGCAGTCCTCATTCATGCATATCTTATATTGATCTCCATCAACGGCATTACGATAATCATCTGTCACCAAGTGTTCAACGGTTATCCTATTAACTGTTACTCCTTCATTATTACAGACAGGGCAACTCGCCTTTGTTCCATTTAAATTTTGTGTTATACATTCACAGCAACATTCATCAATAACTTTCAATTAAATAACCTCCATATCTTTAAAACCATTTAATTCAAGGTAAATCCCAACCAATTTTCATTTATAGTTTTTAAATTAAAAAATACCCCTTGATTGTATCGTCAATTATCGATATCATTCAAGGGGTGAATAGGAAAAATAGTTTATAGATTCTTTACATTCAAAGCTCTAAAAGCATTTAATACTGCAATGATAGTTACACCTACATCTGCAAATATAGCTGCCCACATAGTAGCTATTCCAAAAGCACTCAAAATAAGAACAATTATTTTTATTACAATTGCAAATACTATGTTTTGATGTGCAATTTTTAGTGTTTTTTTAGAAATCTTCATTGCAGTAGCAATTTTCGATGGCTCATCAGTCATAATTACAACATCAGCAGCTTCAATGGCCGCATCAGAACCTAAACCACCCATTGCTATTCCAATGTCTGCACGAGTTAATACAGGTGCATCATTGATTCCGTCACCAACAAAAGCAAGTTTACCTTTTTTAGATTTTTGCGAAAATAATTCTTCTAGTTTTTCAACTTTGTCTGCTGGCAACAGTTCTGCATAAACCTTATCAAGACCAAGCTCTTTAGCAACTTTTGAACCAATACTTTTATTATCACCTGTCAACATAACTGTTTGTTTAATATTAGCTGCCTTAAGTTCCTTGATTGCTTGTGCTGAATCTTCCTTTACCTCATCGGCAATTACAATGTAACCTATATATTTATTATTAACAGCAACATGTACAACAGTACCGATCAGCTCTCCCTTGAAATAAGGGATATCCATCATTTTCATAAGTTTGATATTTCCTGCCATAACCTTTTTGCCATCTACTGTTGCAATAACACCATGACCTGATATCTCTTCTACATCTGAAATACGTCCATTGTCTATTTCTTTGCTATATGCACGTTTCAGTGAAAGTGAAATCGGATGATTGGAATAGCTTTCCGCATGTGCAGTTAATTCTAGTAGCTCTTCTTTGGAAACTCCTTCTGGATGAATTTCCTGTACATTAAATACACCTTTCGTTAGTGTTCCAGTTTTATCAAAAACAACAATTTCAGTTTCTGCTAATGCCTCTAAATAATTACTACCCTTGACTAAAACACCTTTTTTTGAGGCTCCACCTATTCCACCGAAGAAACTCAAAGGAATTGAAATAACTAAAGCACACGGACAGGATACCACAAGGAATGCTAGTGCTCTATATATCCAATCACTAAAAGTCGCCCCGTCTATAACAAGAGGCGGTATAATAGCTAGAAAAACTGCAATTATAACCACAACCGGTGTATAATATCTCGCAAACTTCGTAATAAATTGTTCTGAATTGGATTTTTTACTACTTGCATTTTCAACTAAATCAAGAATTTTACTTACAGTAGATTCTCCAAATTCCTTGGTAACCTCTGCTGTAATAACCCCATTAATGTTGATGGACCCACTTAGGATATCACTTCCAACTTCTACTTCACGAGGAACAGATTCTCCTGTTAGTGCCGATGTATCAATCATTGAACTTCCCTCAATTACCTTGCCATCAAGAGGAATTTTTTCTCCTGCTTTAATTACAATAATATCTCCAATTTGTACTTCATCTGGGTCAACTTTGACAAGTTCATCACCTTTTTTAACATTTGCATAATCTGGTCGAATATCCATAAGGCTTGCAATTGACTTTCTCGACTTGCCAACTGCATAGCTTTGAAACAGTTCTCCAACTTGATAAAACAGCATAACTGCAACACCTTCAGGATACTCACCAATAAAAAATGCACCAATTGTTGCAATACTCATTAAAAAGTTTTCATCGAAAACTTGACCTTTAAAAATATTTTTTACAGCTCTTTTTACAACATCTCCACCTACAATAATGTAACTTATTATAAAGAGAGCAATCTGTAACCATTCGTTATTTAAATTAAGCAATACTGCTGTAGCTAACACGGCTGCACCAATAATTATTCGCCATAGTCGTTTTTTCATACTAAATCGCCTCCTTTAAGCCTTTTTCATAGTTGTATCGGGTTCGATTTTTTTAACTATTTTTTCGGACTCTGCTATTATTGTTGGCATTTTTTCATCCTCACCATCAATAACGAGTTTTGTGGTCATAAAGTTAACAGTAGCTTCTTTCACTCCATCAAGCTCATTAATAGCCTTTTCCATTTTTGCCGCGCAATTTGCACAATCTAAACCTTCAAGTATAAATTTCTTTTTCATTATTAAATCCTCCTAAATATTATTTGTAATTTTATTTTGAATACTACAAGTCTTTTTCAAATTTTCTTGAAGCATTGCTCATTTGAAATGAAGACTTTAATATATGCCCAAATATCTTCAAAAAATATTCTATTCTACCGCATTACTACTTCTCGTTGATATGAATTAGACCTTGGTCAAATATTTCTCTTACATGATCATCAACTAATGAATAATATACTACTTTTCCTTCTTTTCTACTTTTCACTAAATTAGCTTGTTTTAAGACTCTCAGCTGATGGGAAATTGCTGATTGTGTCATGTTAAGTAATACAGCGATATCACAAACACATATTTCAGCTTCATGTAAAGCCCATAATATCCTGATTCGTGCTGAATCTCCAAATACTTTAAATAATTCTGCTAGATCATAAAGGCTTTCTTCTTGAGGCATTTTATCTCTAACTTGATTTACAATATCCTCATGAATTACATTGCAGTCACATCTTTCAATTGAATTAAATTTTTTAGTCATATCATCACCTCTTTTTAAATCATTTCATCTGAATACTTGAACAATCATTCATACGTTGTATATTTATTATATTATTGTTTTTCTCTTGTGTCAATAGTTATATGAGCATTTATTCAAGTGTTTTTTATATTATTTAAAATATCTCAAAAACATCTACTAAGACATTAGTACCATCCTTTCTCGGTATCCTGTTCCATACATATCCTTTAGACAAATCCTTAAAAATAAAGACTTCACCTTCGTACAAGTTTTCGGTTTCTTTAATAGCTTCATCTAACAGCTTATTACATCACTCATGTGGTCAACTCCTTATCAATAACCTTATAAACAACATTTTTGATAATATCACATGTATAAATCATGTAAAAGTCAATGCAAAAACCGCCAATCAAGAGAACCTAACTCTTAATTGACGGTTTATATTAGTATTAAATCATACTTCCATTTCAATTCCAGATTTAAAGCATATTACAAAGTGGTCATCATAAACACTAACATTCTGGATAATCTTCCTTACTAGGGTATCATCATATGTTGCATATCTAAATCAATAAGTTTTTTAAATAACCTTTTATAACTTAATTCCATATAACCTCCAAGATTATTTTTTCGATAGCTAATCTCGTACATATATACATTTAAAAAATACTTATGTTTGTTATTACATACAAATCTATTATAACATTAACTATAGGTTATTTTCAATCAATTGATATCTCACTTTAAAAAAGCAAAAAAATAAAGGCAGTCCGAAGACTGCCGATATTTATCTTTCTGTGCCTTTGCTATGGTCTTTCTTATTTGACTTAGCTTTGTCATCTGTCTTAAAGCTTTTTATTTGCCCTAATATTGACTTTTTATCCTTGTATTGACTCTTTACTTGCTCTTTTGCTTTTAAGAGCTTAGAAGAGAAAATACGAACATTCTTGTGTTCTTTCCCATTTTTATCAATGCTTGTTTTTACTTGTCCGAAGATTTTAACAAAATCTCCTTGTTTTAAGTTTTCCAAATCTTTTGTCTTATCTCCATAGGCTGAACAATTGGTATATACTTTATTCCCATCATCATCTTTTGAAACAAGAGAAAAATTACTTACTTTGAACTTTTCTCTATTAGCATTTTCTCTTTCAAGATTTTCTACTTTGCCAGCTATATTACCGACAAGATTTATGAGGTCGTCTTTTTCTTCAAAATCACTTACATTTTCAACAATCTTACCTTGTTCTTTCATATCATCTATCATATAGTCAAAGTCATCATTTAATATACCTGTTGTGTCATTGTTCATATATAAAACATAGACTTCTTCAAGTGCTTTTTCATCATTAACACCTTTTTCTATGCTCACAAGTGCTTTTATAAAGTCCTTGTAGTTATCATTCATCATTTCTTCTAAGTTTTCTCTAATATCTTTGTATTCCATAATTTCCTCCTTGTACTAAATAAGGAGAGCCTTTCGCCCTCCTCTATCTTTCTTGTGCTTTTTCGTTTTTTTCTTGGTTTTTATCTTTTTCTTCTTCCGATTTGAATTTTGATATTTGTCCCAATATTGATGGTTTCTCTTCCCTTGCGTGAAGATTATCCTCTACATCATAAGTTGATTCAAAGTAATCACTATCTTTAAAATCATTGTCATACCTATCTGGTATTCCGTCATTATCAAGATCTTTTGCTAGTGGATCATAGAAGTTTCCGTCATCATCTATTTCTAGTCCTAGAGCTTGTTTCAAATCTTCTTCATTTACTGCTACCAGATCATCAAAACTTGACATCTTTATGGCTTCGGTCATATCTTTAAGAGCTTGTGAGTTAGATATATCTTCCTCTACAAAAGATTCTGTTCTAATAGCTACATTATCTACATACTGAGTCCATGTTTTTTCTTCCAAATTTACCTCATATTGAATCGAGTGCTTACCGTCAGGTGTTTCTGTATAGGCAAGTCCTATATGGCTTAAATCAGGGTATAGTTTGTCAAAGTCTTCATAACTATTAGATTCTGAAAACTCATAGTTAGAATAATCTACTATCGCTCTCTTTAAATCTTCTAATAATGGTGATTGGTTTTCTAATTCTTCTACTTCTCCCATATCTAAAAGTTTATTAATCTCAGCTAGTCTTAGAGTCTTATCCCTTAACTCATCTGCTTTTTCAAATGGTTTGGTCAATTCTACTTTAGCATTTTCTAAAGATTCTTTATAGTTTTCAAGATTTTGATTTAATCTTTCAAGCCTTGAAGGCATTTTTTCAATGGCATTATCAAGTCTTGTTATATTACCGTCAGTAGAGTTTGAAAACTCTCCAAAGTATTCTGCTTTTCCTAGTAGTTTAAAGGTGTGAGTATTAGTCATGAAGTTATAAGAAACTTGTAAGTCTAAATTTCTATATTTACCAATAACCTTGCTATCATTTATCTTTACCTTTTTTATTTCTTCTAATAGCTTCTCTCCAGCTTCTTTCTTATCTAAAATTTTATTTTCTCCAAGACTGATTGAAGTGAATTTTGTGTCTCCTTCTCCTAATTTTTCAACACTTGCAATATCTTCTTTAACTGCTTGTATTTCCATTTCAGTTTTTAAAATACTTTGAGGATAAATTTTATTTACCTTATCTTCAAGTTTGTATTTATTAGATTTATAGTTTGCTTCAAGCATTTTTAGTTTTGTAACTTCGTTATCTAAGTCCATTTTTTCTTTAATCAGAGGATTACCCGTAGCTAGAGCCTTAATTTCTGAATAAGATAGACTTGCTTCATCAACATCTTCTGCAACTCTTACAGGAGTTTTTGAGGTCATTATTTGGGATATGAATTTCTGCTTATTCTCTATTGTCTGCCACAAATAAGAATCAAAAGTATTTTCTGTTACATATCTAAAAATATTTACCTTATCATTTTCATTACCTTGACGAACAATTCTACCACTTCTTTGCTCTAGGTCTGGTGAGTAGTCCGAAGTGGTCAATTTAATTTACCTATAAACTTGTAGTGAATTTCAACCTTTTGGCTTATTTGACCGTCTATTTCTTCCTTGTCATAGACATATATTTTATCTATAACTTGATTTAGAATATATCTGTTTAGCGACTTTATCTTAGCGTACTTGCTAATATTATCCATGAATTTTTTGTAGTTATCTTCAGTTTCAAAAGATTCTTCTATATCGCCCTCTAAGACCTTAATTTCCTCAATTAACTTGTCTTGTTTTTTAGATATGCTCACATTCATTAGATTAAAGTTTCTTTCGGTTATATTTCCCTCTAACCTATCTTCATATAACTGTTCATAGCTTCTGTCTAATTCTGCTAATTGGTTCTTTTTAAGCTCCAGCTTGTTAGATAGTTCTTTCCCCTCGTCAATTTTTTCTACTTCAATCTTTTCTATTATCTTTTCGACAAAGTCCTCTTTAGCAGATAGTGCCATACTTCCATGATATTGTATATCTTCAAGAACAATATTATATAGATCCCTAGCTTCAATTCTGTGTGATGAACAAGCATTTACCCCATATTTTTTATATGTGGAGCAAGAAAAGTGAACAAAGTCTATGAGTTCTTTCTTTTTAAGCCTATAATCAGTTTTTGGTGTCAATGCATAACCACATTTAGGACATCTTACAAGTCCTTGAAAAATGTTGTCATAATAAAGTCCCTTTTTATTGTTACACTTCCTCTTATCGACCATTGTTTGAACTTGTTCCCATACTTCCTCGCTGACTATTCCCTCGTGGGTATTTCTAGCATAAATATAGTCACTTTTAGGAATATACATTCTTTTTGAGTTCTTAAATGATAAGGTAGGTCTTTTATTTCTCGCCATATTTCCACAATAAACTGGATCTCGTAAAACATTTAACACCATTCTATGTGACCATTGATATTTATTTTCTTCTGTTAGTCCATAAAGCTTTTCAGCATTTTCAACAAAAGCACTTGGTCTTGGAATTTTTCTCTTCATCAACTCCTGGCTAATAAGTTGAGTACCCTTACCCTCTAAACACAATTTATAAATGAGTTCTATTATAGGTTTAGTTTTCTCATCTATTATTAATCTGCGTTTATTATTAGGGTCTTTTAGATAACCAAATGGAGCTTTAGAGCCTATATATGTTCCCTCTCTCATTCTGCTTTGAATTGCACTTTTAACTTTTTTGGAAGTATCCTTTGCGTACATTTCATTGAGAATGTTTTTAAATGGCATAATATCATTTTGATTGCTATTTAATGTGTCTATACCATCAGTTATTGCAATATATCTTATATTCTTTTGTGGAAAGTACATTTCGATATATGCTCCACTTTGAAGATAGTTTCTTCCTAACCTTGATAAGTCTTTTGTTATAACACAATTTATTTTTCCGTTTTCAATATCAGTAATCATCTTCTTAAATGATGGTCTTTCAAAGTTTGTCCCAGAATAACCATCATCTACATAATAATCATAAATAGCGATATTGTTACTTTCTGCATATTGTTTTAACATTACTTTTTGTGACCATATACTCATACTCTCAACTGAGTTTCCATCGTCTTTTGATAGTCTACAATAAAGTCCTGCTACATATTTTTTAGTCCTGCTCAATTTCAATCTCCTTTCCCTAAACAGGACTATCTCAATAATTTAATTATACTAAAATACTCCCGTTTAGTCAATCAATACTTACGCTTGCGTTTGTTTATTTTCTCTATCTTTTTCTAAGTTTCTTTCGACTACATGCTCGATAATATCTTCAAATACTTCTTCAATCGGCTTTTTGCCTACATATACTCGCTTTATTTCATAGTTGATTTTTCCACTTCGTTTTTTCTTTTTTAATTCCATATAATTTCTCCCTTTTGTTGCAATAAAAAAAGGCGATTAGATTTTTAATTTTCTAATCGCCTTTTAAGTGTCATATTTACATTTTTATTATCTCTGGCATACTTTTATACCTTTTTAGACTTAAAGTCTTTAATAATGCCTTTCCACCTCTTTTTATCTATAAAGATTCGCCTACGTCATAGTTCATTTTTTTATTTAAACCTTTCTGTATTAGTTTATCTTTATCTTCCTCATACCAATTAAGGATTGTTACATAATGGTCTTTATAGTATTTCCCAGTGCTTTTAATGTATCTTGATAGCTTTTCAATCATTGTTTCGGTATGTCCTTGCAGCTTGTCTTTTAGGTTTTGATATTCTTCTTTGCTTAACCTTACATTTTTGTATTGTCCATAAAAGATGGGGGTGGACTTTTTATCTTTTTCTATCTCTCCCTCTCTCTCTTTATCTTTATCTATCTCTATATCTTTCTCTATCTCTTGTCGGACATGGGTTGGACTCATTAAGGACAATGTCCTCTGTTTATTTTGTCTGTATCTTCTTTTTTTCTCTGCCCAGGCTGTTTCTGATCCGATTAAGTTTGGTATTTCAGTTAGGTAGTATTCATCATTTTCTGTTACAACTTCTAATAAGCCTTGATTGATTAAGTAATTAACTGTAACCATTACATCATCGTCTGTTTCATCTATGGTTAGTGCTAACTCTTTTATAAAATCACTTTCTACTCCGTCATAATAGAGTTTGCCCTCATCTTTTAGGCTCAGTAGTAGAAGTTTGAGGTAGATTATAGTGTAAGTATCTCCTCCCGATATTCTCCTTAACCTTTTTATCCTTTTGTCTGTGAAAAATTCTTCTTTTAATTTTATCCAATAATATCTTTTGTTTGTTGCCATATCTGCTCCTTTCTTGATTTTCGATAATCGAAATTCTTGATTTCCGATTTTCGGAATTCTGGACTTCTGCTTTTCGGAAGTCTTGTTATTGTGGGGGTCTAAGGGTGTAACTTTTCGTTACTCCCTTAGATTTCTCTGGTCATATCTTTTTTGTTTGGTTTTACTTTTTCTTTTACTTTCCTTTTGACTTTTTCTTTTGTCTTATCCTTGTTCATGGATAGGTCTTTGTATTTCTTTATTTGCTTTAGGATACTTTCTTTTTCTTTTTTATTTTCCTTGGCTATGACTTGCTTAAAGGCATATTCCATTACTTTTATGTCTTTGGCTTGGAAGAATATTTCATAGTTTTGTGTTTCTTTGTTTTTCATTACTGAAAAGCTTACTCCAAGTTTTTTTAGTTCTTTTTTTAAGTCTTTGAGGTCGCTTTGATCTATGCTTATATTTTCTAGTTGTCCTTTTTTGTATAGGTCTTTTATTTTCATTTCATCGCCCATAAGACTTTTTAGGTTTCCATTTGCTTTTTCTAAAGTATCATTCATCTTTTTCCTTATTTCTTTTTCTAAGTTGATTGATTCTTTTGCTGCCTTTATTGTGTATGTTATTATGGTTTGTGCTGCTTGACCTGCTTCTTTGCTTATTTCTTCGTTTATCATTTTTTATCTCCTTTGTTTGAATTAAAAAAAGGGAAGTATAGGATTTAATTTTTCTATACTTCCCTTTGCTTGTTTTTATTTTATTGTTCTTGGTGGTGGAATGCTTTATTTTGATGTTTTTATATATTTCTTAGGTCTTTGTACCTTTTGTTGTTTTTCTGCTCTTATTTTGCTTTTCCACCTTTAGTAGTTTATGTGTGTTCTTTTATCTGATAGATAGTTTTTCATGTTGGAATATATAATCTGTATTTCTTCATTGCTCATTGATTTTATTTCTTCTGTGCTTTTATATGTTTTATATGTTCCATCTTGATCTGCTTTTATGAGTTCATTTATTAGCTCTTGCCTTTTATTCATCTCTATTACCTCCTAGATCTGCCTTTATTTTCTTGGTCATATTATAGCTTGGATAAGATATTTTTACCAGCTCTTATCTTTCTTGATCTATTTTCTTGTTTTTCATACTTTCTCTATATTCATTATCTTTAATAACTTGGTCTTGGAATTTTTTAATCTGTGCTATTACACTTGGTTTTTCACCTTGTTTTATAAGCTTATCTATTTCTATGGATAAGTCTATGCCAAGTTCTTTGTTTACAAAATCTACTGAATATTTTATATGATTAATTTCCTGGTATTCATCTTTTATCTTGTCTTTTTCTTTATTTATTTCTTCAAGATTTGCCATTAAAAGATTTTTTTCTTCATTCCATTTTTTAGGACTTAGTTTTTCCTTATCTGATAGGAGTTTTTTTAATTTCTCGCTTACTACCTTATATTGGTCTATGTCTTTCTTATGTTTACTATAGAATGTGTCTTTTGTGAATATGTTTTTCTTTTGATATTCTTCATAAACTTCTTTTTTGGCTTTGTAGATTTCATAGTATAGAATTTTCTTTTCTACATCTTCCATTTCTTTATGGATTGTCTTTGCTTTTTTATTTAGCTTATAACTATTAGACTTTAAATTTTCTATTTTTGTTTGTAACTGACCTATGGTTTCTATATTATTTTTTCTTAAATAACTATATGCACTTGTTAGCTTTTTGAAGTCATACTTTTCTTTATTGGTTTTTGCATATCCTTTTAGATATTTACTTTTTTCTTTTTGAATTTCTGAATAAGTTAATAGATAATTTGTTAGATTGAAAAGTTTAGGGTTGTCTATTACCTTATCTCTTTCTATATCCTTAAATTTTTCATAAGCATTAGTTAGGTTATCTAATAAATTCCCTATCCAACCCTTTAATGTTTTTATCTCTTCTTTTATTGTTTTTACAAGGTCATTATATTTTCTTATTTCTCTATTATAGTTTCCCTTGTCAGTTTCTATTCCCTTTCTTTCCATTGCACTTGCTGCTGATCCTAAATGGATTGTCGGTAGATAATCTGAATTTTGTCTTTTAAAACTCCTATGGTCTACTCTTTTTTCTATTTTGTTTTTTGCCAGATATTCATTGCAAAGGTTTGAAAAATTTTCTCTCCATTTTTCTACATTGCCTTTATCGTTCCAGGTTGTTAGTTCTACTTTTATTGTCTTTGGTTTTCCATTTTTGTTTAATACTTTTTCTCCTTTTTCATCTAGGATATATTCTTTTTTTGACTTTGCTAAGAACTCTCCTTTTTCGTTTATGGGTCGCATTATGGTCATTATATGACAATGGATATTTCCATTTTTATCTTGACTCTCATCATGAATTGCATAATCTACTATCATTCCTTGTGATGTTAGATTTTCTTTTATAAATCTTTCGACTAGGTTTTTATTCTCACTTAAAGTTAATTCTTTTGGTAGTCCTATTATGAATTGTCTTGCTAGTTGTGCATTAGAATTTTTTTCTGCCATTTCTACTTTATTCCATAAGGTAGACCTATCATTAAATTCTTTTGGTATATGATCAGGCAATATTATATTTTTTACTAATACTTTTTCTTTTCTTGTATAGTCATGGGTTACTCCGTCCCATTCATTTTTTATTTTTTCTCCACTTATATATGCTGCACTTGCTACTGCACTTTTGCCTTTTCCTCTTGATATTATGTTTACTGAAAAATGAAAACTGTCTGCCATTTTTATCACTTCCTTTCTTTCTTTGTTGTTTTAGGTGGAGGCTTAGATGATTTTCTATATCCACTTTGTGAATGAGCGTTTTGAAATGATAGAATAGAAAAAGCCGACTACTGAATTAATTTTTGTTGTTTCAGTATGTCGGCTTAATTGTTTTGTTCATTTCAAATTTTAAAAGTCAAGGGCGAGCCTTAGCGAGTTTATTTACCCTTGACTTTTAAAAAGCGAATGGTTTTGCTCCCTGCAAGGGTTTGGCTCCGCAGGACGCAAGCACCCTTTAGGGTGTATAATTGCGCCCTTAGAAAATCTAAGGGAGATTTGATTATTTACAAACCCCTTTATTTTTCTTAATTTCCTCTCATTATTCTTAGTGTTTCTTTGAATTCTTTTGTCTTTGTTGCTTCTTCTAGTAGGATTTTTATTTCTTCGTCTGTTAGTTCTTCTGCATTTTCTATAAGGCTTTCTAAGATTGCTCCTCTTGTTATTAACCTATGAGTTCTTTCTTTTCTTCTTTTTATTATGTCTTGTTTTAATATCTTTTTTTCTTGATTTTTTAGTTGCCTTAATCTTTCTTCTGTATCCTCTATTTTATCTTTTATCTCTTTTGACTCTTGTCTTATTTGATCTAATTTTTTCATATTTATCTCCTTTCTTTAAAATAAAAAAGACGATGAAGATCTCCTCTTCCCGTCCTATTATTTGTATCTTGAATTGATTGTTTTGTTAAAAATATTATATTATCACCTCCTAAAGTCAGATATAGAAAAAATGCCTAAAATCATAGGCACTTTAAGAAAATTTTACTCAATATTTTTATTCTAACTATTAAATATTTTATAAAATATATATTTTTATAGGTCACTTTTTTTGAATTTTTTAATTCCTAAAAAAGAAAATAAAAATACTAGTCCCCAGTTAATTATCATATATTTAACAAAAATAATTGTATTCCAATTATCTAAAATTTTATTTAGATAATAAAATGGAGACACCAATTGAACTTTAGGAAACTCTTTCAAGTACATTAAAATTATAAAAACTATTATAAATATTCCTATAGAAACAAAAGGTTTAAAATTCATACTCAAACTTTGAACCATACTTATTACAAAAATGTATGAAGACCATAATGAAATAATTATTAAAGTATCACTTATCCAGTCTTTACTTACAATGCTACCACTTGCAATTTTTAAATTTGATATAAAAATGTAATAGCAAAATATAGAAAATAAAACAAATAAACATGTAATCACTGTCCAATAAATAATTTGAGCGTATAATTTTGCTCTATAAATTTTACTTCTATTGTTTATTCTTGTGAGCATTACACTAATACTATTATTTTCTATTTCTCCTCTTAATATATTTGAACTATTTATTGCTAATATAATATAAACAATAAAAGCCATATATATAAAAGTAAACATGTCCTTTGCAAAAGAAAGTCCATTAACCAGTTCACTACTATTGTAAGTAATAATATTTGAGTTTCTGTACACACCTATTGAATAAAGTAATGGCATTAAAAACATAAAAAATAAAATTAAATTTTCTTTTCTTTTAACCTGCTTACCAATTTCAAATTTAATGATTTTCAACATTATTATTCACCTCTAACATCTTTTCTAAGGGATTTATAACCTTTTCAATTCTTGTTATTTCTGTTATTTTTGTAATATTCTTTATTTTGTCATTAAGATTTCTTTCTGTGACCTCAACTGTAGTTGAATCAATTTTTTTAACAATAGAGTCATCAATTCCACTGCTATCTCTAACCTTTATTATTATTGAACTCTTTATATCTAGATTCCCATCATAAATTTTTTTCCCATTTCTTATTACAACCAACCTATTACACAAGTCTTTAACTTCATCTAAATTATGATCCGAAAACACAACTGCCATTTGCTTTTTTTCTACCATATCTTTTACATATTCTTTAACCATATTTCTCCCATTGACATCAAGACCTACAAATGGTTCATCTAATAACATAATTGATTCTGAATTCAGTATTGCCTGTGCGAACCCTAATCTTTGTTTCATTCCAAAAGAAAATTCTTTAATTTTTTTGTTTTCAACATTTTCAAGACCAACTATTTTTAAAACATTTTTAATTTTTTCATTTACAATCTTTTTATCACTTATTCCGTTTAAATATAAAATAGCCTTTAAATTTTCATAAGTATTTAGATAATCATAAAAACCAGGGTTAACAGAAATTCCAAATTCTTTTCTACATTTAGAATCAATTCCTATTTTTTCACCCTCATAAAAAATTTCTCCTGAATCTGCCAAAATTTTTCCTGACACTGTGTCTAATAAAGTTGTTTTCCCAGCACCATTAATTCCTATTAGACCTACAATTTCGCCTTTATTCAAATTCATTGAAAAATTAAATAGTCCTTTTCCATTTCCATAATCTTTTGTAATGGATTCTAATTTCAATAGTTCCATAACAATCCTCCTCATCACTTATTTATAAATATGATAACAAATAAATATTACACTCAGGCTATTCTAATCTTTCTCTAATATTAATAAACCTTTCAGCAGTCTTAAATATTTTAAAATTAAAAGTCAATAAAAAAAGATCTAGAAGAATATCCTAGATCCATATATCTTAATTTAATTTATTTAATTCTATTATAAAACTTTTATTATAGAGTTCTGTATTGTTTTGATTCAAAAATATTTTTCCATTATGTTTCTCTACAATTTTTTTCGCAATAGATAAACCAAGTCCTCTATTTTTATTAGAAGTGTTTCTTGAGGTATCATTAGTAACAAATGGTTCAAAAATATTTTTTGCCAACTTTTCATTTATTTTATTTCCACTATCTCCAATAATTAGCTTAACTTTTTCGGAGCAATTTTCTATAGAAAAATACACTGTAATATATTTTTCGTTATGATCAATTATATTTTTCATCAAATTCTTAAATACTCTAGAAAATATGTTTTGATCAATCTTTACAAAAAATTTTTCATCCGGAATGTTAATTATTACATTCATCTCATTTTGCTCAAATATTGGTAAAAAGTCTATTATTGCATTCCTTGTAAATTCACAGAAATCAATTTTCTCAAGATTTAAACTATAAGAATAATCCTCATACTCTATAATTTCTGATAATTCGTTTAACAAAGTGTCTATATTCGATGCATTTTTGTCAATAGATTCCAAATATTTTTTAGAACTTTCTATTGGAATTCTTCCATTAATTAATGCTTCTGAGAAACCTTTAATAACAGTAATCGGTGTCTTGAGATCATGCCTTATATCAATAAATAACTGAATCCTTCTTTTTTCATTTTCAAGTCTCTCTTTTTGAAATTCTCTTAGTGATTTCACCGTTGAATTAAATTCATTTTGAATAAAATCAAATTCAGAAATATTATTATATTCTTGTTTTCTTAAACTAAATGAATAGTCTTCTTTCTTTAACTTTTTAAAACCCATTTCTAATTCACTTAAAGGATTATATAATTTCCTATGTAATACTTTTGAGAATATGAGCACAATTATAAAAGTTCCTAAAATAAATAAAATAACTTTTAGTGTAAAAAATAGAAAAATTAATCCCGAATCTTGCATACTAGGAGTAACAAAAACCCTATTACTAATATATTTTGTTGGTATAACAACAACTCCATATTTGTTTATTCCATTTTTCTTTATATTTTTCATAGATGCAAAATAAGTTCTGTCTTTGTATTTATATTTACCTTTATTCAAATTAACAATATCATCAAAAGAATAAACTTTTGGAGCATTATCATCTGATATATAACTCAAAGATAAATCATTATTTAATATGAGTATCCAACCATCAAGCTTTTTAATTTTATTCTCATTCTCACTTAGGTCCTCATCAAAAATATAATCTGCAGAATACTGATGAGCAATATTTGAAAATATTTTATTCCCAACCACTTCCATAATACTTGAAGTTAAAATGTTATATACATATACAATAAGAACAATGGATATTATGCTTATGAACAAAAACTTTTTGAATGTAATTTGTTTGTTTTTAATCATTAAATTTATACCCCAGTCCCCTTATTGTTATAATGTGTTTCTTTTCACAATCTCGATCTCCAATTTTATCTCTCAGTCTACTAATATAAACAGAAACTATATTATTATCATAATATTCATTATCATTCCAAATTCTTTCTAATAAAATGTCAGTAGTAAATACCTTATTCTTGTTTTGCATTAAAAATTCTAATAATTTATATTCTTGACCTGTAAGATCTATAATTTTCCCTGAACGAAATACTTCACAAGTTTCCATATTCAATTCTAAATTCCCTGATTTTATAGTCTTATTATTATTTTTTGAATCAACTCTTCTCAATAATGCATTAACTCGTGCAAACAATTCCATAGGATTAAATGGCTTAACAACATAGTCATCTGCACCCTTATCTAATCCGAGTATTATTTCAAAGTCAAGATTTTTAGAAGATAATATTATAATTGGTATATCACTTGTTTCTCTAATTTTCTTTAATACTTGGTAACCATCTAATATTGGCAGCATCAAATCTAAAATTATCAAATCAAATTTTTCTTCATCAAAAAATTTTAAACCTTGTCTACCATCTTTTGCGTCAAAGATTTCCATAGATTCAGGCTTATATAATTTAATTAAATCAATAATATCTTCATTGTCTTCTATAATTAGCAATTTAATAATTTTTGCCATAATTACTCCAAAAATTTGTAAAAATATTTTTCAAAAACATTTTAAATCTCCTTTCGCTCCGTCTTTAGGTTTATCTCTCATCTTAAATATTAAATTTAAAATCTTTATATTCTCATTAAAATAATTCTTCTAGCCTTTTCCAATTTTCATTATTCATTTCTTCTGTGTAGTCTGTGTTATTAATATAAAGCCTTGTATCTTTATCTCTTACAAACCCCCAATTTATTTTACGCCTATCTGCATAATCCTTAAAAGCATAGAATTTATTTTCGATCTGCTTATCAATGTTTTTACTTTTTCCTTTTGACTCTCCACCTTTAGTTTCAATTATCCATACTTCTCCATTTTTCTTTTTGATTATATAGTCTGGATAAAAAAGATATTCTTTGCTTAGATTATTACCGTAAATAACGGATAGATATTGTTGCCCTGTATCTCCATTTTTATAGTACCAATCTATATCATCTCTACTTTCAAGATAGTTTTCTAAGAGTTGTTCTGAAGTCGATCTAAATTGAGATGTTGTCATAGAAGTGTTGTATTCTTTATAAGCATTCTTCTCATACTCAACTACTTCTGTTTCATACGGAAGATACTTATAAAAATCTTCTAAAGGCAATTTCCATTTTTCAGTTTTCTTATCCAAAATTTGCATTTGTCTTGCATTAGAAATTGCAGCTAAATCTAAAAAGTCATCTCTAAGTTTATAAGCATTATTTATCATAAAAGCATACCACTCACGATTAGAAAGATTTAATAACTTCTTGCTTGATGGTATATTTTTATGGAAAAGATGTTGAAGAATTGCCCTCATTTTGTTAGATGGTACACCAGTAACTTTTTTTATCATATCAACTGCGTGCAAACAATCAATTCCATGATCATGAGTTGATACTTCATAGGCTATTTCCCTATTTTCACCTTGCTTTTCATCAACTATATCTTTGAGTTTTATAAACTTACCAGTCCTAAAGGTTGATATAACTTTTGTTCCCATTATAAAACCATAAGACTCTAATAATTTTTCATTGTCCTTTTTAATGTTGGTTAGTTTATATTTATCTTTGAAATAGTCATAAGCTCTATCTCGAACTAATACTTCATCTACAAACTGATAGTCTTTATTTCTATATTCTTTTACAAGCTCAAAATCTTTGCACTTGTCTTTTAAGAATAACCTCTTAACTTCATAGGCATTTCCACCCTGTATAACAGATTCTTTATACTTTTCATCGAATGTATAGAGGAAGCAAAAATCTAATAGGTCATTGTCATAGTGCCTTGCTCTTGGCATTCTTCTTATGCGTCCTATTGTTTGTGTTTCAAAGGTTTCTGTCATATTCTCACGAAGTTTAACAAGTATCTTTGCTCTTGGACAATCCCAACCAGTTGATATAGCTTGTTTCATAATCAAGAAGTTTGACTTAGAATTTTCATTTGTAACATCAAGTGTATTTATTTTTTCCTCACTTAACCATTTAGCAAGCATTTTATTTTTATAGGTGTAACCCATATTTGTTAGGTGTTCTTCTACAAAAGTAACTAAGGACTCACTCATATCTGGAAATTGTATAATGACTAAAGGATTGATTTTTTCTCCTATTTTCTCATACTCGGCTTTGATTTCTTTTCTCTTTTCATCTGCTTTTTGTATTAGATAAATAGTTTCACTTTCAAGGTCGTCCATCTCGTCAGCTTCAATACCAGGATTAATATAAAGTGCCTTTGTTATAAGACCAGAATTTATTACCTCTTCTTCTGGTATTTCATAAAATTCTGCCATTGGGTTTTTGACTGTTGTTGCCGATACTCGTATTTCTCTATCAGAATTAAGGGCATACAATATATCATCTGCTTTTGAGGTGTTGTTCAAATGCTCCTCGTCAATAATTGTGATAAAAGAAAGTTGTTCCCTATGTGCTTCTGCAATTCTTTCAAAAAGATTTTTCTTTTCACTATCTTTAAGTGCATTATTCTTTTTATTGGTTATCATTTCCCAGTTTATAAAATAGGTGTAACCACCCTTGAAACCTTGTAGAAGAGCATCGTGTATATTCGCAGATTTTGCATGAGGAATAAACTCGTCCATTTTATCTTTTGATTGTTCCTCTAAATCTCCCTTGCCTGGAGTAAGCCAGATAAATACCTTATTAGGGTCCTGCCATAGAAGATAATCATAGATATAAGAGAGTAGAATTATTGTTTTGCCAGACCCGGTCGGACTTTTTACAATGATTTTTCTTTTTGCATTTGGATCTGTCGTTTTATCCAAAAGATAGTTTTTGGCATCTGTTTGAAAATCAAATAAATCTAACATCATAATTCGTTCACCTCTCTTAATTCTTCTGTGAAATAATAATCTGGGATAGTAACAACTTCAAGCTTTCTTTCCTCGATACTATCCTTGATTTCATTAGTAAGCAATATGAATGATGGGATATACAAAACACCACTTTTTTTCATTTCAGTAAGTGCTATCTTTAAATCTTCATCAGATAAAATTATTCTCCTGGTGTTTCCATCAATCTCACACATATTTTCAAGCTCGACTATTTCTTTGATATAATCAAGAAGTTTAGAAGATAAAATTTCTTCATCTTCTGAAAGTTTTGGTATAAATTCTGTTTTATAGTATTTAAGATTGTGAGGAAGTTCTTCTTGGATATTCTTCATTCTTTGATAAGTGATTTTTTCGCAAATATTGTTTTCATTGTTAGTACAAAGAATATATTTCCTATTTCCACCATCTTCTTTATTAAGCTGCATAACTGCTTGCCCAGTTGTTCCACTCCCAGCAAAATAGTCTATTATATTAGCATTTTTCTTATTGAATGTACCAAGATTAATTAAATATTTTACTAAAGATAAAGGCTTTGTAGTATCAAATACTTTTTTGTTGTCAAACAACTCTTTTATTTCTTTAGTTCCATTTGCTGAAGTGCCTAATGTTTCAGGCAAAATTGAACTTACAGCCGTTTTTGTAATATTTCCTCCAGGTATTATTCGCTTTACTTTTTCTCCGTCACTTATTATAAGTTCTTCATCTATAAGCTCTTGTATCCCGTCATATCCTCTACGCCATCTTCCATACCTAGAATCGATAATCGGCAAAAATGATTCCCAATTTTCTTTTTTATATTTTTCAATTAAAGAATTTAAATATAAGTCATTAAACTCTTTATTTTCATTATCGTATAAGTTTTGCAACTCCTCTTTAGTTGGTAAACACCATTTGTTGTCTAGATTATTAAAAAATATTGGGAAAAACATTGTTGGTCTATCTTCCCTATATATAGCTTGTCCCCACTGCCTTAATTGTTCTGTCTTCTCAGTATCACTAACCCTAATTTCCATATAAAAATTTGCTTCGGGTTTATTTTTTGCATAACAAAGAATAGACTCATGCTCAATAGAAATTAAGGCTGTAGTTCCACCTTTTCCAGAACGTGCTTTCCAGATAAATTCTCCCAAGAAATTATCTTCACCAAAAATTTCGTCACCAAGAATTTTTAATTGATGGACTTCATTTTCATCAATATTAATAAATATTACCCCATCATCAGATAATAAATTCTTAGCATAATCTAGCCTTTTCCCCATAAAAGATAGCCATTTAGAATGTCTAAACCCATCATCAAGACCTACCCTATTATCATCATATACAAATTCCTTATTCTTTGTATTGTAAGGTGGATCAATATAGATAACATCAATATTACCCTTGTGAGTCTTATCTAGTAATTTTAGAGAATGTAGATTATCCCCCTCTAAGAGAAAATTGAAATCGGTGGTATTATCTCTAACTATCTTTTTATCTTCTATCTCTTTAAAAACTGGTATGTTATGAACAAGTTGTTTGTCTACTTCTTCTTCGTGTTCTTCCCAAACTAATCCATATTTTTTCTCAGTTAAGGCTGTTTCAATCTTTCCAAGTGCAATCCTACTTTCATCATCTGTGTGAATTTCTTTTAGATGGTTTAAGTATTCAAGCATTTCAGCTCTTCTGATTTGTGATAGATTGCTCAATTTTATTCCACCTCATTTCTATGAATTTCTATAACATCTTCAATTCTGCAATCCAATGCCAAGCAAATCTTTTCTAATGACTCTAAGTTCACATAAGAGTTTTTGCTCATTCTTGAAACTATGTTGCTTGTTATATTTGCAGCTCTTTTTAAGTCTTCTTTGTTCATTTCTCTTTCTACCAATAAGTGCCATAATGGTTTATAAGAAATTGCCATATTATTACCCCTTATCCGTTTTATTGTTAAGATATATTATATCATAAATAGGCTGATAAGTCACTTTAGCCTATTTTATACTTGTGCTTGCGTTAGTATTTATTGAGATAGTCCTTGTTTTTTTACTTGTCCCACTTGGAACCGCTCCAAATCAGACGGTCTCCATGGGACGTCTAAATCGTGTAAGGCTATTAATTTATTCTGTACATTTGTACCTGCTCCCATTTTTTGAGTAGAGCCTAATAATACCCTTACTTCTCCTCTTCTTACCTTGGAGAATAATTCATCTTTTTGTTTGTCTGTATCTGCTTCGTGGATAAAGGCTATTTCATCTTTTGGTATTCCCATATTCACTAGCTTATTTCTAATATCATCATAGATGTTAAATTCTCCATCTCCTTTTGGTGTGGACATATCTGAAAATACTAATTGGGTCGATGAATTTTCTTTTGTCTTATCCCATATCGAAAAGATATTTTTTACACATACATTTACCTTTGAATTAGGATCATCGGGTAGTAGTGGATTTATTAATCTTTGGTCTAGGGCTAGCTTTTTACCATCATTTGTAATCTTTAGCATATTATCTTCTGTTGGTTCGACTTGGTTATTTCTAACCGCGTCAGCTCTTTCTGAAATAGCTTCTAATATTTCTTTCTGTTCCTCAGTAGGTTTTGTTTTAATAACTTCAAAATTTGCTTCTGGTACTGGCAAATTCAACATATCTGAAGTCTTTATATCTGCTACTTCTTTAAACATGTTCATCAGTTCTGGCAAGTTATAAAACTTTGAAAATCTTGTCTTTTGCCTATATCCAGTACCTTCTGGAGATAACTCAAAGGTGTTTTCTGTTTCTCCAAAAGTAGAAGCCCAAGCGTCAAAATGTTCTAATCCTCTTGCCTTTAAATCGTCATATTGAAGGTATCTTTGCATGGTATAAAGCTCTGTCATTGAATTTGATATTGGTGTACCAGTAGCAAATACAACTCCCTTGCCATCTGTCATTTCATCCATATACCTACATTTCATATACATATCCGAAGACTTAAAGGCTTCACTTTGACCAATACCAGCAACATTTCTCATTTTAGTATGCAAGAATAGGTTTTTGTAATTATGAGCTTCGTCTATAAATAACTTATCTACTCCTAGCTCTTCAAAGGTTATTACATCATCCTTTTTAAAGTCATCGTTTAGCTTTTCCAGTCTTACCAATAGTTTCTTCTTTGTCTTTTCTAGTTGTTTTACTGTGAAATTTTCTCCTCTATTTCTTTTATTCTCGTCAATAAAGGAAACTATATCATCTATTTGGTCTTGTATATGTCTAACCTGGTATTCTTTGGACATTGGTATCTTTTCAAATTGAGAGTGTCCTATAATGACTGCGTCATATTCTCCCGTTGCAATCCTACCAATAAATCTTTTCCTATTTTTAGGTTGGAAGTCTTTTTTATCGGCCACCATAATGTTTGCTGACGGATATAATTGCATAAACTCTCTACCAATTTGAGTGGTTAGATGGTTAGGAACTACAAATAATGATTTACTTGAAAGTCCTAACTTTTTAGATTCCATAGCAGAAGCTACCATTTCAAATGTCTTTCCTGCTCCTACTACATGGGCAAGTAGTGTATTTCCACCATAAAGAGTCCTTGCTATTGCGTTTTTCTGATGTTCTCGAAGTCTGATTTCAGTATTCATTCCATCAAAAGTTAAGTTAGAACCATCAAATTCTCTATTTCTAATTGAGTTGAATTTTTCATTATAAATCTTTTCTAGCCTATATCTTCTATCAGGATCTTCAAATATCCAATTCTTAAATTCTTCTTTAATCAGTTCTTGCTTTTGGCTTGCAAGCATAGTTTCTTTTTTGTTTAATACTGAAGTCTTAGAACCATCATCATTTATTACTTGATCAAATACCTTTGTATCTTTTAGATTAAGAGCATTTTCAATTAGCTTATAGGCATTCACTCTACTTGTACCATAAGTCATGTTAGAAAGGTCATTAGTCGAGTCAACACTTTTACCTTCAATGTTCCATTCACTTGTATGTGGTGAGAACCTTACATTTATATTCCACCTATCATAACCTGGTGTTTTTAAAAGGTTAAAAGTAAAGTCTTCTATATCTTTCTGAGGTATCCATGTTGCTCCTAACCTTACATTTATATCAGAAGCAGTGAGTTCTTCAGGCATAACTTCTTGTAATTTTTCTCTTTGATATTTAAGTTTGCCTAACTCATTTAATAATGTATCTTTCTTTTCAGAAGGTGCTAAATCTATTACATTTTCAATTTCTCCTATATATGAATTGAGATAGCCAATCTTTTCTCTAATATTTCCACTTAAATACTCATCAGCCGATACATATGAAAAATGAAATGGATCGTCATTATCAAAGTTTTCAAAGGGCATTCTGTTATTTATTAGGTCTGTATCCTTAATGTCTAAAAATATCTCGCCCTCAAGCTCACCAATCAAGGTATCCCTATCTTTATTTGTGATAGATTCCATATATTCAAAATCTACATATCCTTTTTGTGAAACAGATAAGACTAAGGCTTCAAGGGAAGTATCTACATGGTCTACTACCTTTGCCTTTGTTATTGTTCTTTTTGAGAATATATCACTCTTAGCTTTGAAATTATCTTCATCATCAAGTATTTCGATTGATGAAACCAAAGGAAAGTTTGAGTCTTCCTTTAAGGCTCTAGTGTTTGATAAGGAGTTAATAAAGCCATGTTTTTTTGAAAAGTTATCATAGACTTCATTTAACTTTGCTTGTGATTCTTTTATTTCTTCATCAGAAAAATCGTCCTTTTGTTTTTCTATTACATCTTTTAAAGCACTCATTACATCAAGATAATCTTTTATCTTTTCTTTGTTTTTATCTGATATATTCTGCTTAATTAAGACTGAGTTTTCTCTTAGGTAGACCTCTTCATCAATAATAGTGTAAGAAAAGTTTTTAACATCGTCTGTTGCTGGAAGACTTAATTCTTCATCTTCCAATAGCTCGACCTCTTCATATTTTGAATTTGAAGATATTTCCTTACTTGCAAGATCCATTAAATCTTTTAGATTTACGTCTTCTTTTTCATCACAAGTAATAGTATTTCCAAATCTACCAGATACTTCTTTCATATCCCCTAATACCATTTGAGGATTATCTACAAAGTATTTATTGTAAGTCAAACCCTTATTATCAGTTGCTAGATGAATCCAATCGTCATCTCTTTCTATAACTGAATCTCTCTTCTTTAGAAAAATAATATCTGAAGTAACTTCTGTGCCAGCAAGTCCCTTAAATGTTGTATTAGGAAGCCTCATAGCTCCTAAAAACTCACATCTTGCATTAATATATTTTCTAACAGATTCATCTTTTTTATCCATAGTTCCTGATGATGTTATGAAGGCAATAATTCCTCCATTCCTAACCTTATCTATTGACTTTGCAAAAAAATAATCGTGAATCAGAAAGTTATTTCTGTTATATTCACGATCGTTAACTTTAAAATCTCCAAAGGGTACATTTCCAATTACTAAATCAAAGAAGTTATTTGAGAAGTTTGTTTCTTCAAATCCTTTAATTTGAATATTAGCTTCAGGATAAAGCTCTCTTGCTATTCTTCCGCTTAGACTATCCTTTTCTACTCCATATACTTTAGAGCCTTGTATTTCACTTGGCATATTACCAATAAAATTACCGACCCCTGCAGACGGTTCAAGGATATTTCCAGTCATAAATCCCATATCTGTTAGAGTCTTATATATTCCGTCCATTACCTCTCTAGGTGTATAAAACGATGTTAAGGTAGACTCTTTAGCATTCATATACTCATCATTTGTTAGATTTTCTTTTAAAATGTTTCTTGCTTCAAGCCATTGACCTCCCTTTTCTTCATCGAAGACATCGGCAAGACCTCCCCAACCTAGATAGTCAGCAAGGTAGGCTTGCTCATACTCTCTTGGACTCCTATTTTCATTTTCAAGTCTTTTGAGCATTTTAATAGCTTTGATATTTTTATCTAGTCTTTCTGATGGTGTTAGGTATTCTGAGTAAATATGATTTTTTAAGTCATAATTTCTAGCAAAACTTAGCCTTTCCTTATTAGGTTCATAGCCTAGATTCTTTAAATCTTCTTTTCCCCTCAATAAATTTTCGGCTGCTTTCCTAGGCACATTGTATCTATCCATCATTTGGTCAATTTCAGGATTGTGGTTATCTATAAAGCTTTCTTGCTCTACTTGTCTTTCAATTTGTTTTTCATGCTCAGATAATTTGTATATCTCATAGTTTCCACTATCTAAAAGGTCATCAATCTTTCTACTATCTTCAAATGTTTCACCTTTATATAAAGGGAATTCTTCCCCATTAACTTCTACCTTAGTTCCAGCTTCAATTAAGTTAATTCCATCAAAGGTATTCTTATCTTCTAAAATAAATTCCTTACCAACTTTTACTGCTAGTTTTTCTGATGTTTGACTTAGATTTTCAAAGATTTCTTCAAGGTATGAATCGTTTCTATATGGAATTACTTCCGAACCCCTAATCATACCTCCCATATACTCCATATTATCTCTAATGGTTACAGTTTTAAGTCCTCCACTTAGTTCATCAAAATCTGTAATGGTAAAGTCCTTATCTTTATATCTAACCTGATCACCTATCTTAAACTTAGGCTCTATCTTTTCCTTAACTTCTTCTTGTGAAGCTTTTTCCTCACTTAGTGCAACTTGCTCTTCTAAATATGAAAATTCACGCTCATTAACTTCTTCACCATCTCCAAGGTCAATTCTATAATGTTCGACAACTTCGCCGTCTACATAGTGATCAAAATAGAATTTGAAATATCCGATATAATCATCTGTCATTTCTCCAAATTCATTTTCTCCAAGAGTTTGATTATGGTCTTTAACATCAATATCCCTTTGTCTTAGGACATTAATTAAGTCTTTAGTTACTATCTGCCCACTATAATCGGGAACTAATTCGTGATTTTCATTAAATTCTACAATCCAGTAATCTTTTCTATTTTCAGTGTTTTTGCCATCAAAAAAAGAAGCTTCATCAGCTTCCTTTTCTGGACTTATTTCATTTTCTAAGCTTCCACGTATTCCTTGATTGCCATTTTCTTCACTGTTGCCATCAAGTTGTTCATCTGTCCTTGGTATTCCTCTGGATTCCCTCTCATCATTTTCTCTGTCAATCCTTGTGCTTTCATCATCTTGACTTTCTCTCTCTTGATAAAGTCCACTGCCTGATTCTGAATTTCCTTCAGGTGGTTCAAAAGTGTTTTCTCCTCGTACATTTTCTGAAGTTTCTTCCAGTTCTCCATGTCTTCGCTCCCTACCAGGTAAGACAGTCTTAGAACTGCGTATGTTGGATTCGGAAATCTCTCCATAAATTCCAGATCCTTCTCCATCATGTCCAAGGTTTTCTCTTCGATCTTCATTGCTATTTCTTCTGTCGCTTCCATCTGTGAAAACTCGTCCATCTCTACTTCTTGACCTATCATCTCGTCTATATAAATCATCTTGACCTCCTCTATTTTCATTTATATTTTCTATATCTCTATTATAGTCGCCACCGGCCCTTTCTGTCAGCAGCTTAGCTCGAACCATTTCCTTAGATTTTTCTATTGTTCTATCTATAATATCTTCACTAACCCTTGATATTACAAGACCTATCTGTTCTAAAGAAATTGTATTAATCCTCAAAAAATTATTTTTTAAATTTTCCATATCCATAGGATAGACTGTATTAAACCTATTAGCTACCGCATAGGATATTGAGTCTCTCATAAACTTTTCAAAACTCAGTCTATCCTCTATATCTATTCTCAAATCAGCAAGAGCCAGGTTAATATATTCATCTCCATAAATTCGACTTAGAGAAAATATATTTTCATTGAGTGAATCACTAGCTTCAAATGAAGAATCTCTTATTATTTCTTTTAAAGCCTCGTTATGATTTTCGTGGTCAAACTGCCATAAGCTAACCTCATTAATATTCCTATCCATTGATGTGGTCTGGCTAATATCAAAAATATATGAAACTTTTTTGTTTACATCACTTCCAACTAAAATTGGAATACCCTTTTGACCTCTCATAACAACTCGACCAAAATATTTCTTCCACATATCAAATGTCGCACAAGCTCTAGCTTCAGGTTCTTTGTTGTATATACTTAGTTGGCTAGAAAAATCATATTTCTGATTGTTACCTATAACTTTTAAGAGTTTTAAATATTCTTTTTCATCTTGTAAAACTTCATACTTTATTGCTTCTTGTATGTTCTTAAAATCATTTACTTGCATTTCCTACCTCCATTCTATGAATTTCTTTTATAATAGACATTAAAACATCAACCACAATAGAATTGCCGGCCTGCTTATATAGTTTGCTTGAAGTGCAATTTTTTCTTCTTGAATGCACTTCCTCTAATTTGTCTATATCACTATCATCAAAACCCATGAGTCTTAGGCATTCTCTTTCTGTTAAATACCTATACCTACCATTTCCAATATCTATTATTCCAGAATTAGGTACTCTCATTTGTTTTGTAGAAATAGTATAAGAAAAATCTTTAATCACTTTGAGTCGCCCTCTAAAACTGTTATCTATGCTTTTATTTAAAAATTTCAGCATATAGGGTTGGGTCATTGTATAAAGTTCACTTACATCCTTTTCTAAAAATTCACTTAGTGGTCTAGTTTCTTTCCTCTCCAATTTATTAAAAGAAAAGTTATTTGCTCCTAGACATGAAACAACAAATATCCTCTCCCTTTTTTGAGGTATCCCAAAGTCCATTGCATTTAAAATTTCATACTTACTTTCATATCCAAGGTCTTCTAACTCCTTTAGATAAATAAACAAGGAGTCCCTCATATTTCTATCAAGGACTCCTTTTACATTTTCCCAAATTATCCATTTAGGTTTATCTTTCATTTCTTTGATTATTCTAATTGTTTCAAATAGTAAGCTTGATCTAGTTCCTGAATTCTTTACTCCTCCTTGCTTTTTCCCTATTCTTGAAAAGTCTTGGCAAGGACTTCCATGCATAATTAAGTCTATCTTCTCATTAGGAGCTTTATATCCTACTACTGATTTTGGCTTATAAGCCTCTCCATAAAGTGCGTTGTATGATTTAACACAAGCCTTATCTATTTCTACATAATCAACTACTTCATAAGATATCTTTAAATTAATAAAAGCCTTTCTAATAGCACCTATGCCACCGAAAAGCTCCAATATTTTTACCTTATTCATTTAGATTATTCTTGTACCTATCTACAAGCTCCCTTATACTATCTTCTATTTCTCTTAAAAAGTCTTCTTTATCTACTTCACCAGAGCTAATCTTTGCAAGTTTCATTTCCCATTCAGATGTTGTTTTAGCTGACTTAAACTTATCCTCTACAATTGATACAAGTCTATTGCCTTTTTCTGTTACAAGTAGATTTTTCTTATCTCTTCTTATAAGGTCCTTATGGATAAGATTTTCAATAATTCCTGCTCTTGTAGCTGGTGTTCCTAAGCCTTTTCTCTCCACTTCTATATCTTTATCCAGTGATTCAATCCCTGCATTCTCCATAGCCTTTAAAAGTGTATCTTCATTATAATGACTTGGAGCTTTTGTAAATTTCTCCGATATATTTTTAGAAGTTAGCTTAATTTTATCTCCAGTCTTTACATCTGGTAATTCATTTTCTTGCTTTTCTTTTCCATAAGCCTTTAGATACTTGGTATAACCTTCATCGATTATAGTCTTTCCACTTGCATTGAAGTTAAATTTATCATATTCATATCTGATTTTTCTACTAGATTCCTTTAAGTTATCCGAACATGAAGCAAGTAGTTTATCCTTAATTAGATTATAGACTTTGCTTTCTTTATCAGATAAATCTTTAACTTTTCCAATACCTGATATAGTAGGAATAATCGCATAGTGGTCTGTAACCTTAGATGAATTAAAAATAGACTTAAAGTTTGATTCGTTGATTTTAAAACCTTCTTCAAGTCCTTCTAATAATTCTTTCATAGTAGTAACCATATCATCGGTTAAATACCTGCTATCTGTTCTTGGGTATGTGATTAGCTTTTTTTCATACAGACCTTGTGCCATATTTAAAGTGTCATTTGCTGAATATCCAAAATATTTATTTGCTTCTCTCTGTAAGGTAGTGAGATCATAAGGCTTATCTGGTTTTGTGCTTATTTCTTTATCCTCTACCTCTGTAATAACTATTTCATCTTCTATCAAGTTTAAAAGTTGCTCTGCCACTTCGATTTTATCAATCCTATCTGATACAAGTTTCAATCCTTTATAAGATAGGTCAACTGTATAATATTTTTGCTTCTTAAATAGATTTATTTCACTATCCCTTTTAGCTATTAAATATAGAGTTGGTGTTTGTACTCTACCAACTGAATATGTTTCCTTGTAAATGCAAGAATAAAGCCTACTTAAATTCATTCCTACCAGCCAATCTGCAATAGCTCTTGCACTTGCCGATCCATATAAGTCTTCAAATTTTTCTCCGTCTTTAAGATTTCTAAAACCATCTTCAATAGCTTTGTTTTCCATTGAAGATATCCAAAGTCTTTGAATTTTCTTCTTACATTTAGCTTGATTATATACAAGCCTAAAAATAAGTTCTCCCTCTCTTCCAGCATCACAAGCATTTATAACTGTGTCGATATTCTTATCGTTTAAAAGTTTCTTTAAAACTCCATATTGTTTTTTAGTGCTTTTAGATACTTCATAAATATATTCTTCTGGAATTATAGGAAGATTTTCTATTGTCCATTTCTTCCATTTTTCGTCGTGTCTTTCTGGACTTGCCATTTGAATTAAATGACCGACACACCAAGAAACAATGTATCCATTCCCCTCATAATATCCGTTTTTTCTTGTTCTTGCTCCAATTACTTTTGCAATTGTAACTGCTACGCTTGGCTTTTCTGCTATTACTAATTTCATTAATACCTCCATAAATAAAAAAAGAGCGAAAGATTTCTCTCTCGCTCAAAGTATTTCTCCCGAATATTGTATTATTTTCGGGAGTATTCGATTTACTTATTAACTTCTTTCTCTAGTTCTTGAAGAACTTTTATAATCTCTTCAAAGTTTGGATATTCTCCATATATCATTTCTGACATAGCCTTATAATCTTTTTCTATTTCAGAAAATCGAAACTCTCTTGGAACTAACTTCAATTTACCATTTAATGCTTCTTCATACTTTGCCCACTTCCTAGGATAAAATTTCATTTTAAATTCAGTTACTTTCTTTAATAACTCCTTATCCTCTAAAGCTTTGTTTTTAAAATCCGAATTTGCTATTTTATATAGGTCATAAAAGTGTCTTGCATATCTGTGGGGCATAGGAGAAGCTTCTGGTCTATTTGCTTCGTGGTGTAAAATAGTTGCTTTTTCCCAAAAGGTTCTCTCTGCCGATACTGTTCTTATGCAAGTTTTTTCTTTAAATACATTTGGATAGGCTTCGCTAATTATCGGCAATATTCCCACTTCAATTGCAGGTGTCCATGCCGCAAGACTTCCTATTTCAAGTCTTATATTTTGTGTTAAATAATTAGATTCAAAGATTTTAGGATATTTACATAGAATTGTTTGTGGATCAAGAGTATCAATCATAAATTCAAAGTCCATGTCCTTGAAATCTTGTTCTAAGACTTTTAATAATTCATCTCTTAAAAAGATTTCAGTCTTTTCATTGACTTCTTTGTTGAATTTATCCTGTTTAGTATTTGACCTTTCTAACCAAGGTTCTTTTTCTTCGTAACCTAATACTCGCCAATCTAAGATTAGATCTATATCTTCAGAAAATCTTTCTATAAGTCCAAAGCATTTTGAAAGTGATGTTCCTCCTTTAAAGGTAAAATATTCCCTCCATTTGTTTTCATTAAATAGATAGTCTAAGATAAAAGTAACCCAATAGTCTTTTTCAATGACGGCTTCAGATATATTTTTCTTTCTTGCAGTATTGACTATTAAAACTCTTAAATCTTCTTTGTTTTCTATATAAAACTTACTCATTTTTGCCCTCACAAATTTCCCTTATTACTTCATATATCCATGCTGGCACTGATTTTGATTCGTTCATTAAGTCTATTCTTTCTTTTTCACTTAAGTTTTCTCTTATTTTTTGTATAACTTGGGCATTGATATTTTCTTTGCCCAAAGACTTAATTGCTTGAATAACTGTTGCGGTCTTTAGGGACATATTGGCAATTTCTCCTGGATTTACTTTTTTAAATTCTAAAACCGTATCTCCAATTTTATATTCCTTATATCTTCCACTAGATATATATTTATAGTGAGTTGGAACTTGTGTTGAAAGTCCTAATAAGTTTAAGGCTGTGCTATTATATGGTGCAATATTCCAATTGTATTTTCTTGCTATAGCAAGTGCCAACTCGTGAATTGATACTGCTTCGTACTCTCCAATTAATTCACTGTATCTTGGATTATAATAGAATCCATTAATTACTCTTGTTATTTTATTTTCACTAACTAGTTGATTTAAAGTTCTACGAACAGTTTCATTTCCTGCTATATCTAAAAAATCATTGTTTATAAAAACTTTCCTGCTATCAAAATCATTAATTCTATTTTTTATTTGATCTAAATAAGAATTCATTTTGCACCACCTTTCTCCCGAATATTGTATCATATTCGGGAGAAATATTCAATTTAGATTAAATTTTCATATCCTTATAATAGTTCATCATCTTCATCTAAAAATTCTTCATGACTTTCTTCATTGTCAGATTCATCTTCTGACTCACTAATATAATCCTCATCATCTTCTTCAAAGTCTTCCAACATTTTATCTTCTTTAGCTTTGACTACCTTAAAATAATATCCTGCTCCTACAACTCCTCCAATTACAAGTACAACAATTAGAAATGAACCTATCCCACTTTTCTTTTCTTCTTTTACTGGAACAGTCTTAGGTTCTTCTTTTTTTACTTCTTCTTTCTTAGGCTCTTCAACCTTTATAGTATTTTTATCTTCTGATTCAATCATATTAAGTAGGTCTTGCTCTCCTACTTCTGTTAATAATCTTACATTATCTTGATTTGATGAGTGATCTACTATTAGGTGCATAGTTTTTCCACTTTTAGTTTGAAATGTTAAAAATTGTCTTACATCTACTGGATTTTCTTTATCTTTTTCTGTATCTCCACTTGGTGTAATATCTTTTCCATTCCTATCGACATTTTCAATTACTGAACCTCTTGCCTTATTTTCCCCAGTCGCAAGATTATTTACTGCCTTTGTATTACCACCTTTTACAAGTGGTGTTTTCTTAGGAGGATTATTTGAAGGCTTATTTGCTTCACTTGTATTTCCTGGTATTCTTGGAACATCTTGATAAGGAATTTCTTCTTTTGATGGTGTAAAAACATCTTCTTTCAACATTTTTTCAAATTCTTCTTTTTGTGGTTCATAGATTGATTTGTTTTGACTTTCAATCTGTCCTTCATTTGTCATCGCAAATGTAGTTGCTGGTACTGTAAATGTAAAAAGGAGTAACGCTATGGCTACTCCTCGTTTAATACTCTTATTCATTTTTCTATCCTTTCTTATTTTACATTTTTAAATACATAGACTGCTTTTCTAGCATTGTCCCATTCTATTGTTTGGTTTTTGCCATCTTTAATATCTCCATGACTTGCTCCAAAAGCTTTAGCAATATTTGAAATTGAAGCATGAATTCTTCCATTTATAATCACTGGCTTAACATCTGAATTGTAGACCTTTCCATCTGAATCTTTCATAACACCAGTATCAATATTTAGTCTTAATGTCTTTTTAGCTAAGATATTATTCTCTTTGTTTGAGAAAATGGCTTCACGAGTAGAGTTGTCATACTCAACATTAAAACCTAGAGTATAAGCAATATATCTTACTGGAATCATAGTTCTTCCTTGATCCACATAAGTTTTTACATCCATATAGACTGTTGTCTTACCATCTTTGTTGATAATGTTATAAAAGTTTTTGTCTACTTGGAAAACTGCAAATTCTTTTTCATCTTTAGCTTGTTTTTTGTCCTGTTGTTCCTCTTGCTTTTTCATCTTGTTAAGATCAAATTGTTTTAAGATGTTCTTGTCATCCGTTTTCAAAAGTTCGTCCCATTTTTTATCTTGAGATTTCTTATCTTCTTTCTTCTCTCTGTTTTCTTTTTGGAGTTTTAGAAGTTCATCTAATTTTTTAGATAGGTCTTGGTTTTGATTTTTTTCTTTTTCATCTTTAGCTTGCTTTTCAAGTTCTTCTTTCGATTTTTTATTTGCTTCCTCGATTAACTTCTTTGCTTCTTCAATTTTCTTATCTAATTCTCCTTTTAGCTTTTTAATTTCTTCTTCAGAAGCTTTTTGTTTTTCTTCTAGTCCTTTAATCTTATCTTCTAATTCTTTTTTTGTATTTTCAGAAGATTCTTTTAAGCTATCAATAGCATTTTGAAGTTCTTCAATTTTCTTACAGCATTCTGACTTAGAATTTTCTGTCTCTTCCCTTTTAGACTCTAAGTCTTTTATCTTAGTATCTTTTTCATCAAGAACTTTTTCCAAACCCTTAATTTTATTATCTTTATCTTCAATTTCTTTAGTCTTCTTTGCAAGTTCCCCTTCTAAAGACTCAAGCTTTTCTTGCATTTCTTTGATTTTATTTTCGTTTTTATCGGTCTTTTCTTTCTCAGCTTCTAACTCCCATTTTGTAGATGAATAATCTTCTTTTAGTTTTGCATTTTCATCTTGCATTCTTTTTAATTCATCTTTAAGCTGCGTAATTTCTACTATTAGTTCATCATTGTTAGAATTTTTAAAATCCTCAATTTCTTTATTCAATTGAGCAACCTTATTATCTTTATCTCTAATTTCTTCTTCTAGCTTAGCTTTTTCTTGTTTTAGTTTCTCTCCATTATCTTTGCAAGATTCTAACTTTTCCTTTAATTCATTTATCTTTGATTGGTCTTCTTGTTTCTTATCATTTAAGTCTTTGATCTGATTTTCTAAATCACTAATTTTAATAATAGAACTCTCTATCACTTTTTTACTACCATCTGTATCATCAGCTTTAGCTAGTACATTAGTAGTTGAGGTTGATGTTAAAACTAATAAAAGAGCCATAAAAAAGGCTCTTAGTCTGTTCGTATTAAATTTCTTCATTATGAATGTTCTCCTTTTCTTTTAATTTTTCTTCTCTTTTTCTATCATTGATTTTCTCCATTAATTCTTCCAAGCTAATATTGTTCCTCCTAAGAGTTACAATTATTTCTTCATTTTCAACTTGTATTTCTTCATCGCAAATTTCTTTATATTTTGCATTTAAATCTTTCAATTTCTCTTCCATTTTTTTCTTTTTATTCCTAATACTTATAAGTTTTCTGTTCACATAATATCTCCCTTCTATCTTGGTCTTCCAAAACCATAAAAGTGTGATTTCCAATATTTTGAATTTATTGATGTGTATTGAATTGGATCTCCTGCGTGAATCATCATTCCGTTACCTGCGTATATTCCTACGTGAGATATTGGTGTTCCACTGTTATATGTTGAGTGGAAAAATATAATATCTCCAGGTTGAGCTTCACTTGGACTTACTGGATTACAATAGTCTTTATATATTCTCCATGCAGTTGTTCTTGGCATTCTCTTTACACCAGACTTTGTAAATGACCAACATACAAAACCTGAACAGTCAAAGTTAGATGGTCCACTTGCTCCAAACACATATCTTTTACCTATATGTTTTTCTGCTTCATTAAATAAGGCTTTTGCAGTAGCTGAATCAAAAGCAAGACCAGGATTTCCAAAGTTTGGATTGTCTACTATTTCTCCTAAGTCCCCATTACCTAATCCAAAAACATCTCCCATATTCCCCTTAGCTTCAAGAAGAGCTTCATAATGAACTACATTGTCTGGATAATCTTTAAATATTTCCCTAACAACTTCATCCATTTCTTTTTTCTTTAAAGTTACAATTAACCTTTTATATTCGTACTCTTCTTTTTCATAGCTAGTATAAGGATTGCCACGACTATCATATCTTGTTCTTGCTACTGTTCTTGTTCTAATTTCAATTTCTTCTTTAAAGTCAAGCTTATACATCTTGTCGAAAAGTTCTTTTAAAATTCCTTTTACTTCAGATGCTGATTTTACTTCTCCACATCTTGAAGTTATATAGGATAAAAGTTCATGGGTATTATGACCAATTTCTCCTTCTTTATTTATGATATATTCGTCATATCCAGGATGACTTGTTTTTACACTTTCTATTTGTGATTGTAGGTCATATTCCATTGATGAAAATTCTTGATTAACTTCACTTAGAACTGTATCTTGTGATAGGTATGTTGTTGTCATTACTGAGTTTACTGAGTTGCTTAGTCCACTCATACCAACACTTCCACCACCAATCATGATTGATAGCATAAGACCTAGTCCTATTACTAGAAATAGAACCATCTTACTTTTTCTTACGATTAGCTCTTTAGAAGCCTTACCTAAACTTAAAATAGCTTTTTTAACTCTATCTACCAGTCTTGTTTCGTGCTTTTTAGCTATCATGCTTTTCATTTGTTTTCTCTGGTAAAACTTCTTAAATCTATTTTTCTTTATATAGGCGTCTGACTTTTTTAAATCTTCCAAACCACTTTTAAACTCCAACTTGCTTTTTCTCTTTCTTATTTTCTTATCAAGTTTAGATAACTTTTTTAAGGACTTTTTCTTTTTGTCTAGCTTATACTTCCTTATTCCATGCTGGAGTTTAGAGCTTACATTAGCGACCTTTTCTCCAGATTCTACACCAGTATTGTCAGATCCTGAACTTAAATAATCTCTCACTAACTCTGAGGACTTTGCTCCAGATAATAAGACTCCAGAAGATAGACTTCCTTTAGTCTTATTCTTTAAGATGTTGTCCTTTAGCTTGCTTTTAGACTTTTCAAGCTCTCCAATTTTTTTATCTGAGATAAAATCTTTAACATCTTGTGCTTTCTTAGAATCTTTAGTTGTAACTTTCTTAGATTCATTTTTTAAGTCATCGATTTTCTTTCGAGTGAATTTATCACTTTCATAATTTTTTCTCTTGTAGTAAGTCTTCTTTTTATTAACTTTCTTTTGTTCTGAAGATTTAAGGCTCGTTTCTTTTTCATCTTTTATAAATTCAAGATTATTGTCTTTAATCTCAGGATTATCAAAAGTTTTTTCTGTATCAACTTCGCTTAGCTTATTTTCTTTATCTATCTCTTTAGAAATTTTTTCCTTATCTCTAAACTTCTTTTCTTGATAAAGTTTCTGCTTTTGATTTTTATCGATATTAGTATTACTCTCGTTCTTACTTACTCCATCTTTAACAAGCTTATCTTTTCTGTATATTCTCTTATTCTTCTTTGCTTCGATAGGTTTATCTTCACTTGTCTGGATTCGCTTAGACTCTTTCTCGTTGATTTTGTCTTGGAATTTATCCTTACTATGGATAAGTTTATCCTCGTAATTTTTGAGAACTTGTCTTTTACTTGATGGCTTTTTATTGTTTATTGGTTTAGACTTAGCTGAAATATCATCTGTTGTTAATTTATTAGAATTAATATTTCTACTGTTTTCACTATCAAAATTTACCTTTTTGAAGTCTACATCTAAGTCTTCATCAAATTTAAAGCTTTCATCTGACCTTATTTCAAGATTAGCTTGTTTTGTTCCTCCAGCCTTATCCTTATTATCTAAAACTTCTTTTCTAATTCTTTCCTTGTTTTTAGCCTTCTGAAAATCTTTTAGTTTATCTTGTTTTTGATCTTTAGCTAATACATTCTCATGAATAAGTTTAGATTCTTTTTCTGAAATTTTATCTCCGAACCTATCCTTAGTTTTAATTATCTTATTGGTATAATCATCTGAATGAACAAGTTTACTATCCATATTTTTTTCAGGAGCGTCCCTATTTCGTATAATTTTCTTTTGAAAATCTTTTTTTAGTTTTTTATCCATATCACACCTACTTAGCTTCTTCTGGTTTTGTTGTCATTAGCTTATATAGCATTGTATCTTTAGGGAATTTATCTATAAAAGGAACAATAGTATTTCCAAAGAATAAGAGTCCCTCACCTGCGTTTGAATTAGTAATATAGTTTAACTGATAAGGCGATATTTTTAATTTCTTAGCAAGAATATCTCTATCTCCAGATGCTTGATTTAACATTAGAACAAAGTCTGTATTATCAAAGATATTTTCAATTTCCTGACTTGTTAAAAGATCTTTTACGTTTTGAGTTATACCTGTTGGAATACCTCCCCATTTTCTAAATCTTTTCCAGATTTCTACTGAATATGAAGCAGTTTGTGGATCTTTTAATAAAAGGTGGAACTCATCTATATAGTATCTTGTAGACTTGCTTCCTCTATTTAAGGAAACCTTGTTCCAAACTTGGTCTTGAATTACAAGCATACCTATTTTTTTAAGTTGTGTTCCTAGCTCTTTTATATCAAAACAGAGCAGTTGCCTATTTAGATCAACATTTGACCTATTATTAAAGACATTTAGACTTCCTTTAACATAAATTTCCATTTCTGTTGCTAATTTTCTACCAACACCCTCTTCTTGAGATAGGAGCATATCGTATAAATCTCCTAGTATAGGCATATTTTCTGGTTTTGGGTCTTCAAAATATTTTTGATATATCTTTGGCAAGCACCTATCTATAACAGATTTTTCTGCAGCAGTAAGACCTGATCCTCCTACTACAAGTTCAAGCATAGACATTATGAAGTTTGCCTTATCCTTTAAAGGTGCGTCCCCATCTCCATAGTTCATATTAATATCTAATGGATTAAGGTAGTCCTTTGACTTTGCTGAAACTTTAATAACTTCTCCATTAAATTGTTTTACAAGGTTTGAATACTCGCCTTCAGGATCACAAATAATTACATCATCATCTGTAACAAGAATTGCATTTGCCATCTCTCTCTTTGCTGAGAAAGATTTACCAGAACCTGGTGTACCTAATATTAATCCGTTAGGGTTCTTTAGTTTCTTCCTATCTGCCATAATCAAGTTTTGACTAAGGGCATTTAAGCCATAATACAAGGAATTTACCGAATCAATAAATAGCTCTTCTGTTGTAAAAGGCATAAATACTGCCGTTGATGATGAAGTTAAAAATCTTTTTATCTCGACTTGGTTAACTCCTAGAGGTAAGACAGAAACAAGTCCTTGCTCTTGCTGATGAGATAATCTTTTCACCTGACAATTATGTCTGTTAGCAATTGATGAGATTTGAGCAATAGTATTTTCTAATTTTTGATTAGTCCTAGCAAAATTCATCATTACTATGGTAACTACAAAGAGCCTTTCATCTCTATTTTGTAAGTCAGATAACATGGACTTAACATCCGCACCAAAAGTATTTATATCTGATGGAATAATATCCATATCATATCCTGCTCGAACTGCTTTCTTTTGTTCTTCAATTTTCATTCTATCCAGGTCTGTATTTTTTCTCTTAATGAGTTTAATGGCTTCTGCTTGTTCAACTACATCTATATGAAAAGCTACATAAATATTGTCATCAATATCTAAAAACTCAGATAACATTCTGTCTGATAACTCACTTGCAAGTATTTGAAAATGGCTTACTGCTCCAATATATTTACCAAATTTAAAATTATTTACTGGTGCAAAATTAAAGATATTGGGAGTTATATGTGACTTTGTAGACTCTTTCTTCTTCAAATCTTTATATGAAAAATAAAAGTTTTTGTCTGGATTTAACATATCGTGAACAAGTCTTAGCCTTTCTTCACCATCAAGGCTTTCTGCTCTTACTCCCATAGATTTAAAGTTAGATAAAATATCTACTTCAAGTCTATTTAACTTTGCTCTTGCTTGCTCTAGGTTATCGGCTTCTGTTGTAAAGGTTATATACTTCATCTTTTTAAGTCCGTTATTGCCCTTTGCAAGTTGAAGCTTTAACATCTCCCTAAACTCTTTTCTTACATCGTCATAGAAGTCTCCCTTATCAGCAATTTTAATTGCATCTTGTAGGTCTTTATTTCTTCCTAATTGATTTACATACGAAAGTTCAATGTGGACACTTGGATCAAAAGAATTTAAAAAGTTGGCAAATTGGTTAAAGATTAAATCTCTATCTTCTTCCAATGCCAACTGGTAATTTATATCTTGAAATGAAATTGTCCTTGAATAATTTTTTTCATCTAACTGGCAAATGCCCTCTGGTAACATTCTTATATAGGGAATTGTATCTTCAACAGTAAATCTCTTTTTCCCTTTCTTTAAAAGTACACTTAGAAGACTATTTGTTGGATCTTTCTTTGTTTTTAGCCTTCTTACTTCCTTTCGGTCTTTTTTTAATTGTTTTTCCCTTAGATTTAAGTCGCTGATTTGCTTTTTTCTTTGCTTCAATGTATGCCTCCTTTCTTATTCTCTTAGTTGGTTGATAAAACTTATGAAGATAGAAAAATTTAAAATATTTTTCAAAAGTTAAGGTATCTTTTTCATATAAGGTTATAAAAAAGATTGGCAGGGTTACTATTAGCATTACAATGATAGAAACATCATTAGGTAGATATTTCTTCATAAATAAATAGGTTGGTATACCAATTAGTCCTGCCACAGAAAAACCTATAAGTTGTCTTTTGGTTAAGTTAAAGGCAACCTTTGTTTTAATCTTGTCCAAATCTTTTGGTATTGGTACATATGCCATTTTAATCTCCCTCTACTTCTTCTTTGGAAAGTTCAAGTATATGGTCATAATTAGATGTTGTTTCCTCTTCCAGGTAGCTAATTCTTTCTTCTAATTCTTCTTGTTTTTCTTCATTTCTGTCATTGTATTCGCCTTGATACATAACAAATTCATTGTGACATCTTCCGAGTCTATTTATTCTCCTCTTTAAGTTTCTAATCTCTTCATTTCTTTTTTTCTCTTTTAAGATTTCATAAGTTCCTCCTAATAAAATTCCAAGTCCCAATAAAGCACAATTTTTCTTTTTTAACATTTATTCCTCCTAGTGCGTATTCATAATACTTTTTGCAACTGTTCCACTCTTAAACATCATAAGTCCAAGTAGTAGAGCATATCCTAATATACTAAACAAGCTTGCGTGAATATCTGTAATCTGTACCGTTCTTATTAAAACGGTGTAGATACCTAAACATACCATCAAAAACAAACCTTGTAGTCCCAAGGCAAAAAGTCCCTTGATATAATTTGTTCCAATCTGACCCCATTCTTTATTTCCCATAGTCGCAAATGGTATGGATGATACTGATGAGTAGACATATATTTCAAACATACGCCCATATACTATTAAGGTAATAGTTAAAGATATACATTGAATTGCAATCCTTACAAGGCTTGTTTCAACTAATATCATTAAAAGCTCACCTATTTCTTTTTCTTTTAATGTATCAACCATTGCAACTATCTGATCTCCTGAAACAGTGGCAGAAGTAGTGATTACCCCTGCCGCTTTGTTTACAAGATTTTGTGCCACATCAAAGACTGCCATTGAAAATTCAAAGGCATGGCTTGCAAGGTAGACTGCTATAAACATCTTTATAATGTATTTGAAAAACTCAAAAGTATCTGTATCGTGCATATTATTCTTTTGCATAACCATATTTATGAGTTCAATACATAAAACTGCTGTTATGATAAGACCTGCTATTGGAACGATCACATTATCATTAATGTTTTTTATGAAGTTATACACTTCTCCATTCCAACCCATTGGTGTCTTCCCAACATCAGTTGCAATAACTCCTACCTTGTCATTTATATCTAAGAACATGGACTCAAGATTTGCTTTGATACCTCCGAGTAGCATATCCTTAAAAAATTCAGTTAGCTTGTCAAAGATACCAAACATAGACTTTCTCCTATTTTAAAGCATTTGCAAGTAGTGGAATTAATTTAATACCGATTAGTACAATTCCCCCACCAGCCATAAGCTGCTTAATACCTTGAGATTTAGCACCAGGGTTATCATTACCATAACCTTCCATTAAGTTAATAACTCCCCATGCTCCTAAACCTGCACCAATTGCAGTTACAAGTGTCTTTAAAACTCCAACTCCAGCTGTAAAAAATTCCATATTATTCCTCCTCGTTTTCTTTCTTATTTTCTATTTTATTTAGTGATTTAACTATAAAGTTCTTGTAGACCTTATCTCCTTTTTTGTTTTCTTTGAAATATCCAAAGACATGGATTAGATCTCCTTTTTCAAATTCTTTTGCAATTTCTACCTTTTCTCCATATACTGAGCAATTTGTATATTCTTTGCCCTTTCCATAATTTTTAACAAGAGCAAAATTTGCTACTTGAACACTTTCTCCATCTTTTTCAAATTCTGAAAATTTAGCTTCCTTAACTAAATTTGCATTAATATTTATCATTTCTCTATCCATTAATTTCTTCTCCTTAATCTAAAAATTTCAATTAAAAAAGCGACTGAACTTATATTTCAATCGCTAAATGTCTTATATATTAAATTGTTTTAAGTGGGACTTCTTATCCTTACCATCTTAACCTCCTAATTTTGAGTATAAAAAAAGACGATAGAGTTTTTAATTTCTATCGCCTAACATCTATCTGTATTAATTTTTTTCATTCAAAAAAATAGTTTCTATTTACTTGTGGTAGTCTTCTATTTTATCCTCATATTTTTTTATAAGTTCTCGTGAATAAACTTTTTTGTTTTTTGAATCTCTGACTTCTTTCCAAAGAATTGCAGCTACTTGTATTTTATTAGAGTAGTTACAACTATTTTCGTCTGCACAAAAATCCTTTAAAAATTGATTCCATTGACAAACCGAATTATCATACTTAGCATAATCTGATTTTCCATAATAAACTTTGAGCATATCTTGAATTGTAAAACTCAAATCATTTTCTCTTTTTACTTTTCTCCAAGCCGTTGCCATATCTGCAGTAAATTTGAAAGGCAAAACACCTGTTACAACAGAAAAATATTCTCTGAATTTTGAATTAAAGGAAAATCCACACTCAAGTAAAGGCATATCTAAAGTAATATAATCAACTTGTTTCTTTATGTTTTTTATTGATGACTTTTTAATCACATCACCCTTAAAGTACTGCTCAATAATATAAGTGAGTTCTTGTTTTGTACCTCTATATTCTAATCCTAATAACTTGCATATCTGTGAAAGTTCTTCACGATACCAATAGTATTTATTAAACTCATCAAACGATGTGATTTTATCAAACTTAGGTCTACTTTCTATCATTGTTTTACCCTTTCGAAAAGATATAAATATATGAATAGGCTACTCCAATTTATCTATTTTATTATTTTCATAACACTTGAACATGACTTGCTTCTTCACAATTAAGTGCTTCCTTCAAATCTTTAAAATACAGTTTTTGTTGGTTTCTTAAATATAATCCTACAAAAGGTTTAAATATAAATTTTTTAGAAATAACATTTTCTGTAAAATCTAATGTTGTTTTATCTCCATTCGAATAAAATTTTCCTATCCAAGTTCCTTTTATATTTGCGTTTTCAATTTCAAAAGATCAGCATTGATGTTTCGTACATTCTATAACTTTAAAATTTGTTTCTATCCCATCTTTTGTAATCTCTACAAAATTCTTATCATCAATAATTTTGATATCTTTGATATCACTTCTCCAACCAAAATCACGAAGGTCAGTAACTTTATCCCATACTTTTTCTATTGGGCAATTTAATGTAACTTTGATATTTGCAACTGCCATAAAATCCTCCTAAGTAAACTTATTTATACTTTTCTATCTATAGAACTAATTTCTTCCATTTCCTAATCTTAGTCCTAAATGTTCCAAATGGCGCTACTGTATTTACATGAATAAATTTATATACTTCCCAAGTAGCAGTTTTGGTTGCTTCATCTGCCCATTTTCTCATATGTGGTTTAAATAATTCTTCATCTGTTAATTCATCGATCATAAGACAAATATTTTCTACATTTTGTCTTAGTTGTTCTTTTAGCTCCTTTAAAGATTTATGAGCATAAGTATCTGTAAACCACTTATATAATTCTCCAAGTTGATTCCATTTGAAATTATCTGATGGCGTTTTAACTTCCAGTCCTTTTTTCTCATCTTCTTCCCATTTTAAGAGTAAAGTTGTCCAACCTACTTGATAGGCAAGATTTTCTGCCGGTGTCCTATCAACTTCTTCTACTTTTTTGTCTTTTAGTTCTTCCGGTATATTATCAAACTCAGAAATATACTTTTCAAAAGTTTTCTTTATCTCATTTTTTAATTCTTCATTACTTTCATAAGACCTCATATGCCTAACTCCATGGTTTATATATAGATATTATATCAAAAATATTTTTATCCTAAGCTTAATTCATAATCTTGTAATCAAACTGTTCCTATTTATTTTTATTTTATCTCTATTCGTTAAATACTCTTCCACATCAAACAAGTTTTTCTTATCATAATCTTCCAACAACTTGTAATTCTTATGCTTTGTAATATCAAATTTATCTGACAAGAAAGGTCTTACTCCTCTTAACTGATAAATACACTTACCGCCATCCATTACAGTTATTTCATCTTGGCTCATAAGTTCTTTGCCAGTTTTTTGGTAATTTAGACCTAAAGATTTTTGATTTGATCTGGTTTCCGATGTGTTATATAGGTCTATAGTTTCTTTTCCCCATAGAAAGAGTGTAAAATCATTGTTATCAACTATTGTATCTGCATGGTCTTTATAGATTGATTTTAATTGAGATTGTACTTGCAGTATTATGCTTGCTGATATTTTCCTTGAGAGTTTTTAATTTCTATCGCCTATTAATACCTTATTTCTAATCTTCTAAAATCGATACTTCAAGGTCTATCGCTTTAAATGTAACAGTTATTCCTACTTCTTCTTTTACTGTTTTTTCAAATAGCTCAGCTATATCATATGGGGACATATCATATATATCTTCATACCATTCATTACTTTCATCGTACATTGTCTCACATATTGCTTCAATATAATTTTTCTTATCCATTGTGAGTTCTGTATCACTTTCTAAAATAAACTGCTCGCCATTTATATTTAAGATGATTGTTTTTTGTATAGGTGAATTAAACTTAAATAATTCTGGCAAAGTAATTTGAAGTCCTTTTGCGATTTTATCAATATTTTCTATTGATATATTTCTCTTGCCAAGCTCTACATCCGCAATATATGTTCTATCCAATCCACACGCTTTAGAAAATGTTTCTTGTGTAAATCCACGAGCTGTTCTTAATTTTCTAATTTCCTGACCTAATTCTTTTTTAATCATACAATAACACCTCCATATGATTATATATTAGCGCTTTGTCGACTATAAGTCAACTGTCTATAAGTCACAAATTGTTTTTGTATCATAAATTTATTTTGAGAATTTTCGATTTTGAGTTTAATTTTATTTTATCTCTGTTTTTCAAAAACTCTTCCACATCAAATAAATTCTTCTTATCATAATCTTCCAATAACTTGTAATTCTTCTGTGCAAGTCATAGAAATTCTCTCTTTCCTCAGCCTAATTTTAACCGATATTTATTTCAAAATAGGTAGCAAAAACTTCAAAAGTGCCAAACCTAAAAATACTGTTATTAACGCAATCGCTGGGGAAATTATCTTATATGGAAAATTCATTTTATTCAACAAATGAATATCCAAAGAAAACACAACCAAAAACAATATAAATGTAACTATATATAATGGATTGTGGAGAATAAAGAATTTATATACAACATATTCAATACAGAAAAAAACAAATATTGAAATTAAGCATAAAAAAAGTAAATGTATAATTTTTTTCATGTTTCCTCCTCTATGATTTTCTAATTTCCTGACCTAATTCTTTTTTGATCATACAATAGCACCTCTATATAATTATATATTAGCACTTTGTCGACTATAAGTCAACCGTCTATAAGTCACAAATTGTTTTTGTATCATAAATTTATTTTGAGAATTTTCGATTTTGAGTTTAATTTTATTTTATCTCTGTTTTTCAAAAACTCCTCCACATCAAATAAATTCTTCTTATCATAATCTTCAAGTAATCTATAATTCTTATGCTTTGTAATATCAAATTTATCAGATAAGAAAGGTCTTACTCCTCTTAGCTGGTATATACACTTACCACCATCCATTACAGTTATTTCATCTTGACTCATAAGTTCCTTGCCAGTTTTTTGGTAATTTAGACCAAAAGATTTTTGATTTGATCTTGTTTCTGATGTGTTATATAGGTCTATGGTTTCTTTTCCTAAGGTTTCTGATAACTCTTTTACTGTTGTTTTTTCTTTTCCTCCTAAAAAGAGCGTTGAGTCACAGTTACCAACTATCGTATCTGCGTGATCTTTATAGATCGCTTTTAATTGAGATTGTGCTTGTAATATTATGCTTGCAGATATTTCTCTTGAACGAATTGTCGCTATTAGTTTTTCAAATTTAGGAATCAAACCGATATTTGCAAACTCATCAAGTAGACACCTAACATGAACTGGAAGTCTTCCACCATACACATCATCTGCCTTATCACATAGTAGATTAAATAATTGAGAATACATTATTGAAACTACAAAGTTAAAGGTATCATCTGTATCTGATATTATTACGAATAAAGCAGTTTTTCTATCTCCAATTTTATCGAGTTCTAATTCATCTTCGCTCATTAGTTCTCTAAGCTCTCTTATATCAAAAGGTGCAAGTCTCGCTCCACAAGATATTAGAATTGACTTGGCAGTTTTTCCTGCTGCCAGTTTATATTTCTTGTATTGCTTAACCGCAAAATGGCTTGGGTCTTTCTTTTCAAGAGCTTCAAAGAGCCTATCAATTGGGTTCATATAGGTTTCGTCATCTTCTCTAACCTCACTTGCGTCAATCATATCCAAAAGCGTCTTAAAGTTCTTTTCTTCTTCTGGTGCTTCATAATATATATAACCGATAAGGGCAGTGTAATATAACTTTTCAGCCTTTACCCAGAAATCTTCTCCTGCCTTTTCTCCATCTCCCTTGGTGTTAGCAATTATGGTTTGGACAAGCTTTAAAATATCTTTTTCACTTCTCAAATAAGCAAAGGGATTGTATTTCATAGATTTTTTAAAGTTTATTGTGTTTAAAATCTTTATGTCATATCCATTTTCATAAAGCATTTTTCCACACTCTAACACAAGTGTTCCTTTAGGGTCTGTTACTACATAGGAAGAGTGCATTTGCATTAGGTTTGGCTTTACATAAAATCTTGTCTTACCTGATCCAGAACCACCTATTACTAATACATTTTTATTTCTAGCATATTTAGGGTTTTTAGGTCTTGAATTCATTGTTAGTCTTTCAGTATTAGTTATAAGAACATTATTTTCAAACTTAGGGTCAATGTATGGAGCAATATCCTTACTTTCTCCCCATCTTGCAGAGCCATATTCCTTACCTTGCCTATATTTCTTTTTGTTTTTCCCTTTACTATAAACAATTAGCTTAACGATGGCAGCAACTGAAATACCTACTAACAAGTCCCTTAGATTAAGGCTTGGTATATAAGATAAAGTTCCTATATCAGAAATTCCCACCATTATTCTATCAATAATATCTCCTCCTACATAAGAATTGATGTGCTTAGAAAAGATATTTCCAAAGTAGAAAAATGATAGATAAGGAATGTTTGCTAATATAAATTTCTTTGGGTTGTCTATTTTAATTAGGTTTTTAATATCAGAAAGAATAGCTTCCAATATCTTATTCATCGTAAAAACCTTCGCTATCTAATAAAATCAGTAGGTAGTGTCTTCCCTTTGGTGTTATAAATGTTTGTATTCCTACAAGTGTACCTAATGGATCAACCCATTCTTTTACTTCAAAATATCCATTGTTCTTATCTGCATAAGGTAAGAGTTTCTTTTTCTTATCTCTGTAAATTAATCCCTTATCCATTAAAAAACTTATAAATTGATTTTGTGGTATTCCTAACTCTTTGGCAGTATTTCTAAAGTTTGTAAGTAGGTTATAATCTACTAATTTGTCATAATAGTCTGCCTTTGGTCTTAATAATTCAATCTCTTCTTCTCTTTCGGCAATAATTCTATTGGCTACTAGAATTGCATCTGCAAGTAACTCTTCATTAGTTTTCTTTTCTTGCCCTACTATATATCCTCCATTTTTTCTAATACTTGGTAAGACTTCTCTAGTTACCCAAGCTTTAAATATTTTTGCTTGTGGTAGTTTTGATGAGAGGATAAGTGAATACAATCCTGATTCGTTAATTATTGAAATATTCTGTATTCCTCCAGGGGTATTCCATTTCGTTACACCCTTATCTTCCTCATCTACATGGTCATAAACAGCTTTCCTCGGATTGACATAACCTAACATAGTTGCTACTTCATTTGCTATAAAGAAAAACTCACCGTCTTTTTCTATAACAGTGAGTTTCCCAAAATTCTTATTTTCAAATGTTTTTAAATTACTTATCATAAGCTTTGCTCCTTATGTTTATTTTTAACTTTATCTTTGCTGATGGTGTCCTTAGCCATATCTTTAAACTTATTTATAGTCTTTGTTATTGAATCTTTTCTATCGGCCTTTCTTTCAGAAGCCTTAACTGCTTTTTTAAAGGCATGTTCCATTACCTTTATATCCTTAGATTGAAAAAACACAGAGTGGTTGCCAGTTTCCTTATCTTTCATAACAGAAAACTTCACTCCGTGTTTATTTAAAATTTTCTTTAATTCTTTTAACTCAGGATCTTTTAGATTAATTTCTTCTAACTGTCCCTTTTTAACCATATCCTTTAGTTTTACTTCTTCTCCATTATTTTTTATTACATTTTTCAAACCACCTTGTTCCTCTATTTGCTTGTGTACTTTCTTTAAGGCATCAAGAATTGCTTTACTTGTTGCTTTGGCAAGTCTTACTTCAAGATTAAGACTTGACCTTGATACTTCTTCATTAATCATCTATTCCACCTCCATATAAAAGTAACTCTTTGTATTTTCTTAACTTCTCTTGATGGATTTTTCTTCTAAAATCTTCTCCTATAACTTTAACTGGTATTGTCATTTCAAGTATTCTTGAATATATCCTCTGATACTCAAGGTCAATATTAGGATTTTGAATAATTTCTAATGATAAGTTTGTAGTGAAAATTGTCGGCCTACCCTTTAAGTATCTTGAGTTTATAATGTTATATACTTGTTCTCTTGCATAGGATGTGTCCCTTTCAATTCCAAGGTCATCTAAGATTAATAAAGGAATATTAGATAGGTTATTTATAATTTCGTTTGAATCTACCTTAAATGCTGATTTTTGTATTTGATTTATAACCTGGGATAAATTCATGATTTTAACTCTAACTTGTTTTCTTTCAATTAATTCATTTGCAATTGAACAAGCAAGATAAGTTTTTCCACTACCAACATCTCCATAAAATAAAAGTCCAACATTGTCTTCTTTCATTTGTTCAAAGCTTTTGGCATAATTATAAGCAACTTTATAAGCTTGACCTTTTTCATTTAAGTATTTCTCAAAATTATATTTGTGTTGGATAGGTGATGAGAAGCAATCTCTTTTCAATGTCGATATTCTCATCAGTCTTTCTCTTTCTTCGTTTTCCTTATCTCTTTTTATTTCACATTCACATTTAATTCTAGGAATAAACTTTGTAAATCCAAGGTCAAGTAATTCTCCATCTACTCTTGTACCACATACCTTGCAATAGATATGTCCATTTCTTTCAATATCATTTTCTCTTAATACAAAATCTTTTAATCTTTTCATAAACTCTCTCCTATATCGTAATTCATTTTCCTTGTTGTATTATTATTAATATTTTTTGCCTGATCATTAAGATACCAATTGATTATCGTTGCCTTGTGATCCTGATAATCTCTGTTATTTGCTTTCATATATGACGACAACCTATCAATGTACTCATTAATTCTGTTTCCTAACTCATTTGTTAAGTCCTTGTATTCTTCATCAGTCAAAAATATATTTTTATATATTCCATAAGGCTTTTGTCCCTTACTAAAATCATTATTTCTTAACTCATTATTACTAATATTGTTATAGTTACCTTCCGATTTTCGAAAATCTTGACTTTCGATATTCGAATCTCTTGAATTTCGATTATCGAACTTCTGGAATTTTGTTTTTCGAACTTCTTGATTTTTTAATTCCATATTATTAAATATGCTCATAAAGTCTTTAACATAAATTCTGTTAGGCTTTCCCAGTCCTTGTCTTTTCTTTTCAATCAGTCCTATTCCTGATTTAATATCAAGCTCAGCTATTAATTTATTTGCTTTTTCACTGGCACAATTAAATTGATCTTTTATACTTTCAATTGTGTAGTAAATAAAGACTTTTCCATCTTCATCTATCCAGCCATTTTTATATGAAAGACCCATTCGATTAAGCATATATGAATACAAAACTTTAGATTCAATAGAAATACTCTCAAAAATCTCATCTTCCATTAATACCATAGGTAACCTAATGAAGTTATACATCTCAGATTGCCTATTATAAAAATAATCAAAATTCAT